>CBFHTU010000005.1:0-128110 GCA_965658825.1 Yoonia sp.
GTCTCAACCGCCGCATTATCATAGCAATTTCCTTTGCCGCTCATTGACGCCTTGAACCCGTGATGGCGCAAGATCTTTTGATAATCATGCGAACAATATTGGCTGCCACGATCCGTGTGATGGATGCAGCCCTTTGGCTCGCTCGGCGATGTATGGGGGGCATATTGACGGCATCGGCCCGCGTTACTGCCCGCCCAGCCAATCACGCGGCGGGAATGCAGGTCGAGGAGCGAGACCTTGTCCGCCATTGGTCCGAGGAGTTGCCAGTGATGCGCCATCGGTTCAAGCACGCTGGCGACGGTCGAGCGCAAGATAAAGCCAACCCTCGCGCGTCCAGATATAGCTGATGTCACCTGCCCATTTCTGGTTCGGCTGATCAGCTGCGAAGTTCCGGTCCAGCAGGTTTGGCGCAATGTTGAACTTATGGTTGCTGTCCCCCTCTCGGCGGATTGCTTTGCAATCGCCTGCCGGGCAATGGTCGTGACCTTGTGTTTGCGGGTTCTGATCACTGATATGCCGTTCTGGCGCATCAAACGCCCACACGGCGATGGCCGATATTCAGGCCGATCTCCTTCAGCTCTTCGGTCATTCGTGGGCGAGCGTAACTGCCCAGGCTGAGACGCGACTGCTCTTTGGTCTGCGCCAGCGTGACCATATCAGATCACTGCCTGCGACTGGCAGGGCGGCTGCGGAACGCAAGCAAACCCCGAGTGCTGACACCTACGACTTTGCACAAACGGTTCGCTGGAAAGCAATCTATGTGTTCTTCGATGAACTTAAACCTCACGGCTTTTGGCTCGTGAAGAACACCGTGGCATTTTTTAAGATGTCCCGCTCCTCCTTGAGGATGCGGACCTCGCGACAAAGCCGGTCATTCTCTTGAGCAAGGCCCAAATCCTCTTTCGAGACCACATCTGTGTCTCGGTGCGCCGTGATCCACTTGTTCAGCGTCGACATCCCGACGCCAAGATCATCGGCCACCTGTTTGCGTGTCAGCCCACTAGTCAGCGCGATGCGCACCGCATCCTTACGAAATTCGTCCGGCCGTGTTCGTCCCATAGTTCATCTCCTTTGTTGCAGTAAATGCGATCAAAGGAGCGGCATCAAACCGTGACAGGTCCAAGGCGCTTGGCTGCGATCTCTTGCACCGTCTTGTCACCACGCAGCGCCTCAAGCGCCACAGCAGCTTTAAGCTGGTCAGAAAAGTTCCGTCGCTTCGTCATTTCCGTATCCATTCGTTCGGGTTGGATACATCTTAGCACGCTGTCCGAATTTTCCGGACCACTTCAATCCGCTCTCCACGGGTTTGTTATCGCTTATCATCTGGTCAGCGGGCTAGATGATCCTTATCTGTCAGGGTGCAAAGACCCGTCGCAACAAAGGTAAGAGTAATGATCAAACGACTTTCTTCATTGGCGCTCGCTGCAGCGCTGACATTCGGGGCGCTGCCTGCAATGGCGCAACAACTGTCGTTGGCGCAGATTTCGCAATACCTCAACGGGCTGCAAACGGCGCAGGGCGGGTTCACGCAGATCAATGCGGACGGGACGCTCTCGACCGGGCAAATCTATATCAAGCGGCCGGGGCGCATCCGGTTCGAGTATAACGCGCCGGACAATTCGCTTGTGATGGCTGGCGGCGGGCAAGTGGCGATCTTTGACCCAAGGTCGAACAACGGCCCGGACCGTTATCCGCTGAACCAGACCCCGCTCAAGATCATTCTTGAGCGGAACGTCGATTTTGGTGCGGCGCGTATGGTGACGGGGCATACCTCTGACGGCACGACCACAACGGTCACGGCACAAGACCCCGATCATCCGGAATACGGCAACATTCAAATGGTGTTCACGGCCAATCCGGTCGAGTTGCGCCAATGGATTGTCACCGACGATGTCGGCAGCCAAACTACGGTGATCCTGAACGATATGGTCGCAGGTGGATCCATCGGAGAGATTAAGTTCAACATCATCGCCGAGATGGCAAACTGGAATAAATAGAGCAGGCTGGTTGGCCCTCTGAAGCCATAAAAAAGGGCGCCGCTTTGGCGCCCTTTTGCGTTAGATCTTGCGGCAGGACCGAAGCTGCGCGTGATACATAATCGCGCGGTCACCGACCTCGTTTGCGATCCGGACGAGCCAGCCTTTGGACCGCCATGTCCCGCGCTTGAAGCCGGAGCGGCCATCGTGGTAGGCCAGATACTGATCGCGCGTGTTGTTGAGCGGAATTCCGACCTCATCGCGGGTCTGCTTCATATACCAGCCCATAAAATCGGTGGCGTCTTTGATGTTATCGCGACGGGCACCACGGCCACCTTCGGCGCGCTGGTACTCTGCCCAAGTCGCATCGAGGGCTTGGGAGTAGCCAAACGCAGAGGACTGACGGCCGACCGGAATGACGCCGAGAGCATATTGATGCGGCGTGCGGTTATTGCCGATAAATTTGCTCTCTTGATAGATAATCGCCATGAGAACCGGAACGGGCACGCCCCATTTCCGCTCAGCTGCCTTAAAGGCGCGTAAATACTCTGGGCGCTCGGATACAATCGAACAGGCGTTATCAAGGTTGCGTGGTGCGGAAAACTCTCGCGACCCACAGCTGCCCAAAAGCACCAGAAGTATCATTGCGCGAAAGAAACTGCTCATTTGCCTCTCGCTTTTCTTCGTTTATTTGTTTTCATGCTATCGCAGTTCGTTCGTGCTGTGAACCGTTTTGCAGGGAGATCAGACCACAAATGCAAGGATGAGCGGCAAACTGACCACCGATAATAAGGTCGAGGCCACGACCAATCCCGCCACTGGCTGCGCTTCGCGTCCGTATTTCTCGGCGAGCAAATAAGAGGTGACGGCAACGGGGGTTGAAACTTGGACGATCAGCACGGCTGCGGGGACTGGCGAGAGGCCGAACCAGCGCGCGGCACCCCAAGCGGCTAGACTGCAAACGACGACTTTGAGGGCTGACAGCCAGACCGCCCTGCCCATGTCGCGGGTTTCCAGCCGTGCCACCGCCACTCCCAGCGTGATCAACATAACAGGAATCGCCATTTGGCCGATCAGTTCGAGTGCATTGGTCAAGAATGTGGGCGTCTGCCAGCCTTGCCACAAAAAGACGGCCCCGAGTAACGTTGCCGCGACGACAGGTTCCTTGAGCACGCGCAAGAGTGATCCCCCCCCCGAGACGATCCAAACCCCGATCGTAAAGGACAAGATCGCCATGACCGCAAAGACGACGACGGCGTAACTCAGACCTTCTTCCCCAAAGGCAAATAGTGCCAAGGGCAGGCCCAGATTCCCTGTGTTGCCAAAGATGAGAGGGGCCAGATAGGTTGAGACGTCAAGCTTGAGCAGTTTGATCGTGGTGAGAAAGATAATGGAAACAATCGCATAGGCCAGAAAACTCGCCAATGAGAGCGCCGCAAGGGCCGAGGGTTCGATCTTGGCCTTCATGAGCGCTACAAAGATGAGGCATGGCACAGAGAGCGTCATTGTCAGGCGGGTCACAAATTCAACGCGGTATTCAAAGCCCAGCCGGACCCAAATGTAACCTACGGCCCCGAGGATAAAGACAGGAGCAGTGATGTTAAGGACTGTTAGTGCAAGGTTCACAGACTGTTTCCTTCAATTTTAAGCAGAGCCCATAGACAGCCCTCACGTGAGGGGTTTATTAAGCATGTGGGGGACAATATAAATGTTCAAAACACGCGCGAAATATCATCTGGGACAAGTTGTCCGACATCGCAAGCATCCTTTTCGGGGTGTCGTATTTGATGTCGATGCCATGTTCTCGAATACGGACGCGTGGTATGAGGCGATTCCCGAAGATAGCCGCCCGAAAAAAGACCAGCCGTTCTATCATTTGCTGGCTGAAAACGACCAAAGCTATTATGTGGCTTATGTCTCAGAGCAGAACCTCGTTGCAGATTATTCAGGCCAGCCGGTTGAGCATCCTGATTTAGATGATCTGTTCGGGCCATTTGAGGATGGTCATTACCCTTTGCAGGTCAACCTGAATTGATCGGGTAAGATGGGTTAAAACCCATCCTACGCGGATCGTTTCCCCGACATATGTGCCATTAGTATCCGAGCGCACATCCGTCCTTGCGCGGATCCGTTCCCCCGATCAGGACCCATGTATCGTCAATAATGATCGCTTGTCCGCCGCCTATGGGTCTGTCGGGGATGCTCACCTTATGACCGAGGTCCGAGAGTTCCGCGCGCACCTGCTCGGAATACCCGCTTTCAACCTTGATCCCGCTGCCTTCTGCAAAGCTGCGCGGCCCGATCCGTTGAGAGCGACAACGCGGTCTTCACCTGCGGGTGTCAGCAAAACAAAACAGTCGCCGCCGATGCCCGTCATTTGCGGCTCGCAAATCCCTATCAGAACCGCACCCGCAATGGCGGCATCGACTGCATTGCCGCCAGCCTCAAGCATCTGAACCGCGACCTTGGCCGCCAAAAGTGAGACGTCGCACACATCCCGTTGCTTGCAAACGTTGCTGATCGCCCTGCTTCCATGAAATCGCGCATAATCTTCTCCCCGTATGCGCAGCGTGAAATCTAGGGCTTATGGCCTGCTGTGCAATCGAAATGTGGGGAGTGACCTCGGCGCCACGCAACTGGGTGGGGGCTATTAATGCGTGGCACCGAGGCTAAGCTATGCAGCTCTGAGATATCTTTGACAGATGATCTGGGCGGGTTCATGCTCCAATTAAGGCGGTTTCGGGGCTTTTGGCGCTTTGGGTGAAAAACCTTCTCAAGGTGAGCAAAGCCCCCTAGGGTCAGGTCAAGTAGGGAGGTCGCGTATGCAATCAGTTGTCATCACAGGGGCCGCCCGAACGCCAATGGGCGGGTTCCAAGGCGTCTTTGCGCTAACAGGTGCCGCGACGCTAGGTGGGGTCGCGATAAGGGCGGCACTGCGCCAAGCGACAACCACGACCGTTGACGAACTCCTTATGGGCTGCGTTTTGCCCGCAGGACAGGGGCAAGCCCCCGCGCGTCAGGCGGGATTTCTCGCGGGACTGGGCGACGCGGTGCCTGCCACAACGCTCAACAAAATGTGCGGCTCCGGCATGAAAACCGCTATGATAGCCTACGATCAAATCGCTCTTGGCACTGCGCAATCCATCGTCGCAGGTGGCATGGAGAGTATGACGAACGCGCCATATCTGATGCCCAAAATGCGGGCAGGGGCACGGATCGGGCATCAGGTTGTGCAAGACAGCATGTTTCTTGACGGCTTGGAGGACGCCTACGACAAGGGGCGTCTGATGGGAACATTCGCAGAAGATTGCGCCGAAGCCTTCCAATTCACGCGCGAGGCGCAGGACGATTACGCTTTGGCCTCGCTCTCTCGGGCGCTTGCGGCCCAAGCCAGCGGCGCCTTTGCCGCCGAAATCGCGCCCGTGACCCTGCACAGCCGCAACGGCGACGTGACCATTGGCCATGACGAGCAGCCGGGCAAAGCACGCCCTGAGAAAATCCCGATGCTCAAACCTGCCTTTCGCGATGGCGGCACGGTCACGGCGGCGAATGCGTCGAGCATCTCGGACGGCGCGGCTGCCCTCGTAATCTGTAACGAAAAGACTGCGCAAGGCCCGATCCGCGCCCGTATTCTCGGCCACGCGAGCCACGCCCAAGCGCCGAACCTGTTCACGACCGCCCCTGTGCCCGCCGCGCAAAAGCTGCTCGCGAAGCTGGGCTGGTCGGTGGGTGACGTCGATCTGTGGGAGGTTAACGAGGCCTTTGCGGTCGTTCCCATGGCCTTAATGCACGAGATGAAAATTCCGCACAACAAGGTCAACGTGAATGGCGGCGCTTGTGCGCTGGGCCACCCGATCGGGGCTTCAGGGGCGCGGATCATCGTGACGCTGCTGCACGCGCTTGAGGCGCGCGGGCTTAAACGCGGGATTGCTGCGATTTGCATCGGGGGTGGCGAAGGCACGGCCATCGCAATAGAACGGCCCTAACATAGTCTATTGAAGGCAACCGCCATGCGCGTGAACTACCATGACCTGACCCGAACCATCGCCGCTTTGACACATGGTGAAACCGACGCCGTGGCCCTTATGGCAACGGTTGCTTGCGAAGTGCACCATAGCGACGACCGCTTTGATTGGACGGGGTTTTACCGCGTGACTGTGCCAGAGCTGCTCAAAATAGGCCCTTACCAAGGTGGGCATGGCTGCCTTGTCATTCCGTTCTCGCGCGGTGTTTGCGGTGCCGCCGCCCGTACTGGAGAGGTGCAATTGGTGGCAGATGTGAATGCCTTTGAAGGCCACATCGCCTGCGCCAGTTCCACCCAGTCCGAGGTCGTGTTGCCCGTCTGGAACGCAGCAGGCACGCTGCTTGGCGTCTTTGATATCGACAGCAACCAACCTGCGGCTTTCACCCAAGAGGACGCGGACGCACTTGCCGCGATCCTCAAGGCGACCTTCGCTCAGGCCCGCTGACGGGCGGCTTGCGCATCTAATGCCTCGCCAAAAGCTTGCGTCGACCAATCCGCCTCCAAGGCCGCATGAAACAATGCGGCTTGAGTTTGCGGGGCAAGGCCCCCGACGGGCGGATCAAGGTCCAGATTGGTCGGGAACGAATAGCCCTCTGCACAAGCCGCAATTGCAGCATGCTTTTGCGCTGGGGTGAGGCCAGCCCCCGCGATCACGGGATAGAGCGCCTTGCACATAGCCACGCGGTCAATGCTTTCCATCGCGCGCCCAAAGGCAGAGGAGACCTGCAGCAGGTTCGCCATGCGCTGCACGTCTTTGCTGGTGTTGGCCCCCGCGCCATGGAACAGGGCAGGGCTGAAAAACAGCGCGTCACCTTTCGCCAGCGGGAGCTGGATATAGTTTTCCTCGAAATAGGCGCGGAAATCGTCGCGGCGCCACGCGGCATAGCCAGCGCGATAGGCTTGGCTGAATGGCAGTAGCTTTGTAGGGCCGCTTTCCACGGGCATATCCGAATGCGCGACCGCTCCTTGCAGTGTCAAAACGGGCGACAGGTCGTGCACATGAGCCGGATATTGCGCCGAGGTCTCGGCCGTCTGAAACCCGAGGTGGTAATCGCGGTGCGCCAACTGCGCACCCCCACCCGGACGGACGAGGTTCACTTGCGCCGTCATTTGGTAATTCGGGCCAAGCCACGCCTCGCAGACCGCATCAATCGCCACATTGCCAAAGTATCGGGCAAAGACGGCGGGGTCATTCAAGCATAGCTTTTGCAGGGAGTTCCAGATGCGATCGTTATTGCCTGCGGCGGCAAAATGGTCGGCCCCGCCGCCAGTGGCCAGCTTTTCAGATGCGATCACATCGTTATAAATCGCGGTCGCCGCATCAACCGGTGATGTGTCTGCATAGGCCCCTTTGAGGACAATTATTCCGGAGCCCTCTCGCAACTCGTGCGCCCACTCGGCCATCAGATCGCGGCGCAAGGCAGGGTCGGTCAAATGATCGCCCAAGGCCGCCACATTATAAATTGGCGCGTTCTTTTGGATATCGGCAGCCAAAGGCACGTCTTGCGGGCTCAATGTCTGCGAAGTCAGCGCCTTAAACGCGGCAAAGTCACATCTGTCTGGATCAAAATAGGCGGTCATTGGTGTCTCCCTTTTTCAAGAGCCTAGCTTGGCGCAGGCTTGTCTGCTGCTGGAAAATCCATCAATAATCCATCAATGACACATCGCTTCCCCATCAAGGAAATTGCAGCGCAAGCTGGGCTATCGACCGCAACGGTCGACCGCGTGATCAATGCGCGGCCCAATGTGAGCGCGCAGACCAAGGCGCGGGTCAAGGCGGCGCTCAACGAACTGGAGCGACAGGAAGGGCAGCTTGCGGCACGTGGACGGCGGCTATTCATTGATATCGTCGCCGAGGCTCCGCGCAGGTTTTCGCAGAAAATCCGCGACGCGACAGAGACTATCCTGCCCAATATCACCCCTGCTGTCATCAGGCCGCGCTTTACCTTCCAAGAGGTCATGACAGAGGACGAAACGCTGGCCCATCTTACCCGTATCGCCCAGCGCGGCAGCCAGGGCGTTTGCCTGAAGGCCCGCGACCTGCCGTCGATCCGCGACGCTGTTGCCATGCTGACGGCCAAAGGTATCCCCGTTGTCACGATGTTTACCGACATTAATGCAACCCGTTTGGCCTATGTCGGCCTTGATAACGCGCAGGCAGGGCGCACGGCGGCTTATCTGATGGGGGTCGGGCTGCGGGGGCAAAGGGGGACAATCCTGCTCACCCAAAGCCACGATGCATTTGAGGGTGAAGAAGCCAGAGAGCAGGCGTTTCGCACGGCCTTGCCAAAGCATTTGCCGCAGATGACCTTGATCGAAATAAGCGGCGGGGCAGGGTTGGCCACACTGACTTCCAGCCAGATTTCGACCCTCGCACCGCAGCTTCGCGACCTGTGCGGTGTCTATTCGATGGGCGGCGGAAATCGCGCGATTCTCGCTGCGCTTGAGGCAGTCAAATGTGGTCCGCAAATCTATATCGGCCACGATCTGGATACCGAGAACCGAACGCTGCTCCGGCGCGGACACATCCATTTCCTTCTTGAGCACGATCTCAAACGCGATATGGCGCGGGCTTTTGACACGATCACGGCGCAGCATCGGCTGAACCCGATCCCGAGCGAGCCTGAATTGGCCGATGTGCAGATTTTGACGCCCGCGCATTTTTCGTGAAATTTCTCTTTGAGATTTCACGCGAATCTGTAAAGGTGAAATTATGACCTGAAATTTCACGAGGAAGTCGTGCTGCACAACCCGCCCCCAGAGACACGCACACTTGGTGCCGATCTGCGCGCCCTGCGCAAGGCGCGCGGGTTGACGCTTGCGGGGATGGCGGAGGCCTTGGGCAAATCCGTGGGCTGGATGAGCCAGATCGAGCGCGACATTTCCGAGCCCTCGATCAGCGATCTGCGCGCCCTTGCCAAGCTGCTCGACGTTTCTGTGTCCAGCTTGGTCCGTGTTGCGGCCGCAGCTGGTGAAGAGGGCTTTATCGTCCGCAAAACCGCCCGTCGCCCGATAGGCTCGCGCGAGGCAGGGCTGGTCGAAGAATTACTCTCGCCCGATCTGACCGATGATTTCGAGGTGGTGCATTCCACCTTCGAGGCGGGTGCCTGCATGGAACAAGCCATCAGCCGCCCGACCCAAGAGGTCGGCTATATCACTGCGGGCCAGCTTGATCTGTGGATCGACGACACCTGTTTTCACCTCAATGTCGGCGATAGTTTCCGCATTCGTGGCCAATCCTACCGCTGGTCCAACCCCCATGATGTCCCTTGCGTGGCAATCTGGGTTATCGCGCCGCCGGTGTATTGATGAGCTTTGAGGCATGGACCGTTTTCGCGCTGTTCTGGGTGGTCTTCGTGACCACGCCCGGCCCGAATGCCGTCAATTGTATCAACAACGGCATGACGCGCGGCTTTTGGAAAAGCCTGCCTGGCGTCGCCGCGATCCTGACGCAGGCGAGCTTGTTTCTGACGCTCTCGGCGCTGGGCGTCACGGCCCTCATTGCAGGGAATCCGGCTGTCTTTGATGCGGCCAAACTGATTGGTGCCGCGGTGCTGATCTATCTCGGTCTTCGCGGTTGGATGAATGCGGCAAAGCCCGTCATGCTTGAGGGTGCGGGTGTGACATCCGTCTATTTCCGCGCGCTGGCGATTGCGGTGATCAACCCCAAATCCGTCGCAGGCTACCTCGCGGCGTTCACCCAATTTGTGCAGCCCGACGTGGCGATCGGCGCGCAAATGTGGGTGATCGTGCCGACGGCCCTGAGCCTCACTGCCCTGTCCTACCTTGGCTACACCGCACTGGGCGCAGGCATTGGCCGCGCGGCCCTTGGCGTGGTTTTCAACGTCACCGTGCGGCGCGTCATGGCCGCCTGTTTTATCATCTACGGGCTGCTTTTGGGTAGCACATCGGCACCGAGGATCACCTGATGCATCACGGAAGCTGCCTTTGCGGCGCGGTCACCTTTACCGCAACCGCGCAAGCGAAAGACCCCGCTGCCTGCCACTGCACCCAGTGCCGCAAGCAGTCCGGGCATTATTGGGCGGCGGTGCAGGTGCCTGACGACGCGCTGACGGTCAACGGCGAGGTGCGCTGGTATCAGGCAAGCTCCATCGCCAAGCGCGGATTTTGCCCGACATGCGGCTCGTTCCTGTTCTGGAAGGGCTTTGCCAACGACGACACTGGCGTGGCTCTTGGCGGGCTCGACGGGCCAACGGGGCTGCATCTGGAGCGCCACATATTCACCGCCGACAAAGGCGACTATTACGACATCACCGACCAAGTTCGGCAAGAGGAGCAAGAAGATGAGTGAATTTCCAACAACAGCACGGGTCGTGATTATTGGCGGCGGGGTCGTCGGTGTCTCGACCCTGTATCACCTCGCGAAAATGGGCTGGACCGATTGCGTTCTGTTAGAGAAGAACGAGCTAACCGCAGGCTCCACTTGGCACGCCGCTGGCAACTGTCCGTCGTTTAGCACCTCTTGGTCGATCATGAACATGCAGCGCTATTCGCTCGGCCTCTATGCTGGCTTGGCCGAAGAGGTCGACTACCCGATGAACTACCATGTCACGGGTTCCATCCGCCTCGCGCATTCTCGCGAGCGGATGCAGGAATTCGAGCGCGCGCGCGGTATGGCCAACTATCAGGGCCTCTCGATCGAGATGATGTCGAATGCGGACATGAAAGACCGTTACCCGTTCTTGGAAACCCACGACCTTGTCGGCGGCATGTGGGATCCGGACGATGGCGATATCGACCCCGCGCAATTGACCCAAGCGCTTGCCAAAGGGGCCCGCCAAATGGGTGCCCGCATCGAGCGTTTCTGCCCCGCCACAGGCGTGTCCCGCGAAAACGGCGAATGGATCGTGCACACCGATAAGGGAGACATCCGCTGCGAAAAGGTGGTGAACGCGGCGGGCTATTACGCGCAGCGCGTTGGCGAATGGTTCAAGCCTTACGGCGGGCGCACGGTCCCGATGGCCACCATGTCGCACCAGTATTTCCTCACCGAAGAAATTCCCGAACTCAAGGCATGGACCGAAGCCTCGGGCCACAAGGTGCCCCTGCTGCGTGACGTCGATAGCTCCTACTATCTTCGCCAGGATAAAAACGGCCTCAACCTTGGCCCTTATGAGCGGAACTGCAAGGGCCACTGGATGACACCAGACGACCCGATGCCCGATGACTTTAGCTTCCAACTCTACCCTGACGACCTTGAGCGGTTGGAGTGGTATATCGAGGATGCGATGGCGCGTGTGCCGATCCTTGGCACCGCAGGCGTCGGCCGCGTCATCAATGGGCCGATCCCTTATGCGCCCGACGGCCTGCCGCTCATGGGGCCAATGCCGGGCGTGCCAAACGCCTATGAGGCTTGTGTTTTCACCTTCGGGATCACCCAAGGTGGTGGTGCGGGCAAGGTCATGGCCGAGTGGATTACCGAGGGCCAGACCGAGTGGGATATGTGGGCCGTCGATCCACGCCGCTACACCGATTACACCGATCAGGATTACTGTGACCGCAAGGCAAAGGAAACCTATGGCCACGAATACGCCATGCATTTCCCCTATCACGCATGGCCCGAAGCGCGGAACAAGAAGCTGTCAGCGGTGCATGATAAGGTTGCCGCATTGGGCGGTGTTTTCGGCGCCTATAACGGCTGGGAACGCGCCAATTGGTATGCGCAGGTGGGCGACGACACCTCCGAGGAAAGTACGCAAACATGGGCGCGCTCCGGCCCTTGGCAACAGCGGATCAAAGAAGAATGCGAGGCTGTGCGCGACGCGGCAGGTATCCTCGATCTGCCCGGTTTCTCGCGCTACAAGCTCGACGGCGAGGGCGCGGCCCAATTCTTGCGTGACAATGGCACCGGCGGCATTCCCAAGATCGGGCGGATTGGCCTGATCTATTTTGCCGACGATCGCGGGCGGATCGTGACGGAGGTCTCGGCCATGCGTCTGGCCGAAGACACGTTTTTCATCATCACTGCCGCGACAGCACAATGGCACGACTACGAATTCCTCAAGGGGCGGATGCCTGTGGATGCAATGTTCACGATCACCGATGTGACGCGCAGCTTTAGCTGTCAAATCCTGACTGGACCAAAGTCGCGCGATATTCTCGCCGATTGCTCGAACGGTGATTTGTCCTTGGGCTGGCTCACCCATCAATCTGCGCAGATCGACGGGACATGGGTGCAGCTTGTGCGCGTATCCTTTGCGGGCGAGCTGGGCTGGGAAATCCACTCGAAGGTCGAGGATACCGCCGCGGTTTACGATGCGGTCCTCAAAGCGGGGGAAAAGCACGGGCTGAAACCCTTTGGCATGTTCGCCCTCAACTCCCTGCGGATCGAAAAAGGCTACCGCGCGTGGAAGGGCGACCTGTCGACCGATTACACCATGCTGCAAGGCGGCTTGGAGCGGTTCGTCAAATTCGACAAAGGCGATTTTCCGGGCAAGGCCGCGCTTTTGGCTGAAAAACAGCAAGGTGTGACCAAGCAATTCGTGACGCTGACACTCGACGAGGTGCCTGCCACTGACGCGCCCTATATGTCCACGATTAGCCACAACGGCGAGGTTGTGGGCGAGACGACGTCGGGCGCTTACGGCTACCGCGTCAATAAGGCGATCGCGCTGGGCATGTTGCGCCCTGATCTGGCTGTCGAAGGCACCAAAGTGACCATCAACATCTTTGGGACCGACTGCACGGCAACCGTGCAAAAGGACGAGCCGCTTTGGGATCCTGCAAATGAAAGAATCCGCGCATGATCACTCTGCTTGACGGTGGTATGGGCCAAGAACTCATCGCGCGGGCGGGAAAGGCCACATCCTTGTGGTCGATCCAAGCCCTGCTCGACGATCCCGATATGGTCCGCGCTGTGCATGACGACTACTTCGCCGCGGGCGCGGATGTGGCGACAACCAACAGCTACTCAGTTTTGCCAGATCGGTTGGAAACCCACGGCATCGCGGAAAAACTCACGCAACTCGCGACGCTGGCCTGCGAGATTGCCTGCGCCGCGCGCGACGCACACGGATCAGGCATCGTCGCGGGCTCACTCGGGCCTTTGGGATTTTCCTACCAGCCCGACAAGGCCCCACCGGCCGCGCAAGCCGCCGAGGCCTATGCCAACCTCGCCCGCATCCATGCCGCGTTCGTTGACGTGCATATCTTGGAGACCATGTCTTCGGTCGATCAGGCGCGCGGTGGCCTGATGGGGGCCTCTGTGACGGGCAAGCCGATCTGGCTGTCCGTCTCGGTTGATGATGCGGACGGCACGAAACTGCGCTCTGGCGAACCTCTTGGCGAGCTTCTCCCGCTCATCGCCCAATTCAATCCCGCAGTTGTTCTGATCAACTGTTCGCTCCCCGAGGCGGTCAGCGTTGGCGTTCCGCTTTTGGTGCCCGCGCAGGTGCCGCTTGGGGCCTATGCCAACGGGTTTACAGGGATTGCCTCCGACTTTGACCACATCGGCGCGACAGTCGACAGCCTCAAGGCACGCGCCGACCTCGGCCCTGCCCGCTACGCCGATTTCGCCCAAACTTGGGTCGATGCTGGCGCAACTTTCATTGGCGGGTGCTGCGAGGTGGGGCCAGCCCATATCGCGGAACTCAATAAACGTTTTAAGTAAGGAACCTTCCATGGCTAACGTCCCGACACACGCACGCGTCGTCATCATCGGGGGCGGCGTTATCGGCTGCTCCGTCGCCTACCACCTTGCCAAATTGGGGTGGAAAGATGTGGTTCTGCTTGAGCGCAAGCAGCTGACCTCCGGCACCACATGGCACGCCGCAGGGCTGATCGCGCAATTGCGCGCCACCGCAAACATGACCAAATTGGCGAAGTATTCTCAAGAACTATACTTCAATCTTGAGGCCGAAACAGGCGTCGCGACAGGCTTTAAGCGGGTGGGGTCCATCACTGCTGCGCTGACCGATGAACGCAAAGAGGAAATCTTCCGTCAGGCCGCGATGGCGCGTTCTTTTGGTGTTGATGTCGAGGAAATCAGCCCAAAGGAAGTGAAAGAAAAATACGAGCACCTCAATATCGACGGGGTGACGGCGGGCGTTTATCTGCCGCTGGACGGGCAGGGCGACCCTGCGAATATCGCGCTCGCACTTGCCAAAGGTGCGCGGCAAAACGGGGCGCAAGTGATCGAACGCACGGCTGTCACCGCAATCCACAAAACGGGGCGTCGCGTGACGTCCGTGGATTGGAACAACGGCACTGAAACAGGCTCTATTGCTTGTGATATGATCGTGAACTGTGGCGGCATGTGGGGCCATCAGGTTGGCAAAATGGCGGGCGTGAACGTGCCGCTTCATGCCTGCGAGCACTTCTATATCGTGTCCGAACCTATCGCGGGGCTGACCCAAATGCCGGTGCTGCGGGTACCCGACGAATGCGCCTACTATAAGGAAGATGCTGGTAAAATCCTGCTTGGCGCTTTTGAGCCGAACGCCAAGCCGTGGGCGATGGACGGCATCCCCGAAGACTTTGAGTTCGACCAATTGCCCGAAGACTTTGACCACTTTGAGCCGATCCTGGAGGCCGCCGTAAACCGTATGCCGATGCTGGCCGAGGCGGGGATTCATACCTTCTTTAACGGTCCTGAAAGCTTCACCCCCGATGACGCTTATCACCTTGGACTTGCGCCCGAGATGGATAACGTCTGGGTCGCTGCGGGCTTTAACTCTATCGGGATCCAATCGGCGGGCGGCGCGGGTAATGCGCTGTCGCAGTGGATGGACGCAGGTGAAAAACCTTTCGATCTCGGTGACGTCGATATCGCGCGCATGCAACCGTTCCAAGGCAATAAACACTACCTTTTCGAGCGATCAAAGGAGACCCTTGGCCTGCTTTATGCCGACCACTATCCCTATCGTCAAAAGGCAACAGCGCGCGGTATCCGTCGCACACCATTCCACCGCCACCTTGTCGATAAAGGCGCGGTTATGGGTGAACTGGCAGGGTGGGAACGGGCCAACTGGTTCGCCAGAACAGGTCAAAACCCCGCCTATGAATACTCGTGGAAACGGCAGAACTTCTTCGACAATGTCAAAGAGGAACTCGCGGCCGTGCGTACAAACGTCGGCATGTATGACATGTCGTCCTTTGGCAAAATCCGTGTCGAAGGGCGCGATGCTGTGGCCTTCATGAACTGCATCGGTGGCGGGCAATATGACGTACCGATTGGCAAGATCGTCTATACACAATTCCTCAACTCCCGCGCTGGGATCGAGGCGGATGTGACTGTCACACGGCTGTCGGAAACTGCCTTCCTCGTCGTCACCCCCGCGGCCACGCGCCTGGCCGATGAGACGTGGATGCGTCGCAATCAGGGTGATTTTAACGTTGTCATCACGGATGTCACGGCCGCTGAGGGCGTTTTGGCTGTCATGGGGCCGAATGCTCGTCAGCTTTTGCAAGCTGTCTCGCCGAATGATTTCAGCAATGTGGCAAATCCCTTTGGCACCGCGCAAGAGATCGAATTGGGCATGGGCCTCGCGCGTGCGCACCGCGTCACCTATGTGGGCGAACTTGGGTGGGAGATTTATGTTTCGGCGGATATGGCTGCCCACGCGTTCGAAACACTGCATGCCGCGGGTCAGGATATGGGTCTCAAGCTATGCGGGATGCATATGATGGATGCAGGTCGCATTGAGAAGGGTTTCCGCCATTTCGGCCACGATATCACTTGCGAGGATCACGTTTTGGAGGCGGGCCTGGGCTTTGCGGTCAAGGCGGATAAGCCTGATTTCATCGGGCGTGCAGCGGTGCTGGCGAAGAAAGAAAAGGGCCTGTCCAAACGCCTTGTGCAATTCAAGCTCACAGACCCTGAACCGCTCCTTTACCATAACGAGCCGATTATGCGGAACGGTGAGGTCGTGAGCTTTCTCACCTCTGGCGTCTATGGCCACCACCTTGGGGCGGCGATGGGCATGGGCTATATCCCTTGCGAGGGGGAGAGTGTTGCAGACGTCCTTGGCTCCACCTATGAAATCGATGTCATGGGCACGCGTGTGAAGGCTGAAGCCAGCCTGAAGCCGTTCTACGACCCAACAGGTGAGCGCGCAAAAGCCTAGTGGTCCGTATCACATAGCTGGTGGTCCGCAAGGGCCGCCAGCACATAACACTCGCCTGCAATACCGTCCCCGTCGCAGCCCTGAGCGAGGCGGTTCAACTCCTTTTCTAACGCTGTCAACTTCGCAATCTTGGTACGTACATCGGCCAATTGGCTTCGCGCAATTTCCGTGGCCTCCGCGCAGGTCCGATCCGGGTGATCTTGCAGGGCAATCAGCGCCGAGATCGCGTCAATTGAAAACCCCAGATCACGACCGTGTTTGATAAACCCGAGCTGCTCCAACTCAGGTTTGCCATAGCGGCGCTGATTGCCCTCTGTCCGCTCCAAGGGCGCGATCAAGCCCTTCTGCTCATAATACCGGATGGTAGGTACCTTCACGCCCGTGCGCTTGGAAAGCTCGCCAATCGAAAACATGACATATCCCTTGAACCTCTAGTCACTAGAGACATTAGAGTGGAAGAATCAGAGAAACAAGAGTTGGACCATGACCCATTTATACCTAACCGAAACGCCAATCCTCGACTTTCGTGCAGATACAATTCAATCACTTGTCTCGACGCGCGGATGGTCGGACCTGAGTACCCACGACAAAATCGGTGCGGTATATGACTATGTGCGTGATGACATCCTCTTTGGTTATAATGCGGATGACGCCCTGCCTGCATCGCGTGTTTTTGCTGACGGCTATGGGCAATGCAACACGAAGGCCACGTTGCTGATGGCGCTTTTACGCGCTGTCGGCGTCCCGTGTCGTTTCCATGGGTTTACGATAGACAAGGGGTTGCAGCGGGGCGTAATATCCGAGCTGGTGTACCCGCTGGCGCCGCGCAACATCCTGCATTCATGGGTTGAGATCCAATATGAGGGAGCGTGGGTTGATCTTGAAGGCTTCATTCTGGATCAAGGCATCCTTCAATCACTTCGGGCTCATTTTCAGGGCCGCAAAGACCTTTGTGCCTATGGGGCGGGGACCAGTAATCTTGCGGCCCCGGATGTCACGTGGCGCGGAAAAAATACCTATATCCAACGCAGCGGCATCAACCGCGACCTTGGCGTGTTCGACGCGCCCGACGCGTTTTACCAAACGCACCGTCAGCTTTTAGGCATGCGCGGGTTTATTTACCGGCGCGTTATTCGTCATTGGATGAACAGGCGTGTGGCAAAGATAAGAGCAGGCCGTCTCCCCACTATTCCTGGCGGCGAGAAAAGCCTGCTGCCACAGCCATCAACGTAAGCCATTTCCAAAGGAGGTCTGTGATGTCAGGACGTTGCGGACACCACGCATCTTTCGACGGCGTTTCTGCCGATTATAAACGCAGGCTCTGGCTTGTGATTGCGATCAATGCGGTCATGTTCGGGGTCGAGATGACCGCAGGGCAGGTGGCGCAAAGCCAAGCCTTGCAGGCCGATGCGCTCGATTTCGCCGCCGATGCACTCACCTACGCCATCTCGCTGGCGGTCATCGGGGCCGCGATCAATGTCCGCTCCACTGTGGCGATGGCCAAAGGGGTCAGCCTCTTGCTCATGGGCCTTTGGGTGTTCGGTACAACGCTATATCGCGTGATCTACGGTGGCGTGCCAGAGGCGGGAATTATGGGGGCGATTGGGTTTCTGGCGCTGTTGGCCAACCTTGCCAGCGTCTTGATCCTCCTGAAATACAAGGACGGGGACGCCAATGTGCGCTCGGTCTGGCTGTGCTCGCGCAACGACGCCATTGGAAATGTTGCGGTTATGATCGCCGCCGTCGGTGTCTGGGGGACGTCAACAGGTTGGCCTGACCTGATCGTCGCTGGGATCATGGCAGGGCTGTTTCTGAGTTCATCCGTGCAGATCATCCGGCAAGCGCGCGCTGAAAGGCATCCCCGCCACTAAACGCAAAAGCCGCCCGCAATGCCCGTGCGGCTTTCAGTCTTGTGAAATCGCTTACTCTTTCGGGCCGAGCGCGTTCAGACCTTTCAGAATATCAATCGCATAGGCCAGTTGATAATCGTCTTCACGCAGGGCGGCGGTTGTCTCTGCGCGCGCGCGGTCTTCTTCGATCTGGCGGATTTCATCTTCGGTCAAGCTGTCGTTATTGAGCGACCCGCGCAGATCGGCTTCTGAGCGGAGCGGGCGGTTGACGTCTTCTTCTTCACCCTCAACGACTGGGCGCGGGCGCGGCTGCTCGACGATGATATCGGGCGAAATGCCCAACGCCTGAATAGAGCGGCCTGACGGCGTATAATAACGGGCGGTTGTCAGGCGCATCGCCCCATCACCCTTGAGCGGAACAACCGTTTGCACGGACCCTTTCCCAAAGGACTTTGTCCCAATGACAATCGCACGGCGATGATCCTGCAAGGCACCTGCCACAATCTCGGAGGCGGAGGCAGAGCCGCCGTTGATCAAAACAACAATCGGCTTGCCCTCGGCCAAATCACCGACAGCGGCGTTATAGCGGTCGCTGTCTTGCGCCTCGCGGCCACGGGTCGAGACGATTTCACCGGCATCAAGGAAGGCATCAGAGACATAAATCGCCTGATTGAGCAAACCACCCGGGTTGTTACGCAGATCGAGGATGATGCCGTCAACATTCTCCAAGCCGCCTGCCTCGGCAACCTGCTCGTTGAAGCCAGCCTCAAGGTCGGAATAGGTTTGATCGCTGAAGGTGGCAATGCGCAAGACGACGGCGTTGCCTTCGGTGCGGCTGCGCACGGCGGTCAACTTGATGGTGTCGCGGATGATCGAGACGTCGAAGGGTTCAATCTCGCCCTCGCGCACCACGGTGATGATGATCTCGGACCCAACAGGGCCACGCATCAGATCGACCGCTTGGTCAAGCGTCAGACCCAGCACGTTTTCGCCGTCCACAGCGGTAATAAAGTCACCTGCAAGAATGCCGGCCGCATCCGCAGGGGTCCCGTCCATCGGAGAGACGACCTTCACCCAGCCCTCTTCCTGTGTGACCTCGATGCCAAGCCCCCCGAACTCGCCGCGCGTCTGCACGCGCATCGCATCGGCGTCATCGGCGGACAGATAGCTGGAATGTGGGTCAAGAGAGGTGAGCATGCCGTTGATCGCGGCCTCGATGAGGTCTTTCTCGTTGACGTCTTCAACATATCCCGCGCGGATCCGTTCGAAGATATCCCCGAACAGGTCAAGCTGCTCGTAGACGCTGCCGTTGCTGGCGGCCTCTTGGGCAACGAGAGGGCCAGCGATTTGGGTTGTTACGACGAGACCCAAAAGTGTGCCACCGCCGGCGGCCATCATCAGCTTTTTCATATTTCTTCCTATCTGGCGTCCAGCACGAACCAGTCGGCCGGGTCTACGGGACTCTGCCCTTCTCTGACCTCAAGATAAAGAGTTTGTGTCGCGGTGCCACCTGTGATTGCCCCTGTTTGGCGCAAATTTCCGTTAACGTTCGGCACATCTCCGCCCAACAGACCAATCGGAGAGCCCTGCGGGATCACTTGCCCTGCCTCACCATAGACCTCTTCCAGCCCTGCGATGACAAATAGCACATTTGCCGCCGGTTCCAGTATGATCACGTTCCCGTAGTCAAGCAGCGGCCCCCGAAACAGAACCGTCGCCGCGACAGGCGCGGTGACAAGGGCGCGCGGACGGGCCGCGATGATGATCCCAGGCCTGCGAATACCCGCCGCATCAGCGGCATCAAAACGGCGCAAAATCTGCCCCTGCACGGGCAGGTTTAATCCGCCCTTTTGTGTTGATGCATCAACGGGGCTGTCGTTTGTAATGAAGGCATCAATCAACCCTGTTGAAAAGGCTTCCAATGTCTCGGTGCTCGCGAGGAGCAGGGCGGTCTGGATCGGATCTTCGGTAAACCGGAGCGGCAAATAGGAACGCTCGGAGACGGCCTTCGACAGTGCAGTCCGCGCCGCTTGCGCGCCATCAAGACCCTGTTGCAGCGTCGCGACCGCGTTCTTTTGCAAGGCCCGTAGGGTCGCTACTTCTTCAAGCTGAAGCCGCAGATCGGCGACCTCTTGTTGGATGGCAGGGGTCACATCGGCAATCAACATGCCCGAACGGGCCGTGCCCACAGGGCCTGACGGATGGAGCATCAAAAGCGGGGTCGGTGCACGCCCCATGGTCTGCAAGACCGCCAAAAGGCGGCCCACTTCAACGGACTTCGCGGCCAATGCGGCAGAGACAGCCGTCTCGCGAATGGCGGCACGGCGCAGGCTTTCACGCATAGCAACCAATCCGTCTTCATAAGCGCGCACGGTCTCGGTGAGTGCGGAGACACGGTCGCCGGCGGATGTCGCCGCATTCAGGCTCTGGGCGGCTTGTGCCAAACGATCCGCTGCGGCCACGGCGGCATCACCCGCCGATTGCGCGGCGGCCATGCTGGCGCAAACCACAAAGACGAACGCCAGCCGGATCATCTGACGATCAATGTCCGGCCTGTCATTTCCGGCGGAAGATCAAGCCCCATCAGATCAAGGATCGTGGGCGCCAGATCGGCCAATCGACCATCGCGCAGGCTGACGCCCTCTGGGCCGCCGACAAGTGCCACAGGCACGGGGTTGAGCGTATGGGAGGTATGCGGCCCACCCGTTGCGGGATCAATCATCGTCTCGCAATTGCCATGGTCAGCGGTGACAATCATGGCGCCACCTGCGGCCTTGAGTGCGGCAAGCACCTCGCCCAATCCGCGATCGACAGCCTCGCAAGCCGCAATTCCAGCCTCAACAATGCCCGTATGCCCGACCATGTCAGGGTTGGCATAATTCGTGACAATCAGGTCATAGCCTTTGCCAATCGCCGCAACAAAAGCGGCAGTGACCTCCGAGGACGACATCTCGGGCTGCAAATCATAGGTCGCGATCTTTGGCGATTCCGGCATGAAGCGGTCCTCGCCCACCTCGGGTACCTCGATGCCACCGTTGAGGAAAAACGTCACGTGCGGATACTTTTCGGTCTCGGCCAATCGGAATTGTTTCAGCCCATGTTTGGCAACCCAAGCGCCCAGCGTGTTTTTGATATCCCGCTTCGGGAACACCACGTCAAACCATGCATCATGCGCGTCCGAATAGCTGACCATGCCCAAAAGTGCCGCTAGCTTCGGCATTTCACGTGGGAAGCCGTCAAAGGCAGGATCGGCAATCGCGGCCAAAATCTCGCGGGCACGGTCAGAACGGAAGTTCAGGCAAAACAGCCCGTCACCTTCCGCAAACCCGGCGTAATCGCCAATCACAGTTGCAGGGATAAACTCGTCGGTCTTACCATCCGCATAAGACGCCGTAATCGCGGCCATCGGATCAGCGGCCTTTATGCCTTGACCCAAGGCCATCGCATCATAAGCGGTCTTTACCCGTTCCCAGCGGTTATCGCGGTCCATCGCGTAATAGCGGCCGATCACCGTCACGATCTTGGTCTGGGCGGGCAGTGCCGCCTGCAAATCCGTCATGAAGCCTTCGGCACTCTGAGGGGCGACATCGCGCCCGTCGGTTATCGCGTGCAACGCGCAAGGAACACCAGCCGCATCCAGCGCGTTCGCGGCCGCTACAATATGCGCGACATGGCCATGGACACCGCCATCCGATACAACGCCCATCAGATGCGCGGTGCCACCCGAGGCCTTCATCTTCGCAATAAACCGGACAATCGCGTCTTGTTTGGCAAAGCTGCCATCTTCAATCGACAACTCGATCTGGCCCAAGTCCATGGCGACAACGCGGCCCGCGCCGATATTTGTGTGGCCGACCTCGGAATTGCCCATCTGCCCCGACGGCAGCCCCGCATCATTTCCATGGGTCAGAAGCTGCGCATGCGGCCCGCGCATAATCGCGTCAAAATTGGGTGTTTGGGCCAGTAACGGCGCGTTTCCGATCGGGTCATCGCGCAAGCCCCAGCCGTCAAGAATACATAGAACTACAGGCTTGGGTGCGGTCATAATCAGGGTCTCCTTATAGCGTGTTCTCGTCTACCCCATTTCGACGGGACACGGAACACCCCAACTTTCCATGTCCCCTGAAACTCCTGCCAGAGGCATCCATTTTTCGGCGAAAAATGGTTAGGCGCGATGATAGGGGCCACTCGAAAGAATAGAGGCGGCACGGTACAACTGCTCGGCGAGCATAACACGGACCAGCATGTGGGGCCAAACCATCCTGCCAAACGACAGCGCCGTATCGGCATGGTCGCGCAGGCTGGGGGCGATCCCATCCGCGCCACCAATCACAAAGGCCACATCCTGCCGCCCTTGGTCGCGCCACTGGCCCAACGTATCGGCAAATTCAGGGGAACTCTGCACGCGGCCGCGCTCGTCCAAGACGCAAATCAGCGATCCTGCAGGGATCGCCCGCTCCAGCAGCGCGGCCTCCGCCACCATCCCGCCACCCTTTTTATCTTCAACCTCGATAAGTTGCGCAGGGCCAAGCGCAAGAGCGCGGCCAGTGCGGTCAAATCGTGTCAGATAATCGCCGTAAAGATCGCGCTCGGGGCCTTTTCGCAGGCGGCCCACGGCGCAAATATGCACGCGCATCAGGCTTCGGAGGCAGGGCCCATGCCAGGCTGCCACATCTTTTCAAGCTGATAGAACTCGCGGACTTCAGGGCGGAAGATGTGGACAATCACGTCACCTGTATCAACCAGAACCCAATCACCTGTGGTGCGGCCTTCAACCTTGGAAATCACACCAAACTCTTGCTTGATCTTATCGACCAGCTTTTCGGCAATCGCTGTGACCTGACGGGTCGAGCGGCCAGAAGCGATAACCATATGATCGGCCATCGAGGATTTGCCAGCGAGGCTGATCTGAACGATATCTTCGGCCTTGTCCTCATCGAGCGATTTCAAGACAGCAGCCAAGATGCTTTCGCTAGTGGCAGTATTACGAGTGGTCATTGGGCGGTCCCTGTAAGAGCCGCAATCACGGCCGAGTAAAATCTGGTCTTGCGACATTCAGCGGCCCTATTGCGCCGGAAAGAGGGTCGGATGCAAGCCTTGAAGTAACGTAGTCCCGCCTTGCGCCAATTTCAACTCACAAGCGCAGCCTGTTACGGCTGACTGCGGCAGCAAGATGACGCCGTGAGGCTGGGGTTATTCGGTCGCACGCGGTGCCTCTTCCCCGGCATTCAAAACTTTTACCTCACGCTGCGGGAAGGGGATCGAGATGCCGTTTTCGGCAAAGGTATCCCAAAGGGCCAGAAAGACGTTGCCGCGAATGTTTGTCAGGCCGCCGGTCGGGTCACTGATCCAGAACCGCAGGATGTAATCCACCGAACTGTCACCAAATCCGACGATATGGCAGACTGACGGGCGCGTCTTCAGCACGCGGTCCACACCCGAGGCCGCAGCAATTGCAAGCTTGCGCACAGTATGCGGATTGTCCGCATAAGAAGTGCCAAAATAGATATCTAGGCGCACAAATTCGTTGGAATGCGACCAGTTGACCACTTGGCCGGTAATCAGATCCTCGTTCGGGATCAGGTACTCTTTACCGTCGCGCGTGACGACAGAGACATAGCGCGCGCCCAGCGAGTTGATCCAGCCGAAGGTATCCCCGAGCGAGATCACGTCACCGGGCTTGATCGATTTGTCCAGCAGAATGATGACGCCGGAAACGAGGTTAGAGACGACTTTTTGCAAGCCAAAACCAAGGCCGACACCGATCGCCCCTGACAGCACCGCGAGGCCCGTCAGATCAATGCCAATCGCCTTGACGCCAACAAAGAAGGCCGCGCCGTAAAGCCCGATTTGCAGGGCCTTGACGATCAAAACCTGCATCGACGGGCTGATCTCGTCGTTGGCGCGGATCCTGCTTGCTGTGGTGGTCGTGGCAAATCGCGCCAGCGCGATCAATGTGCCGATGATGATAAAGGCTTGAACAACCATCAGCAGCGAAAAGCGGAAGTCGCCGATGCTAAAGCCCGCGCCATCCATCAAGCGGGTCGCATCATCGACGACCCCCAGAACGCTAAACGCCGCATAGGACCATGCCGTCCAGCGGACCATTTTGCGCAGGAACTGGCTTTTGATCAGGCGTGTGACAAAAACAATCAGCAGCCAAGCCAGCGCAAATGTCGCAATCGCGCCGAGAATATAGCTGCGGCTCGGCCATGTGACCTCGCGCATGACCGCATAAGTCCCCCACAGTAACGCGACGTAGAAAATCGCGCGCAAGCGCTGGTGCACAACGACCAGAATGCGCATGCGCCATTTTGGCCAGTTCTCGCGGCCCGCCATCCATTCACGGATGCGCGGCCCGAGGATCATGCGCAGAACATGGGCAAGGGCGAAAAGGGCGATAGCGATGGCAACCTGATAGAGGTTCCATGTGCGAAACAGCGTCGCCAGCCACATCTCTGCCTGACTAAGCAGCGACTGGCCCGCATTGACGAGCTGATCGACGGGTACGTTCCCGAGTATGTCTGTGGTGTCGTTGTCGGGGATCGTATGTTTTGCCATGATTGCCCTGCCTGCTTTGGCCCACATTGGCACGCTGCATGATCGCAATCAAGGATACGGACTTGCGGGACTCACTTCGGCTCTATATCTGAAGGCGCATGATACCAGTATTTGACATGGATGATCGCGCGCGCCTGCCTTGGCGGTTCTTTGGCGCTGCCTGCACGATCCTCGCGCGGGGCTAATCGCCCCGACGCTCAAACACGCCTAAAATTTCACATATATACGGGAGAGGACCATGTCCCCCAAAACGCTCTATGATAAAATCTGGGATGCCCACGTCGCCCATGAGGCCGAAGACGGCACCTGCCTGCTTTATATCGACCGTCACCTTGTCCACGAAGTGACAAGTCCGCAGGCTTTTGAAGGTCTGCGCATGACAGGTCGCAAGGTCCGTGCACCTGAAAAAACCATCGCTGTGCCCGATCACAACGTGCCCACAACGCTTGATCGCGCCAACGCGGCCACAATGACCGAGGACAGCCGTATTCAGGTTGAGGCATTGGACACCAACGCCAAAGAATTCGGCCTGCACTACTATCC
Organism: Yoonia sp.; assembly: GCA_965658825.1. GTDB lineage: Bacteria > Pseudomonadota > Alphaproteobacteria > Rhodobacterales > Rhodobacteraceae > Yoonia. The sequence continues at coordinate 25,040 of CBFHTU010000005.1, forward strand.
TGTGACCGACGTGCGCCAAGGTGTTGTGCACATCGTCGGCCCGGAGCAGGGCTGGACTTTGCCGGGCATGACCGTGGTTTGCGGCGACAGCCACACCGCGACACATGGCGCGTTCGGCTCGCTGGCGCATGGCATTGGCACATCCGAGGTTGAACACGTTCTGGCGACACAAACGCTGATCCAGCAAAAGTCCAAGAACATGAAGGTCGAGATCACAGGCAAGCTTGCCCCCGGCGTGACCGCAAAAGACGTGACCATGGCCGTGATTGGCCTCACTGGCACGGCTGGCGGCACAGGCTACGTCATCGAATACTGCGGCCAAGTGATCCGCGATATGTCGATGGAAGGCCGCATGACCGTCTGCAACATGGCCATTGAGGGCGGCGCACGCGCTGGCCTGATCGCGCCTGACGAGACCACATACGCCTACTGCAAAGGCCGCCCGCACGCACCAAAGGGCGCAGAGTGGGAAGCCGCACTCGCCTATTGGAAAACGCTCTTCACCGATGAAGGCGCGCATTTCGACAAGATCCTGACGATCCGTGGCGAAGACATTGCACCGCTCGTCACATGGGGCACATCGCCCGAGGACGTGTTGCCAATCACAGGCGTCGTGCCAGACCCTGCGTCCTTCAAGGGCGGTAAGGTTGGTGCTGCCCAGCGGTCCATCGAGTACATGGGCCTGACAGCTGGTCAGAAACTGTCTGACATCGAGATCGACACGGTCTTCATCGGGTCTTGCACCAACGGGCGGATCGAAGACTTCCGTGCTGCGGCGCAAATCCTGAAGGGCAAAAAGATCAAGGACGGCATGCGTGCCATGGTTGTTCCGGGGTCTGGCCTTGTGCGCGCACAGGCCGAGGAAGAGGGCATCGCCCAAATCTTCATCGACGCTGGTTTTGAATGGCGTCTTGCAGGTTGTTCCATGTGTCTGGCGATGAACCCCGACCAGTTGCAGCCGGGCGAGCGTTGCGCTGCGACCTCCAACCGTAACTTCGAGGGCCGTCAGGGTCGGGGCGGACGCACCCACCTGATGTCACCAGCGATGGCGGCTGCGGCTGCAATCACGGGCAAACTCACAGATGTACGGGACTTGATGTAATGCAAAAATTCACCAAACTCAGCGGCATCGCCGCACCCTTGGATCTGGTCAATATCGACACCGATATGATTATCCCCAAGCAGTTCCTGAAAACGATCAAGCGCTCCGGCCTTGGCGTGAACCTGTTCGACGAAATGCGCTATGACGACGAGGGTAAAGAGATCGAAAGCTTCGTTCTCAACCAGCCTGCCTACCGCGACGCGCAAATTCTTGTTGCGGGCGACAACTTTGGTTGCGGCTCGTCGCGTGAGCACGCGCCTTGGGCGATTGCCGATTTCGGGATCACCTGCATCATCGCGCCGTCTTTCGCCGACATCTTTTACAACAATAGCTTCAAGAACGGCATTCTGCCGATCGCACTGCCACAAGAGCAGGTTGATGTGTTGATGAAGGACGCCGAAAAAGGGGCGAACGCGCGTATTGAGGTTGATCTGGAAGCGCAGACAATCACCTCCTCGGACGGCGAGGTTTTCCACTTCGAGGTGGATGCCTTCAAAAAGCATTGCTTGATGAACGGTCTCGACGATATCGGTCTGACCATGGAAAAAGCAGCATCCATCGACGCTTTTGAGGCCGCCGCTGCCTCGGCCCGTCCTTGGGTCTAAGCAAACTCGCGCGGCCCGTTCAAATGGGCCGCGCAGCACTTCTTTGTGCCTTTAGGGTAAACAATGTCTTAAAGGTTCTTGGTAGACATCGCCCAATCGACCACAACATATAGGGTCTCCCCACAGCACTGACAAAGTATCGATCCGAAATGGTTGCATTCTCGCACCACCCCTGCCGCAAATCCGCCCCGATTAATTGGTCTTATTTAGCAGAGGCTTGAAGGGGGTACTGAAAGTGGGCAGAATTATGGCAATAATGAGGCAACCTGCCGTCAAAGTGCAGGACCAAAACGGAACAAGGGCGCGGCAACGTATCGCGACCGGCCGAAATGAGGGTGAAGTCGCAGTGTTAAAACGTCTGCCAGGAGCGCTTTTGCGCGCAGCACTTGTTGTGCTGATGGTGATCACGCCATCAGTCATGCTTCCGCAAGGTGGTGCCGATGGTGGCCAGTTTGTCACGTTTATCGCACTTTTTGCAGCCGTGTTCACGATCGCTGAATATTGTGCTGGCAGCCCGAGCCTCGTTGAGTTTCGCAGTGCGCCGCCTTTCAACCGTTTGCGCTTTGGCGCGCTTTTGTTGACCGTTTTCACCCTTTCGGTGATCTTTCGCGGCAATGATCAGGCCAGCACGCTGACCATGTTCTTTCAGGCGATTGGCGAGCGGATCGGGGCATCGATCGACTTCCCATACTCGCCAGTGCGGCTCTTGTTGTTGGCGATGCCGGAAGGCGCGACCACAGAGGCGCTGGAGCGTATTCGCACCGCAGCCGGACTGAGCTATCTGATTTCACTGACGTCACTCGCGGCCTTCGTGATCTTGCTGCGTTTGCGCGGCTGGCCACGTCATGCGGGGGCGTTCAACGTTTGGGTCAACCTGCCAACCTTTGACCCCACCGCCGGCGGCGATGTTGTTGATCGCTTGAACCGCGACAGCCAGATTAACCTTATCTTAGGGTTTCTGTTGCCATTCTTGGTCCCAGCGATCGTGCAGATGTCGGGGAACCTGTTTGGGCCACTCACGCTCGAAGACCCGCATATGATGATTTGGAGCGTGACAGCATGGGCGTTCTTGCCAGCAAGTTTGTTGATGCGCGGCGTCGCACTCAACCGCGTGGCGCAGATGATCTATGTGCAGCGCAAACGCGCCTACGCGAAAGCTGCGGCAGATGGGTTGTTGCCGGTCTAATCGGGCTGGCAGCGCCACAAGCGACCGCCGATACCCTACGTATTGCGACCTTCTCCGCCCCGCTCAGTCGGGACGGTCCCGGTCTTTTGCTGCGCGACATTAACAAAGGCGACGATCCGCAGATCGTCGCGATCCAAGCGATCATCGCCCATGTAGCCCCCGATATTCTGGTCCTGACGGACTTCGATTATGATCTGGATGGACTGGCGCTCGACTCGTTCAATGCGCGCTCTCTGAACTATCCTTACCAATACGCAAGCCTGCCCAATACGGGTATGAAAACGGGCTTGGATCTGGATGGCGATGGCTATTCTGGCGACGCGGAGGATGGTCAGGGTTTTGGGCGGTTTAGCGGAGACGGGGGCATGGCGATCCTGTCACGCTTTCCGATCGGACCCGTGCGAGACCTGTCAGCGACGCTTTGGAAAGATGTGCAAGGCACCACATTGCCAACCAAGAACGGACAGCCCTTTCCGTCAGTTCAGGCGCACGAGATCCAGCGGCTTTCAACGACCGCGCATTGGATTGTCCCGATCACATCGCCTGAGGGTGCCACGTTCAGCCTGATGGCATGGTCCGCTACACCGCCCGTCTTCGACGGAGACGAAGACCGCAACGGGCTGCGTTTGTTTGAAAACATCATCGCAACAGAGGCTCCCGCCCGTTTTGTGGCGATTGGCAACGCCAACCTTGATCCATCCGACGGGCAGGGGATCACATCTGCGATGGCCCGTTTCCTTGCCAACCCCGCGATACAAGACCCGAAGCCTGCGAGCAGGGGCGCACAAATCGCGACCAATCCAACCCATAAGGGCAATCCGGCGCATGATACTGCCGATTGGGATGGCGAGGTCCCGGGCAACCTGCGTGTCAGCTACGTTTTACCCAGTGCCGATTGGCAGGTCTCGGATGCGGGCGTCTTTTGGCCTGCGCCTGACGATCCAGAGGCTACACTTTTGGGCGACGACGGGCTGGCGGCGGGGCCGCATCGGCTCGTTTGGGTCGATCTAGGCCGGTAGACAAGCGCGGATCGCTGCCGCCTCTTGTGTCGGCACAAAGTCGGGCAGCAAACGCGCAAGTTTCTCGCCACTCACGCGGTGGTCCATATCGTTCAAATAGCGCATCTCCTTGAACTCCCGTGCCAGTTCCCAAAACGGCGCAGTGAGGGACATTAACCACCAAGGAAAGCGCTTGACGGCAACTTTGCGCCCGATGTCTTGCGCTACAAAATCCCGCAGACCCTCGATGCTGAACGCATAGCCTGCGAGCGGCACATCCTCATACTCCGCAAGGGTCCTGCGCCGCTCCGCCAGCTTCACCGCGGCCTGCGCCCAGTCGGGCAAATAGGCATAGGCGAGGGTCACCTTCGGATCACCCAAGGCCGTCACTGTCCCTTTGCGCGCCTTTCTTGCGATGAGCATCGTGAAAACATCCTTGTTCTGATCCGGGTCCATAAAGTTGCCTGCCCGCACATTGATCGTCTGCACGCCTGAGGCCCGATAGGCAGCCTCCATATCCACGCGGATTTGCCCTTTTTTGCTAATGGGGCGTTGCGGCGTGTGTTCATCGATCACCCCGTTCACGACCCCGAAATTATATATATTGCCCGGAAGGATCACGGTGGCTCCGCTGGCCTTTGCGGCCCCGATCACATCGCGGGTGATTTGCGGGATGATACCTGCCCAATTGTGATAATTGGGAGGGTTCAGTCCATTCACGATCACCTGCGCACCTTGCGCGGCTGCGGCCAAATCGTCCTTCGCACGATCAAATTTCCGCACGGTCCAGCCTGCGTCGCCGAACGCTTTCGCTGCATGTTTGCCAACCTTGCCATTGCCGCCAAGTATCAAAACTGTCTGTATCATTGTGGTTCCTTTCCATGTTCCGAGCTGAATTTACGGCGGGGTGCTACATAAAGAAATTGCACGAAAATCTATATATGATATTCAAATATGAATGGACTGGACACTCGCAAAAAGCTTTCTCGCGGTTGCAGAAACGGGTAACCTCTCGGCTGCTGCCCGCACCTTGGGCATTAGCCAGCCTACCATTGGCCGTCAGATCAAAGCGCTTGAGGCGCAACTTGGTGCAGAGTTGTTCCGCCGCGTGCCGCGTGGCCTGACGTTAACATCAACAGGGGCCAGCGTTGTTGTCCCCGCCAAGGCGATGCGGGATGCGGCGATGCAGATGGAAACCTCGGTGGCGGGGCAGCAAACTTCGCTCGATGGCACTGTGCGGATTACCGCCAGCGTCGTGATCTCCACTTACCACCTGCCGAAAATTATCGCGGACATCCGTGAGGCAGAACCGCAAATCGCCATCGAACTCGTGCCCAGCGACGAGAGCCATAACCTGCTCTACCGCGAGGCTGACATCGCTGTCCGCATGTACCGCCCCGTGCAACTCGACCTCATCACGCAAAATCTTGGCGACATCCGCCTCGGCATATTCGCCGCAAAATCCTATATCGCGCGGCGTGGTCTGCCGGTTACTCGCGCCGATCTGCCGCACCATGATTTTGTCGGATATGACAAAAACACTGCGATCCTCGACGGCATGAACCAAGCAGGCCTCGGTCTTACCCGCGACTTCTTCAAGGTGCGCTGCGACGACAGCACCGCTTATTGGGAACTGGTCAAATCAGGCTGCGGCATCGGCTTTTCACAGGCCGAGATCGGCAACCGCGATCCCGACCTAATCGCACTGGATTTCGGGTTCCCTTTGCCAAAACTCCCGGTCTGGCTCACAGCCCATGAGGCGGTGCGCGATACGCCCCGCATAAGGCGGGTTTGGGATATGCTGGCGGCAGGTCTCTTGCCCTTGGTATCTTGATCCTTTGCGCCCAAACCGCTAGGGCAGAAGCAACAGTTTTCAGCCAAGGAATAGCGCTATGTCTAACCCCTCTCTTTTGATTCTCGCCGGCGATGGTATCGGCCCCGAAGTGATGGATCAGGTCAAACGGATCATCACGTGGTTCGGTGACAAGCGTGACATGCAATTCGACGTCTCCGAAGACCTCGTGGGCGGTGCAGCTTACGACAAACACGGCGTCCCATTGACCGATGAGACCATGGCCAAAGCGCAAGAAGTTGATGCAGTCCTGCTCGGTGCAGTTGGCGGCCCTGCCTACGACAATCTCGACTTTTCCGTAAAGCCAGAGCGCGGCCTGCTGCGTCTGCGCAAGGAAATGGACCTGTTTGCAAACCTGCGCCCTGCGCAGTGCTTTGATGCGCTCGCTGATTTCTCTTCGCTCAAAAAGGAGTTGGTCGCAGGCCTCGACATCATGATCGTGCGCGAACTCACCTCGGGCGTCTATTTCGGCGAGCCGCGCGGCATCCATATCGAGGACAACATGCGCGTTGGCATTAACACGCAGCGTTACACCGAAGCCGAGATTGAACGCGGCGCACGTGCGGCATTTGATATGGCGATGAAGCGCAACAAGAAGCTTTGCTCGATGGAAAAAGCCAACGTGATGGAATCCGGTATCCTGTGGCGCGACGTCGTGACCGAAGTGCACGCCGATTACCCAGAGGTCGAACTGTCCCACATGTACGCCGACAACGGGGCGATGCAGCTGGTGCGCGCGCCCAAGCAGTTCGACGTGATCTACACCGACAACCTGTTTGGCGATATCCTTTCGGATTGTGCGGCCATGCTGACCGGCTCGCTTGGGATGTTGCCATCCGCGTCTCTTGGTTCGCCTATGGCAAACGGTCGTCCAAAAGCGATGTATGAGCCAGTCCACGGCTCCGCGCCAGACATCACAGGTCAATCAAAGGCAAACCCGATTGCTTGTATCCTGTCGTTCGCAATGGCGCTGCGCTACTCGTTCGATCAAGGCGATGAGGCGACACGCCTTGAGAACGCAATCGAGAAAGTGCTCGCAGATGGCGCGCGAACTGGCGACCTTATGGGGCCGGAAGGTGGGGTACCACTGACGACAACCCAGATGGGTGATGTCATTCTGGCAGCGCTCGACGCGTCGCTCTAAATCACATGGTGTTGCAAGGGATGTGTTAACCGCTCCCGTGCAACACCAAGACCATGACGGGCAGTGACCAAGAAGGACTCATTCCATGTCTCTTAATGCGCGCGGTGCCTTGATTGCCCTTCTCGCCTTTGCAATTTACGCCGCCCATGACGTGGTGATTAAAGTGATGGGCGCGGAATATTCGCCCTTCCAGCTTGTGTTCTTTTCGGTCCTTCTGTCCTTCCCCTTTGCAATGATTTCGATGATGCGCGAGAGGGTTGAGGGCACATTGATCCCTGTTCACCCTTGGTGGTTGACTCTGCGCACCGTCGCGGCGGTCATCACGGGGGTTTGCGCTTATTACGCTTTTTCCGTTCTGCCTTTGGCGGAGACCTATGCAATCCTTTTTGCGGCGCCGCTGATTATCACGGTGCTGGCGATTCCGGTATTAGGAGAGGTCGTGCGGATCAGGCGCTGGGCTGCGGTCATCGTCGGGTTAATCGGGGTTATCATCGTTCTGCGCCCTGGCACGACCGATTTGACCCTCGGCCATTTGTCCGCCTTGGCCGCCGCGTTTTTCGGCGCGGTTGCCTCGATTATTGTCCGCAAGGTCGGGGCGGTGGAGCGGCCAATGGTCTTGCTGCTCTATCCGATGATGGCCAACTTTGTACTCATGGCGGCAGCGTTGCCCTTTGTCTATAAGCCTATGCCCATTGAACATTTGGGGCTCATGGGGCTTGTCGCAGGATTGGCATGGACGGCGAGCCGCATGATGATCACGGCCTACCGCGATGGCGAGGCCGCCATTATTGCGCCGATGCAGTATAGCCAAATCATTTGGGCGACGATCTATGGATTTTGGCTGTTCGATGAGGGCATCGACACCGCGACAGGCATTGGCGCGGCGATCATTATCGCAAGTGGCCTGTATATTGTGCTGCGCGAGAGCAGGGCAGGGACCTCGAAAACGACGCCCGTTCTGCGGACAAGATCACGGAGCGAAACAGCGACAACACCGCGCGTCAGCCTTGCGATGCGCGCGATGGGTATTATGCCACCACGGTTGAAGCCAAAAAATTAGATCACTCAGTTGAAGCTGGTCATTACGTTGCACCGAGGGCCTCTAGAGCGGCGTCGCGGCAAAGCTTTCGGCGTTGGCACGGTTCCATCGGCTCCGAAAGCCGTAATCACCGCCATCATCGCTCAGCAGGAATCCCATTGGCAGGTATGGATATGCGTCCTGACCCTCGATCAGCTGGCCATCCGCCTTGCGGGACATAAAGTGATAGGGCAAGAAATCGCGTGGATCGTTCAGGCCGGCAGCGCCTGCCATTTCGCCTAGGGCCCTCATGGTATTGGCGTGGAAGCGCGCGACGCGCTTGCTCTTGTCGTCGACGTTCAGGGCGCGCTGGCGGAGTGGATCCTGTGTTGCGACGCCGACGGGGCAGTGGTTTGTATGGCACGATTGTGCCTGAATGCAGCCAATCGCAAACATATAGCCGCGCGCCGAGTTGCACCAATCCGCACCAAGCGACATGGCCCGCGCAATGTCAAAAGCCGACACCAATTTGCCAGCTGCCCCGATGCGCACTTGATCGCGCAGTCCCGCGCCGCGCAGCGAATTGTGCACAAAGCTCAGGCCTTCGACCATCGGCATGCCAACGTGGTTGGCAAACTCGAGCGGTGCGGCACCAGTGCCGCCTTCGGTGCCGTCAACGACGATGAAGTCCGGCACGATACCGGTTTTGAGCATGGCTTTGACAATGCAAAGGAATTCACGACGGTGGCCAATGCAGAGCTTGAAGCCGACCGGTTTGCCGCCCGAGAGTTCACGCAATTTCCCTAAGAAATCGCAAAACTCAAGCGGTGTCGAGAATGCTGAATGTGCCGCAGGAGATTCGCAGTCCTGTCCCATCGGGACCCCACGCGCCTCCGCAATTTCCGGGGTGATTTTTGAGGCGGGCAACATCCCGCCGTGGCCCGGCTTGGCGCCTTGGCTCAATTTTACCTCGATCATTTTGACCTGATCGTCAGCGGCCTGCACAGCAAATTTTTCGTCCGAGAATGATCCGTCGTCATTGCGACAACCGAAATATCCAGAGCCGACCTCATAAATCAGATCGCCGCTAGCCTTCCGATGATAGCGGCTGATCCCGCCTTCGCCGGTGTCATGGGCAAATCCACCCATCTTGGCGCCAAGGTTCAGTGCGGAAATCGCATTTGCCGACAAGGCTCCGAACGACATGGCGGAAATGTTGTAAAGCGAGGCGCTGTAAGGCTTTTTGCAATTTGGACCACCGACGGTCACGCGAAAATCAAAGTTGTCGAAATGCACCGGCGCGATGGAATGGGTCAGCCATGAATAGCCCGCTTCATAGACCTTTTCTTGGGTGCCAAAGGGGCGCTTGTCCTCGACGCCTTTGGCCCGTTGATAGACCAAGGATCGGGTTTCGCGGCTGAAGGGTTGTTCGTCTTTGTCGCCCTCAATCAGGTATTGGCGGATTTCGGGGCGGATCGTCTCGAACATATAGCGAATATGCCCGAGCAAAGGATAATTGCGCAGGATCGCGTGATGGTCTTGCGACATGTCGCGCAGGCCAAGGGCCGTCAGCGCTGCAAAAACCAGAAAGAAAAAGAACATCCATCCCGACCAGAAGGACCCGATCAGTGTCACGACCGTCAGGATAATGACGGCGACAAAGACGCTATACCGCTCGAGAGACAGAAACTTTTTCAATGCAGCACCCGAATTTTGTTATGGTTAACGCCAATTGTTAAGGCGCTTTGGTCAATAACAAAAGCACCTTCGCAAAAGGCGTCCCACAATAAGGTAAAGGTGACCTTAAAAATTCGGCGTTACATTGGGTAAATTCAGCGCCTTGATCAGCTCGCGCAGCTCTTGACGGGCTGCGACATTCGAAATGTTCATGCCTTTCACGCCCAGGTCCTTGAGATCCAGCAGGGTCAGGCCACGCGGAAACAATTCGCGGAAAATCACCCGCTCGTTAAAGCCAGGCGCAGTGCGGAACCCGATCCGCTTAGAGAGCTTTTTGATCACGCGCTCCATTTTCTCTTTGTTGACCATCGCTTGCGCGCCCATGCGGTTGCGCACGACGATCCAGTCGATCGGGGGCAGGCCAGCCTGTGCGCGCAACTGCCGCGCATTCCAGACCATCTCGGAGTAGACGGACGGACCTGTGATATCTTCTCCATCCGTGTCTACATGTGCGAGCAGATCGAAATCCACAAAGCTGTCGTTCAACGGTGTGATCAGCGTATCTGCGAGGCTATGGGCCACCTGCGACAAGCGTGTATGCGAGCCGGGGCAATCGATCAGAATGAAATCACTCTCGGGCTCAAGCCCCGCAACGGCGGCAGACAGGCGGTGGTCATAGACGTTTTCACCCGGTGCCAGCTCGGATTGATCGATTTCCGGCAAGTCATGGTAGCTTGGTGTCGGAAGGTGAAGGCCTTCTTTTTCCAGATAGATGTTGCGATTGGAGATGTAGCGGCCAAGGGTCTTTTGGCGCAGGTCCAGATCAAGGCAACCGACCTTATGCCCCATGCGCGCCAATGCAGTTGCCACATGCATGGAAACGGTTGATTTGCCCGCTCCGCCTTTTTCATTACCCACAACGATAATATGCGCCAATGGTTCGCCCTCTTCACATTTCTGCCCCTTCTATATGGCGACAATCCGCCAAGGGGAAGCAATGGCAGACGCGCACCGTCATTTTCCGGTCAGGTGTCGCAGTTAGGAAGCGGTCGGCGCTGCTAAATCCGCCGATGCTGACAACCTGTGGATCAAAATAGGCGATGATATTCGCCTGAACTTGGCTGGGATCAGAGGTGCCGTAAATAGCGGCCATCAGCACATCGAGGGTATAGGGTATGTCGACGTTACCGCAGACTATGCTTGACTTCGCGCGGTTTATCCTCCATCTGCACCCCCAACCGATGCATCCTGCCGCGTGAGCAGAGCGAGATGAGATATCCGCAAGGCATCGATTGATTTTCCGGTTCCCACATCACGCAGGGGGTCCAGCGCCTGATCGGCGTCGGGGCATGTGGCTCTGGCCGTCAGCATATGGGCGCAACCTGCTATGGCTTGTCCGCACTTTCGCGGTGGGCCGAACCCTATGCGCGGGGCATTCCCGCCAGAAAGACGACTATGGATTTTGATATGCTGGGCCTTGCGCCCCGTCTGGTGACTATTCTCAAAGAGCAGGGTATCACCGACCCGACCCCAATTCAGACCCAAGCGATTCCGCACGCCATGAATGGCCGTGACGTGATGGGTCTGGCCCAAACAGGCACCGGTAAAACCGCTGCTTTTGGCCTGCCAATGATCGACGCATTGCTCAAGGCAGGCGTCAAGCCTAACGCTAAAACCGCGCGCGGCCTGATCCTTGCGCCGACACGCGAGCTTGCCAAACAGATCGCCGACAACCTCACCGCGTATACCAAGGGCAGCCACCTGAAAGTGGCGCTTGTGGTTGGTGGCGCTGGTATTGCGTCCCAAATCAAACGCCTGCAAAATGGCGTTGACCTTTTGGTCGCCACACCGGGCCGTCTGATCGACCTGCTCGACCGTCGCGCGATCCGCTTGGACGAGACCATCTATCTGGTGCTCGACGAGGCCGACCAAATGCTCGACATGGGCTTTATCCACGCATTGCGCCGCATCGCACCACTTTTGGCAACACCACGCCAGACCATGATGTTCTCGGCCACCATGCCCAAGCTGATGTCAGAATTGGCTGACGCTTTCCTGAGCGACCCTGTCCGCGTGCAAGTGAACCCTCCGGGGCAGGCTGTGAAGAAAATCAACCAATCCTTGCACTATGTCGCGCAAGCGGCAAAGTCCGACCTGCTTGTCGAGCTTCTTGATGCGCACCGCGATGAGTTGGCACTGGTCTTTGGCCGGACCAAGCACGGCTGCGAGAAGCTTTATAAGTTCCTCGAATCCAAAGGCTTTGGCGCGGCTTCTATCCACGGCAACAAGTCCCAAGGGCAGCGTGAGCGGGCCATTGAGGCGTTTAAGTCTGGCAAGGTCCGCGTCCTCGTGGCCACCGACGTTGCCGCGCGCGGCATCGATATCCCCGGAGTGCGCCACGTCTATAACTACGACCTGCCAAACGTCGCCGAAAACTATGTGCACCGCATTGGCCGGACAGCACGCGCAGGCGCCGAAGGCTCCGCAATCGCGTTCTGCGCACCTGACGAGATGATCGATCTCAAGGACATCGAAAAAGCGATGAAGGAAGAAATTCCAGTGGCATCCGGCCGTCCATGGGAAATCCTGCCCGGCCAGAAAAAGCGTCCAAACGGCGGTGGCGGCGGTGGCCGTGGTCGCGGTGCGCCTCGGAACGCAGGCGGCGGTCGTCCCGCAGGTGCAGCCAAGCACGGCGGCGCAGGCAAGCCCCGCACGAAAAAGCCAGCAACAGGCCGCGGACGTAGCAACGTCGCTTAAGCGGCAAGTTTAGAAACTAAAAAACGGCCCGCCATTCTGGTGGGCCGTTTTGCTTTGGAGCGTCAACTCATCTCACTTAAAACCGCGATCATTCACTTATGGCAATTTATCGACCAAGAGAGCATTTAACGAAGAACCAGATCGACGCAAAACCGCTAGGGCTTGAAATTCATCGGAAGCCCAAAAATTACGGGCATGTTCCCGATCTGGGAACTCGATGATAAAAGCGGCATCTGGCAAATTACTTTCCCCTTCCAGATGTTCTGGGTCTCCGCCGCGGACCAGAAATTTTCCTGAATTGCCAGCGACTACTGCTGGAATTTTTGCAAAATACTCATCCATCCAGTCACGGCTGTGAATGTGCATTTGACCGATTACAAACGCAGTCATTTTTCAATACTCCTCCCACTAGGTTTGTGGCCAATCTCACAACAAGTTGCCATTGGAGACGAAAAATTTCCACTGTTGATGTCGCAAAGATCAAAACCATCTTCCGGTCAGAACACCAACAACCCCGCCAGCGCTGACTTTGACTTCACCACATCCGCCAGCTGATACCCGTCCAGTGCCGCGAAAAACGCTTCTTGCGCCTCGGCCAATGGTCCACGCAATCCACATGCGGGCAGGATCAAACAATCCGACCCACCACCAAAGCATTCCGCCACAGGCGTATCGCCTCGCAAGGCCCGCACAACTGCGCCGATGTTGATCTCTTCGGCGGGGCGGGCCAGTGTCAGGCCACCGCCGCGCCCGCGCTCGGATATCACAAACCCGCAGCGGACCAACTCGGTCGCGACTTTTGACAGGTGATGCTCGGACAACCCATACCCCGCTGCAATCGAAGAGGTCGGCACGCGGTCGGGCGCGCGCACAGCGAGGGTCATCAAAACGCGCAAAGCATAGTCGGTGAATTTATCGAGTTGCATGAGTTAAAATTAGCAATTGAAATGCGCATTTGAAAGCGCTATTTAATCCGCAATATAAATGCGCATTTATAAGGGGCACCTCATGACGCTCTCGGAAATCCTGCTTTGGCCCGGTAATAAGGCCTGCCTCCTGATGGGCGTTGATCCTGACAAAGACGCGGGGCTGATCCGTTGGATGTTCAACACGCTGATTTATCTGTTCGTCTTGCTTGGACTGACGTGGGCAGTTTTGGGGTAAGGCCGTGCTTACAGCAGAGCAAATCGACACCGTTGTTGGCAGATTCTATGCCGCTGTGCGCAGCGATCCCGAGCTTGCCCCCATCTTCGCCAACCACATCTCCAATTGGCCCGAACACGAGGTCAAAATCGCGAGCTTCTGGCGCAATGCGATCCTGCGCGAGCGGTCCTATGCGGGCAACCCGATGCAAAAGCATCAAGCGGCGGGCGACGTGAGGTCCGATCACTTCCCGATCTGGCTTGGCCTCTTCGACGAAGTCTTACACGCCGAACTTCCGCCAAATCTCGCCCACGAATGGTCACGCCTCGCGCACCGCATCGGGCAGGGGTTGTCCTATGGGCTATCACTCTCAAACTATGTGCCTCGGCTCTAATGCCCACGTCTGTCAGCCATGCGCCTTGAGAAGTTTTCCCGCCGGTCTGCGCGGCCTGCTGGCAACATATGGTGTCGATCGATCCAAGAAAGCTACCACGATGAATGACTTTGAAACACCCTGTTGCCCGGACGCGTGCCACACGGTTTGGGGGATGCGGCGGGCGGTGCAGGCCCTTTGGCCGTGGTCATCCGTATTTGCGAAAGGCTTCCATCTCGATGGCGAGCTTGGTTTGTAGCTCCGCGAGAACCAGCATTTCTTCCTTTCGCTTCTCAGGATTGGTCAGATCCTTCAGCCGCGCGGAAGACGCCAAAATCTGCTCGCGAATGATAACAACAGGGGCCTTTGCATCGGCCTCGCGCATGATCCGGTTGAGAAATGCATTTGTCGGGTCGTCGAGATGCGGCAAGGGCTTTCCAGCACCCGCCAAGTCCTGAAACGCGCCATTGGCTTCGGCTTTCTGGATGATCTGATCGATCAGAGCTTCGAGTGGATGTGCCATGCAACACCTGTTTGGAACGGAAAAAATGTAGGATGGGTTTTAACCCATCTTGGCTGAAACGCAAAACGCCGCCCCGAGGGACGGCGTTTCGTTTCTCAAAATAGCGGTGAGGCTTAGAAGCCAAGACCAGCGTATTTGTTCTTGAACTTGGAAACACGGCCGCCGGTGTCCATAAGACGCGAGCTGCCGCCAGTCCATGCCGGGTGCACAGATGGGTCGATATCGAGCGACATCGTGTCGCCCTCTTTGCCCCATGTGGATTTCATTTGCACTTCCGTACCATCGGTCATTTTGACCGTGATCGCGTGGTAGTCTGGGTGGATATCTTTTTTCATAACAGGTCCCCTTACGCCTTTGGCGCTTTGTAGTTGGTGACTTCTGCGATACGCGCAGACTTACCACGGCGATCGCGCAGATAGTAAAGCTTTGCGCGACGGACCTTACCGCGGCGAACAACTTCGATGCTGTCGATGTTTGTGGAGTGCAATGGGAAAACGCGCTCGACGCCTTCACCAAAAGAGATTTTGCGAACTGTGAAAGACCCAGCAATGCCTTTGCCGTTCTTACGAGCGATGCATACGCCTTCGTAGTTCTGCACACGGCTGCGTGTGCCTTCGGTTACTTTGTAACCAACGCGGATGGTGTCACCCGCTTTGAAGTCGGGGATTGTTTTCCCCAGCGCAGCGATTTGCTCCGCTTCGATTTGTGCGATCAAGTTCATGATACGCTCCTATAATAGCACGGGTTTTCCCGAGACGTGTTCGCGTGATTGCAGAGCTCTGAGTCGTTATCGGGTTCGCATTTGCGCCCGCCAGAGAGTGCCGTCATCATTTGTTCATTGTGGTTGTCCGGCCTGTCTGGTGCGTGAGGCCCCAACGAAGGGGTCGGCAGTATCCAGCGGTTCCATAAACCAGCACCCCGAATCCCGACGGGTACAAGGTAGCCAGCGTATAGGCGCAAGCGGGCAGGCGGGCAAGGGACTTTCGGCGTGTTTTATGTTTGCACAAGACATGCACCAAGGGTGCACTGGAACGATGAGGGAATTGAGTATGACGTGAGATGGTCGGACGTCGGTTGAGGTCTGCTTCGAGCCCTACTTACCGGTTTTCCGCAATGCATCTAATGTCTGCCACAGCGGTCGGGCTGGAACCGTCCAGCGACCATGTGGGTGTTGAGCGGTGCAAATCGCAAACAGACTTTGGTGTGAATTCGGCCAATGGCGACGTCGTCTGCATGGCAAATCGACCCTTTCTTCCCGCGCCCGTCATGCGCATCCCAAAATCCGGCCGCCGTTCCCGCGTGATCTTTTCCGATATGGCCTTGCGCCATGTTGCGAATTTGACGTGTTGGCCCGAGAGCCGGACGTCGGGGATTGCGTGGCGCTTGATCAAAGCGCCAATTGGTTTCAATATGCATGCACGCCCGATTCAGTATGAAGCGTTGGAAAGAAACGCTCGCGAAGCTGTGAAGTTTAGTCGTTTGACCTTTCCCCCACTGGAAGGTGTAGCGAGGCACAAAATAATGAAGAATCGGGAGTTTTGATGAAAACAGCGACTATAATCGGTACCGCTGCACTGATCGTGGGACTAGGTTACGTCTTTTGGCCCATTGCCGAGCAAACCCCGCAATCTGCCGCGATGACAACGGGTGGCGCTTTGGCTGCGGTGAGTGTGCCCGGGACTTTGTCGGAAAATGCCCAAATCGGCTCGCGCGCCTATGAGGCCAATTGCGCGTCGTGCCACGGTGCGAATGCGGCGGGTCGGGATGGCATCGCCCCGCCATTGGTTCACATCATTTATGAGCCGAACCACCACGGCGACGAAAGCTTTCAGCGCGCGGCAGCTTTGGGCGTGCAAAGCCACCACTGGCGATTTGGTAATATGCCCCCGGTTGAGGAGGTCACGCGCGCCGATGTGACAATGATCATCGCCTATATTCGCGAATTACAGCGCGCCAACGGGATCAACTGATGGCCATGAGAGGACGAGACATGATGAAGATTTTATCTGCAGGGCTTTTTGGTATTTGGGCGACGAGTGCCGTGGCGCACTCTCCACTTGAAAGCACAACGCCGTTACACGAAGCCTTCGTTGCGCAAGTGCCTGAAGACGTGTTGCTTGATTTCAAAGGGGCCATTCGTTTGACGCGGGTGACGATGACGCATGCCGATCAGGACGGCGTTGATCTGGATTTAAGCGGGCATAAAGGTTTCATTACGAACTATGCGATCCCGTTAGAGGCCATGGGCAGCGGCGCATATTCAATCGCTTGGCGTGGGCTTGGCATTGACGGCCATGCTTTGGATGGCGCGTTTACTTTTGTCGTTGAGTAACGATGCCTGACGTTTGGACCTTGGCTGCGATAGTCGCGAAATTCGCGCTTTACATTGGGGTGCTGGCAGCAGCGGGAACAGTGCTCGCTGCATTGGTGTTTCGGCTGGATCAATATCGTAGACTGGCGTTTGGATTTGCCACCCTCGGCCTATGCGCGACCATCCTTGTGTTCTCGCTGCGGGGGGCCAACCTGACAGGTGATGCCAGCGGCATGGTTGACCTTGAGATGCTTGGGCTGCTTTGGAGCACCCCCGTCGGGACAGCACTCGCTTTGCGATTAGTCGGGTTGGCGTTACTGATCCTCGGCTTGTTCTTTGGGTCGCTCGGACTTTGGGTTTCCGTGCTTGGCGGCATTCTGGCGATTTGGTCGTTTGATCATGTTGGTCATGTTTCAGGCCGTGATACCACTTTACTTGATATTGCCTTGACGCTGCACCTTGTGGCCGTTGCCTTCTGGATTGGCATTCTGACACTCCTCAAACGCATGGCATCGACGGCGGCGACTTATCCAATCGCGGCACAGGTCGGCGAGAAGTTTGGGCAAATTGCGTCGGTTGCGGTGCCCCTGCTGATCCTTGCGGGCGCCTACATGGGGTATATTTTGGTGGGAACTGTCGCCGCACTTTTCGGCACAGGTTATGGCCAAACCCTGATCGTCAAAGTGGCGCTTGTGGCTATCCTGCTTGGTCTGGCGGCAGTCAATAAGGTGCGTTTTGTACCACAACTTCAAGCTGGCGACCCGAGGGCCGCGCGCCATTTGTCGCGGTCCATCACAATCGAGTGGGTCGTGATCCTTGGCGTCCTCGGGGCAACCGCAGTTATGACCACCAATGCGATATTGCCAACATGAGGGTTGATATGAACAGACGACATTTCCTTGCACAGGCGTCAGCGATGGCGATCCTGCCGACTGTTTCCTTCGCGGGGGAAAATCCGCTTCGGTTGCGGGCAGAGGCCGTCGTGCAGCAAATCCTTCCGAGCGGAAACCCTGCGACTGCAATGCTTGGCTTCAACGGCGCGATGCCGGGGCCTGCATTGCGGATTGCGCGCGGTGAGCCTGTCTCAATCGACGTGGAAAACGGTCTTGAAGACGGCACATCTGTGCATTGGCACGGTATCCGCCTTGAGAACCGGATGGACGGCGTGCCGATGCTGACACAAGACCTGATCAATCCGGGCGATGCGATGGCATATCGGTTCACCCCGCCTGATGCGGGCACCTTCTGGTATCACTCGCATTACATCTCGCACGAACAAGTCGCGCGGGGCATGATGGGACCGCTGATCGTCGAAGACGATATGCCACCCGACGTTGACCACGACATTACGGTGATGATCTCGGACTGGGTTCTGAACGAGGATGGCAGTCTTGCAACAGGGTTCGCCGATATGCACACCGTCGCCCATGGCGGCTATCTGGGAAATTACGCGCGTGCGTTCCTTTCGACCGCGTCTGTCAAGCTGGGTGATCGCGTGCGTCTTCGTGTGATCAATGCCGCCACGAACCGCATCTTCCCGCTGGCCATCACGGGTGCAAATGGCGCGGTCGTGGCCTTGGACGGTATGGCCTTGGCTGAACCGCGACCCTTGACCGAGTTTGTGCTCGCGCCCGCGCAACGCGCCGACCTGATCGTCGATATCGCGGGGCCAGTCGGGTTCGACATGCTCTCGCGCCAAGGGGCGTTCAGATTGGCGGATCTGGAAATCGACGGCACAAACTCTGTCCGCAAGGCCAGCCCCATCACCGCACTCGCCCCGCATAGATTGCCAGCCCCATCGGAACCCACCCAACACCTGACGCTCACGATGATGGGTGGCGCCATGGCGCGTGGACATGACGGCGACAACATTTGGGCATTCAACAATATCTCTGACCTCCCCGAACAACCGTTCGGCTCTTTTAGCCGTGGTGAAACGGTGCGCATGACGCTGGTCAACGACACGGCCTTCCCGCATGGCATCCACCTGCATGGTCACCACTTCTTTGAGGTTGGCGATGACAATTCAGTGGGCGATTTGCGCGATACCACTCTTGTTGAGGCCGGCGCGCGCCGTGACATTATCTGCATCTTTGATAATCCCGGAAAGTGGTTACTCCATTGCCATATGCTCAGCCATGCCGTTGGTGGCATGCGGACATGGGTGAATGTGGCATGAGGTTGCTGACGACGGTTCTGATCGTTTGTGCGTCAAAGGCTTTGGCCGACCACGCGCCGGAAGCCCGCGCTAATTAGCCTTTGTTGTCCCGATTGATCGGATAGCCGCTCGCTGGCCCTTTGACTGGCTGCACCAACATCCGGTCCAGCCATTGGTCTCGGGGCGTTCTGAATTGCTCGATCCCGATCGTCATCGCGTCATGGCCCGCAGCAGGCTGTGCCCGATAAGTACCCAGCAGCCTGTCCCACCATGGCAGGTTAAAGCCGAAATTGCTGTTGGTTTCCTGCGGCAAAATGGAGTGGTGAACGCGGTGCATATCGGGGGTCACCATGACCAAACGCAGGACCCTGTCTGCGGCGAGGGGCAGCCGCACGTTGGAATGGTTGAACATCGCCGTGGCGTTGAGCAAGACCTCGAAAATCAAAACCGCGACGGCAGACGGCCCCAAGACCAGCACCGTCGCCAGTTTGATCCCCATCGACAGCACAATCTCGATGGGATGGAACCGCAGGCCAGTGGTGACGTCAAAGTCGAGGTCCGCGTGATGCATCCGGTGCAACCGCCACAGCGCGGGCACCGCGTGAAACATGACGTGCTGCAAATAGATGACCAAATCGAGGATGATCACACTCGCAAGCACCGCAACCCAAGCAGGCACCTCGAAGATGTTAAACAGCCCCCAGCCGCGCTCTTGGGCCATGATGGCCAAACCGACCGCGAGGATGGGAAAGGTCAGACGCAAGACGATCGTGTCGATGACCACCAAGGCCAGATTGTTTGACCAACGGATCACCCGTGGAATATCGCGCCGCCGTCGGGGCGCGAGCAATTCCCACAACGCCATGATAGCCAAAACGCCAAGAAACACCCCAAGGCGCAACTGCGGCTCGGCCGCGAAGAGAGTTTCCGTTGTCGACATCGATAACGCTTCCTTTGTCGCGCGGCGCGGGTTTACACCAAAAGCTAGATGCTTTTGACCCACCGTCCTTTGTTGTATGTATGTGCTTGCCTGCTCGCGTTCTAGATCTGCGTCGAAATTGGTTGGCGATAACTGCGGTCGGCGAGACTGGCTCGCATGTCACAGGCGGCTTGGCATATGACTTGCGCCCGCAGATCGGTGGCGCTGCACGGGGCACCCTGAGACGACCATGCCCATTGGTGCCAAGCCCCCTTAGCGGTCCTGGCTTTTCTTTGCGCGCCCTTCGTGCGCGTTCCACAGATCTGGCCGTCTCTCCCGCGTGATCTTTTCCGACATATCCTTGCGCCATTTTGCGATTTTGGCGTGGTTGCCCGAGAGGAGGACTTCGGGGATCGGGTGGCCCTGCCAGTCTGCCGGTTTGGTGTATTGCGGGTGTTCCAGCAGGCCGTTGGAGAAGCTTTCCTCGACCGCCGAATCCGCGTTTCCCAGCACGCCGGGGAGGAGCCGCACAGTGGCGTCGATCAGGGCTTGAGCGGCCAGTTCGCCGCCTGTCATCACAAAGTCACCGAGCGAGATTTCCTGAATGTTGAAATGTTCCAGCACGCGCTCATCCACGCCCTCGAACCGTCCGCAAAGCAGTGTCACGCCGTCGGCCTTTGCCAGATTGCGAGCCATTTCCTGGTCGATGCGTTTGCCGCGTGGGCTGAGGTAGTAAATCGGCATGACACCGCGTGCGGCGGAGCGTGCATCGTTGATAGCCGCCTCAAGAACGTCGGCACGCAGGACCATGCCCGCGCCACCCCCTGCGGGGGTATCATCAACGTTCTTGTGCTTGCCGATGCCATAGTTGCGCAAGTCGTAGGTCTGCAATTGCCAGAGGCCATCATGAAGCGCCTTACCCATCAGGCTTTCGCCCAACACCCCTGGAAAGGCCTGCGGGAACAGCGTGATAATCTGCGCCGTCCAAGCGCCCGCAAGATCAGGCGTGTCGGTCATCAATTCGCGCGGCGTGAACGTCGGGCGGATGGTTTTGCGGCCAATGGCCTTGTATTTGGGTGCGTCTGTCATGGCAGTGGATTAGCCGAAATGACTAGCGGTCCGCAAGCAGCGCCTTTTTGCGGGCATCGCGCGTGTCAGCGTCAAGCCCGCTGCGGTTCAGGGCGAGGATTTGCGCAATGATTGCAGCATCTGGCGACAGGTTTTTCATCTCGGGCGCACTAAGCGCATTGCGGGTTTGTGCAGGCAGCCCAAAGAGATCGATGAGCGGGGTCGCAGGCCCGAACTCCATCGTGAGCGTCTCCTCCATGGGCATGGTCAGGAGGGGGGTGTCGCCAAGTGCTGCTTGTGTCTCCGCGAGGATCGGGCCGAAATCGGCGGCAACTTTGAAGATGTCTGCATAGGTGTCGAAATCCATCTTGAGGTCGGAGGCCCGCAGGTTTTGCCAATAGCTGCTGCGCAGCCAGCTTTGCGGATCGCGGGTCGACAGATAGAATGTGATCGACAGATCGGGGCCAAAAACCTCGCGCAGCGCGTCCTTTGTCGCGGCCATCAGGTCAGGACAACCTGCATAGTTTTCTTTGCCGCTACGACCGGGGATGAGCCCTGCGAGGTTTTCGGAACTGATACACATGTGCCGCTTTTTGCCGATGTCGAGCGTGCGCAAGAAGGTGGTCATGCGGAACTGGTATTCATCCAGCGATAACGGGTCGCGGATCACGGAATGCATCGTTGCGATCTTGGTAATATCGTTGATCCGCGCGGGCATCACCAAGGCCATATGTGGCCACAGATGCTTTCCGTTGGCCGTGAGAAAGGACTGGATCGACGTCGTGCCTGTCTTGTGAAATCCGCCATGCACGACGATGCGTTGCGGGCTCACAGCGGCCTCCAGCCACCAAGGTCCGCGGTTTTCGCGAGCGCATTTTTCGCCTCTGCGGCGGCTGCATCAGACAAGCTTGAGCGGTTTATCGACAGGAATTGCGCCCAAAGCGCGTCGCTTGGACCTTCGTTGCCCTTTCCGACAGGGATCAGGCTGGAGCGCACCAGATCAGGCACCTCCATTTGGTCCACAAGCGCCGCCCCCGGTCCAAGCGGATGGCGCAGGGCCTCCGACATCGGTATCGTTGTGACAGGCACGGGCGCCAAGGCTTTCGCGACCTTCCGCACAACCTTATCCAACTGCGCGGCGTCTTTATATTTGGCTTCGAATTCGGTGAAATCGAGCCTGAGCCGCTGCACCCGTAATTGGTGCTTATAGGTGCTGAAAAGCCAGTCGTAGCTGTTGCGCGTCGTGAACAGAAGCTTGACCTGCGCGTCGGGAAACCGCTCCACAAGATAGCCCGCCAGATAGGTCATCAGGATCGGCACAGCGCTGTAATCGTGGGTATCATGCGTCCCCGGAAGATGCCCGCAAAGCCCCTCTGCGCTTAACAAAAGGTCACGGTCGCAGCGTAGCGGAAGCTCCGCGAAGCCTTCGTCGAGAAGCGGCACCATGTCCAAAAGCTGGAGCGGATTTTTGCGCCGCGAGAACATGCCCGCCAGCCGCACCACAGGTTTGAAGTGGCGCATGAGCCGCACTTCGAAATAGGGTTCCAACGCATCGCGGTTGGCCCATAGGAAATGCTGCATGGAGCTGGTGCCAGTTTTGTGAAACCCCGGATGCAAGAGGATCTGTCTCATCGGAAAATCAGGTCCAGTCAATCGCTACGCTTGCCTTATTGAACCCGTTTTCGCCTGAGAGGTAAAGCGGTCAGGCGTCGGGGAAGATGCCCTCGGGAGGATCGGCGATGATCCGGCCTGACGCAAGATCAACTGTCGGCACATTCGCTTGGGTAAAAGGCAGCAGGATCGTGTCGGATTGGCCGACGGGGAGGATTTCCAGCAAATCCCCCGCGCCATGGTTTACGACCGTTTTCACAGTGCCCAGCTTTTGGCTGCCGGTGTCGAGCACATCTAGCCCCTCAAGGTCGGTGTAGTAATATTCGTCGTCGGGCAGGTTCGGCAAATTTGACCGCTCGGCATAAAGCGAGACATTGCGCAGCGCGTCGGCCTCTTCTTTGGTGTCGATCCCTTGCACGCGGGCGGTAAAGCCACCTTTCAGACGGCCAGTAAGCACGAGCATCGGAAAAACTTTCCCGTCTTCGGTGGTCAGCGGGGCATAGTCGCCAATGGCCTCGGGGTCGGCGCAAAACGACTTGAGGCGGACTTCACCAGCAACCCCAAATGCACCGCCAAGGGTGCCCACTACGATACGGTCAGACATGCGCGAACTCCTTGGCAAAACCCTGCAAAGTACAGGCTTTTTGCAAAAAAGCGGGCGGGTGTTGCCCGAGCACGAGGCTCGGGCAATCTCGCTTATTCAGCGGCAGCTTCTTCGGCTGCTGGTGCAGGTGCTGCGGCAGCTTCGGCTGCGGCTGCTGCCTTTTTCGCTTTTTCTTCAACGCGTGCTTTTGCCGCCTTGCCTGGCTCACCCTTTTTCAGGTTTGCACGGTCTTTCTTGGGCAGAACGCCAGCAGCTTCGAGCATACGGGAAACGCGGTCTGTTGGCTGTGCGCCTTGGGACAACCAGTACTGAACGCGCTCCATGTCCATTTTCACGCGCTCTTCGCTGTCTTTTGGCAGCATTGGTGCATATGTGCCGAGCTTCTCAAGGAAGCGGCCGTCGCGTGGCATGCGGCTGTCTGCTGCAACGATTGCGTAGTGCGGGCGCTTTTTGGAGCCGCCGCGTGCGAGACGAATTTTCATAGCCATGATAGATAGTCCTTTGTTTTAGGTAGTTTGGCGGGGCGAACCCCCACCGTTACGATTGATGTTGTTTGTGGTGTTGGATCACTTCCTGAATAATGAAATTCAGGAATTTCTTAGCAAACGCAGGGTCGAGATCGGCCTGTGTTGCAAGCTCGGTCAGCCGTGCAATCTGCGCCGCTTCGCGGGCAGGATCGGACGGCGGAAGGTCGTGTTCAGCCTTGAGCACGCCTACCGCTTGGGTGTGCTTAAAGCGCTCGCCCAATGTGTAGACGAGGATCGCGTCGAGGCGGTCAATGCTTTCGCGGTGGCCTTTGAGCAAGGCTGCAGCGCGGGCTGAATCTGTTGTCATATGTGCGGAACCTTTGGTGCGGCGGGCCGTGGGTAACGATAGCAGTGCGTGCCTTCGTGGTCACCAGCAGGGTCGCGCTCGGCGCCAAGACGCAAGGCCAATTTGATCGCCCGCGTGTTGTCTGGGTCGATGTAGCTGACCAATGTGTCAAAGCTCAGAGCGTTCCACGCGTTGTTGCGCGCCTTTTCGGCGGCCTCGAAAGCGTAGCCTTTGCCTTCGGCTTCTTCGGTGAACAAAAACCCAAGCTCCGGCTCTGGATCGCCTGTCTCATGACCAAGCAGAACAAAGCCAAGTACGGTTTTATCTTCTTGGTCTTCGACGGTCCAAAGACCACAGCCGCGCAGGATCCAGCTGGCTGTAAGTTGGATGAAATCGTCCCAAGCACCTTCGCGTGTCAAAGGCCCTGCGATGTAGCGGCCACGGTCGGAGATGACCAGGTCGGCGAAGACGTCGAAGTCTTCCATATAGGGGCCGCGCATGACGGTGCGATCTGTGAAGATACGCGGCAAGGCTTGGCCGATCCGCTCGACGGCGACGGCGGCTTGATGCTGGGGCAGACGCTCCCAAGGCAGGCGGTTGGCGTTTGGATCAATCATAGGATCACCTCGAAATGTGCGTGTGATTTACGTGCACGGGACATGCACCAAGCGTGCACTGCAAATTTGGTCATAACGTCACCCCTTTAGGCACGGGGTGGCGGTAAACGAGCGTCTCTGGTGTCGGGCCCTTGGCCGCAACATCGAGTTTTGCGCCCAGCTTTTCGGCCAAGCGGATCGACCGCACGTTGGTTTGGGCGATGTAGCTCACGGCGGTTTGCCAGCCCAGCACATCATAGGCATGTTTGATCGCCGCGGTGGCCGCTTCGGAGGCTATGCCTGTGCCCTCCACCGAGGAGTCGAACATCATCCAGCCGATTTCGGTCTCGGGCCAATCCGGCGGCGTCCAAGGCCCGACGAGACCGATACAGTCATTGTCGCCACGCAGGGTTACAGCCCACATACCGTAGCCGAAGATTTCCCAGTGGCCGAGTTCGGCAGCAAACGACCGCCATGTTTTGGCCAAGTCGCCGTTGCTGCCAAATGCAGTCGCACGGTCCGACATCATGAAGTCGTGGAACGCCATCCAATCGCCCGGTTGTGGACGGCGCATCACGAGGCGCGGTGTTTGCAGGGTGACGCTCATGGGGTCACCTCGGCGAGTTGGGCTTGGGCTGTGGGGTGGTCGTGGGGCAAATGGCGCATGATGACGGCTTCATCGCCGTCGTGGTTTTTCCGGGCTTCTTCAACGGCGCCGAGGCGCGTTGCGAGCGCCAAAGAGCGCGCGTTATGTGGTGCGATCATGGAGATCAATGGCGAGAGGCCAAAGCTGCCTGCCCAAGCGCGCACGGCAATTGCGCCCTCGTAGCAAAGCGATTTGCCCTCAAAATCGTCGAACATATGCCAAGCCAATTCGGGCTCTGGCCATTCGATATGGTTCAGGATGCCGACGCGCCCTACGGGATTACCAGTGGCCGCGTCTTCGAGAATAAAGAAGCCGTAGCCGTGCCAATGCCAATGGCCGATGCCTGCGATGAAGCCACGCCATGCGTCGCCTTCCGTGCCAGCCCAGCCGAGGCTTTCCATGCGTTCGGAACCGAGGAACTGCGTGAAGGCTGGCAGATCGGATTTTTGTGGTCCACGCAGGATAAGCGCGTTTGTGACAAGGGTAGGGGCGTTCGTCAAAGTCATGCGAGGCCCCCTACAGATAGGTCTTGCAGCCTCCGGCGGGAGTTTGATTGGACATGGAAAATCGGGGCGAGAAGTGCCCGTGTCTGTCCATCATATGCCGCACGTTGGTGCATTATTTCTTTTTCCCGAAACCGGAGAGGCCGGGAGGGAGGGCCGCGCCGCCGCCCATACCCGGGAAGCCGGGAGGCAGTTTGCCTTTGAGCGCTTTTGCCGCTTCGGCCATGGCTGCGGGATCGTTCATCTCGGGCATGGCACCGGCGTCCTTGCCGCCGAACATGCCTTTCATGGCTTGTTTCAGCATGCCGCCTTTGCCCATTTTACCCATCTTCTTCATCATGTCGCCCATCTGGCGCTGTTGTTTGACGAGTTTGTTGAGCTCGGAGACCTCAAGACCTGCACCTGCTGCGATCCGCTTTTTACGCGAGGCGGCGAGCAGTTCTGGGTTGGCGCGCTCTTTCTTGGTCATGGAGTTGATCAGCGCGATCTGGCGGGTCAGGATTTTGTCGTCAAGACCTGCCGCGTCCATTTGTGACTTCATCTTACCCATGCCGGGCATCATGCCCATCATGCCTTCCATGCCGCCCATCTTGATCATCTGCTCAAGCTGCATTTTCAGGTCATTGAAGTTGAACCGGCCCTTTTGGAAGCGGCGCATCATGCGTTCGGCTTGTTCGGCCTCGATGGTTTCTTGCGCTTTCTCGACCAATGCGACGATGTCGCCCATGCCAAGGATGCGCCCTGCGATGCGGGAAGGCTCGAAGGTTTCGATCGCGTCCATCTTTTCGCCGACACCGACGAAGCGGATCGGCTTGCCGGTAATTGCGCGCATCGAGAGCGCCGCACCACCGCGCCCGTCGCCGTCCATACGGGTGAGCACGACACCTGTGACGCCGATTTTGTCGTCGAACTCTTGGGCGACGTTCACCGCGTCTTGGCCTGTGAGGCCATCAACGACCAGCAGGGTTTCGCGCGGGTTGACCACGTCGCGGACCTCGGCGGCTTGCGCGATGAGATCCGCGTCAATGTGCAGGCGGCCCGCCGTATCGAGCATATAGACGTCATAGCCGCCCATTGCCGCTTGGGTCTTGGCCCGCTTGGCGATTTGAACAGGGGTTTCGCCCTTGATGATAGGCAGTGTGTCGACGCCGATTTGGGCGCCCAAGATGGCAAGCTGTTCCATCGCGGCGGGGCGATTGGTGTCGAGAGAGGCCATCAGCACGCGCTTGCCTTCGCGCTCTTTGAGGCGCTTGGCGAGTTTTGCGGTTGTTGTGGTTTTGCCCGAGCCTTGCAGGCCGACCATCAGGATCGGCGCAGGGGCGTTGTCGATTTTGAGCGCACCCGGATCGGTGTCGCCAGTCAGAATGTGCTGCAGCTCGTCGTGCACGATCTTGACGACTTGCTGGCCGGGCTGAATGGATTTAGTGACGGCTTGACCTGTCGCCTTTTCCTGCACAGCGGCGATGAAGTCACGGGCGACAGGCAGGGATACGTCCGCCTCAAGCAGGGCCACGCGGACCTCGCGCAGCGCTGTTTTGACGTCATCCTCAGAGAGCGCACCTTGCTTGGTGAGCTTGTCAAAGACGCCTGACAGGCGGTCGGATAGGTTCTCAAACATCGGCGTGCGCCCTCGTTAGTCGTTACATCTGCCTCCTATATAGGAACGCGATGCATAATGCAGTAGCGCCCCCGTGGGCGCAACGCGCTGACGGAGGGCGATCCCTATCAACAGGGACCGGAAAGCTGATGCTATCCGGAGTTGGCGGCTGTTTAGACTGTTTGGGGGTGATGAGTCAACACAGAGCGGCAGCGCGGACTCACAACTGCGCTAAGGCGCAACTTTGATCTTGCGTCAGCGAACGTAGTTGCGGTTTAATCTTCTTTTATGTTCGTATTTGCACAGGGTGAGCGTCATGGACAATTGGGATGAAATCCGCACGGCCTATCAGGTGGCGCGCAATGGGACGGTGTCGGGCGCGGCCGAGGCGCTGGGCGTGCATCATGCGACGGTCATTCGCCATATTGACGCGCTGGAGGGTCGTTTGGGTGTGAAGCTCTTTCAGCGCCATGCGCGCGGCTATACCGCGACAGAGGCGGGCAATGACCTGCTCGTCGTGGCGCAAGCGACCGAAGATCAGTTCACGCAACTTGCGGGTCGGATAAAGGGCCAAGGCGAGGGTGTGAGCGGCGATTTGGTGATCACCTCGCTGGGGGCTTTGTCGCGGTTTCTGACACCTGCAATCGTGGCGTTTCAAGAGGCACACCCCGATGTGCGGGTCCGGTTCTTGACGGGCGAGCGGCTGTTCCGGTTGGAATATGGCGAGGCGCATTTGGCGATACGCGCGGGCGACATGCCTGACCAGCCCGACAATGTGGTCCAGCCGTTTCTGGATTTGACTGTGCGGCTCGTGGCCTCAAAAGCCTATATCGAAACGCATGGAATGCCCGCATCCGAGGCCGATTTGCGCCATCACCGCTTCGTTGGCCATGACAGCGAGACCAATCGCGCACCGTTCAACAAGTGGTTGCGCGCCGCCGTGGGCGATGCGCGGATCGTCTATCAGGCAACTGACGAGCGCAATATGGTGGATGCGATTCTGGCGGGCGCGGGGATCGGGTTTGTGTCGGATTTCGACGTGACCGAAAGTTGCGATCTGGTGGAGGTCATCCCGCAAAGGGCGGATTGGGGGGCAAAGCTGTGGCTGGTCACACATGTGGATTTGCACCGCACCAGCAAGGTGCAGGCGATTCTGGCCCATCTGAAGGACTTTGCGAAGAGTTACGAGGCATGATGCCAGAGGTCCGTCGCGGCCATTTGGCGTTGCTGGTCTTGCTGTTGCGCGACGACGGCTATCTGGGCAGTTCTTGCGCCAGAAAGGCCTCAAACGCATCCAGATCAATCGCGCCCATCTGGCCAAAGCCTTGCATCCAGACCGAGGCAGAGCGCAGTGCGTCAGGCTCCAGCTTGCACCACTTCACACGGCCCCGCTTTTCCTGCGAGATCAAGCCGGCGGCGGTCAGCACCGTGAGGTGTTTGGAAATCGCGGCCAGTGACATGGAAAAAGGTTCGGCGACATCCGTGACCGCCATATCGTCCTCGAGCAGCATCGCAAGGATCGCGCGGCGGGTCGGGTCGGCCAAGGCCGCGAAGGTGGCGTCAAGTTGACTTGTCATAGCGTCGATTAAGCGCGAAGCTGCGGGAACGTCAACCATTTGGTTGAATATGAAAAATGGCGCAAGGATCGCCATTTGGCGCTAAACTTCGCTTCACAATTTAAAAAATAATTAAATATAACAGTGGTTTATGTATGTTTAACGGTTGCTTGACTCATGGACCGCCTCGCCCTAAACCCTGCGCAACACTTCGTGGGATTTGAAACTGATGTCCGAGCCGCACGAACCAGTAGACAACGGCGCCCGACTAAAGGCGCTTGAGGCCAAGCTGGCGGCGGCAAAGAAGACGGAATCCGTCAAGGAACACGGGGACGAGAGCTATAGTCAGGCACAGCTCGCTTGGCGCATGGTGATCGAATTAGTCGCCGGTCTTGGGATCGGATTTGGCATTGGGTATAGTCTGGACCAGTTCTTTGGAACGCTTCCGATATTCCTGGTGATATTTATTTTTCTGGGCCTCGCGGCTGGTGTCAAAACCATGATGCGATCGGCGCAGGAAGTGCAGAGAAAACAGTTGGCAGCTGCCAACGAACAAGAGGGTGAAAACCGTGGCAACTGAGACGCACGCTGCTGAAGATACTGGGTTGGTTTTCCACCCGCTGGATCAATTCATCGTCAAGCCGTTGTTCGGCGAAGGCCCGATCCACTGGTACACCCCGACAAACGTGACTCTCTGGATGGCCATTGCTGTTCTTTGCATCGTTGCATTGTTTGTTCTGGGCAGCCGCGGTCGCGCTATCGTCCCGTCGCGAATCCAGTCGGTCGGCGAGCTGATGTATGGCTTTGTTTACAAGATGGTTGAGGATGTGACTGGTAGGGATGGCGTGAAGTACTTCCCTTACATCATGACCTTGTTCCTCTTTATCCTTTTCGCGAACTTCCTTGGTCTGATCCCGATGTCGTTTACCACAACAAGCCATATCGCGGTCACTGCGGTTCTGGGTTTTGGCGTGTTCATCTGCGTGACGGTGCTCGGTTTTGTACTGAACGGCCCTGCTTTCCTCGGCTTGTTCTGGATGAAAGACGCGCCGCTGGTCTTGCGCCCTGTGATCGCGATCATCGAACTGATCTCCTACTTCGTGCGCCCCGTGAGCCACTCTATCCGTCTTGCGGGTAACGTCATGGCTGGCCACGCAGTTATCAAAGTTTTCGCAGGTTTTGCTGCCATTGCAGCCATCAGCCCCGTGTCCATTCTGGCGATCACCGCCATCTATGGTCTCGAGGTTCTGGTTGCCGGTATTCAGGCCTACGTATTCACCATTCTGACTTGTGTGTATCTGAAGGATGCACTGCACCCAGCGCACTAAGTTAGTCACGTCACTACAACCTCATTCCATCGTAAGGAGAATCTCATGGAACTCGTAGCAGCAGCCGCACTCGGCAAATTCATCGGCGCAGGCTTGGCCGCAATCGGTTCCGGCGCAGCCGCAATCGGTGTTGGTCACGTCGCTGGTAACTACCTCGCAGGCGCATTGCGCAACCCATCCGCAGCTGCATCGCAGACTGCAACACTGTTCATCGGCCTCGCATTCGCAGAAGCTTTGGGGATCTTCTCGTTCCTCGTCGCTCTGCTGTTGATGTTCGCTGTATAACTAAAACCGTTATCCTTACGGCTGATCTGCGCGCTCCAAGCGGGTGCGCAGGTCGGTAAAACCAAAGGTAACCGGGGGCCACCATGGCAACAGAGACTGTCGAACACGGGGCGGAAGCTTCTGCGGGTATGCCGCAGTTGGACTTCTCGACCTTTCCGAACCAGATATTCTGGCTCGTCGTCACCCTAGTGGTGATTTACCTTGTGCTGTCGCGTATCGCACTGCCACGCATTGGCGCGGTTCTTGCGGAACGTTCGGGCACAATTACGAATGATATTGCCGCAGCCGAAGAGCTGAAGCAAAAAGCAGTTGAGGCAGAGGCCGCTTACGAGCAGGCGCTTGCTGATGCACGCGCTCAGGCCAATGCGATTGTTGCAGAAGCCAAGGCTGATATTCAGGCCGAGCTTGATGTCGAGCTGAAGAAAGCCGACAAAAAGATCGCTGCGAAATCTGCCGAAAGCGAAGCTGCGATTGCGGAAATCCGCGATGGCGCCGTCAAGAACGTGACGCAAGTTGCCAAAGACACAGCCAAGGAATTGGTTGCGGCATTTGGTGGCACGGCTGATGCGAAAACGATCACCGCAGCTGTTGCTGCACGCATGAAGGGTTAAGGACATGAAATATTTGACCGCCGCCCTGATGACTGTGCTTGCATCTCCTGCATTTGCGGCAACCGGACCGTTCGTGTCCCTCAAAAACACGAACTTTGTCGTGCTTTTGGCCTTCTTGCTGTTCCTCGGGGTTTTGATGTATTTCAAAGTGCCGTCCAAGATTGGCGAAATGCTTGATGGCCGTTCTGCCGCGATCAAGTCCGAGCTCGACGAAGCCAAGGCATTGCGTGAAGAAGCCCAATCCTTGCTTGCTTCTTATGAGCGCAAGCAAAAGGAAGTGCAGGCGCAAGCGGACCGTATCGTCGCGACTGCAAAGGATGAGGCTGCAACTGCTGCCGAGACTGCGAAAGCGGATATCGCCAACTCCATCACACGTCGTATGGCGGCTGCGGAAGAGCAGATTGCCAGCGCCAAGGCCTCTGCAATTAAGGCTGTGAAGGATCAGGCTGTTGTTGTTGCGGTCGCCGCGGCGAAAGATGTGATTGCAGCCCAGATGGATGCAAAAGCAGGCAACGCGCTGATCGATGCTGCTATTGCGGATGTTGAAGCCAAGCTTCACTAGCAGCTGACGCTCACGATAATTCTTAAAAGCCCGGCCAATCTGGTCGGGCTTTTTTGGTGTCCAATTCCTGACGACTGGTCCGATCATGCCCGCCGCCGCGTGTGATGCGGCGAGGATTTATCATCAGCGGTTGCTTTCGTGTTCAAAGCGCTTGGCGGCAAAGCTCTCGTTGCGGTCCGCTTTTTGCTGGTCCGACAGGGATGCCTCGACGAAGTTCAGGTGCGCTTCGACGGCGGCGCGTGCGCCGATAGGGTCGCGCGCCTGCAATGCGTCATTGATCGCACGGTGCTGATCAAGCAGCGTGTCGCGGGTCGTGCGCTGTTTGAACATTATGGTGCGGTTGTAAAAAACGCCCTCGCGCAGGAGTTCATACATCGACCGCATCATATGCAGCATAATGATGTTGTGGCTGGCCTCGATAATGGCGAGGTGAAAATCCGCATCCAGATGCGCCTCGTCTGCCGGGTTTCTTTTCGAATGCGCCGCTTCCATTTTGTTGAAAATCGTGTCGATCACTTTCAGGTCCATGTCGGAGCCCAGACGTGCGGCCCGTTCCGCTGCCAATCCTTCCATATCGCGCCGAAAGCTGATGTAGTCAAAGACCGCTTCATCATGCGACGAGAACAGTTTGACCAATGCGGGTGCAAAGGCGCTGCCCAGGACATCGGCCACAAAGACGCCTGCGCCGGCGCGGCTGGTCAGAAGACCACGGTCCTGCAAGTCGCTGAGGGCCTCACGCAGCGAGGGCCGCGAGACACCCATACGCTCGCTGAGCTCACGCTCTGAGGGTAGCCGTTCTCCTGGTCGCAGGATGCCGCGCAGGATCAATCCTTCGATTTGACGCACGACGCTCATCGACACTTTTTCTTGATGGATCGGTTCGAATGGCATGGGCAGGCTCCGCTTCATATTGGTCAGATTGTATGACCAAAGCCTGGGTGTCAGCAATGAAAAAGGGGCCGCGAGTTGCGGCCCCTTTCCGGTTCAACCAAACGGTTGGATCAGTTCGGTGTGATGATGATCTCGACGCGGCGGTTTTGGGAGCGCCCTGCCGGCGTTGCGTTGGACGCAACCGGTTGATCCTCGCCGCGCCCGATAGAGCGAATCCGCTGCGGGGCGACGCCGCCGTTCATAAGTACCGAAGCGACCGCTTGGGCACGGCGCTGCGAGAGATCAAAGTTATAGGACGCGTCACCTGTGCTATCCGTATGGCCGACGACGTTGACGGTGCTATTGGGGTAGCGGTTGATCGAGCGTGCCAATGTGTACAGATCGTTCTGCGATGCGCCCGAGACTGTCGTGGAATCTGTGGCAAACAGAATGTCTTGCGGCAAGGTGACCACAAGGTTTGTACCGTTGTTTACGATGCCGACATTGCCGCCCATTTGAGCGCGCAGTTCTTCTTCTTGCTTGTCCAGTTCGTTGCCGATGCCTGCACCAACAAGCCCGCCGATAAGCCCGGCCTTGAGGGCATTCGAGCGCCGCTCTTCGACGCTGTCACCTGTTGCGATCCCGGCGAGCACGCCGAGACCTGCGCCGATGGCTGCGCCGGTACGCGCCTGCTGGCCGCCGTTCGGGCTGGTTTCAGTGCAGGCCCCGACAAAGGTCATTGTCGCGGCAGCGAGGACGAGGGGGAATTTCATAATAGTCATATCTTGGGTTCCGTATGATATGGATGCGCCGTGGCGCAATGTGGATAGGAATTGATATGACCTATTCGCGATTGCTATCCAATAACGTTCCTGAAAACGGGGGATTTCCGCTGTTTCTTGCGTTACGCGGCACTGTCGTTGCGCGCAGATTCCCATGCGAGTAATGCGCGCTTGACCGGAAGCCCCCAATGATAACCCCCAAGCGCACCCGATTTGCGCAGGGCACGGTGACACGGAATCAGTAGGCTCACGGGATTACGCCCGACGGCCGTTCCCACAGCGCGCACGGCTTTGGGGCGGCCGATGGACTGAGCGATTTCGGAATAGGTGGTCACATGGCCCGACGGAACCCGCAGAAGCGCGGCCCAGACCTGAAGCTGGAATGGCGCGCCGATCATATGCAGGGCGGTGTCGCCGGACAGGCCAAGCGCGGCGGTGGTCCATTGCGCAATGGCCTCGGGGTGCTCGACATAGGTCGCCTTGGGCCAGCGGCCGTGCAGGTCCGCCATGGCTACCTCGGGTCCATACTCCGCGGCAAATGCCAGCCCGCAGATGCCCCGATCGGTGCCCATCGAGAGGGCAGGGCCAAAGGGGCTTTCGAACCACCCGTAGTTGATCGTCAGACCTTCACCGGCGCGGGCGAAGTCACCGGGGCTCATGGCTTCCCTACGCACAAAGAGATCGTGCAAGCGGCCAGAGCCGGACAGGCCCACGGCATCAGCGGTCTCCAGGGTGGTGAACCGTTCGGCCAGCAACGATTTGGCATGATCGAGCTGCAAATACTGCTGGTAGCGCTTTGGTGAAACGCCAACCCACTGCGAAAAAAGCCTTTGAAAATGGGCGGGACTCATGTTCATCCGGGTGGCCAGATCGGCAAGGCCGATCTGCGGTCCAGTCGCCCCATCGATGTAATCGATGGCCCGACGCATGACGTCGTAATGATATGCGTTTTGCTGTTCCATATCCTTAGTCTAGGCCATGCCATAGGTTGCCCGCGACCCGAAAATTGCGCATAGATCGTTCTATGGTAAAACAACTCGACTACAAAACGATGCGCGAGATTTTTGAGCGCTTTCAGGCGGCGGAGGCAGAGCCCAAAGGCGAGCTGGAGCATGTGAACGTCTATACGCTTGTGGTGGCTGTGGCCCTGTCGGCGCAGGCGACGGACGCGGGCGTGAACAAGGCCACCCTCGAATTGTTCAAGATTGCCGACACCCCACAAAAGATGCTCGATTTGGGCCTTGAAGGCGTGACCGAGCATATCAAGACGATCGGGCTGTTTCGGCAAAAGGCGAAGAACATCATAAGAATGAGCCAGATTCTCGTGGACGAGTATGACGGTGACGTGCCCAATTCGCGCGCGGCCCTGCAATCGTTGCCGGGTGTAGGTCGCAAAACGGCCAATGTGGTGTTGAACATGTGGTGGGGCCTGCCCGCGCAGGCCGTTGATACCCATATTTTCCGTGTCGGCAATCGCAGTGGCATTGCTGTGGGCAAGGACGTTGACGCCGTGGAGCGCGCGATTGAAGACAATGTCCCGGCCGATTTTCAGACGCACGCCCATCACTGGTTAATCCTGCACGGGCGCTATACATGCGTGGCCAGAAAACCGAAATGCGCGGCCTGTTTGATCCGCGACCTATGTTTATTTGAGGATAAAAACCTATGAAGAAGTTTCAGGTCGTTGGGATCGGCAATGCGATGGTTGACGTGCTGGCACGGGCCGACGATAGCTTTCTTGCGCAAGCGGGCATCGAGAAGGGGATCATGCAGCTTATTGATATGGAACGCGCTGTGGCGCTTTATGGCTCTATCGGTCCTGCACGTGAGGTCTCTGGCGGCTCTGCGGCAAATACGATTGCGGGGATCGCCCATCTTGGCGGGCGCACGGCCTATGTCGGCAAGGTCAAGGACGACCAGCTTGGCGCGATTTTCGCCCATGACCTGCGTGCTCAGGGCGCGGTTTACGAGACGGTATTTGCGCCAAAAGATGCGGCTGATGAAACCGGCCGATGCCTGATTATCGTGACCCCCGACGGCGAGCGCTCAATGAACACCTATTTGGGCGTGACGGAATTCCTGACGCCAGACGATATCGACGAAGCCCAAATGGCGCAGGCCGAGTGGATATATCTTGAGGGCTACCGTTTTGACGGGCCTGACAGTCATGCGGCCTTTGCCAAGGCAATTGCGGCGTGCAAGGCGGCGGGTGGCCGCGTGTCTTTGACACTTTCCGATCCGTTCTGTGTAAGTCGGCACCGCGCTGCGTTCCGCGAAATGATCCTGAATGATGTCGATATGCTTTTCTGCAACCGTGCCGAGATTTTATCGATGTATGAGACCGCTGACTTCGATACCGCGCTGTCACGCGCGGCGGACGATGTTGCAATCGTGGCTTGCACCGATGGCAGCAATGGCGCGCATGTCATGGCGCAAGGCGCCCGCTGGCACCTGCCTGCGATCCCGACGGATATCGTTGATGCGACAGGTGCAGGCGATCTCTTTGCGGGGGCTTTCCTTTGGGCTTTGACCCACGGGTTCAGCCTTCAGGATTGTGGCCGTATCGGGAATATTGCGGCCGCAGAAGTGATCAGCCATATCGGCGCACGGCCTGAGGCGGATCTGACAGCACTTGTTGCGCAGGCGGGGCTGACGCCAACCACATAGCGTCAAGCGCGTCGATCTCGCGCGGATCAAACCCGCTGACGTCTTGCCAGTATTTCCCCGAGGGGACGTAGTAATTGAGAGCGCGCTCACGCCGGAGGGCCGCCGCGACGGCTGTTGCGTCGTGTTGCAAGGGTATCTGCGCGGCGGCGGTCAAATGGGTCGCCCGTGGGAAGGTCAGCTGGCTGGGCGCTAAGGATAAGTTCAACATCGCACAGCCTTCCTTTGCCGCAAGTGCCGATAATCTGGCCGACTTTGCGGGAAGTGAGCGCAGTGTGATGTCGTCGCGCAATGGATCCGCTGTGCCGCGCCCGTAGAAATGCGTTGGACCGGTTTTGGCATAGGTCATATCACAGCCGATCATGGCAACGACCGACGGCTTGAGAGCCCCAAGCGCCCAATAGGCTGCGGTGAATGCCATCGTGCCGCCGGCATAGACAAACCCGCCAAAGGTGTTTTGATGCGCGACGAAGCTTGTGGCTTCGATCAGGGTTTGGTCGCTTGCGACCAGTTTTGGACGCCTGTGATCCGGGAAATCCTCTGGGAAGATCAGATGGTCCCATTCATCGCAGACGCGCCATGCGTTATTGATGGCCACCACCTTGTCAAAATGGCCGAGATCCCATTTGCGCGCCTCAAGTGCATTCGGCCCTGAGCCAATAATCAATACTGCTGTCATAAATTTCCCTTCCCACATCGCTCAGATAGCGCAGTGCGACGGCAAGGCGAGGGAAAGACGCCTCTGAAGGGTGCAAAAAGACAAGGCGTTGCGCAGGCATCCTCAGGTCGCGCGGCGCAACAGGCGTGGCAGCGGCGTCTCGGCGGCGATCATCAGCATGCATGCCTGTTTCGCGCCTTGCAGACCTAGTCGCCTAGTTTTGCATGCACTTCGTCCAAATCAATCTCGCCTGTGGGCATCTTATTGCTCGCATCATCGAAGTCGTATTTGAACAGTTGGAAATCCTTTTTATAGATTTCCCACATTAGATGCTTGGACAGATCGTCAAAGTAGTCCTCGACGGGGTGCAACCGCTTTGGCCCGTGCCCTTCGCTCTCATTAAAGCGCGGGATCGCGGACAGGTCGATTTTGCTCGGGGTTTCGATATTGTCCAAAACCTCTTGCATGCCGTCGTTGAATTTCTCGGTCCAGATGATCTTGTCGTATGACCCGCCGTTCACGATGAAGGTCGATATGTGGCCCGACATGGCAGACCAGTGGATATCCGGTTCCATCGGGCGGCGCCAACGGATGGTGTCGCGGGCGAACAAAAGAAAGCGGCGGAACGATTTAATTTGATCAAATTCAAAGCCGGTCTCGGGGTCACCGACCTCAATCCCGTATTTCTGGATCAACAGGGGCACGAGATTGCCGCGATAGCGCTTCCCGTTGCGCTGGATGCCGCAAATCTTATCGAAGAACGACGACAGGATTCGGGTGTAGGGATTGCGCACGCAGGTGAAGGAATAGCTGCTGTGATGCTTCACATTGCTGGTGATAAGCGGCTGGCTCGCGTCCATCGCCCATTTGTGCATCCCGTCGGTTGCATCGTGGATATCACCGTCAAAAAAGGTGCCGTGATCCGAGTAATACATGATCTGGCCAATGGTCGAACAAGCGCATTTCGGGACAACCCGATAAACCACACTTTCGCTTTCCGTCATCCAAGTGCCGGGAAAACCCATAATTATTGTCTCCAAAATGCGCTTTCACGCGCGCTTTTAATCAAGCACCGTCATAGTTGACCAATAAAAGCAAAGAAACCCTGTATATTCAACGTCTGTTCACGCTATGAGATGATAGCAACACTTCGGCTTTGGGTTTACGTTTACCGGTATGGCAAAAATCGCTTTTATTCTCTTGTGTCATAAGGATCCTGACGCAATTATTCTACAGGCAAAGCAGCTGACGGCTGTTGGGGATTTCATTGCGATCCATTTTGACGCACGTGCGCCGCTTGCCGCTTTTGAGAAAATTCAAAGCGCCTTGGCCGATAACCCCAATGTGGCCTATGCGAAAAAGCGGATCAAATGCGGCTGGGGCGAATGGAGCCTTGTGCAGGCGACCTTGCATGCCGTTGAGGCGGCGGTCGAGGCGTTTCCGCGGGCGACCCATTTTTATATGGTCTCGGGCGATTGCATGGCGATCAAATCCGCGACTTATGCCCATAAGTTTCTGGATGATCACGATTGCGATTACGTCGAGAGCTTCGATTATTTCGAAAGTGAATGGATCAAAACTGGCTTCAAAGAAGAGCGCCTGATTTACCTCCACTTCTTTAACGAGCGCACGCAAAAGCGGCGGTTTTATTGGTCGTTCTGGTTTCAACGCAAATTCGGGATCACCCGCGAGGTTCCTGCCGATTTGCAGGTCATGATTGGCTCGCAGTGGTGGTGCCTGCGCCGTCGCACGATTGAGTGGATCATTGATTTCACCAAGAAGCGCAAAGATGTGATGCGTTTTTTCCGGACGACGTGGATTCCTGACGAAACATTTTTCCAAACGCTGGTCCGCCATCTTGTGCCTGGAAACGAAATTCAATCCCGCACGATGACGTTTTTGATGTTCACGGACTACGGGATGCCGGTCACGTTTTACAACGATCACTATGATTTGCTGTTGAGCCAGGACAGCCTGTTCGCCCGCAAGATCAGCCCCGAAGCCATGGAGTTGAAGGAGCGGTTGGGGGTGCTTTATGCCTCGGGACGCGACGACTTCAAGATTTCGAACGAAGGTCGCGGTCTTTTCAAGTTCTTGACAGGGCGCGGGCGGATCGGCCGCAGGTTTTCAAACCGGTTTTGGGAGACCGAAGCGTCGCTGGGCCGTGAGCGCGAGTTGCTTATTGTGGCCTGTAAAAAGTGGCACGTTGCCAAGCGGTTGATCGACTCGATCAGAAATCATTCGGACATTCCCGCAATCGAATATCTTTTTGATGAACAAGACACTGCCCTGCCTGATCTGGGGGGGATCCAATCAAACGTGGGCAAGCGTCACCGTCACCGCCGCGCCTTGATGCGCATGTTGTTCGACTATTACGACACCAACCGTCTGGTGATTTGCCTTGATACCGCAAGCCTCGATCTGATGCAGGATTTCTTTGCGGACCGGTCGACGACCAAGTTGTTGGAAATTCAATGCGACATGACCGATGAGTATCTGATTGGCCACGCCAAGCGGGTTGGTCTTGCGGGTGTGCAGACCTCGCCCGAGACATTGGCCCAATTGCTGCCCACGATCCGCTATGACGTCATTTTCGAGAGCGACAAGATTCGCGATGCCGGTTTCGAGAATTACGCCCGCATCCGGGAAGCCGCCAGCCCGCAGGAAAATGCCGTCGCCATCGCCAAGTTCCTGTCGATTGATGATGAAACCGCCAGAAAGCTCGCTGAAACCCCCTACCTATTTGTTGACTGAGGTGCCCTATGCAATTTGCTTATGATGACCAGAATATCTTTGCCAAAATCCTGCGCGGTGAAATTCCCAACAGCACGGTTTTTGAAAATGATCACGCGCTTGCGTTCAAGGATATTGCCCCTCAAGCTCCCGTGCATGTGCTGGTGATCCCCAAGGGCGCCTATGTCAGCCTTGACGATTTTGCCGCCAATGCCAGTACCGCCGAACAGGCAGGTTTCTTTGCAGCCGTGGCCGCTGTCTGTGAGATCAGCGGCGTTGAAGCGGGCTTCCGTGCGGTCGCCAACACGCGCGCGCATGGCGTGCAAGACGTGCCGCATTTCCACATGCATATTGTGGGTGGCAAGCAGTTGGGGCGGATGTTGCCCGCCTAGCTCTTTGTGAGCGCGAGAAAGACGTCTTCGAGGTCTGATTGCTCGGTTGTGATGTCGCTGATCTGGATTTTCGCGTTCCGGATCAGATCAAGCACCGCGTCCGCGCTGGTTTGCCCGCTTTGGTAGGTGAAGGCGAGGCGCCCGTCGTGCCGTTTCTGGCCCGCGATATTGGCGGGCAAGGCGGGCAGGTCGGCGTCAGATGCGGGCCGGATCACAAGCGTTTTATGGTCCAGCCGCCCGAGCAGATTGGCCGTGGTGTCGCGCACGATTAGATTACCGTGGTTGATGATCGCGATTTCGTCGCACATCGCCTCGGCCTCTTCGAGATAGTGCGTCGTCAGAATGACCGTGACCCCTTGGTCGTTGAGCTTGCGCACATTGGCCCAGAGCATATTGCGCAGTTCGATATCGACCCCCGCAGTGGGCTCATCAAGCACGAGAATTTGTGGCGAATGGACCAGCGCCTTGCCGAGCAACAGCCTGCGCCGCATGCCACCGGAAAGTGAACGGGCGTAAGCGTTGGCCTTGTCGGTCAGGCCGATCAGTTCGAGGATTTCAGCGGTTTTGCGCTGCGACTTTGGCACGCCGTAGAGCCCTGCTTGCACGTCGAGCGACCCAGCGGGGGTGAAAAACGGATCCAAGTGCGGTTCTTGCGGCATAATGCCGATGGCGGCGCGGGACTGGCGCGGATTTTCGTCTTGGTCAAAGCCCCAGATCCTCACGGACCCAGAGGTCTTGGTGACCAGACCTGCGAGGATGTTGATCATCGTCGATTTGCCCGCGCCGTTTGGCCCCAAAAGCCCAAAGATCATGCCGCGCGGGATGTTCAGGTCGATGTTATTGAGCGCATGTTTCGCCTCGGATCGTCCAGAGGCGGCATATGTCTTGGAAAGACCCGAAATTTCGATGGCATTCTGTGTCATGTGCGTCTTTCCCCCAGCTTGGGCTTTGTGCTAAGGACTGATGTAAGGCGGGCCGTGACCCGTGGCAACCAGACAGGACGAGACATGACAACACCTGCCCCAGAAATCCGCATTGTGAACGATTACCGCGTGGCCTGCGATGGCGGCGAGGGTGCCTTGGGTCATCCGCGTGTTTGGCTGCAAATCACAGGCGAGCATGGCTGGGTTGAATGCCCTTATTGCGATGCGAAGCTGGTTCATAAAGACTTTGAAGGCAAAGTCTGATTTTTAAACAAAATCTCAGATTTTGTAGGCAAAGTCTGCAGACTTTGGGGCACCAAGAGGCAAGAGTTCCATGACCAATAGACGTATTGTACTCTCAAGCGACCATTCGGCGCTTGAATTACGCGCAGCGGTTGCCGCGCATGTGGCATCTCTTGGCTGGGAGGTGGTGGATATCGGTCCCACAACCACTGAAAGCACCCATTACCCGACCCATGGTCAGGCCGCCGCAGAGCGTGTTATGTCAGGCGAATGTGCGCTGGGTATTATCATTTGCGGCACAGGCCAAGGTATCATGATGGCGGCCAATAAGGTTGCCGGGATTCGGTGTGGCGTGTGTTCCGATACATTTTCTGCCCGCATGATCCGCCAGCACAATGACGCCAATATGCTCTCAATGGGCGCGCGTGTGATCGGTGTCGGCCTTGCGCTTGATATCGTCGAGGCGTTTTTGAGCGCAGAGTTTGAAGGTGGTCGTCACGCCACCCGCGTCGCAATGATCGAACCCACCGCTTAAAGACTGGCAGGCGGTCCGCGTTTCTGGCAAAACGACCCCTGACGCAATGCAGGGGGACGGATCGATGACACAAAAATTTGGCAAGGGCTGCCATCTGCATTTGATTGATGGCTCTGCGTTTATTTTCCGCGCCTATCATGCATTGCCGCCGCTGACGCGCAAGTCTGACGGTCTGCCCGTCGGGGCGGTCAGTGGCTTTGTGAACATGCTGCAGCGCTATATCGAGAATAACTCCGGTCCCGATGCCGCGACCCATGTGGCCGTGATTTTCGACAAGGGCAGTCATACCTTTCGCAACGATATGTACGACCTCTATAAGGCGAACCGCGAGGCGATGCCTGAGGATTTGCGCCCGCAGATGCCACTGACCCGCGAGGCGACCCGCGCGTTTAACATTGCATGCGAAGAGATCGAAGGGTTTGAGGCCGACGATATTATCGCGACGCTTTCCCATCAGGCGCGGGATGCGGGTGGCCGTGTCACGATCCTGTCGTCCGATAAGGATTTGATGCAGCTTGTGGGCGACGGCGTTGAAATGCTCGACCCGATGAAGAACAAGCGCATTGACCGCGACGGGGTGGTCGAGAAATTCGGCGTGCAGCCCGAGCGCGTAGTCGATGTGCAGGCGCTGGCGGGCGATAGCGTGGACAACGTGCCGGGCGCACCCGGGATCGGGATCAAAACGGCGGCGCTGCTGATCAACGAATACGGTGATCTGGAAACGCTGCTCGACCGCGCAGGCGAGATCAAGCAACCTAAGCGCCGCGAGACCCTGATAGAGAACCGCGCGCAGATCGAACTTTCCAAGAAGCTGGTGCAGCTTGATTGCGATATGGAGCTGCCGTTCGATCTTGATAGCCTAGAGATCAAAGATGCCGTGCCGGAGGATTTGCTGGCCTTCCTCGTCAAGATGGAATTCCGCACGATTGTGAAGCGTTTGGCCGATCGCCTCGGCGCTAAGGCCCCTGAGATCGCAGCGCCCGCTGCAGCGGCCCCAGCCGAGGCTGTGCCGTTTGATGCAGACACCTATGAGAAGGTTGCCGATGCGATCGCCTTGCAGGTCTGGCTCGACCGGATTTATGCGCGCGGCTATGTGGCGGTGGATACCGAGACCACGGCGCTCAATGAAATGCGCGCCGATCTGGTCGGCATTTCGCTTTGCGTGGAAGTGGGGCAGGCTTGCTATATTCCGCTGACCCATAAGGCGGCAGCGCAAGATGATCTGTTTGGCTCTGATGCGCGCGCCGAAGGGCAGATGGATTTCCGCGAATGCCTCGCCATGTTGCAGCCGATGCTGGAGGATGAGACCATCCTCAAGATCGGGCAGAACATGAAATATGACGCCAAGATTTTTGCGCGCTTGGGCATAGATGTGCATCCTATCGACGACACGATGCTGATGTCCTACGCGATGCATGGCGGATTGCATAACCACGGGATGGACCTGTTGTCAGAGCGCTATTTGGGGCACACGCCGATCCCGATCAAGCCGCTCTTGGGCACGGGTAAATCTGCTGTTACCTTTGACCGCGTCCCGATAGATGAGGCGGTGAAATATGCGGCAGAGGACGCGGATATCACGCTGCGCCTGTGGCAAATGTTCAAGCCGATGCTGCATCAGGCGCAGGTGACGACGGTTTATGAGACGCTTGAGCGGCCGTTGGTGCCCGTGCTGGCGCAGATGGAAATGGCGGGCGTAAAGGTGGACCGCGACACGCTGAGCCGGATGTCGAATGGCTTTGCCCAGAAAATGGCGGGGCTTGAAGATGAAATTCAAACGCTCGCAGGGCGCAAGTTCAATGTGGCCTCGCCCAAGCAGCTTGGTGAAATTCTGTTCGATGAATTGAACCTTGAGATGCCCGACGGGAAGAAGCCGTCGACCGGAAAGACGGGGGCCTATTCGACGGGTGTGGATGTGCTGGAAGATCTGGCGACGATCCATGATCTGCCGCGCCGTATTCTGGATTGGCGACAGTTGGCGAAGCTGAAATCGACCTACACAGACGCGCTTCAGGAACATATCAACGCGGAGACAGGCCGCGTGCACACGTCCTATTCGATTGCGGGAGCGAACACGGGGCGCTTGGCCTCGACCGATCCGAACCTGCAGAACATTCCCGTGCGATCCGAGGAAGGGCGCCGTATCCGCGAGGCGTTTATTGCGGACGAGGGCAAGGTTTTGGTCAGCCTCGATTATAGCCAGATCGAGCTGCGCATTCTGGCCCATGTGGCAGGAATTGATGCGCTTAAACAGGCATTTAAGGACGGCGTGGATATTCACGCGCAAACCGCCTCAGAGATGTTTGATGTGCCCTTGTCCGAGATGACACCTGAGATTCGCAGTCAGGCGAAGGCGATCAACTTTGGTGTGATCTACGGGATTTCGGGCTTTGGGCTGGCCCGCAACTTGCGGATTCCGCGTGCCGAGGCGCAGGGGTTCATTGACCGCTATTTCGAGCGGTTCCCGGGTATCCGCGCCTATATGGACGAGACGGTGCAATTCGCCAAAGACCACGGTTATGTGCAGACGCTGTTTGGTCGCAAGATCAACACACCCGAGATCAACGCCAAGGGACCGCAGG
Organism: Yoonia sp.; assembly: GCA_965658825.1. Classification (GTDB taxonomy): domain Bacteria; phylum Pseudomonadota; class Alphaproteobacteria; order Rhodobacterales; family Rhodobacteraceae; genus Yoonia. The sequence continues at coordinate 68,968 of CBFHTU010000005.1, forward strand.
CGGGCTTTGCCAAACGGGCCGCGATTAACGCGCCCATTCAGGGGACAGCGGCCGATGTGATCCGCCGTGCGATGATCCGGATGCCTGCGGCAATCAAGGGCATTCCTGCCAAGATGCTGTTACAGGTCCACGACGAATTGATTTTCGAGGTGGAGGCGGACGAGGCAGAGGCCTTGATCACTGTCGCGCGCGACGTGATGGAAAATGCATCCGATCCAGCGGTAAAACTGGACGTGAAACTGTCGGTGGATGCAGGGCAAGGCAAGAGCTGGGCCGAGGCCCATTAGGCGTGAAGGGTTAAGGCCCATCCTACGTAGATTTGGAAGAGGGCAGGCACTACGCCTGCCCTTTTGCCGCTTAGCTTATCGATTTTTCTTCGATCAGATTGGCCTCTGTCTTGCGGCCTTTGGTGATCGCGATTTGGCGGGGCTTGAGGGCCTCAGGCACTTCGCGGACCAGATCGATATGCAGCATGCCGTTTTCATGGCTCGCCCCTGTCACGCGGACGTGGTCGGCCAGATGGAAGCGCCGCTCGAACGCGCGGGTCGCAATGCCGCGGTGCAGATAGGTCTTGGTGTCCTCATCATCGGACTTGCGCGCCGTGACGTGCAAATTGCGGTCCTTCACCTCAATTGCGAGGTCGTCATCGGCAAAGCCTGCGACTGCCAGCGAGATCCGCCAAGCGTCGTCGTCGGTCTTTTCGATGTTATATGGGGGGTAGGTTGTGTTGCCAGTCTCGGACGCAAGGGTGCGATCCAGAAGGTCGGCGATTTGGTCAAAGCCGACAGTGGCACGGTAAAGTGGTGTCAGGTCAAAACTACGCATCGTGGTCATCCTTTATCAAGCGATAACAAGCATTTGGCTCTCCATTACTGGCAGGGCCGATTGAGTGACGGACCCAGATTTGGCGCCCGTATTCAAGATGTGGGGAGGCTGTGTTTTAGTTTCAAGAGGTCTGCAAGACACAAGAATGCGCCGCGGGCGGGTATACTTACGCTCGGAAAAGGTCTATGGCCTGACGAATTTCGCGCCCGTTTCGTTGCGCTGGCCACCCAAAACGATCTTGCGCCCTGATCCGGTGCTTGCTGTTGCAAAGCTTGCGAGTAATTCGGCCAGTGGATCCTGAAGTGAGGTTCCGATGGAAATCTTTTTCCCGTCAACGTCCGCCATCGCCGAGACGACGGAGACGATTTTTGCGGTCCCGTCTTTCATCGAGAACACGGGCGAGCCTGACGACCCGAAGACAATGTCGCAACTCATCAGGATCACACCGTTTTGCCGCTCGATCACTTGGCAGGTTTCTTGCAGGCTGGCTGCATTTGCACGGTCCTTCCCGTAGGAAACGATCCCGACTTCATCGCCGGTTTCGGGTTTCGATGCGATTGCGTAAGGGATGATACGGCCATTGCGAATGGGTTGATCCAGTTCAAGGATCGCAATGTCATAGGCGACCTCTGATGTATCGGTTGAAGGGCCTGTGTGGAGATAGGCCGGATGTGCCAGCAGGCGTGTCACATTGCGCGAGGCCTCTGCCCGCCCGTCGCGCAACCCTGCCTCAAAGATAAATCTGTCGGGGCTGATCGGCGTGCCGTCTGCTTCATACAGGCAATGCGCCGCCGTGAGGATCAGCTTGCTTTGTATCAGGGCCGCTGTGCAGAATCCCTTGTCGAGGATATCGAGCCTGCCCACCCCTTCCCAGCCGCGGCTGTCATTGCGCGTCTGTAGCGTGACCAGATCCGAGTCTTGCGCGGATGCGCCTGTGCTCAGGGTCAAAGCAAGAAGTAGGGCCATAAAACGCATCGTTCACCTCTCAGTTCGCGGCACGTATACGCGGCCCCTTGGGGCAATAATATGGCATTATCGCAAGATTGGTACCTGTGGTTTCTGGGTGTGGGATTTTGACAGCGCAGGTGGTTTCGGGCCACCCGTCGCCCAATCCAAAAGCTCGACAGTGTGCACGATTGGCGTCGCGGTGCCTGACCCGATTTGCATCATGCAGCCGATGTTGCCTGCGGCGATGATGTCGGGTGTCAGCGCCTCAAGGGTTTTGACCTTGCGCGTCTTGAGCTGCTTCGAGATTTCGGGCTGCATCAGGTTGTATGTGCCTGCCGATCCGCAACACAGGTGGCTATCGGCGGGTTCCAGCACCGTGAAGCCTGCCTTGCGCAGCAAGTCCTTGGGGAAAGTCTTGATCTTCTGCCCGTGTTGCAGCGAGCAGGCCGCGTGATAGGCGACGCGTGTATCTTTGTCCTCGCCTTCGGGCAGGTCCAGTTTCATCAGCACTTCAGAGACATCCACCGCAATCGCCGACACACGGGCCGCGTCTGCGGCGAGTTCCGTATTGCGGAACATGTGGCCGTAGTCCTTGACCGTGGTCCCGCATCCGGAGGTGTTGATGACGATGGCGTCAAGCCCCGCATCCATTTCGGCCACCCAAGCGCGGATGTTTTTGGCCGCCGTGGCGTGGCTTTCGTCTTCTTTGCCCATGTGGTGGGTAAGCGCGCCGCAGCAGCCTTGGCCTTCGGGGATCACGACCTCTGCGCCAAGGCGAGTCAGGAGCCGGATCGTCGCGTCGTTGATATCCGTGTTCAGTGCGCGCTGGGCGCAGCCTGTCATGAGTGCGACGCGCATCTTCTTGTCGGCGACGTTAAAGGTTTGCGGATCGTCGTTGCGTGAGACTGGCGGGATGATTCTTGGGGCCATTTCCAGCATCGCCCGCAGGCGCGGATCGGGGATGAAGCGCGCGAAAGGTCGGCCGATTTTGGCGCCGAGAAGGGCGATGCGGAACCGTGTGGGATATGGCAGGATGCGTGCAAGGACCCAACGCAGGGCGCGGTCCGACAGGGGGCGCTTATAGTTGTCCTCGATATAGGCGCGAGCGGTGTCGATCAGGTGCATGTAGTGCACGCCAGAGGGACAGGTCGTCATGCAGGCGAGGCAAGAAAGGCAGCGGTCGATATGTTTGACGGTCTTGGCGTCGGGGCTGCGCTCGTTCTCCAGCATGTCCTTGATCAGGTAGATGCGGCCGCGGGGGCTGTCGAGCTCGTCGCCAAGGACTTGGTAGGTCGGGCAGGTCGCGGTGCAAAACCCGCAATGCACGCAGGCGCGCAGGATTTCATTGGCGCGGGCGGTTGCGGGGTTTTCGAGCTGTTCTGGTGTGAATGTGGTTTGCATCAGGACATGATCCCCGGATTGAGAATATTGCGCGGATCGAATTTCGCGCGCAAACCTGCGGTTATCGCTGCGATCGGGGCTGGTTCGGGCTGGAAGGTCGGCCCGCAGCCTGTCCCACGGATTAATGTTGCATGGCCCGCTGTATGGCCCATGGCGGCACGTAGGTCATGGCCTTCGGGACATAGGGCCCATATCAGTCCACCACCCCAATCGTACTGTACGGACAGCGCGCCCAGCTTTGCAACAAGTGCGGCCGCATCGGAGGGCTTGACGGAAACCCGCCAGACGTCGCCTGCGCATTTTGCGAAAGCGTGGACATCGCGGATTGCCGCCCAGTCGGTTTGCGCCTCTGTTGTGCGGCCAAAGGGTGCAAGCTTTTTGGAAAGCTCGTCTGCGCGGTAAGCGACCGACGTGGCGAAGCCTTCGAGCCGGAAATGGGTTGTTGCCGTGCCTGGAGTGTGGGCGACGCCCGTGACTTCAAAAGGAGAGGAGAGCGCAGCCGACATCGCCTTGATTGCAGTGGAATCGTCGAGGTTTTTGAGCGTCAGCGTCAGGCTTGTTTCGACGGCGGGCAAGACCTTGAGCGACACCTCGGTCAGAACGCCAAGCGTGCCAAAAGAACCGGACATCAGTTTGACCAGATCGTACCCTGTCACGTTTTTCATAACACGGCCTCCGTTTTTGATGATGGTCCCTGCGCCATCAACGAAACGCACACCAAGCATGAAGTCGCGCGCCGCACCGACAGCAATGCGGCGGGGACCCGAGACGTTTGCGGCGACAATGCCACCGATTGTGGGTGTCCCCGATGTGCCAAGCAAGGCCCGGTGATCCATCGGTTCAAATGCGAGGCGCTGGTTCTGGGTGGCCAGCAAGGTTTCGATTTCGGCCACCGGAGTGCCGGCCTGCGCCACAAGCGTCAATGCGCCGGGCTCATAGAGCGTGACCCCTGCCATTGCCGATAGATCAAGCGGGGTGCCAATGACGCGCCCAATAGGCCGTGTGCCTCCTCCAATGATACGCAGCGGACCGCTTGCGTCAGTGATCATTTGGGCGAGGTCGGTTTCTGTCTTGGGTGTCATGTTATCTTCTTCTGATTAGAAAGTACCGGCGCCGTGGTCGCCAATTTTCGTCGGAAATTGGTCACGCCGCGCGGCGCGGCGCTGAGGAGTCGAGCGGAAACACCTTGGCCGGATTCAGCAGCCACTTCGGATCGAACACATCCTTTACCGCCATTTGCGCTTCCAGATCAGCGGTGGCGAATTGCACATGCATCAGGTCGCGCTTTTCAATGCCAACGCCATGTTCGCCCGTCAAACATCCGCCGACTTCGACGCAGAGCTTGAGAATTTCGGCGCCCATCGCCTCGCAGAGCTCCAAATCACCCTCTTTATTCGCATCAAACAGAATAAGAGGATGCATGTTTCCGTCGCCCGCATGAAATACGTTGCCGACGTCGAGCCCAAACTCTTTGGACATTTCCCCGATCCGTTTGAGAACAAAGGGTAGTGCTGAAACGGGGATCGTCCCGTCCAGACACATGTAATCATTGATCTGGCCCATCGCTCCGAAGGCCGATTTCCGGCCAAGCCAGATGCGTGCAGCCTCATCGGCGGATTTCGCTTCGCGCAATTCGACCGGATTATGTTTGCGCGCGATATCCATGATCAGCGCGAGTTGTGCGTCGATCTCTGCGTCGGACCCTTCGACTTCCACAATCAAAAGCGCCTCGCACATCGGATAGCCCGCCTTCGCGAATTTCTCGGTCGCTTCAATGCAGGGCCGGTCCATGAATTCGATCGCAACGGGCAAAACGCCAGCCTTGATGATATCCGTCACAACTTGGCCCGCAACCTCGGAGTTGTCATAGCCCATCAGCACGGGCCGCGCGCCTTCCGGTTTGTGTAAAATGCGCAAAGTGGCCTCTGTCACGACGCCAAGCTGCCCCTCGGAGCCGCAAATAACACCCAGCAGATCAAGGCCGCCAGCATCCAGATGCGCCCCCCCGATCTCGACAATGGTCCCGTCCATCATGACCATCGTGACCCCTAACAAATTGTTGGTCGTCACCCCGTATTTCAAACAATGCGCCCCGCCGGAGTTCATGGCGATATTGCCTGCAATCGCACAGGCCAACTGGCTTGACGGATCGGGCGCGTAAAAGAAGCCATTGGTTTCAACGGCGCCCGTAACTGACAAATTTGTCCGCCCAGTTTGGACGCGAATGTAGCGGTCGTCGTAACTGGTTTCGATCACGCCGTTCATTTTCGCGACCCCAAGAATGACGCTATCTGCGGTGGGCAAGGCCCCCCCCGCAAGCGAAGTGCCCGAGCCGCGCGGCACGACGGGCACGCTTAATTCATGACATATCTTGAGAACAGCGGCGACCTCGGCGGTGTTGGCGGGCAAAACGGCGCAAAGTGGCGGGCAGCGGTAAGCTGTCAGACCGTCGCATTCATAGGCGCGCGTCTCGGAGATATCGGAAATCACGGAGTCGAATGGCAAGACTTCACGCAGGCGCGCAACCAGCCTCTCTTTGCGTGCAATCACGGTAACATCCGGTATTGGCATTTCCATGGCGACTCTCCCTCTGATTATTGGTAAGTTAATATTACCAATTTTTGCAGATGGCAAGTTTGAATTGAAGGAGGTAGTTTGAAGTATGACACTGACACATCACTTCGCCCTTTTATCGATCTATGACATCAGCGCCGCAATCTTCACGATTGCCGCATGGTTCGGGCTTGGCTTGCTGATTGAAAACCCGCCAAAATCACGGCCCTCGGTGACAATTCTCATGTCGCAGCGCAGGCGCGATTGGATGGAGGTGTTTGTGCACCGCGATCCGCGTATTTTTGACAGCCAAATTCTGGCGAGCCTGCGCGAAGGCACCTCTTTTTTTGCATCAACATGCATTTTTGCGATCGGTGGCGTGCTTGCTTTGGCCAAGAACACAGAGCCCTTGGAGGGTGTGACATTTGAGCTGCTTGCGGGCATGTCGCCAGCTTTACTGATCCAGCTGAAACTTGCATTTGTTGCCTTGTTCCTGACGAACGCATTTCTGAAATTTGTCTGGTCCAACCGCGTCTTTGGCTATTGCGCGGTTTTGATGGCAGCTGTACCAAACGATCCCACAGATCCGCTTTGCAAGCCGCTCTCGACCCAAGCTGCGTCGCTGAACATTCGCGCTGCGATGAACTTCAACCGTGGACTGCGGTCGATGTATTTCGCGCTGGGCGCTCTTGCTTGGCTCTTTGGGCCGATCCCCTTATTTGTGGCGACCTGTGTGGTGATTTTGGTGGTCTGGTCGCGCGAATTTGCTTCGATGTCACGCGATATTTTGCTCAATGGCGGGACAAAATAGCGGCGCGGAAGCTTCGCTCTTCTGCGCGCCTGATGCTTGCGTGTTTGTCGCAACAGATGTGAGGTACGGGGCTGGCGTAGGATGGGTTTTAACCCATCTTTCTGCCTTCCCGCAGCCACGCGCTAACCGTCAGTAACCCTGCAAGGATCAAGAACGCCCAAGCAGGCAAGAGCGGTGCAATCTGGATATCCGCGGTCTGGAATGCGCCGCGTGGCGTGATCCCGATCCAGCCACGCCCAGAGGCAGGTCTGCCTTCGCGGATTGATCTGATCGTGATCTTGCCATCTTCTATCAGTGCAACGCCACCGCGTGTCGTGGCGACAATCGGCGCCATGATCTCCTCCGTTGCGATAGTCTGTTCAAACTCGCGCGGGGCTGCGGGCCCAAGCGCTGTGACTGCCTCAATCGTGCCATCGCGCAATCGGTACAGCCCCAGTTCCGGCGCGTTCCAAAGTGTCTCGAACCGACCCGGCGAGACCTCATCAAGCGTCAAAACCGTCTCTGTCCCGTCGGGCTTCACAACGGTGATATCGCCGATTTCGGGGTTCAGGCTGCGTCTGATGATGCGCATGGATTGCCCCGTTGCCTCGGCCCAAAGCGCCTCTTCCTCAAGTTCGGGCTCTTTCATCATCCAATGAGCTAAGCGGCGGAACAGCTCTAATTGCGGCCCGCCCCCTTCAAAGCCCCGATCCCAAAGCCATGACTGATCAGAGGCGATCAACGCCACGCGGCCCTCACCAACGCGGTCCAATGTGAGCAGAGGTCTGTCATCGAGCCCCGACATGACTGTCGTCGCGGTCTCAGGCACCAGCACATCAACCAAGCGGAACCAGCGCCCCCAACCCGGCCCACTGGCGTCGGCGTTCGGCCATGCGGCCTCCAGCCCTGCGGTCACGGGGTGTCTGTCGCCGACGTCGGTCACTTGCGGCGTGAACCCCTCTTCGAACACACGCGCCGTGGGTGCGCCGGGAAGAATGACCCCCAGCGGCGAGCGATAGATGCTCTCTGCCGCTCCGTATTCCGGTCCGGACGAAATCAGCACCGCACCGCCCTCGACCACATAATTGCGGATGTTGTCGAGATACTCGGCGGGCAAAATGCCGCGCCTGCGGTAGCGGTCAAAAACGATCAGATCAAAGTCGGTGATTTTTTCTAAAAACAGCTCGCGCGTTGGAAAGGCGATCAACGACAGTTCATCGACGGGCACGCCGTCTTGCTTCTCTGGCGGGCGCAGAATGGTGAAATGTACGAGGTCCACTGCCGCGTCCGATTTCAAAAGGTTCCGCCAAGTCCGCTCGCCCGCATGCGGTTCGCCCGAGACCAAAAGCACACGCAAACGGTCACGCACCCCGTTCATCTGCACCACAGCGCTATTGTTGCGGTCGGTCAGTTCGCCCTCTATGGCGGGCGTCGTGAACTGAACGATATTCATTCCGCCGTGGGGCAAATCCAGCGGCAATTCGATATCTTGGCCCGTCGGTATCTGGAAGACCAGCGGCGCGTTCCCATCCACCGCGATCGACAGCGGGACAATCGCATCGGGCTCTGGCGCCGCGCCTTGGTCCTCAACGCGCAGGGTCAGCGTCACGGTTTCACCCAAGATTGCAAAAGCAGGGGCATTGGACACAACCAGCCTGCGATCCCAATCCGTGGTTCGGCCTGTCAGTAATGTGTGCAGTGGCGCGGGCAGTGGGGGCAGGCGGTCTGCATCGTGCAGGCGCCCGTCTGTGATGGCCACGATCCCTGCGATGCGGGCTTGCGGCTCTTCGGCCAGTGCCTCCGCAAGGGCCGACATCAATCGGGTGCCACCATCGTCGTCCGCGTCTCGCAATGTCACGACCCGCAGCTCGGTATTGGCCAGTGCGGCCACTTCGGACGCGAGGTTATCAAGGGCGGCGGCGGTTTGGTCGGGGCGGTCGCTAACCTGTTGGCTGGCGGTTTCATCGACCAGCGCGATCACGATATCGCTGAGCGGCGCACGCTCTTCGCGCTGCACCGAGGGGTTTGCGATGGCCGCCAGGACCGCGATCCCAGCAAGTGCGCGGAGCCACCAGCCGCTCAACCTGCGCCAGATAGCCAGCCCGACAAAGGCCACAGACAAGGCGGCCAGTACATAGAGCGCCAAGAGCGGGACAAGCGGATCAAGGATCAGGGTTTCGGTCATCACTATTGTCCCAAACGGTCGAGCAGCGCAGGCACATGGACCTGATCCGATTTATAATTGCCTGTCAGCACATGCATGATCAGGTTCACGCCAAAACGCAGGGCAAATTCGCGTTGCCGCTCGCCTGCCGTGCCACGCCCGACAGGGAACATGCGGTTCCCGTTTCCGTCAATGGCCCAAGCCCGCGCCCAATCGTTGCCGCCGATCACAACAGGTGTGACCCCGTCGTTGAGATTGCGGAAGGGCATACCTTCGGCCAGTTCGGCGTTGAACGGCGCGGCTTCAACCCAGATATCGCGGCTGTTGTAGCGTCCGGGGAAATCCTGCAGCAGGTAGAAGGTCCGCGTCAGCACATGGTCGCTGGGGATCGGCTCCAGCGCGGGAATGTCGAGCCCGCGCGCGATGGCCTGCAACTTGCGCCCCTCGGGGCTGCCAGATCCGAAACTCGCCTGATCGGCGTCACGCGTATCAAACAGGATCATCCCGCCGGTGTGCAAATACCGGTTCAGCTTGCTATAGGCGGCCGCGCTTGGCAGCGGTTGATCCGCGGTGACGGGCCAATAGAGGAACGGAAAAAACGTCAGCTCGTCTGTTTCGAGGTCAACGCCCATGGGGCGCGCAGGTTCAATCGAGGTCCGCTGAAAGAGGGTCCGCGATATCCCCCAAAGCCCTGCGGCGGCGATATCGTCGGTCTCTTTGTCACCCGTCAGCACATGTGCGAGCACGACATTTGCCGTGGCCGCAATGGCGGTTTTATCATCGGTTTGGGCCTGTGCATCCGGCGCGATGAGCATGGCTGCAAGCAAGAGTATCGCCACATCTGCACGCGGTCCGCGCAGCCGTCCGCCAATCGCGAGCGAGGCGAGGATGTCGATCAGCAAAAGCGCCATCGCACCCGCCAAGAGCCAGCCTTTCAGCGCGGTTTCTTGCGCTGCGCCCAATCCCTCCACGGGGATACGCGCGGGCCATGCGGCGACCGATAACGTGCTGTCTTGCGCCATGACATTGACCGCGATTTGCCGGTCCGCCCCCGCATAAAGGCCGGGGGGCAGGTCTGGGCCTGCTTGTCCGAGCGCAAGCACGGACCCGTCGACGCCCGCCAAGGCACTTGCGTCCTGCAAATCGCCAAACCCGTCGAGCACATCGCGCGGCAACCACGTGGAGCCTTCCAGAATTGTCGCGTCAGAGAGCGCGGGGCGTGTCGAAACCGCGAGCCGTTCGAGCATTTGCATGAAAAGCCCCGAGAGCGGCAGCGTCGTCCATTCCGCGTTTGCGGTGACATGGACCAGCACAACTTGCCCAAGTCCGAGGCTCTTGCGGGTCACAAGCGGTGTGCCGTCGGCCAATTGCGCGATGACGCGGCTCGCCAACGTCGGGTCGGGTTGCGCCATCACTTGACTGGTGACGGTCACATCCTCTGGGACGGGCAGGCCAAAGAACGGAGAGTCTTCGGCAAAAGGGGCCAGCGCTTTGGGCTCGCCCCAGCTCATGGCACCCCCAACGCTACGCCCGCCCGCCCGCAAGCGCACAGGCAAGAGCGGGTCCTCAGAAGCACGCCCGATATCGGAGGCCGCGAGCTGTGGTCCGGCAAAGCGCAAAAGCAGCCCGCCGTCATTGACCCATTTGATCAGCCCGTTGTTTTCCAATGCGGTGACGCCCGCCACGTCGGCCAGCACAATCACGTCCGGATTGGCCAGCAAGATGTCTTCGAGCGTGCCGTCGATCAGGTCGGCTGTGGGTGCCAAGGCCTCGCGCAGGTAATGCAGCGGCGACAGCAGGTTCAGCCCTTCGCGGTTGTCCGATCCTGCGATCAGCGCCACTTCGCGCCGCTTGAGCGCATCGTCCGTGAGGCTGACCGCGGCGGCAGAGCGCTGGCCCGCGATCTCGAAGCGCGTCACGCGGTTGCGCAGTTCAGGGGGTAAAACGAGGGCGGTCTCGGCCACGGCCTCGCCCGCATTAAAACGCAAGTCGATGGTCTGCAATTGCCGCTCGACGCCTGACGGGTCCAGCCCGACGGCGGTAACAGGCACGGATGCCGCCGCCCCGATCGGCGTGCGGATAGCAGAGACGATGATTTCGCCGTCCTCATAGCGCGCAGGGCGCAGCCCGAATGTGGGCCGCGGCGACTGGAAAACGCGCACAATGCCATGGGTCTCGAAGGCCGCAAGCAGCGCGTCCCGTCCGTCCCAGTCGATCCCGTCGGACATCCAATAGGTCTCGAACCGGCCCGCTTGGGTTGAGATCCATGCGCCAGTTTCGGCGCTGGGCTGCCACGGTTGGGGCTGCAGGTTGGGCAGTTTGTTCTGCCACTCGCTGGGCGCAGCGAAAGGCAGCCCGTCGACGGGCAAAGCCGAGAGATTGATGATCGCCACGCGGCGGTTGTTTGCTGCCGCCTCTGTCAAGACCGCGTCGACGCGGTCCATCTGCGCCGTCCAACTCGACGCGCCCGCCCATGATCCGTCCAGCGCAATGACCAGATCACCTGATCCGCCTTTGCTCTCTGTCGGATTGAGCACGGGCCCCGCAAAACCAAAAATGAGTGCTGCAACTGCCAAGAGCCGCATGAGAAGAAGCCACCACGGGGTTTTATCGGCTTGGCTTTCGAAGTCAGTCAGACCCAAAAGCAACGCCACCCCTGGAAAGCGCCGTTTGACGGGCGCAGGGGGCACTGCCCGCAGGAGAAGCCAGAGCATGGGCAGCACAATCAGGCTGAGAAGCAGCAATGGCGCGCTGAAACCGATGGGGCCAAGTGTCCACATATCAGAGGAGTTCCTTTGTCGCGGGCCGCCGGGGCGCTGCCCCGGACCCGCAGGTATTTTGGGCCAAAAGAAGGGCGATCATATGGACCTCGCAAGCGCTTGGTAGAGCCACAAAAGGGCGCTGGTGGCCGGTGTGTCGGTGTGATGCGTGTGGAACTGCCAGCCCGTGGTGCGCGCCAGACGGGTGAGCCTGTCTTTGCGCTCTGCCAGTCGCTCAAGGTAGCGGCTGCGCAAGTCGCCTGCTTGCAAGGTTTCGTGTCGCAGGCTGCCTGACATTGACTGGAAAATGGTGCGCCCGTTGAAGGGGAAGGCTTCTTCTTGCGGGTCAAGGACTTGCAGCAGTACGCCACGCACGCCAAGGTCGGCGGCCTTTAAGAGGGCCACCTCAAGCGTGTCGATATGCCCCATGAAATCCGAGACAAAGAGGGCGCGGGACCGAGGGAGCATGCCTGTTGTGTCGGCAGTGCCGTAGTCGGAGGTTTCGTCAAGTGAGAGGGCATGCGCGAGTTTGCCGATTTGCGCCTCGCCGCGTCGTGGCGGATAGGCATCGCCCGTCAAACCGACCCGCTCGCCCCCACGGATCAGCAGGATCGCCGTGGCCAGCGCAATGGTGCGGGCACGGGTCGATTTGCTGGGCAGGTTCGTGTCAGAGGCGAAAGCCATGGAGGCCGATTGGTCAACCCAGAGCATGACAGATTGGGCGATTTGCCATTCCTTGTCGGCGACGAAGTTTGTATCCGCGCGCGCGGATCGCCGCCAGTCTATGCTGCGTAAATCATCTCCGGCTTGGGCGTTGCGGTATTGCCAGAACGTGTCGCCCGTACCCGCGCGCCTGCGCCCGTGATCGCCCAGCAAGACGGTCGTCGCCAGATGCTCTGCGCCTGCCAAAAGCGCAGGAAGCGGGCTGGCTGCGGTTTCGGCCTGACTGCGAAGGTCGAGTGGGTTGGTCACGCGGCGGCCTTCACCGATGTGATCTGAGTTGCGACCGCCTGAATGATGTCTGTCACGGTTTCACCGCGCGCGCGCGCCGCAAACGACAGGGCCATCCGGTGTTCGAGGACAGGCACGGCCATGGCCATGACGTCTTCGGCCGAAGGTGCCAAACGCCCATCAAGAAGGGCTTGGGCGCGGACGGTCAGCATGAGCGCTTGCGCCGCACGCGGACCAGGCCCCCAGCTGACGGCATTGCGCACCGCGTCAGAGGCGCTTTCGTCAGGGCGGCATGCGCGGACCAGATCGAGGATCATCTCGACGATATTGTCCCCCACAGGCATACGGCGCAGGATGGTCTGCGCCTCAAGAAGCTCTGCGGCAGTGAAGACTTGCGTGGCCTCTTCCTCTTGTGTCCCTGTTGTCGCAATCAAGATGTCGCGCTCGGTTGCACGGTCAGGATAGGGCACGTCGATCTGCACCAAAAAGCGGTCAAGCTGCGCCTCTGGCAACGGATAGGTGCCTTCTTGTTCAATCGGGTTTTGGGTGGCGAGGACGTGAAATGGCACGCCAAGCGGGCGGTGTTCACCTGCGATGGTGACTTCTTTTTCTTGCATGGCTTGGAGAAGGGCCGATTGCGTGCGCGGGCTGGCGCGGTTGATCTCGTCGGCCATCAGCAGTTGGCAGAATACAGGCCCTTCGACAAAGCGGAAGGCGCGGCTGCCGTCCTTGGCCGTATCAAGGATTTCGGAGCCGAGAATATCGGCAGGCATCAGGTCAGGCGTGAACTGAATGCGGTTGCCATGCAGGCCCATGACGGTCGAGAGCGTATCAACAAGGCGGGTTTTGCCGAGGCCGGGCAGACCGATAAGCAAGGCATGGCCGCCGCAGATCAACGCGGTCAGGGTCAGGTCGACAACGCGCGGCTGTCCGATAAACCGTTTGCCGATGCTTTCGCGGGCTTGGGCCAGTTTGGTGCCTAAAGTTTCAATATCGGCGACCAATTGATCGGGGTTTACCATGACAATCCTCCTGTTACGCTTATATGCTTATAACAACAGATTAGTGCACTGACCCCAATGGGAAATACAATGACCGGACAAAAGATCGTGACCCCAAGTGCCGAAAGCCTTGCCGCATCGGCCCGCTCCGCGAAAAAGGGCGGTTTGCCGCCCGTTCATCTGTGGAATCCGCCGTTTTGCGGGGATCTGGATATGCGGATTGCGAGGGACGGCACATGGTTTTACCTCGGCACGCCAATTGGGCGGTTGGAATTGGTCAAATTGTTTTCAACGATTCTGCGGCGCGATGGGGACGATTACTTTCTTGTAACGCCTGTCGAGAAGGTCGGGATTACGGTGGACGATGCGCCCTTTGTCGCGGTGGATTTCAACCGCAAGGGTGACGCTCTGGTATTCGAGACAAATGTCGGCGATTTCGTCGAAGCAGGGCCAGAGGCGCCGATCCGCGTGGTGCGTGATCCGGAAACCGGCGAACCTGCGCCCTATGTCTTGGTGCGCGCGAACCTTGAGGCGCTGATTGATCGCAAGTCGTTTTACCGATTGGTCGATGTCGGTGAAGAGCGCGATGTTGACGGCGTGGCGTGGTTTGGTGTGATGTCCAAAGGGGCGTTCTTCCCGATCATACCCGCGGCGGAGTTGCGTGGATGAAGACTTGTGCGAACCTGACGATGTTGTTTACCGAACTGCCGTTTCTAGAGCGGTTTGGCGCGGCGAAATCTGCAGGCTTTGACGCCGTCGAGGTGCTGTTTCCCTATGATGTCGCCGTGCCTGACATGCTCGATATGCTGGGGCGCAATGGGTTGCCGCTGGCGCTGATCAATTGTCCGCCGCCCAATTATACAGGCGGCGAGCGGGGCTTTGCCGCTGTGGTCGGCGCGCGGTTCCAGCAAGATTTCAAACGCGCGGCGCGCTACGCCAAGGCGCTGGGCGCGCAGCATTTACATATTATGGCAGGGGCGGCTGAGGGGGCGGAGGCGCGGGCCTGTTTTGTCGAGAATTTGGCGTGGGCTGCGGCCGAGGCCCCCAATCAAAGCCTGACAATCGAGCCGATCAACCGCGATGATATGCCCGGTTATTTCCTCTGCGATTTTGACGAGGGAAAAGCGATTGTAAAAGAGGTGGGCGCGCCGAACCTGCGCCTGCAATTCGACGCCTATCATGCGCAGAAAGTCACGGGGGATGTGCTGGGCACTTGGGATAAGGTGCGCGATGTGGTGGTGCATGTGCAGGTCGGCCAGACCCCGCATCGCACAGCGCCGGATCAGGGCGAGATCGACTACGCTGCCTTTTTCGCGCGGTTGAAAAGGGACGGCTACAAGGGCTGGATCAGCGGGGAGTATACTCCCTCCGGTCGCACCGAGATGTCTTTGGACTGGATTAAGTAGGATGGGTTTTAACCCATCACCGCTCTGAAAGGCTCTGCGCCAATCGCATCAAAAGCACGGCCTCTGTCCGGTAGCCAAAGTCGTCCGCCCCGCGGTTGGCCACGGCCAGTTCGATCGCTTGCCCATAGCCCCAATCGCCCAAATAATCCGACCCGCGCAACAGTTGACCAAAGCCTGCGATTGCCGTCGCGAATTGCGCTTCGGTGCTGGCCTCTGTGCCCTCCAAAATCGGCACTTCCAACAGCTGGCTCACGTCCTCACCAGGGTCTTTGTAACGCAACTTGAGAAAGCCTAATTCGCCTGCGTCGCCGCCCGCCTCAGCCGCTTGATAGCGCAGCGGATCGTTGAGCACGGCGGCACTGCCTACAGGTGTGACCTCGTAAATCGCAGTCACCGAATGCCCTGCGCCAAGGTCGCCCGCGTCAACGGCATCGTTGTTGAAATCTTCGCGGCGCAAACTCCGTGTCTCATAGCCGATCAGGCGGTATTCGGCGACAGAGGCGGGGTTGAATTCGACCTGCACTTTCACGTCACCCGCAATCGGGAAGAGCGCGCCAGTGAATTGATCCACCAGCACCTTCTGCGCCTCGGACAGCGTGTCGATAAAGGCCGCGATGCCGTTGCCGTTTTGCGCGAGTGCCTGCATGGTTGCGTCGTCAAGATTACCGCGACCAAAGCCCAAAACGCTCAAATATGTGCCGCTGTCACGCTTGTGGGCAATGTAGGTTTTCAGCGCGTCGGGGCTGTTGATCCCGACGTTGAAATCGCCATCCGTGGCAAGGATCACGCGACTGACTTCGCCGTCTTCGGCCATGCTGGCAGCCACCGCATAGGCCTGCTCCAAACCGCCTTGCCCATTGGTCGATCCGCCCGCGCCAAGCCTTTGAATCGCCTGTATAATTGTCGTTCGATTGGTGGCTGAAGTGGGGGCCAGGACCTGCCCCGCAGAGCCCGCATATTCGACGATTGCGACCTGATCTTCAGGGCGCAGGTTGTCGAGCATCAGGCGGAAGGACTGCTTCAAAAGCGGCAGCTTATTCGCTTGCCCCATCGACCCCGATGTGTCGATCAAAAACACGAGGTTCAGGGCCGGACGATCCGCCATGGCGGGCATCCGCCCCTGCAACCCGATATGCACCAATTGCGTGCCCGCATTCCACGGCGCGCCCATCACGGTGACGGTCGGGCGGAAAGGGGCCTCGCCTGCCACCGGCCCCGCATAATCGTAGGGGAAATAGTTGATCATTTCCTCGACACGTACGGCATCTGGCGGTGGCATATAGCCGTTTTGCAGGCTTGAACGCACAAGTGAATAGCTCGCCGTATCGACGTCGATAGAGAAGGTTGAGACCGGCTCTTCGGATACCACGTTCACGGGGTTTGCTGCGGCGTTTGCGAAGGCCTCGGTATCGGAGCTTTGCATAATGGCAAAGTCGTCTGCGATGGTGGGGGCAGGTGCGGCCACCATGCCATCGGGAGAGGCGCCTGATGGCATGGCATCGCTTAGGCCCTGCACGTCGCGGCGCGGTGAAAAACTCAATCTCTGACCACCAGTCTTGGATTGCGGCGGGTTGTCGCTTCTATTTGCTTCGGCGGTGACCGGTATTTCAAGAGAGCCAGCGGCGATGTCCGCGTCGGGAAAAGATGGCTCGGTGGTTGCGGCGTTTTCAGGTGCCGCCGCCAATTCCGGTCGCAGGCTATCTGCGTTGTCCAATTCGCTCGGCGCGGTAATGGTTGTTGGTTCACGCAGCAAATCTTGCCCCGTCGGCGTCAAAAACAAAAACCCACAAGCCACTAGCGCGGTAGTGGCACCCAATGCGCCCTTTGATGTCAGTGTATTCAGCATGGTCTTCACTCCTGTCCAAAGGGCGTTTTGCCCGATTACAGAAGTTGGACGCGAGGGGGTGGCCGTTCCTTGGCGGGCTTCGAAATTTTCTCGAGCGAGGGCCAGATTTTCGGTACGGCGTGCCGCGTCGGGCGAGGGTGTCACTTGCGTCATCATCGCCTTCAGATCGTCGAGGTCGCGGGTCATACCACACCCTCCTTTTCTTTGATTTCTTTGAGGCGCTTCTTGGCCTCCGATATCCGCCAAGAAATCGTACCCTCGGACACGCCCAAAATCTCGGCGGCTTGCGCATGGGTCATGTCGTCGAGCACCAAGGCCAGCGTGTCGCGCAAATCGTCATTCAGGCTTTGCATTGCGGTGGTGAGCCAGTCCATTTTGGCCGCCTCCTCTTGGGCTGTTTCGGTGCGGTTCAGTTCCCAATCGCCCCAGCCTGCGCTGGCCTTGGCGTAGGTGGCACGCCTGCGCCTGCGGTCATGGGCGGCGTTCACGGCGACGCGGTAAAGCCATGTTGTGACCTTCGCGCGGCGCTTATAGCTGGCGAGTTTCGCGGGCAGGGCGGCACAGATATCTTGGGTCAAATCCTCTGCCTCGGCCCGCGCACCCGTCAGCCGGAAACAGAACGCAAACAGCTTGTCGTAGTGCCGGTCCAGCAGCAACGCAAAAGCCGCCCCATCACCGGAGGCCGCAGCAAGTGCCAAGTCTTCGTCGGGTGTTGTCATACGCATGATGGTGGTTTGACGCACCCCAGAGGTCAATCCTTGGAGGTGACCAGAGGTTATTTTGAAATTGCCTCTCGGCATACTCGTAATCGGAGGCGTCGCGGCCTACCTACAGGGTCCTCCCAACGGTATGAGCCGTTGAAATAATTTATAAAATTGGATATCCTCCCATGAAAGCAGCCATCATTCGCGCCTATGAAGGTGCCGCTGAAATCGCCGATATTCCCGCGCCCGTTTTTGGCGGACGATAGTGTCATCATCAAAGTCCACGCAGCCAGCGTGAACCCGATCGACAACATTTTGCGGGCGGGATATTTGAAAGATATGATGCCGCTCAGCTTTCCGTTTGTGATGGGTTATGACGTCAGCGGCGTTGTGACCGAAGTCGGCAAAGACGTGAGCGCGTTCAAGATTGGCGACGAAGTTTACGCCCGCCCGAACCAAGAGGATAAAGGCACAGTTGCTGAATTCGCCCGTTTGAAAGTCGCCGAACTGGCGTTGAAATCTGCGAGCCCGAGCCACCTTGAGGCTGCCTCGATTCCACTCGTGGGGCTTACCGCTTGGCAAGCGTTCGTGGAGTTTGCGCATTTGAAAAAAGGGCCAGAAAGTCCTGATCCATGCGGGCTCTGGCGGCGTCGGCACATTGGCCATTCAGATGGCGAAACATTTGGGCGCCTATGTTGCGACGACCGTTAGTGCACGCAACGCCGATTTGGTGACGTCGCTGGGCGCGGATATTGTGATTGATTACAACACGCAGGCCTTTGACGAGGTCATTTCCGACTATGATGTCGTGTTCGATATGGTCGGTGGCGAGATCATGAACCGCTCTTTCAAGGTCTTGAAAAAGGGCGGGCATCTGGTGTCGATCAAAGGGCAGGATACTGACGGTTTTGCTGCCCAGCATGACGTAAAGTTCGATTGGTTCTTCATGCATCCCGATGGGGCGCAGTTGGAGGCTTTGGCCGATCTGGTGGCGTCGGGCGCCCTCAAGCCCGTCATCGACAACACGTTCAAATTTGCCGATGCGGCAAAGGCTTACGATCATTTTGCCGAGTGTCACGCGATTGGCAATATCGTGATTGATATGACGGCCTAAGCCGTTGGTGGGGGCAGGGTGAAACCTGCCCCGATCTTTTTAGACTGACGTGCAGATGTACTTCATTTCCATGTAATCATCCATGCCGTGGCGGCTGCCTTCGCGCCCTAAGCCCGACTGCTTGACGCCGCCAAAGGGGGCGACCTCGGTCGAGATGATCCCTGTGTTCACGCCGACGATGCCGTATTCCAGCGCCTCTGCAACCTTGGTCACGCGCGACAGGTCTTTGGCGTAGAAATATGAGGCGAGGCCAAAGATCGTGTCGTTGGCGAGCGCGATCACATCGTCCTCGTCTTCGAATTTGAACAGCGGTGCGAAGGGGCCGAAGGTTTCGTCGATGCTGACCATCATCTCTTTGGTCGCGTTGGTCACGATTGTGGGCTCATAGAACAGGCCACCCAGCGCGTGCGGTTTGCCGCCTGTGAGGATCGTGCCGCCCTTGGACAGCGCGTCGTCAAGGTGTTCTTGCACTTTTGCCACGGCGGCTTGCTCGACGAGCGGGCCTGTGGTGATCCCGTCAGACAGGCCATCGCCTACGCGCAGGGCCTCAACCGCGACCTTCAGCTTTGCAGCGAATTCATCGTAGACCCCTGCCTGCACATAGATGCGGTTCGCGCAAACGCAGGTCTGGCCGTTGTTGCGGAATTTGCACGCAATGGCGCCGATCACGGCCTCGTCGAGGTCTGCGTCGTCAAATACGATGAAGGGTGCGTTGCCGCCCAGTTCCATCGAACATTTCATGACTTGATCAGCAGCTTGGCGGAGCAAGATACGGCCCACTTCTGTGGAGCCTGTGAACGACAGTTTGCGCACAATCGGGTTTTCGCAGAACTCTTTGCCCACGTCAGACGACTTGGTCGAGGTCACGACCGACAGCACGCCCTTTGGCACGCCAGCCTCTTCTGCGAGCTTCGCCATGGCGAGCGCGGACAGGGGCGTGAGCGACGCAGGACGCACGACGAAGGAACAGCCAGCGGCCAGCGCGGGTGCGACCTTGCGGGCGATCATCGCGTTGGGGAAGTTCCACGGGGTGATTGCAGCGGCCACGCCGATGGGCTGGCGGATCACGGTGATGCGCTTGTCGGCCATATGACCGGGAATCGTTTCGCCGTAATTCCGCTTGGCTTCCTCGCCGAACCATTCAACGAAGGAGGCACCGTAAGCGACCTCGCCGCGGCTCTCGACCAGCGGCTTGCCCTGTTCGGCGGTCATGATGATCGCGAGGTCCTCTTGGTTTTCCATCAAAAGGTCGAACCATTTGCGCAGCACTTTGGCGCGCTCTTTGGCAGCCAAGGCGGCCCACGCCTTTTGCGTTTTATGAGCTGCATCAATGGCTTGGGTGATTTCAGAGCGGTCCAGATCGGCGACAGTGGCGATCACGTCACCGCGTGCGGGGTTTGTGACTTCAAAAGTTTTACCACTCTTCGCATCGACCCATTCGCCGCCAACAAAGGCTTTTGAGCAGACAAGGTCGGGGCGCTTGAGCATGGATTTAAGGTCGGTTTTTCCGTCGATCATAATGTTCTCCAATTCATTTGGCACTATCTGACCAGCCAAGCTAGCCTTGGTAAAGTCAAAAACCTCTGAAAGTGCCTGAAATGGATATGGACGACCGATTTGCGAATGCAGCCTATATTCCTGACGGGATGGCCTACCCCGAAAAATGGGCGCGTCAGGCCGCCGCGTTTCGGGCCACGGCCAAGGCCGATCTGGATCTGCGCTATGGCCCGTCTGAGCGGCAGGTGATGGATGTGTTTCACCCTGAAGGCACGCCAAAAGGCACGGTGGTTTTTGTGCATGGCGGCTATTGGGTGGCGTTTGACAAATCCTATTGGTCGCATCTTGCGGCGGGGCCTTTGGCGCACGGCTGGTCTGTGGCGATCCCGTCTTATGACTTGTGTCCGGACGTGCATGTCTGGGAAATCAAGCAACAAATTGAGGCCGCCGTGCGAAATTTACAGGGGCCGCTGCGCTTGACAGGGCATTCTGCGGGCGGGCATCTGGTGGCCCGTTTGGCGGGTATGCCCGATGTGGCGCGGGTGCTGCCGATCTCGCCCGTGGCGGATTTGACCCCGCTTTTGCAGACCAAAATGAACGCTGATTTGCGGCTGTCCGAGCAGGAGGCCTTTGCCGAAAGTCCTGTGAATTTGCCACCGCCAAACGTACCCGTGACCGTCTGGGTGGGCGGCGAGGAGCGGCCCGTTTTTCAAGAGCAGGCTAGGCAGTTGGCGGATGCTTGGGGCGTTGATCTCGTGACCTCGGAAGGTGCGCACCATTTCAACGTGATCGAGCCGCTGGCCGACCCTGACAGCCCGCTGGTCAAGGCGCTGCTCAGCTAAACATGCGGGCGTAGCAGGCGGGGGTCTCAAACGGATTTGAGCGCGCCTCAAAGACGCCGCGAGCGATGGCGCGAGCCATACAGGTCGCGGCCGCATGACCGAGATAGATCAGATCATCACAGTCTTTTTTGCCGTGACTGGCGGCAAATATCAAATCACCGTCCATTGGTGTGTGACTGGGCACTAAGGCTCGCGCGATCCCGTCATGGGCGGCGGTGGCGAGTCGCGTGCATTGCGCCTGGGTCAATTTCGCGTTGGTGGCGACGATGCCGATGGTGGTGTTTTGAGCATGACCTTTCGTCGTGGGCCGTCCCGTGGGGTAAGTGGGCGAGGGGCCGAGATTGCCGAACTCATCGCCCACTTCAAACGGTGCGGCCCAGAAATGCGGGCCGTCGCCGACAGTGGCAGAGCCAAGGGCGTTGACGGCCACAAGGGCACCGACGATCACACCATTTGGCAGCATCATCGAGGCAGAGCCGAGCCCGCCTTTGAGATTGGCGGTTGTTGCGCCAAAGCCTGCGCCAGAGGTGCCGGTATTGAAGGTCGCACCGCGGTCAGCATAGGCACGCCTCCCCAAGGCGTTATAAGGGTTTGCAGACCAGGTCTTATCGCCGCCGTTCAGCAGATCGAACAGAATGGCGGCAGGCACGATCGGGACGGTCACGTCGCCGACAGGAAAGCCGCGCCCGTCGTTACGCAGCGCATCCGCCACGCCCGAGGCCGCATCCAAGCCGAAGGCGCTGCCGCCCGAAAGCACGATCGCATCAACCGTTTGTACGGTCTTGTCCGGCGCCAGAAGATCCGTCTCGCGGGCGCCCGGAGCGCCGCCCATCACATGAACGCCGCAGGTAAAGGGCCTCTCCGCAGTGAGCACCGAGACCCCTGATTTCAGATGCGCATCATGGGCGTTGCCGACCTGAAGGCCTGCGATGTCGGTGATCAGGTTCTGCATTACACGTCGACGATATAGGGGCCGAGATAGAACAGATTTGGCGTGTGCGTCAGCACATAGGGGAAGCCGCCAAATGCCTGCTCTGTAATGATAATCAGCGTATTCGCGCCACGCATCTTGTGAAAGGTATGATTTGCTTGCTCGTCGCTGAGGAATTCGGTCAGCCGCTTTTCGGCGGAGCCAAAATCAACCTCGACATAGCTTGTGTCAATGAAGGCCCCCGGTTGGTCGAGCGTGATTTGTTCGGGCACATCACCCGGCGCGTGAAAGCAATACGCCATCGCGGCGTCAACATCATCGAAATTGCCGGAAAACAGGTGGATTCTCTGTTTGCCATGGGGCAATGCCTGCGGCACTTCGGGCAGCTGAACGGGCCTGAAGGCGGCCAAAAGGCGGGAAAAAATGGACATGGCGGCTTTCTGTGACGGCGCGGCGTTGTTCCAGTTTCGCTCTTAAGGGCGGGCTACACAAGCATGCACTTTGCGAAGGCGCATCATGCACTGGATTGACGCATCCGCAAAACCTGCTAACGCTGGGGCCGAGCAAGCGACGATGGCGTCGTCGCAGGTGGGAAACCGCCGCTTGGCTATGATGCCTTCGTCCTGAACGCCGGGACCTTTCGGGGTCTGCATATTGGCCCCAAAAATGTGAGGTCTATGCTATGACTACCCGTCCACAGTTTTACCGTTTCCATCAGGGCGCCGAAGTGCTGCCATTCGCGCCTGCGGAATACGATGCCCGCCTGAAAGGCCTGCGCCAGATTATGGCCGACAAGGGCGTCGAGGCCGCCGTTTTCACCTCGATGCATAATATCGCCTATTATTCGGGGTTTCTTTATTGCTCTTTCGGGCGGCCTTACGGGCTTGTTGTGACGCCGACGCAGAGTGTCACGATTTCGGCGGGCATTGATGCGGCGCAGCCTTGGCGGCGCTGCCACGGCGACAACATCACTTATACCGATTGGGAACGCGACAACTATTGGCGTGCAATCCTGTCGGTGACGGGTCCCGGTGCGGTGATCGGCATGGAAGGCGATCACCTGACGCTGCTGCAAAGCCAGAAGCTGGAGGCGTTTTTGGCGCCAAAGCAGGTGGTCGATATCGCGCCTGCGACGATGGTGCAGCGCATGAAGAAGTCACAAGCCGAGCTGGATTTGATCCGCCACGGCGCGGGCGTGGCCGATGTGGGCGGCTATGCTATTCACGAGGCTGCGCGTGCGGGCGTACGCGAGATCGACGTCGCCATGGCGGGCCGTGATGCGATGGAATTGGAGATCGCAAAACGGTTCCCCGATGCAGAATACCGCGATACTTGGGTCTGGTTCCAGTCGGGGATCAACACGGATGGCGCGCATAACCCTGTGACGGGGCGGGTACTTGAGCGCGGCGATATCCTGTCGCTCAATACCTTCCCGATGATCAGCGGCTATTACACCGCGCTGGAGCGGACGATGTTTGTCGAAGAGGTCGATGCCGCATCCCTGAAGATTTGGGAAGCCAACGTCGCGGCGCATGAATATGGCATGAGCCTTTTGGTGCCTGGTGCGAAGTGCTCGGAGATCACCGCCAAAATCAACGACTTCTTTGAAGAGCGTCAGTTGTTGCAGTACCGCACCTTTGGCTATGGTCACTCGTTTGGTGTACTATCGCACTATTACGGGCGCGAAGCGGGTCTTGAGCTGCGCGAGGATATCGACACGGTGCTTGAGCCGGGAATGGTGATCTCGATGGAACCGATGCTGACGATTCCCGAAGGCACTCCTGGTGCGGGCGGCTACCGCGAGCATGATATTTTGTTCATCACCGAAGACGGAAACGAGGATATTACCAAATATCCTTATGGCCCTGCACAGAATATCGTTGGTTAAAGGTCACAGATTGGGGCGTCTTTTATCGGGCGCCCCATATTTCATGGCAATAACACGGGCTTGAATTGCAACTTTTTGCACAGATGGTATTCAAGGCAGAACTTTTAAACTGGTAGCTGCCCCTTATGACCTACTCTTCAACTTTTTCCCGACGTGTTTTTGGCGCGATGATGCTGGGCACGACGGCCGCCTGTGCGACTGTGCCTGTGTCGAATCCGGACGTTCCGGAGCCCGTTCAATTCGCGGATGGTTACGGGCCGATTTTCGATTCAGGGTATCAGCTTGCGGGAATTCCGCCTGAATACACACAAGGGATAAACCGCCGCATGACGGGCGTATATCTGGGCGAGGCGCCACCCAATTCCATTGATGTCGATCCCTATGCGAAGTTCCTCTATCATGTGAAAGATGATGGCACAGCCGTCAGATACCCTGTGGGCGTTGGTCGTGCGGGTAAAAGCTTTTCGGGAAACGGGATCATTCAGGTCAAGAAGAAGTGGCCGGGCTGGACGCCGACAGCAAACATGTTGCGCACCGAGCCGGATGTCTACGGCCCCTTTGCCAAGGGTATTCCGGGCGGATTGCGCAGCCCGCTGGGTGCGGCGGCTCTTTATCTTTATCGCAACGGGCGCGACACCTATTACCGGATTCACGGCACCAATGATCTGGGATCCATCGGGAATTCTGGCTCGGCGGGCTGTATCCGTTTGTTCAATCATGACATTATCCATCTGTATAAAGCGGTCGAGATTGGCGTGAAAGTGCATGTCCGCTCCGAGGAAGAATCGCTGCGCGTTGATCCTGAAAACTATCTGCGCGGTGTCGAATTGCCCCCCAAGCGGGTCGACCCCGAAGACATCTATGGTGAAGAGGCCTTGGCCAATGATCATCCGCCCGATTTTGATGCGGTTGACCCTGCGATGGTGTTCGATGAAGCAAACGTACCGCTGCAATAAGATCCAAGACCCGCGCCAGATGGTGCGGGTCTTTTCACATCTTCGCCATTTACCTGCCGTGTTTTTTGCGCATGAATGGACAGAATTTTCTGCGTGCCGAATTGAAACCCTGCGCGCGGGCACATAAATGTAAAAACATATAACATTAACGAGGGAGCCTCCGCATATGTCTACTTTCGACGCACAGATTAACGAAAGCCAAAAGCAAGTCGCTGAGGCGCAGACCAAGATTTCAGAGCTCACCTCCCGCATTGAAACGGCGCGTGAAAAGATGGCAGCGGGCACCGATATTTCCGTCGATATCGAGAATGCGAGCCTTGAGGATGTACATGCACATACCGAACTCATGAACGCCAATATCGCGGAATTGATCATGGGTCTTGACGATGTCACATCCGCATTTTCCAAGGATTTCGACGAGATGCGCTCGAAGACCACGCTGGAAAGCGTTGTGGGTTGGTTCTCTGGTGCCAAGTCCGACAGTATGCGCGAAGAGCGGATGCGCACGGCCTCTGTGGATGACAAGTTGCAGGATCTGATCTCGAAGTCGGATATTATCACCAGGCTATTGCAAGGCCAGCTTGCGACGCTCAACGAGCAGAAAGCCAAGGTCGAGACGAACCTGACGGGCACGCTGGACGAGCGCGAGGCGACCGTGGGCGAGTTGGAGCAGGTCCGCGCCGATATTCTGGCGATTGATCCGCAGATCATCACGCTTGAGGGTAAGATTTCGGTCGAGCAGGACGCGGCCAAGCGCACGAAGCTGGAAAGCGAACTTGCCGCCCTGAACTCGCAATATAACGAGATGGTGCAGATGGAGCAGGTCAAACTTGCGAAGTCCCAGACGCTGGAGCGCTATATCGAGAAGGGCAAGACGTGGGTCGACAGTTTGCAAAACCAAGCGGCGACGCAGATGGTGCTGATCAACAAGCTGGAGACAGACACCAAGCAGCGTGTTATTTTGTATGATGCTTTGTCGAAGTCTCTCAAGACGGCGCAGCAGCAGGATGTGGCCCATAAGATCAACGAAATCGGCGTGAAAACCGACCAGGAGGCACAGACGGCGATGGCCGCGATTGGCTCTGCCACGAATGCCCGTATGGCCGATATGTTGGAAGCCCACGAAGATCACATGGTGTTCGCCCGTGAGGTGCTGGAGCAGAAAGCCAAGGCTGATGAGCGGTTTGTGCGCAGGTTCCAGAAGATCGTGGAGAAGCACGATAGCAATCAGTATGGCGCGGAGTAAATCGAGCGCGCCACTTTGGCCGCTCGGGCTTTTGG
The DNA here is from genome assembly GCA_965658825.1 of Yoonia sp. Taxonomy (GTDB): domain Bacteria; phylum Pseudomonadota; class Alphaproteobacteria; order Rhodobacterales; family Rhodobacteraceae; genus Yoonia. The sequence goes on from CBFHTU010000005.1 coordinate 94,825, forward strand.
CCGCAATTGGCGTGGTCTATGCGATCGCGCCATTCGCCAAGAAACTTGACCTGCCAGATGGCGCGGAAGAGATGGGTGTTATTGTCATAGGTTGTGCCGTTTGGGGATTAGCTGTCTGGTTTAATCCGAGTTTAAAGGCGAACAATTCGGATGCTAAGTCTGCGTCGCTAAGGGAAAATGCGCGGCGCGGTTTACGTGGCAAGTAATATCTAAATGGGCCAAATATGAAGACTGACCATTCCCTCGATCATTTTAAACTCGAAGATACCCGCATCACGCGCAGGTATTTTGGCAAGTTTGAGCGGATCACGCAGCATATGACACGCGTTGCGGCCACGATGGAGGCGGAGGGGCGTTTGGGGCGGCGCGATATTGATGTGATTGCGCGGTATCTGCTTGGGCTGAACCTGACGTTTCGGGCGCTGTCGCATAAGTATCATTTCTCGGGCCGTTTTGCCCATGCCGGGCAGTTGACATTTGACCGTGTCGAGAGCGGCTTTCCTGTTTATCAGGAGTTGTTGGAGATGGCGAATGATGCGCTTCAGGCTGATCGTCATTTGACGTCGATGCCGTCGGTGGACGCGCTCAAGGATCAGATGGTCCGCACGATTGTGGGCGATCAGGAGATTCCGACGAAGTTGCAGTATGCGTTGTCGCAAAGGCTCTATTATGAAGAGTTATCCAAGGGCGGCATGTTTTGGGCGCGCAATGATCCGACGGCGGTTTGGGTCAAGAACGACGATGATCGCAGGCATTTTCAGGTGCATTGGGCGGTCTATGACAGTCAGGTCAACCTGCCCGTGATTTACATCATGGATGTGGCGGACACAGGCAAGGTGGGCCTGCCGAAAGACGAGCGCCGCTGGCCCGAAGTGCAACAGCATTTGATGGCGCAATCTTTGGCTGGGTTGAAGCTGTTGACCATTGCCAAAGGCTTTGACGAGGATTTTGACGATCTGCATCCCACAAGGCTGCGCCGGTTCCATATTGGCCCGATGTATTCGAGTGCCTTTACGATGCAAACGGGGCCTTTGCGTGAGGTTCTGGAGGCGGCCAAAAGCCCTGTTGGTGCAGACTGGGCGATGGTGTGGACCGAGGAAGATCTGGTGGCCGAGCGTGTCGAGCGGGTGAAGTCGGGCTGGTTTGGCACGGTGGAGCGTCAGATCTTCGCGCTTGATCCCTTTGCAGCGGCTGGGACGGATATGGGGGCGACGCGGATGGAGCGCAGCCTGATTATGCCCGAGCGCCCTTATCAGGCCTTGGCGGAGCGCAACCCTGCGGGGTTTCGCGAAGTGCGCAAGTTTGTCGTGTCTGACCAAGGGCGCGTTTTGAGTTACCGGTGATACGAATTTTCGACGAAAATTCGATGCCTCCGGCGGAGGTATTTCTAGCCAAAAGAAGGATGAGTGATGAGCCAGAACAGTGACCAGATGGAGCTTCGCGAGGACGATATTCGTGCCCATTATGCCGGTGCTTTGGGGTTGCTGGAGGGGTTTGATCATAGCCCGCGCATTGCGTCACGCGGGGCTGCCCCCGTGGCGGAGAAGTCGCCGGGCATTGGCGCGGCGCGGCGATTTCGCTCGACCACACCGGGGCTGGCGGCACGCCGTATGACGCGCACCGAGGGTATTCAACTGTCGGCGCGGGTTGAGGGGATCGGTGGCGACGGGTTGCCATCGCCAATTCAGGCTCATGTGTTGCAGGGATTGCGCCGCGCAATCGCGATTGCCTTGGCTGTGGCGGATCAGTTTGCGGAGCGGACTTCGCTCAAGGATTTGAAGCGGGCGAACTTGGAGGGTGGATTGGCAGAGGCGCGGCGCGCCGAATTTTCCGAAATGCTGACGGCGGAGGCCTTGATCACGCTCTATGTGTTTGGGTCTGCGACTGCGTTTTTGCTGAGCAGCCATGCCTCCGAGCAGACGGTTGAGGTCGGCGAAATCGAGGAGGTTCTGGTCGACAATGGCCAACTGGCCTTGCACGGCGTGCTTTGGGAGTTGGACCGCGATATTGCCGCGCTGGGCACTGACGAGCACAAAATGGTCGCCGTGGTTCTGGCCTTTGCCGAGGCCTTGATGGAAAAGGTCGCGGGCCGCGCAAGCACCGCGCCGCGCCTTGAGCCATTTGTCGCGGCGGCTTGGCGGGTTGAGGCGGATGACTTTGCCGTGCGCGGGTTTAGTCCTGCGCGCAAGGGTAAGTCATCGACCCTGACCATGACGTTCAAGAAACCCAATGAGGTCGTGGGCAACCATATTGCCAAGTATCAGTCTTTGAGGCTGGCGAAGATGCTGATGGCCTACGACTTTGAACGGCGCTTGAACCCCTTTGCCGAATTGGGCGGGTTTATCTTTACGTTTATGGGTGATGGCAAACCCGGGACGGGCAAGACGACGCTGATCCAGATGATGGCGGGGTTGGTGAATGACTACTGCCAGACGGCGGGTTATCCGTTCAAGTATCAGAACCTGAGCACCGATAATATCGACAGTTATCAGGGCAAATCGGGGCAGAACGCGAAGGCGTTTATCAACAATATTCTTGATCCGAGCGTCATCGGTTTTGGCACGATTGATGATATCGACCAATTGGCGGGCAAACGTGGAGATCGTCAGTCAAGCGCTGGGCAGTTGGAGATTACCGCTGTGCTGATGGAGAGCTTCGCAGGAGCGAATACCGTGGTGCGCGGCAATTGCACGTTCGGGATGTTTTCGAACTATCCCGAGAATGTGGACGACGCGCTGCGCCAGCGGGCGGGGGCGCGGTTTCTTGTGGACGGACCGCAGACGCGGGATGATTACATCGATATTCTGTATCTCTTGATGGGTAAGAACCACGATATTCCCGTGGGCGCGCATGAGGTCTTCTCTGCCCAAGAGATCAAGAAGGCAGTCGCGGCCAGCTTTGCGGGGCACTCAAAGCCCCATGAAGAGGGGCTGATCCGCGTGTTTGATCGCGTTCAAAGCGAGATTGGTGATCTCGATACGATCGCCAAGATGGGGACATATCTGAAGGCTATTCAGGAAGCCGACGAGCGCTTCACAGGTCGCGCAATCAAGAATATTACGGATGCGGTAAAGGTCCGTGCGATGGACTTTGAACTGCCTGACGAGTGGATGGAAGAGCCTGATCTGTTCCTGTTCAAGGATTACGACACCAAGAAGGGGATGATTTCCGAATTGCGCCAGAAGGTGACGACCGAGATGGTGATCCAAGAAATCAACCGCTATGCCGATAGTGAATTCCGCTATGCTGACAAATCCGACGAAGCGGCGATTGACCAAATGGTCCGCGACTTTGGTCGTCAGGAAGAGGCGAAGCGGCGATATTTGGAGGGCAAGCGGTGAGCCTGTTCTCTGGCAGCTTGTTTATCCCCGCGCTCACTTTAGCGCTACTCGCGTGGCTGGTGCCCAAGTTGTTGTCGATAGTCTTGCCCGAGGGGATCAAGCCGCTGTTGCTCAACGCGTTCTTGTCCACTGTGTTTTTGTTTGTCTTGAGTGCTGGTTTCTTTGTCGCGCTCTATTTCTGGCAGGGCCTGACGTGGACGCAATTTGCGGAATATGGGTTTGCGGAGAATGTTGTGTTTTACGGCAAGCTGGGCCTGATCGCAGGGATGATCTGGGGGCCGATTATGGTGCTTTCGGTCGCGAACCTGCCGCGGAGTTGGGTGACGAAGGTATGGTGATGGTATGAAACGACTCATCGAAAAAGGTCTGATGTTTGGCAATCTTATTCGCGTTGATAGCCCGATTTTGGTGGAGCGGTATAATCGTGCGCTCGGCTCGCTTACGGGCAAGCAGACGGCGTTGGACGAGTTTCATGTTGATATTTCGGGTTATTCGCCGGAAATCGGTGCGGAGCTTGGGGATGAGCTATATCTAAACCATAAGGGCGTGAACCGTCAGTTTATTTTGCTCACCACAGAGCAGGTGACAGCGCCGTTGTTGAATGCAAAGTTTTCGACGAGCCGTGGCATTCTCAAGCAGTTTATCGAGCGTAATCGGGCGCAGCTATTTGCGCTGACGGCACGCGATGCGGTGGCGGGCGAATTGGTCAATTCGGTCTATAGCACCGAGACGCCGAGCAAGATTTTCGATATTCGCAAGATTACGATTGAAGCTGATACGACGGGCGGGACGGTGGCCACGGCGAAAAAGCTGGGTGCGATGATTGACCGTTTCAAGTCCGAAGAGGGCGCCTGGTTTGATGATGTGCTGATCGGGCAGATGATCGGGCTGGCCAAGGAAACGGGCGATGTGACGCGCAATCCTGTGACGCTCAATCAGATGGAATTTGCCCAAGACAACTTCTGGACCTCGCATTTTGGCGGCATGTATGTGTTTCGCGGGGTGCCACATCCTGCGGTGATTTCGGCGATGGATAATTCGTCTTTGGGTGATGTGCCGATCGGGTTTGTGTTTGACCTGTCGGAGCGCAGTGCGATCGCAAAGTTTTTGAAGCTCAATGATCTGGTCGAGCCGATTGTCGAGGCACGTGGCCTTGATGCGGCCGCGATCCTGCATCAAAAGATGGATTTCGTGGTGGCCTCGGTTGCCGCGCAAATGGGTGAGGATTTGACGGGGGCCGTGCGCCGTGATTTGCGGGTGCTCGGGCGCAGATATGCCGACAAATTGCCCGAAGCCTGGCAGGGGCTTGCCGCTCTGGCACGCTGGGCAGAGGAAGACGGGCCTTGGCCGCGGATCACCTCGGATCATGACGCCTATTTCTATACGCTGCGCGCCAAGGCGCATGCGGATGCGGAGCTGGTGAATATGCTGCTGGCCGAATTGTGCCCGCTTGATATTCGCCAGTTGTTTATTTGTCATAAGGAGGCGTTTTATGCCGCCTATGCCACATGGCCCGATGAAAAACGTGCCTATGTCGTGGACTTTCTGGATCGTGAGTACCAAGTGGATAAGGCGGGCACGCGCGAGGCCTTGTTCGGCCATGACGCGCCCTTGGAAGAGCCAAAGCCCGCAAAACGTGATATGATTGCCGCTGTTGGCCCTTGGGGCGCAGTGCGGAGGAAGTAGAGATGGGATTTGTCCGATTGGTCTTGTTCGGGTTCATTGCGCTGAGCGTGGTGTATCTGTCGATCTCGATCTACTCGCGCTCTGTGCGCCGTGAAAAGCTGGAAGAAGCCTGGGCCGAAGAGAATGAAGGCAGCACAGATATGGCCGCGCGAGATGCCTATGTTGCGGCCGGTATCGTGGCCTATAACAACTCGTTTCGTCCCAAGTTGATCGGCTTGGTTTACATCATTCCGACGGTGATCGTGATTGCTATCATCTATCTGACAAATGAAAATTGAGGTGAGCTATGCATAGAATTAAGGTTACGTTTCGCGTCTTGATGGTCCTGATCATTGGCGTCATTTTGCACTATGCGCTGCCGCAGCATGATATCGTGCGGGTTGTGAATACCTATCAGGAACGGCAGGATCTGAATGACTGGACGCGGATATTCTGGGCGCGCCCTGACGATCAATCCGCAACACTCGTCAACCGCGATGTGCAGTTTATCCAGACGGTGAAGAAGAAAACCTTTCTGTTCGGTTTTGTTCCGCGCGACACGACCGAGGTGATGGTATATCGCAACGAAGACACAGGGTGGTCTTGGCCGTTCTATTTCAAATTCGATACCGCGAGCCTGCAAACCGAGGCTGACGATTTACGCTCTACCCCGGAGCAACCCAAGTGGGCTGTGATGACCCATTACGGGTGGCGGAACGAGTATTTTTCTGCCTTTCCTAACGCGATTGCCATCCGTCCGGTTGAAGGACCCGATGTGCGGATCATTCCCTGGTTCAACATTTTCTTCTTCGGATTTTTGATCGCGGCGATCGTGTTTGTCCGCGCGATGTGGATGCAGTTCCGTGAGCGGTCGATTGATCCGCTCCTGGATAGTGCAGAGCATCACTATGACGAGGCGACGGCGGATATTGCCGAGCAAAAGGGCCGGTTGACCCGTTGGCTTGGCTCCTGGAAGAAAAAGTCCTAGGGGGCGCTGCCCCCGCGCTACGCGCCCCCCGAGGTATTTTCGGCCAAAAGAAGCAGGCCTCTATTCGCCGTAAGGGATCCAGATGTTTTTTACTTCTGTCGCAGCCGCGAGATAGTCGTGGCTGGAGGGTGTGCCCAAAGGTGCCCATGTGCGTTTGAGGTTGCCGGCAGAGGCGGCTTCGATTGTGGTGTTGAGTGATGTATCGGCGAGGTTCCATAGGCTGTCGAGATCAAGGTGATCTGCGAGGGTTTTGGAGAGCTCTGCGGGGGGGCCTGTGACGATGTTCACCACACCTGCGGGCACATCCGAGGTTTCCAGAACTTGGATGAAGTCGGTGGCCGCGAGCGGGTAGGCGGCCGACGGGATCAGCACGGTGCGGTTGCCCATCGCGATGGCGGCGGCCATGGGCGTGATGATGCCCAACAGGGGCGCGTCACCGCACAGGATGCCGATGTTACCGACGGGTTCTTTGATCGCGAGTGCCACGCCACGGATCGGCACGCCGTGCACTTGGCCGTCGTATTTGTCGGCCCATGCCGCATAGGTGAAGAGCGCCTTGAGGCTGTCTTGGACTTCGATTTTACCCGATTTTCCGGTCAGGTGGCTGATCCGGGTAGCGAATTCGTCCGCGCGCGCCGAGAGGTTCTCGGCAATGTAATACAGGATTTGCGCACGCAGGTGGCCTGTGGATTTCGACCAGCCTTTGGCCGCGTTCATGGCCTCAACCGCGTTGCGGATATCTTTGCGCGAACCTGTGGAGACGTGACCCAGGAACGCGCCTTTGGGGCTGTGGATAACGGTCGAATAGCCACTATCGGGGCGGGTTTGTTTGCCGCCAATGTAGAGTTTTGCCGTGCGGTCGAGCGGGTCGGCGGGCGTGTCGTTGCCCGCGTGAGGTACTGCGGCGGCGCGCGGTTTGCCGGGCGTTTTTGGCTTGGTATAGCCCGCGAGCCCTTCCCAGCCGCCTTCGCGCCCAAAGCCGCTATCGCGCACGCCACCAAAGCCTGCGGCGGCGTCCATCATATTGGTGCCGTTGACCCAGACGATGCCGCAGGCGAGTTTTGGCGCGATATCGAGCGCGAGGTTGATGTTCTCGGACCAGACAGAGGCCGCGAGACCGTAACGCGTGTTATTGGCGATTTCCACCGCCTCGGACGGTGTGCGGAAGGTGGTCGAGACGAGCACGGGGCCGAAGATTTCGGTCTGCATCAGGTGCGACGCGGCGTGCAGGCCCGTGATAAGGGTTGGCGGGTAGAAGCAGCCTTCGGGCGCTGCGGTTTGGAACATATCGCCTTCGTTATTGCCTTCAACCAGCTTGGCAATCATGTCGCGTTGCGATGGGTCCACGATGGCGCCCACGTCGATGCATTTGTCGAGCGGGTCGCCGATGCGTAAGGTTCCCATGCGAGATTTGAGTTTGGCGTAGAAGCGGTCTGCGATGCCTTCTTGCACCAAGAGGCGCGAGCCTGCGCAACAGACTTGGCCCTGATTGAACCAGATTGCATCGACGAGGCCTTCGACGGCAGAGTCGATATCGGCGTCGTCGAACACGATGTAGGGGGATTTGCCGCCAAGCTCTAACGAGAGCGCTTTGCCAGATCCAGCGGTCGCTTTGCGGATGATGCGGCCGACCTCAGTCGAGCCAGTGAAGGCGACTTTATCGACGTCGGAGGCGAAAAGGGCGGCCCCTGTTTCGCCGTCCCCTGTGATGATGTTCACGACGCCCGGCGGCACGCCTGCTTGGTCGCAGATTTCGGCAAAGATCATTGCGGTGAGCGGCGTGAATTCGGCAGGTTTGAGGACGACCGTGTTGCCCATTGCCAAGGCGGGGGCGATTTTCCATGCGAGCATGAGCAGCGGAAAGTTCCATGGGATGATCTGGCCACAGACGCCCAAGGGCGCGCGGTCGGGAAGCTCCTCGTCCATAAGCTGCGCCATGCCTGCGTGGTAGTAGAAGTGGCGGATGGCGAGGGGCACGTCGATATCGCGGCTCTCGCGGATCGGCTTGCCGTTATCCAAGGTTTCCATGACGGCCAGAAGGCGGCTGTGTTTTTGCATCAGACGCGCGATGGCGTAGAGAACGCGGGCGCGGGCATGGCTGTCTTTGGCCCATGAGGCCTGCGCCTTTCGGGCGGCTTTCACGGCCAACGCCACCTCATCGGCGGTCCCTTTGGTGACGCCAGCAAGTTTGACCCCCGTTGCGGGGTTCGTCGTGGCGAAGTCCTCGCGCAGTGGCCCGGATTTACCGTTGATGTAGTGGCCCGCGATACCGCCACGAGCGGCAATCCAAGCGAGTGCCTCTTTGCTGCTTTCAGGGGCAGGGCCGTAGTCCATGGTGTCGAAAATATCTTTAACTGTCATGGTCTTATCCAATCGCGTGCCGCCACTGCGCGGAGTAGGCGCCTGTGACATGGTGTTCGAGTTGCCGCTCAATATCGCCTAAAAGGGAGGAGGCGCCGAAGCGGAAAAGGTCGGGTTGTAGCCAGCGATCGCCAAGCTCGTCTTTGATCATGGCGAGGTAGACGATGGCGTCTTTGGCTTTGGAAATCCCGCCTGCCGGTTTGTAGCCGACTTTCAGACCAGTCCGCTCTTGGTAGTCGCGGATTGCGCGGATCATGGTGAGCGTGACGGGCAGGGTGGCGTTAACGGGCTCTTTGCCTGTCGAGGTTTTGATAAAATCGGCGCCAGCCATCATGCAGACAAGCGAGGCGCGGGCGACGTTGCGCAGGGTGCCGAGTTCGCCGGTGGCGAGGATCGCTTTGACGTGGGCCGCGCCGCAGGCCTCGCGCATCTCGACCATCTCGTCATAAAGCGCTTGCCAGTTGCCCGTCAGCGCATGGCGGCGCGAGATGACAATATCGATTTCCTTTGCGCCGGCGGCCACACTTTCGCGGATTTCCTGAATGCGCAGGTGGAACGGCGAGAGGCCAGCGGGGAAGCCTGTGGAGACAGCGGCCACGGGGATGTTTGTGCCGCGTAAGGCGTCGACGGCTGTTTCGACCATGTCGTGATAGACGCAGACGGCGCCAGTTGTCAGGCCTTCCATACCGAGTTTTTCGAGGATGTCTTGGGAGACAGGTTGGCGGGCCTTCGCGCAAAGACGGCGCACACGGCCCTCGCTATCGTCGCCGGACAGGGTCGTGAGGTCCATAAGGCTGATGGCCTTGCAGAGCCATGCGGCTTGATAGTCCTTCTTGACGGAACGCCTGCCGGGTAGGGAAGCTGCGCGACGCTCAATGGCGCTGGTATTGGCCTGCACAGATGCGACCCAGTCCAGATCAAGCGGCATCGCTGTGTTGCGCGGTTCGTGGACTTGGGGCAGGTGGCTGGTCGTGACGTCGGGCGTAGTTGTCGTCTGCAAAGCGGTCTCCTCCACTGGTGGGAAGCGTGTCATTTAAGGTTTGTCTTGGCAAGTTTTGACCGTTTGGTCAATATTATTCGGGTTGCACGACGTCACGTTGAAATTTGCGCCGATACTGGTGCGGGGTCATGCCGTGGGCTGCGCGAAAGAGTTTGTGAAAGTGCGACAGGTTCGGGATTCCGCAATCAGCGGCGATCTCGGCCAAGGGGTCGGCGGTGCCAGTGAGTTGCAGGGCGGCGTGCTGCATCCGCTTGTCGTTGATCATCTCCGACGGGCTTTGCCCCGTGAGCCGCTTGAGAGTGCGGCTGACGTGCGGGTGGCTTTGGCCGGTGAGCGCGACAAAGCCTGCGGCCCCGTCACGGAACACCGCAGGATCATCGGCAGCGATAAGCGCGGCATTGAGCCACGCGGGGGTCGCGTCGGGCGTGTCAGGCTTGAGCCACGCCGCAAGAAGCGGCAGCAGAAAGGCTTCGGTCGAGAACCGGTCACGCGGGCTGCGTTCGAGCTTGAGTGTCGCTTGGTTCAATGTGATCAGCGCCTTGGTATCAAGATGTAAGGTCTGCGCGGCATCGGCCCAGAAATATTGACCTGGCAGCGCCTTGTGCCGTTTGCCAAGCGCCTCGATCAACTGTGGGTGCAGCGTGAGCGACACAACAAGCGCTTGCTCGCCGCGCCCTTGCAGTGCATGGGTGTCCCCCTCACGCATAAACACCAGATCGCCCTCAGTGAGGGTCGTCACGCCCGCGGGCTGATGGTGCCTGATTTGCCCGTTTTGGACCCAGAATAACTCTGGAAAGTCTTGGACGTGCAGGGCCTTTGGGCGGGTCGGTGTGACCAGCGCGCGGGTAATATGGACGGCAGCGCCATGGCGCAGGATATCGCGGTAGGAAAGGATTGGTTCTGTCATAAGGTCAAATTAGCACAGGAATCTCGCGTACGCCGCAAGTATTTTAAAAGCTTGCGTGACGAAGCCGGCCTGAGAGGTTAAACGGGGCGTAACTCTGCTCGCACAAGGATTCCCGCTCATGTCTTTTGACCGCTCGATTAAGATCGCCCCGTCCATTCTCGCCGCTGATTTCGCTAATTTTGGCGCAGAGATTGAGGCCGTCGAGGCCCAAGGCGCCGATTGGATCCACGTTGATGTCATGGACGGCCACTTTGTGCCCGCCATCACCTTTGGCGCCCAGACCTGCAAGGCAATCCGCCCGCATGTGAAAACCGTGATGGACGTCCATTTGATGATTTCGCCCGTTGATACCTATTTGCAGGGCTTTGCCGATGCGGGAGCTGACTACATCACCGCGCATTACGAAGCGGGTCCGCATATTCACCGTACATTGCAGAACATCCGTGATCTGGGCTGCAAGGCGGGTGTTGCGCTTAACCCCGGCACGCCTGCGTCGGTTGTCGAAGAGCTTTTGGATATGGTCGACCTGGTCTGTGTCATGACCGTGAACCCCGGATTTGGCGGGCAGAAATTTATCGATATGTCCCTGAAAATCGCCGATCTGCGGGCGATGATTGGCGACCGCCCTGTGCATATCGAGATCGACGGCGGCGTTGATCCGACGACGGCTGGCTTGGTGGCCTCTGCGGGGGCGGACGTCTTGGTTGCTGGCTCTGCTGTTTTCCGTGGCGGATCGGTGGCCAACCCTGCCCCATATGGTGAAAACATCCGCGCCATTCGTGCGGCAGCAGAGGCGGAAGCCGCAGACTAACTGCACAAAAACTGCACAACCATCGCCACGGCTTTGCACGTCCGATCAGTAGGTCTCGTCTCAATTAAAAATGAGAGAGGGACGAAAGATGACACCGATGACAGTGCGCGGCCTGCCGCGATCCTTGAGCAAAGATGCATGGTGGATTGCTGCCGATAGTCAAAGCGGCGTGGGGCGCGGCGGTGCGGTGCCCAACCGCCCTTGGTGGCTTTTGGCGCTTGTCGTTGCGCTTGTCGACGCCTCTTTGTTTCACAGTCACCTTGGCCTCGGGTTCGTCGCAGCGATACTGAGCGTGGCAGGGGCGGCGCATTTTGTGCTGCGGCGTGACGTGCCGCCGCAGCGGGCGCTGGTGGCCTGGACGGTGTTGATTGTCGCGCTGTTGCCTGCGGTTGATCTGGTGCAATGGCTCTCGTTTGCTTTGGCCTTCATCGGGCTGGCCGCATTCGCGGGGCTGATTTCCGGTCCGCGTTGGGGGCTGGCCGCCCGCCGGTTGTTAGCGCACGGGCTGGTGCAATGGGTCCGCGACATGCGCGCTGCAGAGTTGCGCGGTCCAAGCCGTCGTCTTGTACTGGATTGGGCGATGCCTGTTGCCATTGGCGCGATCTTTGTGGCGTTAATGGCCACGGCCAACCCGCTGGTCGAGAACGTGATATCACAGTTTGATCTGCGTCAAGGGCCTGATGTCGAGCGTATGATCTTTTGGGGTGTCGTCGCCTTTGGTGCTTGGCCGTTCTTGCGGTTGCCGCAGATGAACTTGCATTTCGTTTCTGTAAGACCCGCGCGCAAGCCTGTTTCGGTTGCCTATCTGAACCCCCGTTCCGTGCTGCGCGCGCTGATTGTGTTCAACGTGATCTTCGCGGTCCAGACGGTGATGGATTTGGGATATCTCTGGGGTGGCGTGCGTCTGCCAGATGGGATGACCTATGCCAATTACGCCCATCGCGGCGCCTATCCTTTGATGATGACGGCCTTGCTGGCGGGGGCATTTGCGCTGGCCGCCCAGCCTTGGCTTGATAGCGGTAAGATGCGCATCTTGTTGCTGGTGTGGGTCGGGCAAACGGTGATGCTGGTGGTCTCGTCGATCCTGCGGCTTGATCTTTACGTCGATAGTTACGGGCTGACGCAAATGCGCTTTGCGGCCTTTGTCTGGATGATTGTCGTGGCGCTTGGGTTGATTGTCTTGGTGATGCAAACGGTGCAGCGCCAGAGCACGGGCTGGATGTTGATCCGCGCCTTTGGCTTAGGCTTTGTCGCGGTTTACCTGTGTTTGCTGGTGAATGTCTCGGGCGTCGTCGCCCGCCACCAGTTGACGGTCGGTCCGCTCGACGCGGGCTATGTTTGCAGCCTGCGCGATGGTGCCGCGGTTGAGGTCGCCCGATATGCCCCTGATCTTTGTGCCGACCGTTATTACGACCTGACGGTTTATCCGCCGCAAGGTTGGCGCGATTGGGGGTTTCGCAATGCCCGCCTGCGCCGTAGCTTGGACGCGATAAAAGCGGAGGCGGGGCAATGAGCCAGCAGATTTTGATCGCCGATGATGATGCGGGTATTCGTGATGTGCTGCGCATGGGGCTGGAGGTTGCCGGCTTTAGCGTCGCGGCCGCAGCCGACGGGCAACAGGCCCTTGAGATGGCCCGCAGCCTGTCGCCCGATTTGATCGTGCTTGATATCGGGATGCCCGAGATGGACGGGCTGACGGTGTGCCGCGAGCTGCGCAAGAGCAGTCAGGTGCCGATCCTGTTTCTGACAGCGCAGGGGGATGAAATCGACCGGATTGTAGGCCTTGAGGTGGGCGCGGATGACTATGTGGCAAAGCCGTTTTCGCCGCGCGAAGTGGTTGCCCGCGTGCGCGCGATCCTCAAGCGGGCGGCGCCTGCCTCGGACCCCACTGTCATGTTGCGCCGTGGTGTCTTAAGCGTCGATCCAAGCCGTCATGCCTGCCGCGTGGGCGAAGCGCCCGTGGTGCTGACCTCGCGCGAAATGGAGCTGCTGGTGCAGCTCATGCGCAGGCCTGATAACGTCATGTCGCGCCCTGCAATTGTGGATGCGGTTTATGGGACGAACGTGCATGTGAGCGATCGCACGATGGACAGCCATCTGCGCAATCTGCGGGCCAAACTGGCGCAGGGAGGCTGTGCAGAGGCGATTGAAACGATACATGGCGTCGGTATTCGGATGGGTCCATGTCGCGCCGGATAGTGCCCAAATGGCGACCGCCCCTGTGGTTTGTGATCGCGGGGACTTTGGCTGCGGTCTTTACCCTGCCGCTTTTGGGTATCGGCTATTTCCGCGTTGCAGGCGGCATCTTGGGGTGGGGCGAGACAAGCTGGCTCATCGGGGTGATCGCTTTCGTCGCCACGGCGATCTTGGCGTTTCTGCTTTGGCGCTTGGTGCTGCGCCCTGTGCAGGCTCTTACGGTCTATGCCAAGGATGTGGCGGGGAGTGTGGCGGAGGTGCACCCGCCTGCGCATTTCGGCACGCCCGAATTTTCCGAGCTGGGGCAGGCGGTCGGCCAGATGCACCGCGTCTTGCAGGCGCGGACCGATGTTATGCGCTCCTATGCGGATCATGTGACCCATGAGTTGAAATCGCCGCTGACCGTGATTTCAGGCGCGGCAGAGCTCTTGCGCGATCCGGAGCTTGGTTTAGTGGACCGCGAGGCATTGCTCGATCGGGTTTCGGCCTCCTGTGAACGGATGACTGCGCTCTTGGAGGCGCAGCGCGCCTTGGCGCGGGCGCAAGAGCCGCTACCTGCGGGCACCTGTCTGCTCTCGGATGTTGCCGAAGGGGCAGAGGTGACGTGCGATGGTGAATTGCCGATCAATGCCGCAGCCATGCAGCTCGTCATGGCGCATCTGGTGGCCAATGCGCGCGCCCAAGGGGCGGGTCGCATATGGGCCGCGTTTGACGGCGAGACGGTGGTGGTCTGCGATGACGGGCCAGGTATATCTGCGGGCAACCGCGAACGCATTTTCGACCCGTTCTTTACGACACGGCGGGATGCGGGCGGCACGGGCATGGGGCTTGCGATTGTGCGGCGGATGCTGGCGGCACAAGGGGCGAGTATCCGCTTAGGCGAAGGGTCAGGTGCGACCTTTGTGATCACAGTGTAACTGCGTAGGATGGGTTTCAACCCATCACTGCCGAAAAGGAGAACGTCGGAAAAATCATTGAAGCCGGTGCCGGCATTGTGGCCCGTCCTGCGCCTAGCACCTTATGCAGGCTCGGGCTGCCGATGGGCAATCAAGCAGGGCTGATTTTGCACAGCCAGCCGATTGTACCTGTCGTCGATCACATCATCGTGTCGCCCGACGTGCATTTCCGCCAAGATCCTTTGGGTCATATCGTCAGGGGCGAAATCTTCAGCGGCGGCGGGTTTGGCGCGCGCGATGGCACCACCTAGGCCAACGAGAGGCTGGTCAGCGCCGCTTTTGTTTTGTATTATTGTGCATTACTGGCAGCTCTCAAAAATATCGGAACAATCGTGTCGTACCTTGAGAATATTCGAACCTTCGTGCGCGTCTATGAATTGGGGTCCATGTCGGCGGCGGGGCGTGATCTGCGGATTTCGCCTGCGGTCACATCTGCGCGAATATCCCAACTTGAAGATCACCTCTCCGTGCGGCTCTTTCAGCGGACCACGCGGAGCCTGCGCCCGACCTCCCAAGGCACCGCGTTTTACGGCGGTGCCTGCGGTATTCTGGACGCGGTCAGTTTCGCAGAGGGCCAAGTTTCGGACATGACCGAAAATCCCAAAGGGTTGTTGCATGTCGCGGCCCCCTTGGGGGTTGGTCGGCGGCTGATCGCGCCCTTGGTGCCGCCGTTTACCGACAAATATCCGATGGTTGACGTGCGCCTGCGCTTGACGGATCGCAATGTTGATTTGACGGGCGAAGGTCTCGATGTCGCGTTCTTTTTGGGCAAACCCGAGGACAGCAATCTGCGTATCCGCAATATCGCGACCTGCGCGCGGGTGCTGGTCGCCAGCCCCGCGTATATTGCCGCGCGCGGTAACCCTGCGGACGGGGCGGCTTTGGTGTCGGAGGGGCACGACTGTTTGAACCTGCGCTATCCGGGCGCCGCAGAATTCCAGTGGCGCTTGGTGACACCCGACGGCCCACAGCGGTTCCGTGTCAAGGGACGGCTGGAGAGCGACGACGGTGATGTGCTGACCAACTGGGCGTTGAGCGGGCAGGGTGTTGCCCTAAAGCCGATGTTTGAAGTGGCGGAGCATTTGGCGGCGGGCGCGCTAGAGATTGTCGCCAAAGCCACGCCTCCCGAGCCCGTGCAAATGGCCTGCCTGTATACGCACAAGCGCCATCAAGACCCCAAGACGCGGTTGTTCATCGACTTCATGTCACCGCTCATTGCCCAAGCAGTTGGTTGAGATATCATAAAATCTAACGGTGTTTCGTGATTTTTTTGAAAGCGAAATTCAGCTTACTGGACTATCGTGGAAAAAACGAAAGTGCATCATGAGCAGATATCCCCGCGACATGTCCGGCCACGGGCCAAACCCACCAGAGGCAAATTGGCCTCAAGGTGCCCGTATTGCCGTCCAAATTGTCCTTAATTATGAAGAAGGTGGCGAGAATAACGTCCTGCACGGTGATGCCGCGTCAGAGGCGTTTTTGTCCGAGATCGTCGGTGCCGCCGCGTGGCCGAACCAGCGCCACTGGAACATGGAAAGCATCTATGAATACGGTGCGCGGGCGGGTTTTTGGCGCCTTCACCGGATGCTCGCCGAATTACCTGTGACGGTTTATGGAGTTGCAACGGCGCTGGCACGCGCGCCCGAGCAGGTGGCCGCGATGAAATCTGCCGGTTGGGAAATTGCCAGCCACGGGCTCAAGTGGATCGAATACAAGGACGCGCCCGAGGATAAAGAGCGGGCCGATATGCTTGAGGCCATTCGCTTGCACACCGAAGTTGTCGGAGAGCCGCCGCGCGGCTGGTACACGGGCCGCTGTTCGGAAAATACTGTGCGCTTGGCCGCCGAGACGGCTCAGTTTGCTTATGTCGCGGACACCTACGCCGATGATGTGCCTTATTGGATGGAGTTCGGCCGCACGGATCAGTTGATCGTACCCTATACGCTGGACGCCAACGATATGCGCTTTGCGACGCCGCAGGGGTTCAACTCCGGCACGCAGTTTTTCGAGTATCTCAAGGCCAGCTTTGACACGCTTTACCGCGAGGGCGGGCGCATGATGTCGATCGGGTTGCATTGCCGTCTGATCGGCCGCCCCGGACGGGCAGAGGCCTTGCGTCAGTTTATTGACTATGCGCGAGGCCATGACGGCGTTTGGTTTGCGACCCGCGAAGAGATCGCGGATCACTGGGCGCGCGCGCATCCTCATGTGCGGTTCGAGCGCCCGTCGCAGATGGAGCAGGCGCGCTTTGTCGCGCTTTACGGCTCGGTCTTCGAGCATTCGCCGTGGATCGCAGAGAGGGCGTATCAGTTGGAGCTGAGCCCCGCGCATGACACCGCCACAGGGCTGCATAATGCGTTGGCGCGGATGTTCCGCTCTGCCTCGGAGGAAGAGCGTTTGGGCGTTTTGCTGGCGCACCCTGATCTGGCTGGAAAATTGGCCGCCGCCAAGCGGTTGACCAAAGAAAGCACTGCCGAGCAGGCAGGCGCGGGCCTTGATGCGCTGACGGATGACGAGCGCGCAGGGTTCAGCGCGATGAACACGCAATATATGGAAAAGTTCGGATTTCCGTTCATTATCGCCGTCCGTGACCACACGAAAGCCAGCATCATGGCCGCATTTGCGCAGCGCATTTCGCATGACCGCCCGACCGAATTTGCCAATGCCTGCCGTCAGGTTGAACGCATTGCCGAGTTCCGGCTCAAAGATTTGCTTCCCCGATAAAACGGAAAAAGGACGCATACCACCGCGGATGAAAAGGGCCGCGACAGATAACCAAATGATCCGCACAAGCGGGCGATACTCACAACAAGGGACAAAAACATGACAGATACATCTATTGGGACGCCGGAGCAGCTCCGCGACCCGAATTACACCCCGCCCATGGCCAAAGCGGTGCCGCTGGGCATTCAGCACGTCTTGGCGATGTTCGTTTCCAACGTTACGCCGGCCATCATCGTTTGCGGCGCAGCTGGCATCGGCTTTGGCTCTGACCAAGGCGCGCTCGGCTTTCCGGATATGACCTATATGATCCAGATGTCGATGCTGTTTGCCGGCATTGCGACACTGTTACAGACTGTGGGCATCGGTCCGGTTGGCGCACGTTTGCCGATCGTACAGGGCACCTCGTTTGCGTTCTTGCCAGTCATGATCCCTGCGGTTGCAGGCATGGGGGCGGCTGGCCTTGGCGGCCTGATGACGGGCGTGATGATTGGTGGTTTTTTCCACTTCTTTCTTGGCACGTTCATTGGCAAAATCCGTTTTGCCCTGCCGCCATTGGTGACAGGTCTGATCGTTTTGATGATCGGGTTGGCGTTGATTAAGGTGGGCATTCAATATGCAGCTGGCGGTGTCCCGAAGATGGGCACGGAAGATTTTGGCACAATGGCGATGTGGGTGCCTGCGCTGGTCGTGATCTTTGTCACGCTCGCGATGAAGTTCTTCACCAAGGGCATGATGTCGGTCGCTGCTGTTCTGATCGGGATTATTGCAGGCTATATCGTAGCTTATTTCATGGGCCAAGTCAGTTTTGGCAACGTGGGGCGTGCGTCTATGTTTGCACTGCCAAACCCGTTCCGTTGGGGCTTTGAGCTGAACTGGGCGATCATCATCGGCATGTGCCTGATGGCGGTGATCTCGGCGATTGAGACTGTAGGCGACGTGTCTGGTATCACCAAAGGTGGTGCGGGTCGTGAAGCGACTGATGAAGAAATCACAGGTGCGACTTTTGCGGACGGTCTTGGTACAGCAGTTGCGGGTGTTTTCGGCGGTTTGCCAAACACATCGTTTAGCCAGAACGTTGGCCTGATTGCCATGACAGGCGTGATGTCGCGCCATGTTGTGACGGTTGGTGCGTTCTTCTTGATCGTCGCGGGTTTGATCCCGAAGGTCGGGGCCATCATCAATACTGTGCCAATCAACGTGCTTGGTGGTGGTGTGATTGTGATGTTCGGCATGGTTGCCGCTGCGGGCATGTCGATGCTGGCGGATGTGAACTGGAACCGTCGCAATATGATCATCTTTGCGGTATCTTTGGCCGTGGGCCTTGGCTTGCAGTTGGAGCCATCCGCCTTGCAGCACACTGGCAAAACCATGCAGATATTGCTGACATCCGGTCTGTTGCCTGCCGCCTTGATCTCGATCGTCTTGAACTTGATCTTGCCAGAAGAATTGGCTGAGTAATCCATTTTTCTGCGAAAAATGGGAGGCCCTTTCGCGGTTGTGCGAGAGGGCCTTTTTCGTGCGCGTATTCGAAATTGTCTGGCGCCCTATTGCGCCCCTGTCACTGACAGCGACAGTCATATCGCAAAAGACGTAGATAATCCCGCCATCCTATAGTCAATTCCTTTCGGGGGCCGTAAACTCCGCAATGAGAACATCGCATTGTCACGCTGAATGATCAGGAAAATACCGTGAAGAAAATTGCCGTTGAAGACCTCCGCTCCCGCAAATGGTTTATGAACAAAGACAATCCTGAAATGACAGCGCTATATCTTGAGCGTTACCTGAACTACGGCCTGACCCGCGCAGAGCTGCAATCGGGCAAGCCGATCATTGCAATTGCGCAGACGGGTTCTGACCTTAGCCCTTGCAACCGTCACCATCTTGAGCTGACCAAGCGGGTGCGCGACGGGATTATCGCCGCTGGTGGCACGCCGATTGAAGTGCCGGTGCATCCGATCCAAGAGACAGGCAAGCGTCCCACGGCATCGCTTGATCGCAACCTCGCTTATCTGTCACTTGTCGAGACGCTTTTCGGGTATCCACTAGACGGCGTCGTCCTGAATATCGGCTGTGACAAGACGACCCCTGCGCTCTTGATGGCTGCTGCTACTGTGAACATCCCCGCGATTGCGCTCTCGGTGGGGCCGATGCTCAACGGCTGGTGGAAGGGCGAGCGGGCCGGGTCCGGCACGGTGATCTGGAAGGCGCGTGAAGAACTGGCCGCAGGACGTATCGACGACGACGAATTTATGGAAATTGCGGCGGCTTCGGCCCCCTCGGTGGGCTATTGCAACACCATGGGCACGGCCACGACGATGAACTCTCTGGCAGAGGCGCTCGGCATGCAATTGCCAGGCGCGGCGGCGATCCCTGCGCCTTACCGCGAGCGCGGCCAGATTTCTTACGAGACGGGCAAGCGGATAGTCGAGATGGTGTGGGAGGATTTGCGGCCCTCTGACATCATGACCCGTGAGGCGTTCGAGAATGCCATCGTGATCAACTCTGCGATTGGCGGTTCGACCAATGCACCGATCCACCTCAACGGGATTGCGCGGCACTTGGGGGTCGCACTGACCAACGACGATTGGCAAAACATCGGCCACCACGTGCCGCTTTTGGTGAATTTGCAGCCTGCGGGTGAATACCTTGGCGAGGATTACCAGCATGCGGGCGGGGTGCCTGCGGTTGTGGGTGAACTTTCCGCGGCGGGGCTGTTGCCGCACCCTGATGCGATCACCGTCAACGGGCGCTCGATGGGCGAAAACTGCGCTCATTTGCGCACCAAAGACGCGCGCGTGATCAAGACCGTGGCCGCGCCTTTGCGCGAGCATGCGGGCTTTATCAACCTGTCTGGCAATCTGTTTGACAGCGCGATCATGAAGACCAGCGTGATTTCCGACGCCTTCCGCCGAACTTATCTGTCGAATCCCGATGATCCAGAGGCATTTGAGGGGCGTGCGGTTGTGTTTGACGGACCGGAAGATTTTCACCACCGGATTGACGACCCTTCTGAGAATATCGACGAGGGCTGTATCCTGTTCATGCGCGGCACAGGCCCAAAGGGCTATCCTGGGGGCGCGGAAGTCGTGAATATGCGCCCGCCGTCCTATCTGATCAAACAGGGGGTCAAAGCCTTGCCCTGCATCGGTGATGGTCGCCAGTCCGGCACTTCGGGCAGTCCATCAATCTTGAACGCCTCGCCAGAGGCTGCGGATGGTGGTGGATTGGCGCTTTTGCAGACGGGGGACCGCGTGCGGATTGATCTGATCAAATGCACGGCGGATATGCTTGTGCCTTTGGACGAACTGGCAGACCGTGCCGCGAAACTGGTGGCCGACGGTGGCTATGGCATCCCCGAGAACCAGACCCCATGGCAGCAATATTTCCGCGAATTGGTGGGCCGGTTTGACGAGGGTATGACCCTGCGCGATTCTAGCAATTACCGAGATATCGCACGAAAATTCACACCAAGGGATAGCCACTGATGAAACTGGTTCGCTACGGAGAAAAGTGCGCCGAAAAGCCCGCTTTGCTGGATTTTGAAGGCAACTTGCGCGATCTTTCGGCGCATATTGACGATATCACGGGGGCGGTTTTGTCCGATCAGGCGCTGGCGCAGTTGCGTGCGCTTGACCCGTTGAGCCTGCCGCTTGTCGAAGGGCGTCCGCGCATTGGTGCTTGTGTCGGCAATATCGGAAAGTTCCTTTGTATCGGGCTGAATTTCTCCGACCATGCCGCAGAAGCTGGCATGGATATCCCCGCCCACCCGATCCTGTTTTTCAAGGCGAACTCCGCGATCGTGGGCGCCTATGATGATGTGGTCATGCCGCGTGGGTCGGTGGCGACGGATTGGGAAGTCGAGCTGGGCGTGGTGATTGGCCGCGAGGCGAAATACGTCTCTGAGGCCGACGCGCTGGATTATGTCGCGGGCTATTGCGTCGTCAATGATGTCTCCGAGCGCGACTTTCAGACCAAGCTGACGGGCCAATGGACCAAGGGCAAATCTTGTGACACCTTTGGCCCGACTGGCCCGTATCTCGTGACCCGTGACGAGGTGCCTGACCCGCAGAACCTCAACATGTCGTTGGACGTGAACGGCAAGCGGATGCAGACTGGCAATACCAGCACGATGATATTTTCTGTAGCGCAGATTATCGAGCATCTGTCGTCACTTATGACGTTGCATCCGGGTGATGTGATCTCCACGGGCACACCGCCGGGCGTGGCCATGGGCATGAAGCCCGCACCGGTTTACCTCAAGGTTGGCGACGTGATGGAGCTGACCATCGACGGGCTTGGCCTACAGCGCCAGACGGTCGGTCAAGACAGCTGATTGCGGCGCAACAGTTCGAGATACAGGGCGGCGTGGTCAAGATCTGCGCCGCCCATTTCGTTGCAAAGTGTCGCAAAGCGGGCCTGAATATCTGCGCTCATCGGCAAGCTGAGAGAAAGCTTTTCCGCCTCTTCCATGATGTTGTTCATGTCCTTGAGCTGGGTCGCAGCGCGGCCTCTGGGGCCAAGATCATCGTCGGTCATCCGCGCTCCGTGGAGCTGCAAAATCTTGCTGTCGGCAAAGCCGCCCTTCAGTGCCTCGCGCACGGCGGCGGGGTCAGCGCCGCCGCGTTGCACAAGAAGCATCGCCTCCGCGACGGCCCCGATAGTGATGCCGACGATGCCTTGATTGGCGAGCTTGGCCAATTGCCCCGCGCCTGACGGGCCGACGCGGGTGGGGGTGCCGAGATGGCGCAATACGGGCGCGGCTTTGTTGAACGTCTCGGGGTCGCCGCCGACCATGATGGCAAGCGTTGCCGCCTCTGCCCCTGCCGTGCCCCCTGACACTGGCGCGTCGAGGTGGGCGACGCCGAAGGTGGCCAGATCGGCCGATTGCGCGCGGGCCTCGTCGGGTTTGACCGAAGCCATTTCGATCCAGATTTGGTCGCGGCTCAGGGTCTCGCGCAGGGTAGGGTCCGACTGGACAGCTGCCGTCGCGGCACCATCCGACAGGATCGAAATGATGATCTCAGCGTCGCGGACTGCATCGGCGGGTGTGAGAGCAACATTTGCGCCGCTGACCGCTTCGGCCTTGGTAGGGTTGCGGTTCCAAACGTTGACGTCATGCCCCGCGGCGACAAGATGTTGCGCCATGGGCAGGCCCATCAGGCCGATTCCAATAAAGCCGATTTTGTGCATTTGCGGTAACTCCGACAGCATCGCGGGGGCGGTTTTGGGGTTGATTGCCCGTAAAGTGTCGCAAAGAAATGGCAAGCACAACAAGGATTTAAGGACGACGTTACAGGGCGATGCTGTGTTTGGTTATGATTCGCGCGCGCCTGCGCGATGATGCCGCAAGCGTTTGCACCTGAACAGTCATGGATTCCAGACTTTTCCGCGGCAGTGGTTTCGCTAGGCTATCGATGCCGGTGTAGGATTTTCTGCTCATTTCTCGGCGCTTTTATTAAAGACTTTTTACGAGACATTTACGTCTTACACTCGGATTTTTATCAATCTTTTAAGGGAGTTTCCCAAATGTATTATGTTCCACAACAAGGTATGCCTGCCGCCCAATTTGCCCCGCAGGGGTGGTTTGGTGATATGGTCGCCCGTCAAGCGCCACTGATCGGTGGTGCCGTCGGTGGTTTGACGACCGAGTTGACTGGCCATGCCAGCCTTGGCGGTTTGGCTGGCGGTGCGACAACGGTGCTGGCCCGCGACTACGGTCATCTGATCCCGTTTCAGGCTGGTCCGATGCAGGCGCAACAGCCAGTCGCCTATGCGCCCCAAGGGTTCTGGGGCAACATGATCTCCGGTGTTGGTGGCGCCGTGGGCAATGTTGTCGGCGGGCGCACGGGTAACATCATCCGCGATGCCTCCGGTTTGGCCCGTTACCTGCCGTTTGAGGCATGCCCGATGCAAGCGCAACAGTCAGTTGCCTACGCCCCCCAAGGGTTCTGGGGTGATATGATCTCCAACGTCGGTGGTGCGGTTGGCAACGTCATCGGTGGCAATACTGGCAACATCATCCGCGATGCCTCTGCCTTGGGCCAGTATCTGCCGTTCAGTGCGGGTCCAATGACAGCCCCTCAGGCTGCCTATACGCCCCAAGGGTTCTGGGGCAACATGATCTCCGGTGTTGGCGGTGCCGTGGGTAATGTCGTCGGCGGGCGCACGGGGAACATCATCCGCGATGCGTCGGGTCTTGCGCGGTATCTGCCGTTTGAGGCAGGTCCGATGACCGTGGCGCAACCCGCAGCCTATGATCCGCAGGGGATCTTTGGCAGCATCGGCGGCGGTCTTCTGGGCGGTGCGATTGGGAACGCTTTTGGCAATCGTCAGCTTGGATCGGCGATCGGTGGCGCGGTCGGGGCATTCCTCCCGTTCCAAGCGGGCCCCGGTCAGCCGATCCAGTATATTTCGATCGCTGATCTGCAAGCCGCGCAGGCAGCTCAAGCGACTGCGGTGACCCCCGTGAATAATGGCCAAGTCGTTTATCACTAACGTGTTAACGTCGGAGGGGGGTAATACGCCCCCCTTCAACACTGGCCAGAACAGGGAGAACGGCATGCAAGACCGCATCTTTATCGCCGCAGTCAATAAGGACAAAGCGGACGCATCTTTTCAACTTGGGGCCTTCGTGGACGCCCTCGCAGTGTCGGACGACCTCACTTTGATGTCTCAGACCGACAGCCTTGTGCGGTTTTCAGGGCCTGCGGAGGCGGTGGAGATGATCTCCGCGGATTTCTCAGGCAGCGTGTTGATCGAAGAAGACAGCAAGCTGACTGCAATTGACCCGCTGCCAATCGCGCAATCCGCGCCTGCGTCTGCGTCTGAGCCTGCCGATGACGACGATGACAAGGACCCCAATGAGATCGTTCAATTCTAGTCCGGTCTAAACCACTCGCGCCGCCGTTGCATTTTCACGACTGGCGCTCTCATTTTTCAAGGAGTTATTCTTATGCCTAGCAATTCACAAACCCCTGAAGTCGTCACTGATTTCTCCGCTCCGGTTGATATTCTTGTCGGCCCGCGCCGCAGCATGATGGCCAAGCGGATGGGGTATCAACCGATGAGCGCCGCGTCCATGAAAGGCGCGCTCAAGTTCATCGAAACGCAATTCGGACAAAAGCCGATCAAGACGTTCAAGCCCCATATCGTGATGACAAAATCGACCCATGACGAGGCGACCGAAGTCCATAAGTTCCGCATGGATTTTGAGCAGGCCGCCATTCTGGCCCGGACAGCGGGGCAGAGCGTCTCTGTCGAAATCGATAGTCATCTGCGCTATGGCTCTGTGGCTCCGTCCAACCTGATGCAGCAATTGATGGGTCGCACCAACTTTTCAGGCGCGCCCATCAAGGAGGGCTCGGTCAAGATCCGTGTGATCGGCGCAGGTGATGCCCCGCTTCAAGGTGTCAGCGTTACCATGGAGGCTGCAGGCTTTCCGCAAGAGGGTGTGACGGATGCGAAGGGCGAGGTGACCCTCAAGCTCTTTCAACTCCCTGGCGCAAATCTTGTCAGTTCCGTTTTTGTGCGCCCCAAGCGCGGCCATTGGAACCGCATTCTCACAGCACCTGCACTGACGATGACAGGGATCAATGTGATCCGTTTGAAGCCTTTGTCTGATACACAACCTGACTTTCCCAAAGACGCGGGCTATGGTTGGGGGCAGAAGTTGATGGGCCTTGATCAATTGCCTGACGAGTTTACAGGCAAGGGCGTCAAGATCGCGATCATCGACAGTGGCGCGGATACCAAGCATCCCAGCCTCAAGCATATCAATCGCGGCTTTGACATGACCAATGAGGCCGACACGTCTACATGGAAAGATGATGTGATCGGGCACGGGTCGCACTGCGCAGGTATCATTACGGGCAACAGCCCCATGACCGAGGCCGTGCGCGGCTTTGCTCCTGACGCGGAAATCATCGTGATGAAGGTATTCCCCGGCGGGCAGTTCAGCAGCTTGCTTGACGCGCTGTCTGAATGCATCCGCCAGAAGGTCGATGTGGTGAACATGTCGCTGGGTGGTGGCGAGGCCAGCGAGATTGTGGAGCAGCAGATCGAGGAATGCGTGCAGCACGGCATTTGCTGTATAGTTGCGGCGGGGAATTCGGGCAACGAGGTGCAATATCCTGCCAAGTCACCCTCTGTGCTTGCGGTGTCTGCCTTGGGCCAAATCTCTGAGGTGCCGTCCGATACATGGGAGGCGTCTACGATGCAGCCGGAACATGCAACGCCTTCGGGTCTGTTCTCGCCAAGCTTCACTTGTCACGGACCAGAGATCGGCGTGACGGGCCCCGGCGTGGGGATTATTTCCTCTGTGCCGGGTGGTGCGTTTGATCCGCAGTCGGGCACCTCGATGGCGGCACCGCATATCTGCGGGATGGCCGCGCTGTTGGTCGCGCACCACCCCGACTTCAAGGCGATCCCGAAGGACGCAAGCCGCGTGGCGCACCTCTTCGCGATGCTGAAAGGGAACGCGCAACCGATCGGGTTAAGCGCCGTGCGGGCAGGTGCGGGTTTGCCCGTCTTGCACAACCTGATTGCGCAGTTCAGCAATGCTGAATCTACTGAAGATGTGATGATCGCCGCCGCCGGCCCTGTCGCATCGCGCCGCGCGCCTTCCTCGCCGCTGATGTACCCCGCCCAAGCGCGTCAGATCTATCAGCCTGCCTACGCGGGCTACGGCGCGGGCGGGTACACCGTCACACCGCAGGGGATCTTCTACCACTGACCCCACGATAGGCCGGTGCAGAAATGCGCCGGCCCTTTTTACTCTCGCGAAAGCGCGTTGCCCGTCGCATGGTCAAACAGGCAGATCGCCTCTTGAGCGACACATAGCGTGAGCGTTTCGCCATGCGGACAATGCACCCGCCCCGCAAGACGCGCCGTCGTCGGCACACCGCCCAATTCAAACGTCACATAGGTATCGGGTCCTGTTTCCTCGATCATGGTGGGCGTGACGGTGATCCCGTCGGCACCGCTTTCCGCAATGGAGAAATGTTCGGGGCGTAGTCCGACAATAAGCTGTTCGGGCAGGGTTTGCGCGGGCAGCGGCAAAACCACATCGCCCAGATACAACCCGTCAGCCATCGCTTTTGCAGGGATCAGGTTCATCGGAGGCGATCCCATGAAATCGGCAACAAATGTATTGGCAGGCGTGTCATAAATCTCGGCGGGGGTGCCGATCTGTTGGATATGCCCGCCTTTGAGCACGACAATCCGCGTCGCCAGTGTCATGGCCTCGATCTGGTCGTGGGTCACATAGACAATGCTGGCACCCGTGGTCTTATGCAGACGCTTGATCTCGGCGCGCATCTCGACGCGCAACTTGGCATCAAGATTGGAGAGCGGCTCGTCGAACAAAAACAGCTTCGGATCGCGTACAAGCGCGCGGCCCATCGCAACCCGCTGACGCTGGCCACCGGAAAGCTGCGCGGGCGAGCGGTCGAGCAAGTGGTCGATCTGCAAAAGCGCGGCGACCTCATGGATTTTGGCCTCCATCTGGGCCTTTGGCACCTTGCGGATTTTCATGCCGAAGCCGATGTTTTCGCCGACGCTCATGGTCGGGTAAAGCGCATAGCTTTGGAACACCATCGCGATGTCGCGGTCTTTGGGCGGCGCGTCGGACACATCTTTGCCGCCGATCATGAGCGTGCCTGCGGTGATCTCTTCGAGACCCGCGATGCAGTTGAGTAGAGTGGATTTACCACAGCCGGACGGGCCGACCAGCACCAGAAACTCGCCGTCGTGCATCTCCAGATCAATATCGTGCAGGACATTCACCGGGCCGTAAGACTTTTTAAGGTTGTGCGCCGTCAGGGCGGGCGGGTGAGGCTGGTCTAACATGAGAGCTCCTTTGGCGCGGGGGCAGTTGATCCGCGCAGGATCAGGTCCGCTTTTGCAAGGGTTTGGCACGCATTCGCGGGCTTGCCGTTCAGGCGATCGACCAAAAGGTCGGCGAGAGGCGCGCAGGCATCACGCAAAGGCGCGCGGGTGACGGTTAGCGCGGGGTCGAAATTGTCGGCGCGGGTGCGGGGCAGCGCGTCGTCATGGGCGATGACAGAGACATCTTGCGGCACGCGCAGGCCGCGGTCGCGCACAGCACAGATCACGGCCTCGGCGATCACGGTTGTGGCGCAGATAAAGGCGGTCGGACGGGGGCCTGCGAGCAAGGCCAGTGCTTCGGCATAGCCTTGGGTCGTGGATGCGCCGCCATCAACGGCGAGATCATCGAGGTCGTGGCGGTGCATAGCCGCGCGGTAGCCCGTCTGCCTGTCGACCGCATAAGCATAGCGCAAATCGCCGTTCATCAGCGCGATCCTGTGATGCCCGAGGTTGACGAGCAAGTTGACGGCATCGGCGGCGACCCCGATGTTGTCGATATCGTAGAAAGCGTAAGACGGGTTGGGCCGATCCTGACCATGCAACACGAACGGGATCCCCTCCGAGAGCAGGAAATCCACGCGCGGGTCATTGGATACAGGCGCGTTCAGAATGAACCCGTCCAAGATGTTGCGCTCCAAGAGCCGCTTGTACGACAACACCGGATCGGCCTCTTGATCCACCGCGAGAACAAGATCGGTTTCATGGGCCGACAGGGCCGCCGTCAGCCCCGTCAGCACCTCGAAAAAAGTCTGGTCCGCACTCATGTCAGGTTTGATCTTCACAATCATCCCAACCATGCCGGAACGGCCCGTCACCAGCCTTTGCGCCACGCGATTGGGGCGATAGCCCAGTCGCGTCGCGGCCTCTTGCACCCTGTTGCGGGTGCGTGCGTTCACCTCTGGAAAGCCGTTGAGCGCACGGCTGACGGTCGCCACGGAGACGCCAAGTTCATCGCTGATGTCTTTTAAGGTGGCCACGGGCAGAATCCCAAAGCGATTGCAGTTAAGCGGCACAGTAGCGGCAGTTTCTTTCATTTCAAAGGGAATTTTGGAATTTAAAACGTTTTGAATAATTCTGGCGAATTGCTAAGGTTGGCCCGAATCAAAAGGGGACGGATATGCGCGAGTGGTGGCGGGATGCGGTGATCTATCAGATTTATCCGCGCTCATTTCAGGACGAGAATGGCGACGGCGTCGGTGATCTCAGGGGGATTACCCGCAGATTGGCGCATGTGGCGGATCTGGGTGTCGATTGCATTTGGCTCTCGCCGATCTTCATGTCACCGCAGCGCGATATGGGCTATGATGTCAGCAACTATATCGAAATTGATCCGCTCTTTGGCACGTTGCAAGATTTCGACGATATGATCGCAGAGGCGCACCGCTTGAACCTCAAGGTCATCACCGATCAGGTGCTGTCGCATACCTCTGACCAGCACCCGTGGTTCAAAGAAAGCCGTGTCAGCCGCGACAATCCTCGCGCGGATTGGTATGTTTGGGCCGACCCGCTGCATGATGGCGCGCCGCCGACCAATTGGCACAGCCACTTTGGCGGCCCCGCGTGGGAGTTTGATCCGCAGCGTGGCCAGTATTACCTGCACAACTTTCTCGCCTCGCAGCCCGACCTGAACTACCACTGCGACGATGTGATCGACGCCATTCTGGACACCTGCAAGTTCTGGCTGGATCGGGGTTTGGACGGCTTCCGTCTTGATACCGTCAACTATTTCTTTCACGACCAAAAGCTGCGCTCGAACCCGCCTGCGCAGGCCATTCCACAGGTCATGGCGACCGATCTTTATGGGATGCAGAACAACATCTACAACAAGACCCGCCCCGAGAATATCAAGTTCCTCGAGCGTCTGCGCAAGCTGACCGACCAGTATGACGAGATCATGATGGTTGGTGAAGTCGGCGAAATGGGGATGCGCGCCATCGAGATCATGGGCGACTATACCAAAGGCACAAAGCGGCTGCACATGGCCTATAGCTTTGCGATGCTGGGGCCGGATTTCAGCGCGGCGCATTTCCGTGGCTGTATCGAAGGCTTTCAGAAGGGCGCGCCAGACGGGCATGCGCAGTGGTCCTTTTCCAACCACGACGTGCCGCGCCATGTGTCGCGCTGGGCCGATCATGCGGTCGACGAGACCAGTATCGCAAAGTTTGCCTGCGCCATGCTGATGTCGTTTGAGGGCACCGTCGGGATCTATCAGGGCGAAGAATTGGGCCAGACCGAAACGGTTCTGACCTATGACGAGCTGACCGATCCGCCCGCCCTTCGCTATTGGCCTGCGGTCAAGGGCCGCGACGGTTGCCGCACGCCGATGGTCTGGGAGAAAGATGCGCCAAACGCGGGCTTCTCGACAGGAAAGCCGTGGTTGCCCGTCAAGGCACCGCAAGCCGCCAAGGCCGTCGACCAGCAAGGTCAAGGTAGCGTGATGGAGTTCTACAAAGAGGTCATGGCCTTCCGCAAAGCGAACCCTGCGATGACGCTCGGCAAGACGACATTTCACGATTTGCCAGAACCGCTTTTGGCGTTCACCCGCAAGGCCGACGCGCAGACGATGACTTTTGTGTTCAACTTGTCAAAGACACCGCAGAAGCTGAAACTCGGCGGCAAGGCCATGCTGACGGGGCCGCACAACGCATCTGTTGTCGGGATGTCATTGGCATTGCCCGCAAATGGTTTCGCCTATCTGCGACACGACACACCACTTTCACTCGCACTCTGATCTCTGGGAGGAGACATTATGATCAAGAAACTTTCACTCACGGCCCTTTTGCTCGCAACCGCGACACCGTCTTTTGCCTTTGAAGACGGTAAGCTGGTGATCTGGGTCGGCTCGAACCGTGACGAGGCCGCTTTGGCCGCCGCCGCCGCCCCCTTCACCGCCGATTTGGGCGTCGAGGTTGTGGTCGAGGTTGTTGACCCCGATCTGCCGCAAAAATACCAGCAGGCTGCGGCCACTGGCGACGGCCCCGACATCGTGATGTTCGCCCATGACCGCTTTGGCGAATGGGCCGACGGCGGTTTGATCGCGCCTGTTGATCCTACGGCCGATTGGCTTGCTGGCGTGCTCCCCTCCGCCTTGGAGGCTGTGCAATTCGGTGGCAAGACATGGGGCTACCCTGTTGCCGTTGAAGCTGTCACGCTGCTTTACAACAAAGACCTGATTGCCACGCCGCCTGCGGCCTTTGAGGACATCGCGGGCTTGACCGTTGAGGGTCAAAAAATCCTCTGGGACTACAACAACACCTATTTCACCATGCCGATGCTCATGGCGGGGGGGGGCTATGCCTTCCAAAAGGTTGACGGCGTCTATGACGGCAAGGCAACTGGCGTGAATACGGAGGGTGCAATTGCGGGTGCTGAAGTGCTTAAGGCGTTGTTTGACAGCGAAGTGATGCCGCAGGGCGTCGATTACGGCGTCATGGACGGCGCGATGGCGGGGGGCGAAGTGGCGATGGTCCTGAACGGGCCATGGAGCTGGGCAGGTTATCGCGATGCGGGCATCAACCTTGGCGTGGCCCCGATCCCGACAGTGAACGGGCAGGTGTCGCCGCCGTTCTTGGGTGTGCAGGCCTTCGGGATCAATGCCGCGTCGCCAAATGCCGATCTGGCAGCCGAGTTGATCGAAAACTATCTGGCCACCGACGAAGGTCTTGCCGTTTGGAACGCGGGTGGCGTGCTGGGGGCATTGGCTGACGTGAGTGCGGCTGAGGCACAAGGCAACGAGCTTGTCAGCGATATGCTGGCGGTTGCAGCCAATGGCATCCCGATGCCGTCGAACCCTGAAATGGGGGCGTTCTGGGCCGCGATGGGGCCTGCGCTGACGAACATCACCACTGGCGCGGCAACGCCTGCGGATGCGCTGAACGATGCAGCTGCGCGCATCTTGGGCGAATAATCCAACAGGGCGGCGGGGCAACCTCGCCGCCCGTCTGCATTGCCGGAGGGGCCAATGTCGATCACTGCTGATACCCCAATCGTTCAAGGCTCTGCTGTGCCGCGGCTCGTGAGTGTGACGCTGGTCACGGCGCTTTTGCTGTTCTGCGCCTTCTACCTCTATCAAATCGCGCAACCGCTGTTCGGGGCGATTGTCTTGGCGCTGGCGACGGGCTTTGCCATCGTTTTCGGGGCCAGCCGCTATTATGGCGCGCGCTTTATCTTTCCGGGGATTGCGGCGGTGCTGATCTTCATCGCCTTTCCCGTGATCTATACGATCTACATCGGCTTTACGAATTACTCGTCTTTCAACCTTTTGACCTATGAGCGCACGATCGAGGTGCTGACCTCTCGCGGTTCGGTCGATAAAGCGACAGAGCAACCCTTTGCCGTGGCCACCGATGGCGACAGCTACCGGATCTGGCTGCCTCAGGCGGAGCTTTTGTCGGACCCCGTTGCGCTAGAGGGCGTTGAGGCTGCCAACCTGAGCCCCGCTGACGCGCCGGAATCGCTGCTCGACCGTCGCGATGCGATCAAGCTGCGCGAGGGGTTAGGGCAATTGACCCTCACCACCCCCGAGGGCGTCTTGATCCAGAACGCAGGCCTGCGGACCTTTGCCACCGTCACGCCCGACTATACGCGCACAGGGCCAGACACATTGACGGGGCAAGACGGCAGCCTCCTGACCGCCGACCCCGAAACGGGTTTTTTCCGCGACGGGGCGGGTGCCCAAGTCGCCCCCGGTTGGCGCGTCAATATCGGCTGGGACAACTTCACCCGCATTTTCCAGTCCGAAGGTATTCGCGCGCCGATGGTCTCGGTCTTT
Source organism: Yoonia sp. (assembly GCA_965658825.1). Taxonomy (GTDB): domain Bacteria; phylum Pseudomonadota; class Alphaproteobacteria; order Rhodobacterales; family Rhodobacteraceae; genus Yoonia. The sequence goes on from CBFHTU010000005.1 coordinate 126,430, forward strand.
CTGTGGACGTTCTTTTTCGCAACCGCCTCAGTGGTTCTGACTTTCGCAGTCGGGCTGACGTTGGCCACGATCCTGCAATGGCCGCACCTGCGGTTTAAGGCGGTTTACCGTATCTTGTTGATCCTGCCTTACGCTGTGCCCGCGTTTATTTCGATCCTCGTGTTCAAGGGGCTGTTCAACCAGAACTTTGGCGAGATCAACCTGATCCTGAACGCGCTGTTCGGGATCGCACCCAACTGGTTTACCGATGGCAATCTGGCCCGCGCGATGCTTTTGATCGTGAACACATGGCTGGGCTACCCCTACATTATGCTTCTGGCGATGGGGTTCTTGCAGGCGGTGCCAGAAGATCACAAGAAGGCGGCGGCCCTGGAAGGGGCGAGCGCGTTGCGCGTATTTTTCACCATTACATTGCCGCAGATTTTGCCGCCGTTCCTGCCGCTTCTGATCGCGAGTTTTGCGTTTAACTTCAATAACCTCGTGCTGGTGTTTTTGTTGACACGCGGCCTGCCTGATATTCCGGGCACAGTCATTCCTGCGGGCGAGACGGATATTTTGGCCTCGTTCACCTATCGCTTGGCCTTTGACAACGCGGGCCAGCAGTTTGGTTTGGCGGGCGCAATTACCTTGTTGATTTTCATTGTGGTCGCGGGAATTTCCTATGCAAACTTTGTGGCGATGCGCCGCGCCGCACAGAGGAGGTCCGGCCGATGATCGTTGAACGCAAACGCGACCTGATGGTCAAAAAAATCCTCGCCCACGGGTTCATGATCTGCTTTTTGATCCTGATCCTGTTTCCGTTCTTTATGGTGCTGTCGATCTCGTTTCGCGAAGGCAACTTTTCGGTCGGGTCTATCATCCCCCAGAACCCGACGCTGGAACATTGGGTGCTGGCCTTCGGGTTTGACTATACCCGCGCCGACGGGACGGTCGTCAACCCGCCTTATCCTGTGCTGCTGTGGATGTGGAACTCGATCAAGATCAGCCTGATCGCGGCCTTTGGCGTGCTGACAATTGCGACGATCAGCGCCTATGCGTTCAGCCGGATCCGGATCAGGGGCAAGGCGCAGATGCTCGACGGATTGTTCCTGATCCAGATGTTCCCGACAACGCTGGCGTTGGTGGCGATCTATGCGATTTTTGACGCGCTGGGCGAGGTTTCACCCTTCCTTGGCCTCAACTCCCATGTGGCGCTTATCCTGATCTATCTGGCGGGGGTGACGCTGCATATCTGGACGATCAAAGGTTATTTCGACAGTATCGACACCGCCCTTGATAAGGCCGCCGCCATCGACGGCGCGACCCCTTGGCAGACGTTCCGGTTCATCTTTTTGCCGCTGGCCGTGCCGATCATGGCGGTGGTTTTCGTGCTCGCCTTTATCGGCTTTGTGAACGACTATCCGATTGCCTCGGTGCTCATTCGGTCCGAAGACAAAATGACGTTGGCCGTGGGGAGCAGGCTTTACCTCAACGAGTTCAAATACCTCTGGGGTGACTTCGCCGCGGCGGCTGTCTTGTCGGGCTTGCCCATCACGGTCGTTTTCCTGATCGCGCAGCGCTATCTCGTCTCAGGGCTCAGCGATGGGGCGGTCAAAGGCTAGTGAGGCTCGAATGCAGATCGTATAGTGCGTCGATCGCCTGTTTCTGTTTTGGTTGTGAGGGCGTAGTAGGGTGTTTGAAG
>CBFHTU010000006.1:0-105399 GCA_965658825.1 Yoonia sp.
ATAACGAAGAAAGCATAACGACTGAGCGGGTCAGATCTCGGTGACAAAACCGGGTCAGTTTTAAGTGACATTCAACATCGATCAGATTGTTATAGATTTCCGACATGATGTCGGTGTCGAAAAAACGCTCGGCAATGTAGTCCGTGTCGAAGATAAAGGCAGGATCGCGGACCTCTTCACGGGTGCGGCCACCGGTTGTCCAGCCGACATAATAGGGAAGGCCGTAATCCTGCGCGATCCGCACAGCGTTGAGGATCGCGATAATCCGCGCCCCCATGCCGTCATTACGGTGGGCAATAATACATCCTGCGGTGTCTGACGCTTTCATCTCTATCCTGCTCTTACGCGCGGTCTTTTGCCGCCTCGGTTCCTATTGTGCGCACTCAGTCGGCCCGCGTGAAGGGGGCAAAGCCAAGGATCGGCCACATGTGACCTTTAGCGCGCAATCTTGGCAGAAATTTGTTCCGACAGAACCATAAGCGCCTGAGCCTGTGCCAAGGCGATGGCCGCAGGCTCTTGGCTGGCGACTGTCGTCGTGATGGCAAAGGCGTTGGTGGAGTTCGGGTAGTCGATCCCGTCACCGCCAACAAAGTATTGGCCTTCAAGGTCAAACACACCGTCCGCACCCGCGATCATCCGCGTCACGCGCACATCAATCGACACATCCGGCAGCCCTGCAAAGGGCCAGGGATCGGGGCCGACCTTTGCGTTTATAATACCGCCAATATTGCGGGTCAGGGTCAGCGTGACCGCGCGCGACGGATCATCCGCCCAAAGCACTTCCGCATGAGACGCGATCAGCCCTTCGGGGGTTTCTGTAGCAAGCTCTTCTGCTGCGGCATAGGTTGGCAAGGAAACGGTCCGCACCATGGCCGAGCCGACAGCGGCGCGCAGTTTCATCTCGGTTTGCACGGGCGACATATCAAGCCGCGCCGTAGGCCCCGAACAGGCTGTCATCAGGGCGGTGAGCCCCACAAGGATCATAGGTTTCATCATCTGCTGTTACCGCCCCGTCAAAAGTGAACTTGGATTGCGCTGGATCGTCCGCGCCAAATTGGTGACCGCATCCGCAGCCGATTGAATGTCGCGCAGGGTGCCAAGGGTCTCGGCGCTGAACCGCGACCGCTCGCCGAACGAGGCGATGACGGCTTCGGTCTCGGCCACCAAGCGGGACGCCCGCGCGGACAGGTCAGGCAAGCCCTGCACCGATGTCTCGATCGCCTTGGCCGCTTCACTGGCACTTTGCAGCGCTGCGTTCACGTTCTCGATGGCGCCGCCTTTGCGGACCTCGGCCAGAAACACCGTCATCTCGTCCAGAGCCGCCGACAGGGATGCGGGCAGTTCTGCTGTGGTGTCGCTGCCGATCAACGTGTCGATGGAGGCCAATGTGGCCGTCGCATTGGCCACAAGACTATTCAATTCAAGCGCATTGGCCTTGGCGATAATGGCCTCGATCTGCGCGGTAATCCGCGGCAGGTTGCGCGTGGATTCTTCGATATTGGCAATAGCCGCATTGGCGGTTTCCAATGTCTCGGCGAGCTTTATTACGATCTGCTGCTCGTCCGCGCTTGCCATAATCGCGTTCAGATCAGCCAGTGATTGTCGCACATCCGTAACCGCGCCGCGCATTTCGGCAGGCACTGCTTGGATGTCTTCGTTGGCGATCAGGCCGCGGGCCTCGTCCATCAGGGCCGTCAGCGAGGCAGGCGCTGCGCGCAGGTTCTCGTCATTTGCCAAACGCTCGAAGCTGTCCATCATGTCAATGGCCCCTGTCATGAGCTCTTCGACGGGCAGATTGTTGATGCGGTCAAGCACGCCCTCGGCAGTGGCTGCCACATCGGTGATTTCCGACTTGGTGGTCGGGATAACGTCGTAACCGTCTTCGGTCACTGTCATCTCTTGCGGGCGGGCGTTCTCGATCTCCAGCAATTCAACCTGCAAGGAGCCCGACAAAATATTGCCCGTGATCATTCGTGCGCGCAGGCCGCGCGCGACGTAATCGGCAAGGAATGCAGAGGCATCGGCCGGCGTCGCATCTTCGCCCAGACCCAAGCGGGCGGGCTCTATCGCGAGGTTCGCACGCAGACGCACTGCCGGCACGCCGCGCACCTCCATCACAGAGGCGCTCAGGTCCGTGACCTCACCGATCCGAATGCCGCTAAAGCGGACTTCAGACCCGACAGACAAGCCGCTCACCGATTGCTCGAACAAGACCGAGACGTTCAAAACGGCTTGGTTCGGGCGTGCGAAAAGGCTGCTGCGGGCGGTGTCTTCATCGGGGAACAGATCGAACACCTGATCTTGGACGACGGGGCGGCCACCTGAGACCATTGTGTCAAACGCGATCCCGCCTTCAATGAGCGAGGCCAGCGAGTTCACGTCCAAAGACACGCCACCTGTCCCGAACTTGACCGAAAACCCCGAGGTATCCCAAAAGCGCGTGTTCGAAGTGACCTGTGCGTCATAAGGGGCCTCGATAAAGGCCGACACGATCACGTCCTTGCCGTTGAACGCCAGATCTGGCGTTTCCAGATAGCCGACCTGAATACCCTTGTGCAGCAAGGGCGCCCCTTTCGCTAAGGCGCTGCCGTCGGGCGCACGCAGGGTCACGATTGTGCCGGGTTGGTCGGCACGGGTCAGCGGCGGGGTTTCAAGGCCAATGAACGAGGTCTGGGCCACATCGGCCTGCTTATCCCAATTGCCCTCGATATAAACGCCGCCGAGCACCGTATCGAGGCCGGAAATCCCGCGCAGCGATACATCAGGACGGACGACCCAGAACATGGCGTCGTCATCAAGGTAGGTCGCAATGTTTTGGTCAATGCGGGCATGTACCACCACATCTGTCAGACCGTCGGCAAAGGCGACCTTTTCGACAGAGCCGACCGTCACATCGCGGTATTTGATCAAGGTTTCGCCAGCTGCCATCCCAGCCGCGTTCTCGAAGGTGATCTCAATCGCGACACCCTGATTGGCATAGTTTTGATAGGCCACGCCGAGCGAGACAATCAACGCGAGCACAGGCACGATCCAGACGATGGAAATACGCTGCCAGATCGGGCGCTTGACGGGGCGCACGTCCATATTGGCAGGGCTTTGGTTTTGATCACTTGGCATGGTTGGTCCTGTCTACGTCCCAGATAAGGCGGGCATCAAAGCTTTGGGCGGAAAGCATGGTAAATACGACCGAAATGGCGAAACTGAAAGCCGCAATTCCGGGGTTGATCGAGGCCAGCGTATCAAACTGCACAAGTGCCGAAAGAATGGCGACCACAAAGACGTCGATCATCGACCATCGGCCAACGAATTCAACGACTTCGTAAAGTTTGTGCCGCTGGTGCTGGTTGAGCAGCGATTTGCGCTGCACCGAGATGGCAAGATAGGCAATCGCCAAAAACTTGCCCACCGGGATCACGACAGAGGCAAAAAAGACAATCGCCGCAATGCCGACAGAGCCGTGATGGATCAGGTCGATCACGCCACCGACAATCGTGCTTTCCGTGGTCTTGCCAAGCTGCGACGTGCGCAGCATCGGGTAAAGATTGGCCGGCACATAGGCGACCAGCCCTGCGATCAGCCACGCCCAGACCTTCTGCGGGCTCTCGAAGTCGCGGCTTTCCAGCGGGGCGGAGCAGCGGGTGCAGTAGCTTTCGGTAATGGGATGCAAACGGCCACAGCGGCCGCAGGCCACTAGGCCTGCTTCGCGTGCCGTCATCAGCCCTTGGTCTAGTCCAGTGCTTGCCAAACCGAATACCTACAAATGAGTTGGTCCTTCAGGACCGTGATCAGAACAAGTGCACAAAACGCCCAAAACGCGGGGCCGATGGACACTTGGGCAAGACCTGCAACTTTGATCAGGGCGACGGCCACGCCCACAATGAAAATCTCCGCCATGCTCCAAGGCTGCAAGAATTCGGCCAGAGCAAAGGCCTCTTTTGCGCTGCGCCGTGCGGGCTTGCCACGCACCAGTGGCCCAAGCGCGTAAATGATCGAGGCGAGGCGCAAAAGCGGCAGGAAAACGATAAAGCCCGCTACCGCAATCGCCAGCAAGAGGGCGATCCCGTCGTTAAACACCGTCACAGCCTGCAACACGGAAATACTGTTGTGATGGCCCGCGACATCAAGCTCCAGGAACGGAAAGCTGATGGCGGCCACCATCAGAATAAACGCCGTGATTGCCAGACTGAGAACCTGTGCGAAAGCCGTCGCGCGCTCTGTGGCGATCACGATCCCGCAGCGTTTGCAATAGGCCCGCGATCCCTCGGGCAAGCGCGCTGCGTGATGCAGCGTGTCACATTGCGGGCAAGCCACAAGGTCGGCGAGCGGGGGCAGAGAAGGTTTCAGCGCTTTCACCTCAATGTCGCAACAGAGCCGCAGCGGCCCGTCGCTTTCGCTAATACAGGGAGACTTTGCGAATTGCCACGCGGAATCTTGGCGATCAGCCGGCGGGCTTTCCGTCAAGATTGATGTCACAGGGCAAGGCTTTGTCGATCACCGCCTGAGCGTTCGGGATATCGTTCCCCTCAGCCCGACGGGTGGCGACCGCCCGTGAATAGTTGAGCGAAAGCCAGCGCTGGATCAGCCGCGCACGCAATTCGGGCAAGGGCACATCCAGACGCGCGGTCACATCCCACAGCGGGGCGAGATCGCGCCAGCCATCGGCGTCAAACATCAGGTAATTGCCCTCGACAATCACCACCGGCATATCCGCCGGAATAGCGATTGCGCCAGCAATGGAAATATCACGCGTCCGGTCAAAAATCGGCCCGTAAACATCAACTCCGTCTTTTATCGCCTTGATAAAGCGCACAAATCCGTTGACGTCAAAGGTCTCGGGCGCGCCCTTGCGCGGGCGCAAATTCAGGTCTTCCAGAATGGCGTTGTCCAAATGAAAGCCGTCCATGGGCACAACGATGCAGGCACATTTTTGCTGGGTCAGGCGGCGGGCCACTTCGGTGGCCAGCGTTGACTTCCCACTTCCCGGAGCGCCGGCAATCGCAACGACAAGCCGTTGTTTGTGCGCGCGTTCCGCGTGAATGTGATCTGCGAGCGTATTCACATGTTCTGTAAGTGTCGACAATTGCTATAACTTCCATCAGATAGGCTTTCAGGTATATTTTGTTTTCGTTTTACGGCAAGCCTATTTGCGAAACTTCGGCGGTAATCGCCACATCTGCGCGGCCGAGCGGAAATGTTTTACATGACGTATGGCATATAAGGCTTTGATAGATAGAGATATAAAATCCTGTCTCTCTCGGTTCTGGCTATCTGGTATTTCTCGCCGTAAGTTACCCAGACATATGATGTAGGACCCTTGAAGTCATGAACGCATTCGGTTTGGTCAAGCACCTGTGGGCGCTTTTATGGGCGACATGGCTTTTGGCGGGTCGCAAACATCTCAGCCTGATTGCCGCAGGCGTCGCCTTCTTTGGGATGTTTGCTGTGTTTCCGGGGCTTGCTGCGATTATCGCGATCTTCGGCCTTGTCGCTGATCCTGCCGTCGTCACTGAACAGCTTGCGCTCATGGAAACGATTATCCCCGCCGACGCATATGATTTGTTCAGCGGACAGATCCAGTATCTGCTTGCGGCGCAGTCGCGGACACTGGGTTGGGCCACGACGATCTCGATTTTGCTGGCCCTGTGGTCGTCACGGGCAGGGGTCGGGGCGCTCATCGGCGGCCTGAACGCGATTGCAGGGTTGCCGCCACGCAATGGCATTTGGCAGGCCGTGGTGGCCTTTGGCCTGACGCTCTGTCTGGTCTTTCTGGCGATTGTCGCCTTGCTCGCAGTTGTCATCGCCCCCGTGGTTCTGGCCTTTGTCCCACTGGCAGGCTCGACCGCGTGGCTACTGGAGTTTCTGCGCTGGATGATCGTCTTGGGCGTGCTGCTTTTGGCGCTTGGCCTTCTCTACCGCTTTGGACCAGCGCGACCCGGCTCGCGGGGGCGATGGTTTACGGTGGGGGCGGTTGCGGTGATCGTGTTGTGGATTTTGGCATCAGCAGGGCTGTCGTTTTATCTGACCAATTTCGGGGCCTATAACGAGGTCTACGGCTCAATCGGCGCCGTGATCGGCCTGATGCTCTGGCTTTATGTCAGCGCTTACCTGATCTTACTCGGTGCGGCGCTGAACGCGCAAATCCACCGAAACTCGGCTGTTGCGTTCGACAGTTAAAAGGCGTTGCGCCCAAGACACAAAGCTTGCGAAATCGCAAATCTGGCGGCAATAAGTCTCTGATGTGACGGTTTTTTGGGCATTTTCCCACTAGAAATTGAACGCGATGGCAGATAATGTGGTTCCAATTAAAATAAGCACACGTCCATGATGGCGGTGCAATGAGGCGGAGCGAGTATTATGTCAGCGATTGAATTCGTTGTTCGTGGAGACACGGGCGTTATTGAGCGTGGGTCGGTTGCGGGTGCGAGCGGTGCCTCTTCCATTGTTGTTGGTACGGGGCAGGATATTTCCCTGAATCTCGACCGTAACAATATCCTTTCTTATGTGCGCCAGGGGCAGGCCCTGCAGGTGACTTTGGTTGATGGGCAGATCATCACTCTCGAGCGCTTCTTTGGTGTGGACGGTGTGGCGGCGAACGAATTATTTATCTCTGCCAGCGGCAGCTTGGCCAAGGTTGATCTGGTCGCGGGTGAGGGTGATCTTCTTTACGCGCAGTATGTTGATGCAGACTCTTTCGGCAAGTGGAGCCCGGAAGACGATCTCTATTTTGTGCGAGGCTCTGAGGTTGTCGTGGCGGGTGTAGAGGCTGCTGGCGCGGAGGCGGGCATGCTTTTCACGCCGTTGCTTGGCGGTCTTGGTGGCTTGTCGTCGCTTGGTGCGGGGGCTGCGGCGCTTGGTGCGGCTGCGATTGTCGCTGCGGGCAGTGAGGGTGATGATAAGGGGGGGTGCTCCGACCGACCCGACCGACCCGACCGACCCGACTGATCCGACCGACCCGACCGACCCGACCGACCCGACTGATCCGACTGATCCGACCGACCCGACTGATCCGACCGACCCGACCGATCCGACCGATCCGACCGAGCCTGATGCGCCTCTTGAAGTGGCCATTACAGGTGGGACGCAGGGTGCTGGTGTTCTGGTGAACAATGCCGACTATGTTGATGGGGTCGTCATTTCCGGCACGGGGACTGCGGGTGCGTCTGGTGTTGTGACTGCAGGTGGTGTCACTCACAACGTTACAGTTGATGGCAACGGCAACTGGTCGACGACCTATACCCCTTCAGAGCTTGCTGGCGGTGAATATGAAACAGGCGTGGTTGTCACACTGGCTGACGGCGGCAAGATTGCGACTGCGACTGATACGCTGGAGTTTGATACAATTGCATCTGTCAGTGTCCGCGTTGATACTGTCGAGACCGACGGTATTGTGAACTTCGACGAGGAGTCCGATGGCGTCACGATTACCGGCACGACGGAGGCTGGCTCGACTGTGGTCGTGCGTATTGATGGTTTGAACTATACTGCTGTTGTGACAGGTGAAAACTGGTCGCTTGATCTGCCTGCGGGCACAATTGATCAGGGTGAGTATGACCTGGACGTGCAGGTGACGGCAACGGACGCGCATGGCAACACGGCCACCGTTTCGGATGTGGTGCACATTGATACGGTCACGGACCTGACGCTTGATGCTTCCGCTGCGGGCGGTGATGGCACTGTGAACCGCGTTGAGCATGCCAATGGCGTGACGGTTGGCGGTGTTGCAGAGGCGAACGCTTCTGTCGTGGTGACAATGGCGGGGTACTCGCACACTGTGATGGCGGATGCCAACGGTGACTGGACGGCGACCTTTAGCGCTGCGGAAACACCGATGGGCACACGGGATGTGACCGTAACGGCTGTGTCTACGGATGCAGTCGGGAATACGGCCACCGCTTCGGGTGTTGTGCATATCGATACAGACCTGAGCACGGCCATTGACACATCGGGCGTCGAGGCTGACGGCATCGTTAATATCGCTGAGCACACAGATGGCGTGACGCTGAACGGCACCGCAGATGCCGGCGCGCAAGTGACTGTAACTTTCGGTACGGGGACACGCGTCGTGACCGCAGGGCCAAACGGCGCGTGGTCTGCAAACTGGACGACGGCAGAAGTGCCGACAGGCCAGGTCAGCGCGCCTGTGACGGTGCGTGCAACCGATAGCGCAGGCAACGTCGCGACTGCGACTGCGACCGTGCAGATCGACACTGTCATTGACGTTGCGGTCAACGCAGGCGGGATCACCACTGGCGGTGGCATCTTCAACAACGACGGCGTTGTGAATATGACCGAACATGCAAACGGCGTGCGCCTGACGGGCACATCCGAGGGCGCCGACACCGTTCGGGTCAACTTGGGTGGTGTGACGCGCGACGCGAGCGTGGCCTCTGATGGCACATGGTACGTCGACTACGCCCATAGCCAGTTCGCATCCGGTGAGACAACGATCCCTGTCACTGTCACTGCGCGTGACGCAGCAGGGAACGTGGATTCCGCGACAAGCACGCTTGAGGTTGATACAGTCGTCAACCGTCTCGCCAATGCCCCAGGCCAGGTTGAGGGCAACGATATCGTCAACAATGCCGAGGCCGCCGACGGGATCACCTTGAACGGTGTGGTCGAAGAGGGCTCGATCGTGATGGTGACCTTTGAAGGCACGACGCGTGAGGCAGCGGTTGATGTCGACGGGAACTGGTCGGTGCATTTCGGCGCGTCCGAAATTCCGGCGGGCGAGTATGCGACAACGGTTCAGATCCATGCAACAGACGCGGCAGGCAACGTGGCCAGCATATCGGATACTTTCGTGGTCGACACTATTGCGCCAGATGCAGGCGACGTCGAATCCGTGACTTATAGTGATGTAACCACACGCGGCTTTTCGATGATCAACGTCGAAACAGGTGTCGCCGTGGATGTGACCGAATTTGTGAACGGATCCGATGCTGCGGCAACCCCGACGGATGGCGGCTCCTATGTGAACCCGCTCAATGGCGAGTTGACGCATCTGTTCACCCGCGCAGGCGAAATCCCTGACGGCAGCCATCTGGTAGTCACGTCAAGCGATGCGGCTGGCAATACGAATTCGACGCTGCTGGTGCTCGACAACGACACCACCGATGTTGTCGATATGGGCTCTGCCGCGATTGGGAACTTCAACATTGGCGCGATCGATCTTGAGTTTGCAGGTGATAGCCAGCTCACCCTGTCGGTCTCTGATCTCGAAGAGCTGTCTGCGAATGATAACAAGCTGATCGTTCATGGCGGCACGGACGATCACGTCACCCTGAACGGGACAGCAACCGCAACAGGCTCCACAACGATCAACGGTCAGAACTACGACGTTTATTCTGTGGGAGCCAATGGCGGCGAATTGATCATCAGCCACGATATCGACTTCAACCAGTCGGTCATCTGATCATAACGAAACGCGGGCCGGCGCACTGCTGGCCCGTGACCCCTTGGCACAATAATAATATCGGCGGGGCATGGCGCAGTGTATGGACGGGACGGGTTAAGAGTATCTACGGTAATTTGTGCAATTGCGCTCCTTTCAGGGTGCATGGGCTCCGGCACAGGTGCGGATGTCTCCCAAAGTGCAGGGCAAAACCGCGCCGCTCCAGCTTCCGCACTTGATGCGCAAATGGAAAACGGATCACAATCGGCCCTGATCGAAACCCTATTGAACCGGCGCTCTGTGCTGGGGGCGGGGGCTTTTGCCGAAGTCGCAAATGCCGTGCTTGCCGCCAATTCCCGCGCCGCCGAAGCAGACCTTCGCGCGGCCAAACTGCGCGCCGAGGCCCGTGCAAACAACTGGTTGCCATCGCTTGGCCCGTCTGTCTCCCTCACGTCGCTCGGCGCGGTCGTCTCGACGATGGTCGTCGAGCAGGTGCTGTTTGACAACGGGCGCAAAAAGGCCGAGCGCGATTATGCCGCTGCTGACGTCGAGGTCGCGGCCGTGACGCTCGCACAAGACACCAACAAGCGGGTGCTGGCGGGGCTGGAACTCTACATATCTGCCCAAGAGGCTACCGCGCGGGCTAATGTAAACGCCGCTGCCATGGAGCAGATGAAGCACTACGAATACGTCATGTCCGAGCGGGTCAAAGGCGGGGTATCGAGCCGCGTCGAGCTGCAAATCGTGCAACAAAAGCTGAACCAGATGCAGGCGGATATGTCCTCTGATCAAGAGACCGCCGCAGGTGCGCTGTCGGAGCTTGGCGCGATGATTGCGACCCCGGTAACAGGCGTCTCTGGGCTGTCTCCTTTGTCGGACGGCAACGTCGATCGCACACCGCTTGCTGTGATGAAGGCGCAGGCCGAAAGCTCGCGCATGATTGCCGAAGCCACAACTGCGCGCGCAGGCTTTCTCCCCAGCCTGACGGCGGGTGGGACGGTCGGCAATGGCGGCAAGCTCGGGCTCAATATCGGTGCCGCTAATGGCATCGGCTTTGGCACATCGGCCAATCTGGCCGCTATTGAGGAACAAAAAGCCGCCGCCGCCGCCCGCGTGGGGCAGGTCAAAGAAGACGCCGAGCGGTCTTTGCGCGCACTTGAGGGCGAACTTGCCTCATTGCAGCGCCAGAATGTGCAAGCCCAGTCCCTCGCAGCGCAAGCGGCTGCCAACTATGCGATCTACGCCGAGCAACAAAAGGCAGGGCAGCGGGCCGTGCCCGATGTTGTCGGTATCTTCGAGACAAAAGTGCGCGCAGAGCGCGAAGCGGTGGGCCTCAAGTACGAGATCGCCCGCGTCCAATTAAAAATAGCAGCGTTAAGCGGCACATTGGTGAACGGAGAGCAGATATGACGGGACCGGTTCTGGCCTTTAACGCAAGCACGACCAAAGGGGTCAAGCTCAAGCGGATCACCCCTGCACATGTCGCCGTCGAGACCCCTGTGCAGGCGGCCTCTCCGGTCGAGGCGCGGTTCTCTGCAAAGGCCTTGGCCCGCGCCGAAACAGCGTCGCTCTTTGCGGGGCTGTTGGGTGTTGCGCTGCAAAAGACCGATTTGCTGGAACAATTGACTGCCGAGACGGGCGATGACCTGTCGGCGGATGCGATCGCGCGGGCTTTAGGGCAGGTCGGGCTTGTCACAAGCCTTGCCACGCCGCGCAAACTGACCGTCAAACTCTGGCCCGCTTTGGCCGAGATGATCAATGGCGAGATCGTCTTGGTGATGCGTCAGGAAGACGACATCCTTACGGTTTATGACGCCACGCAAAACGACAGTCAGGTTGAGGTCGATCTGGCGGCCTTTCAGGCGGCGTTTTCGGGTCAGATTATCACGGCCAATGTGGCGGTGACAGAATTGAGCCGGAGGCACGCGACCAAAGGCGCCAATGACCATTGGTTCTGGGGAAAGATCAAAAGCTTCCGCCGGATCATTTTCGAGGTGGCTTTGGGGTCTTTTGTTGCCAACCTTCTGGCGGTTGCCGTGGCGCTGTTTTCCTTGCAGGTCTATGACCGCGTGATCCCGCACCAGTCGACTGCGACCCTTTGGGTTTTGGCCGTCGGGGCCGGCTTGGCAATGCTGCTAGAGGCCTTCTTGCGCATCGCGCGTGCCCGTTTGATGGACGGGGCAGGGCGCAGGGTCGAGATGCAAATCCAAGAGCTTTTGATGGATAAGCTTCTGGGCATGCAGTCGGGATTGCGCGGGCAAACACCCTCGGCCACATTCGCTGCCGTGCGTGAGTTCTCGGCGATCCGCGAGTTCTTTACGGCCTCCACAATCGGCACGCTGACCGACCTGCCGTTTATCGTGCTGTTCCTCGCGCTGGTGGCTTCCATTGGCGGCAACGTGGTCTGGGTGCTTTTTGCGGGGGGCATCCTGATGGTGCTGCCGTCGTTCTTTATGCAAAAGCGGATGATGGCCCTGACGATGGAAACCCAAGGGGCCTCCACCAAATCCAGCCGCCTGTTGCACGAAGCCATTTATGACGTCGATACGATCAAGGCCCAACGCGGCGAAGACCGTTTCCGCCGTATCTGGTCCGAATTGACTGCGCTTTCATCGCTTGCGACATCCGAGCAGCGCAAGCTGGCAACGACGCTGACCTTCTGGTCGCAGGGCGTGCAGCAAGCGACCTATGTCTCTGCCGTGGTTGTGGGGACGTTCATGGTGTTTCGCGGTGATTTCACCGTGGGGACAATCATTGCCGTGGGTATTCTGACAAGCCGGACACTTGGGCCGCTGACCCAATTGGCAGGCACGCTGGCCCGTTGGTCCAATGTGAAAGCCGCCCTCGACGGGTTGGACAAGATTGCGCTGGCCCCACAAGACATGGAAGAGGGGCGCAACTACTTGCGCCGCGAGGTGATCAAGGGTGGCTATGAGCTGCGCGAGATGACCTATGCCTACGACGAAGACAGTGGTGCGACGGTCGACATTCCCGCGCTCAGCATCAAGGCAGGCCAGCATATCGCGGTTCTGGGGGCGAATGGCTCTGGCAAGTCCACGCTTTTGAAGGTGCTGTCCGGTCTTCACCGGCCGACGTCCGGGCGGGTTCTGATCGACGGTGTGGATATGGGGCAAGTGATGGCCCGCGACCTGCGCCGTGGTATCGGGTATCTCAGCCAGGAGGTGCGGCTTTTTGCAGGCACTTTGCGCGAAAACCTGAACCTGACATTGCTGGAGCGTAATGACGACAGGCTCTTGGCGGCGCTTGATTTTTCGGGTCTGGGTGAGTTTGTGCGCAACCACCCCAAGGGGCTGGATCTGGATATTCGGGACGGCGGCGAAGGGCTCTCGATCGGGCAGCGCCAGTCGATCGGTTGGGCGCGTCTGTGGCTGCAAGACCCGCGCGTCTGCCTGCTGGACGAGCCGACAGCCTCGCTTGATCAGACTCTGGAAACAGCCTTGGTGAGCCGCCTTGCGACGTGGCTTGAGGGGCGCACGGCTGTGATCGCGACGCACCGTGTGCCGATCCTGCAACTGACAGACCGCACAATGATCCTGCAAAATGGACGGATGATCGTAGATGGGCCACGCGACGAGGTGCTTGCCCATATGCGCAATAACAATAACGACAGGGCAGTAAGCTGATGGCGACGATAGACGCAGAAATTTCGGGGCGCATGCGCGGCTCGTCCATGACGATCTGGCTCGTAGGTGCGACGGTCCTGCTGTTTGTGATCTGGGCGAAATTCGCTTGGGTCGACGAGATTGTGCGGGGCAATGGCGAGGTCGTCAGCGCCTCCCGCCCCCAGATCATTCAGAACCTCGAAGGCGGTATTCTGGCCGAATTGCTGGTTTCTGAAGGCGATATCGTGCAAACGGGCGATGTGATTGCGCGCCTGCGCGGCACACAATTTGCAACCTCGGTGGCGGATCTCGAAGATCAGGTGCTGGCCGCTGAAATCCGCCGTTTGCGGCTTGATGCGGAAATTCGGGGCGCTTTCGAGTTTGATGTCCCGCAGGAAATTGCGTCTCGCAGCCCCGAAATTGTGGCCTCCGAGCGTGCCTTGTTGCGTGCCCGCCAGTCCGACTACACCAGTAAGGTCGAAGGCGCCCGCCGCGTCAAAGCCGAGACCGCACGCGAGCTGGAAGCCATGGAAGACATGCTCAAGCGCGAGATCGTCTCGCTGATCGAAACCACCAAGGCGCGCAAAGCCAACGCCGACGCGGAAATCCGTTACAACGAGATTGTGACAGGGGCCGAGCTTGAGCGGGCCAGTGCCTATTCCGAGACGCTGCAGGAATTGGCGCAGCTTGGGCAAAACCTGCGTGTATCCACTGATCAGTTGTCCCGCACGGTGATCAAATCACCGATGCGCGGGATTGTGAACAGCCTTGGGATTACCACCATCGGCGGCGTTATCCGCCCCGGTGAGGAAATCGCGCAAATCACGCCGCTGGGTGACGAGCTCTTTGTCGAAGCCCAGATCAAAGTGGCCGACATCGCCAACGTGATCCCCGGCCAAGACGCGACGATCAAGTTCAGCGCCTATGACTACACCATCTACGGCAGCCTGACAGGCAAAGTGCAGTTTATCTCCGCCGATACGTTCAAAGACGAACGCCGCCCCGATGTGCCGCCACACTATAAGGTGACCGTCGCTGTGGACCTCGACAACCTCGACGAGCGCCAAAGCCAAATCGCGATCCGTCCGGGTCTGCAAGCCTCTGTCGAGTTGCACACAGGGCAGAAAACCGTTCTGCACTATCTGACCAAACCGCTCTACCGCTCGCGTGAGGCTTTGCACGAGCCATAGGAGATGCGTTAAAACGCATCCTACGCAGTGTTGCGTGCCGCGACGTTTTGATTGATACGCAGGCGGGACGCGGGCAACATTTGACCCTTGAAAGTCGAGGAGGCCCGCCATGATCCCAACCCTACACGTCATGATGCATATGGGCGGCCTGCAAAGGCTGTTTCCGTTCTGGTTGATGGGCGCGGTGGCGCTGGTGACGTGGTTCTCACCGATCTTGATCCTCGCGCTGATCTATGGCGCCGTGCTGCAATTCCTCGTCGAATACGTCATGCACCGCTTTCTTTATCACCGCGCGCCGCCGACCGAGCAATCGATGTTCAACGCGCTCTACCGTGCCCACATCGGCCACCACGAATTCCCCAACAAGCCGGAGTTCTTCACAGGCGATGACCACTGGTACGCCGTTCGCTTTGGGCTGGTCACGCTGGCGGTGCATTTCCTTGTGCTCTGGCCCTTTGTCGGGGCGGGGTGGGCGTTGCTGTGGTCGGTGGTTGCAATCTTTGTAGGCGCGATCAGCGCCTTCACCTTCTACGAATACTGCCACACGCTTGCGCATCTGCATGTGCCGAAAGGCTGGTTCGGACGGAAAGTGACCCGCGATCACATGGCCCACCACTTCCAAGACCATCACGCGACGTTTCACGTCAGCTTTGGGATGGGCTGGATTGATCGGGTTTTCGGCACGGCGCATGATCGCGAGGCAGCTCGTGCCCGCTTTGACCGCAAAACGATGCTGTCGTTGGGCATGCACCCCGAGGATTTGCGGCTGGTGACAGCCCGCAAGGCCTACGGCGTTTCCCGTGAGACTAGGTCACAGTCGCGCGCGTCTTGAACTGCGGCTGGTCCCACGTTTTGCCGCGCATGATCGCGGCCAGAATATCGACCGCGCGGCCCACGTCATCTGCATCGATAAACAGCGGCGTGAAGCCAAAGCGCATGATGTCAGGTGCGCGGAAATCACCGATCACGCCTTGGGCAATCAGCGCCTGCATGATCGCATAGCCTTGCTCATGGTGGAACGAGACCTGAGAGCCGCGCAGCTTCGGATCACGCGGCGAGGCAAGCCGCAAGTCGGGGCAGGCGGCTTTGACCCCCGCAATAAAGGCCTCCGACAAGACAATCGACCGCGCGCGCAACGCGTCCATATCCACGCTGTCCCAAATCGCCATTGCGGCATCAAGGGCGGCCATTTGCAGTACGGGCGGCGTGCCGACCCGCATCCGCTCGATCCCTGTGCCTGCGCGGTAATCGAGGTCAAAAGCGAAAGGGGCGGCGTGGCCGAGCCAGCCTGATAGGGCTGGTCGAGTGCCTGCAATATGGCGCGGGGCGACATAGATGAACGCAGGCGCACCCGGACCGCCGTTGAGGTATTTATAGGTGCAGCCTACGGCAAAATCGACTTTACACCCCGCCAGATCCACGGGCAAAGCCCCCGCCGAATGCGCCAGATCCCAGACGGTCACAATCCCCAGATCATGTGCGGCCTTGGTCAGAGCCGCCATGTCGTGCAGCCGGCCCGTGCGGTAATCGACCTGGGTGAGCATCAGGACGGCGATGTCGCTGCCCAATGCGCCGAGCACATCTTCAGGGGCCACCGTGCGCAATGCCAAGCCGCGCCCGAGCGAGCCGATCAGCCCTTCGGCCATATAAAGGTCGGAGGGGAAGTTGCCTGTATCCGACAAGATCACCTTGCGGTCGGGGTTCAGCTCAATCGCAGAGGCCAGCGCCTGATAGACCTTGATCGACAAGGTATCCCCCAAGGTGACATGGCCCGCCTCGGCCCCGATCAGCCGACCGATCCGATCCCCAAGCGTTGTCGGTTGCGTCATCCATCCCGCCTTGTTCCAGCCCGTGATGAGCATATCGCCCCATTCATCCGCCACGGTCTTGGCCACGCGGTCAGCCGTCGCTTTGGGCAGTGGTCCCAACGAGTTTCCGTCGAGGTAAATCATACCCTCGGGCAGGTGAAACAGGGCTTTCGTCTTGCTAAAATCGGTCATTACAACGCCATCCAAATGAACATATGGGGATAGATCGCAGGCCCCGTCCATACAGTCAATTCCGCGGTCATTCATGACCAAGTCATCGGTGCAGTGGACGGTTTCGCTGTGCAAGTCCCAAAGCCTATCGTAGCGTGAGCACAATTCGTCACAAGCAGATAAGGTACACCCGATGAAATGGATCGACATTCCACCCGTTTGGCTGCTTGGCGCCCTCGTGATCACGTGGCACGTCGGCGCTGTGCAGCCGTTCGGGCTGTCGCTCGACTTTCCGCTCACGCAACTCTTGGGTGGGCTCTTGGTTGGGGGAGGTGTCATTCTGACGCTGCTGGCCGCGATGGAGATGCGCAAAAGGCGCACGACCATCATTCCGCATAACGAAGCCGACAGTCTCGTGACGTCGGGCATTTTCAAGCGGACACGCAACCCGATCTACCTTGGTGATGCGGCCATCCTTGCGGGGCTGGCCTTGCGCTGGGACGCGGTTCTGGCGCTCGTTCTGGTGCCGGTGTTTATCTGGATTATCGAGCGCCGCTTCATCATTCCCGAAGAAAACATGCTGCGTCGGAAATTCCGCGCCAATTTTGCCCGCTATGCCGAGAAAACGCGGCGCTGGCTCTAGCCCCGCATTAGCGCAAGCAGGTTCTTTCACACCCTTACCTGCTTGTGAAATAATATTGCGCAGGGTAGGTCTTTTGCACTGCAAAATCGCGCAAGGGGACAATCGATGAAAATCGGGACACCAAAAGAGACTTACGAAGGCGAGAACCGCGTGGCAATGACGCCCGCATCCGCCCGAGATCTGCAAAAACTCGGATACGACTGCGTTATCGAATCCGGAGCAGGACTAGCCGCTGGCTTCAACGACCAAACGTATAAAGACGCAGGTGTGGAGATCGTGAAAACCGGCGCCGCCCTGTTTAAGGCGGCGGATATCATCGCCAAGGTGCGCCCGCCATCAGACGTCGAGACCAAGCGGCTGCGCGAAGGCCAGACGCTGATCTCCTTCTTCTATCCAGCACAGAACGCGGCCCTGATGGAGCTTGCCAACAAGCAGGGCGCCACAGTGATCGCGATGGATATGGTCCCCCGCATTAGCCGCGCGCAGAAAATGGACGCGTTGTCGTCGATGGCCAACATCGCAGGCTACCGCGCCGTGATCGAGGCCTCCAATAACTTTGGCCGCTTCTTCACAGGCCAGATCACCGCTGCGGGCAAGGTGCCGCCAGCCAAGGTTCTGGTCGTGGGCGCTGGTGTTGCCGGCCTTGCCGCAATCGGCACCGCGACCTCGCTGGGTGCGATCACCTACGCATTCGATGTGCGCCCCGAAGTGGCCGAGCAGGTTGAATCGATGGGCGCTGAATTCGTCTTCCTTGATTTCAAAGAAGAGCAGCAAGACGGGGCCGCAACAGGCGGTTACGCCTCGGTGTCCTCGCCAGAATTTGCCGCAGCACAGCTCGCCAAATTCCGCGAAATCGCACCCGATATGGACATCGTGATTACGACCGCGCTGATTCCGGGCCGCGACGCGCCAGAGCTTTGGACCAAAGATATGGTCGACAGCATGAAGCCCGGATCGGTGATCATCGACCTCGCGGCAGAGCGCGGCGGCAACTGCAAGCTGACCGTTATGGACGAAAAGATCGTGACCGATAACGGCGTGACCATCATCGGCTACACCGACTTCCCGTCGCGTATGGCGGCACAGTCCTCGACGCTTTATGCGACCAACATCCGTCACATGATGACTGACCTCACGCCAAAGAAAGACGGCGTGCCAGTGCACAACATGGAAGACGATGTGATCCGCGGGGCGACAGCGACCCACCACGGCGAAATCACCTTCCCGCCGCCGAAACCAAAGATTGCAGCCATTGCGGCAGCCCCGAAAAAGGCCGCGCCAAAAGAGCTGACCTCAGAAGAGAAACGTGCGGCCGAAACTGCCGCGTTCAAACTGCAAACCCGCAATCAAGTGGGGATGCTCGCCATCGGCGGCGCGCTTTTGCTGGCCATCGGCCTTGTCGCGCCCGCGAGCTTCATGCAGCACTTCATCGTGTTCGTGCTTTCGGTCTTTATCGGATTCCAAGTGATCTGGGGCGTCGCGCACTCGTTGCACACGCCGCTGATGGCCGTGACCAACGCGATCTCCTCGATCATTATTCTGGGGGCCTTGGTGCAGATCGGTTCGGGGTCTTTCCTCGTGGTCATTCTGGCCGCGCTCGCAGTCTTTATGACCGGTATCAACATCTTCGGGGGTTTCCTCGTGACACGGCGCATGCTCGCCATGTTCCAGAAATCTTAAGGGGTTAGACTTATGGAATTCGGATTTACAACAGCGGCTTACGTCGTCGCAGCCGTCCTTTTCATCCTCTCTCTGGGTGGCCTCTCGGGACAAGAAAGCGCGAAACGCGCGGTTTGGTATGGCATTGCGGGCATGGCGCTCGCGGTCGCCGCAACACTGGTCGGACCCGGTGCCGGTTATTGGCTCCTGTCGCTTCTGATGATCATCGGTGGTGGCTTGATCGGGTATCAACTGGCCACCAAGGTACAGATGACCCAAATGCCCGAACTTGTGGCGGCTATGCACAGCCTCGTCGGTTTGGCCGCGGTTTTCGTGGGCTACATCGCGCACCTCGAACTGACCCGCGTTTTTGGCATGGGCATGGGGCAGCGTCAGGCACTTGAAGGATTCGCGGCACTTCTTGCCCATAAGTCGGGTGTCGAGGTTGCGATCCTGCGGGTCGAGCTGTTCTTGGGCGTCTTTATCGGGGCTGTGACTTTCACGGGCTCCGTCATTGCCTACGGCAAATTGGCGGGTCGCGTGAACACCACGGCACAAAAGCTGCCTGGTGGGCATCTGCTCAACGCTTCTGCGGCCATCATCTCGGCGCTCTGCCTTGTGTGGTATTTCAACACAGGTGGCTTCCTGCCGCTCTTCGTCATGACACTGGCGGCGCTGTTCATCGGCTACCACCTGATCATGGGGATCGGCGGGGCGGACATGCCTGTGGTCGTGTCGATGCTCAACTCCTATTCGGGTTGGGCAGCAGCGGCGATCGGTTTCAGCCTCGGCAACGACCTGTTGATCGTGGTCGGCGCTCTGGTCGGCTCCTCTGGTGCGATCCTGTCTTACATCATGTGTAAGGCGATGAACCGCTCCTTTGTGTCGGTCATCTTGGGGGGCTTTGGTGGGCCTGCGGGCGAGCAGATGGCCGTTGAGGGCGAGCAAATCGCCATCGACAGCGACGGCGTTGCAACCGCTTTGAACGAAGCCGACAGCGTTGTGATCATCCCCGGTTACGGCATGGCCGTGGCACAGGCGCAATCCTCAGTGGCTGAACTGGTGCGCAAACTGCGCGCGCAGGGCAAAGAGGTCCGCTTTGCGATCCACCCCGTCGCAGGCCGCTTGCCCGGTCACATGAACGTACTCTTGGCCGAGGCCAAAGTGCCATACGACATCGTGATGGAAATGGACGAAATCAACGATGACTTCCCGAAAACGGACGTCGCCATCGTGATCGGCTCCAACGACATCGTGAACCCGGCGGCGCAGGACGATCCGAACAGCCCCATTGCGGGCATGCCGGTACTGGAGTGCTGGAAAGCCAAGCAAGTGTTCGTGTCCAAGCGCGGCCAAGGCACCGGCTATTCGGGGATCGAGAACCCGCTGTTCTACAAAGAGAACACGCGCATGTTCTACGGCGATGCGAAAAAGTCGCTCGACGAGCTTTTGCCGAAAATCAACTAGGCTTTCGACATCACATCAAAAGGGCCGTGCAGTCAGCGCGGCCCTTTTTTGCATCGCCGGAAACGGATTGTTTTCAAACTAGAGGCAGAAATATCTATTTTGACGGCGGCATCAGCATTAATGTTGCTTTAACCTTGTGGAGTTCCCAGCATGTCTTTTTCCCGTCCTACCGTTTTTGCCCTGACCGGCCTTATCCTGCTTTCGGCCTGCGGCGGCGGCAGCAGCCCGCTTGAGACATATCTGGCGCGCGCCGAAAGAGACCAGCAGATTGGCACGCAAGTCTTCGAGACGCCGGGAACCGCTTGGACGGCCATGCCAACATCAGGTAGCGCCATCTATAATGGCGGTGCGTTTATCTTTATCGATCCCGTCCTGGCGACCGACTCCGACGACATCGTCATTCTGGGCGACACGCATCTGACCGCCAATTTCGGTGCAGGCACCATGACGGGCACGATTGATAACCTCAGCGGTGCCACCAACCTGACGATAGACAACGCGGACGTCCGCCCGACCAGCGGCCAGATCAATATCGGCAATAACCTGTCTATCATTGGTGACGATTTTGACGATAACCTCACAAACCGCCCCAATGATTGGTATGCCGATTATGCTGGGACCGTCGGCTTTGACGGGGACAGCTACGCCATTGAGGGGAACATGCGGGGCCAGTTCGTTGGCACACGCGTCAATCCTGCGCCGGGCAAAAGCACCACGCGCGGCGTGACCGGTGAAAGCGTCAGTGGCTATGCTGTGATCAACAACCAGCCCGAGGTGAACGAGGCGAGTGTCTTTATGCAAGTCTACGGGCGCAACTAAGCGTCGCGCCACGCGCCAAGGGCAATCCCGTCCAGCGACCAGTCACCAATGGACCAACGCACCAACCGGAGCGTGGGGAACCCGATATGTGCGGTCATGCGGCGGACCTGCCTGTTGCGGCCCTCGCGGATGGTCACGCTGATCCACGCATCGGGCACCGATTTGCGAAACCGCACTGGCGGGTCGCGCTCCCAAAGGGGAGGGGGGGCGATGCGGGTCACCTCGGCGGGGCGTGTTGGCCCGTCCTTGAGCGTCACCCCATCGCGCAGGGGCTGCAAATCGGCCTCTGCCGGATCTCCCTCAACCTGCACCAGATAGGTTTTGGGCATTTTGTGGGCGGGATCGGCAATTTGTGCCTGCAGCTTGCCATCATCGGTCAGGATCAAAAGCCCCTCGCTATCACGGTCCAAACGACCCGCAGGATAGACCCGCGGCACGTCCACATAGGCCGACAATGTCGGGCGCGCGGTGGGGCTTTTCACATCCGTGAACTGGGACAAAACGCCAAAGGGTTTATTGAGCAAAATCAGTCGGGTCATGCCCCTTGATACGCCCTCCCTCAGCGCTAGGAAACCGTAATTTTGGTGGCTCCATGAGGCCTGTTTTGTGACGGTCAAAAGATTTCTCTGACGGGACGCAATTTGCCCTTGCACGAATCCACCAATAGCCTAAATGCGGCGACATAGAAGCCAACGCACGCGCCTCTGGCCAGTGACAGTCATCACATGTGTTTACGTAGCGACGGTAACTTCTCCCTTGGAACTGAGCGGTCTCGTGTTAGGGTAGTCACCCACACAATGGCCGGGTCTACTGGAGATGACAGATGACTGTAGAAACTGCGAGCGCTGAGGCGCAACCCTTGAACGTACACGCGCGTCTTGATGCGTACTGCGCTGCAAAAACCTTTGACCGGCCGACGCTTGTGCTCGACGTCGATTTGGTCGAGCAGCAGTATCATGCGCTCAAAGCGGGTCTTGGACACGCCGACATCCACTATGCCGTCAAGGCGAACCCTGCCGAAGAGATCATCGCCCGTCTGGTCAAGCTTGGGTCGCATTTCGACGCCGCCTCAAAGGCCGAAATCGCGCTTTGCCTCAAGCATGGCGCGGCCCCCGAGCATGTCTCTTTCGGCAACACCGTGAAGCGCTCGTCCGACATTGCATGGGCGCATGAGCAGGGGATCACACTTTTCTCTGCCGACGCAGAACAAGAGCTTGAAAAGATCGCAGTATCGGCTCCAGGCTCCCAAGTTTATATCCGCCTGATCGTCGAAGTCTCGCAGGCAGACTGGCCGCTCTCGCGCAAATTCGGCTGCGATTCCGCGACGGCAATCCGCTTGTTGAGCTATGCCAAAGCGCTTGGGCTTTCGCCAATCGGCTTTTCGTTCCACGTCGGCTCGCAGACCCGCAAAGCGGCAATGTGGGGGCCATCGCTGGATGCTTTGGCCGAGATCTGGCACGCGGCGAAGGCTGCAGGCCACGACCTGACTTTGCTCAACATCGGCGGCGGTTTCCCCGCATTCTATGGCGAGACCATCGAAGCCCCGACCGAATACGCGGCAGCCGTCATGGAGCAGATCATCAGCCGCTTTGGCAATGTGCCGCGCATCATGGCAGAACCTGGCCGTGGCTTGGTCGCTGAGGCCGGTGTGATCGTCTCCGAGGTCCTGCTCGTGTCGCGCAAATCCGACCGCGATATGCACCGTTGGGTCTACCTCGACATCGGCCGCTTCTCTGGCTTGGCCGAGACCGAAGGCGAGGCGATCCGCTATCAGTTCGAGACACCCCGCGACGGCGATCCCGTTGGCCCTTGCATCATGGCAGGCCCGTCGTGCGACAGCGCCGATGTGCTTTATGAAAAGCGTCCCATGCTGTTGCCAATTAGCCTGCGCGCAGGCGACCGCGTGCTGATCCGCAACACGGGCGCTTACACGTCGACCTACTCAAGCGTTTGTTTTAACGGCTTTCCTCCGCTTGCCGTCGAAGTAATCTAAAACGCCGGCGGCACGCAGTATACCATTGTGTGCCGCTAACCTTTTAAAAAGTAACGATTTTTTCTTTACACCTGCGGATTTTGCGGCAAAGGTTCGGGCATGCGTTCTTTCTTAAGGCTTGCCTATGCCACCTCTTGCTGACCATCCGCTGCGCTATGCGCTTTCCAACGAACTGCACGCGCGTCCGTTTCCAAAACTGGCGGCACCATCACGGGCCGCTTTTCTCGCGCTCAAACCCGCGAGCCATGCTGCGGGCCGCGATCGGGCGGCTGATCTTGCGCATTTGATCGACCTTTTGGACCGCTTCGGGGCCGCGCATCCGCAGCCCGAGGCCACGCATTACTCCGGCCAGATCGGCAGGCACCTGCTGAAATGGGAAAGTCATACCGAATTCGTCACCTACACGATTTTCGGTGAAGGCAATGCCGAGACACCCTTTGATGCGACGACTTTCAAAATGTTTCCCGAGGACTGGCTGTCGTCGGCCCCCGGTACGCGTGTGACAAGCGCGCTGATCCGCGTGGAGCGGCACGACGGGGACGAGGGTATCATCGAGAAGGCAAACGCGTGGTTTGTGCCGGAAAGCCTCGCCATCGCCCGCGTGTTGGAAGACGAACTGGTGATCGCCAGCGACTTTCGGATTGATCCGGCCGGTCACATGCGCATGGCCGTTTTCGCGCGGAGCAAGACCGGCGAGCGCCGCATCGGCCGCGTCGTGCAACGGCTCTGCGAGATCGAGACCTATAAGTCGATGGCCATGCTTGGACTTGCCGCCGCGCGAAAACTTGCGCCAATCATGTCGACAATTGACGGGCAGGTGGGCCATTTGATCGCCGATTTGAACAACGATGAGATCGCGCCGGATCAGACGCTCAAGCAGCTTTTGACGATTTCGGCAGAGCTGGAAAACATTGTCGCCCAAACCGCCTACCGTTTTGGTGCGACGGGGGCCTATGAGACAATCGTGAACCAGCGGATCAACATTCTGCGTGAAGGACGGTTCCTTGGGCGCCAGACATTTGGCGAGTTCATGATGCGCCGGTTTGACCCTGCGATGCGTACGGTGGAATCGACACAGGCGCGGCTGCGCAGCCTGTCTGATCGCGCACTGCGGGCGGGGGATTTGTTGCGCACAAGAGTGGACGTCGAGCGCTCGGCGCAGAACCAGTCGTTGCTGACAAGCATGGACCAACGCGCCGACCAGCAACTGCGGTTGCAGCAAACTGTTGAGGGGCTTTCGGTTGTCGCGATTAGCTATTACGCCGTGAGCCTTGCGCTCTATATGCTGGGCCCGATTGAGAAAACCTACGGGATTTCCAAGACCTATATCGGGGCCGGTGTGACCCCGATTGTGCTTGTTCTGGTCTGGCTGATGATCCGCCGGATACACCGGCGGATGCATTAAAGCCCGCGGATGCGCGGGTCCAAGGCGTCACGCAATCCGTCACCAATGTAGTTCACCGACAGCACCGTCAGAGAGATTGCGAGGCCGGGCCAAATCACCCGCTCGGGGAAGGCTGTCATGCGGTCGACGCTGTCGAACAGGATTTTCCCCCATGTCGGGAAATCGGACGGAAAGCCGAGCCCGAGGAATGACAGCGCACTCTCGGTGATAATAGCCGTGGCAAGGCCGAGTGTGGCCGAGACCATGATCGGCGAAAGCACGTTTGGCAGCAAATGCCGCGTGATCATCCGCCGCGCAGGCGTGCCGATCGAGCGGGCGGCAAGTACGAATTCGCGCTCTTTGATCGCCATCACATCGCCACGCACAATCCGTGCTGTTTGCATCCAGCTTGTGATCCCGATTCCTGTCACAATCAGGATGAAGATACCTTGTTCGGGGCCAAAGGCGGCCCGCAGCGGGTCGCGGAACAAGAGCATCATCACCAGCAGGAGCGGCAGCAAGGGCAGGGCCAGTACCAGATCGGTAAAGCGCATCAAGAGACCGTCCAGCCGCTTGAAATACCCTGCCAGGACACCGATTGTCGTCCCAATGAGCAGCGCGAGGACCATCGCAGTCCAGCCTACGGCAAGGCTGATCCGCCCGCCTTGCATGATGTTGGCCATGATATCGCGCCCGAGGTTGTCGGTCCCCATGGGGCGCGCCCAGCTCACCTTCGCCTCACCGTCGAAAATCGCCACATAGATCGGGCGCACATCCTTGTTGCGGATATCCAGTTTGCCAGGATCGACGTTCCAAAGCGACGGGCCGATCAGGCAAAACAGCGTGATGAAAATCAGGAACCCGAGCCCGAAGACAGCGCCTTTGTGTGTCTTGAATTGATCCCAGACATCCCACCACTGGTTGCGTGGCTTGGCCGTCATGTCCATGGTGTTATCAGTCATAGCGGATCCTCGGATCAAGCACGCCGTAGAGAATATCGGCAATCAGGTTCATCATGACGATCAGCACCGCAAGCAGGAAGGTGATCGTCATGACCATCGGAATATCATTGCCTTGCAGCGCGATGATGAGCAATTGGCCAAGCCCGTTTACCTTGAAAATCTGCTCGGTGATGATTGCCCCGCCAAAGATGGAGGGGATGCCCAATGCAATCACGGTCACAACGGGGATCATCGAGTTACGCAAAACGTGTTTCATTACCACAACGCTTTCGGTCATGCCTTTTGCACGCGCGGTACGCACATAGTCCTGCCCGAGGTTATCAAGCATCGAGGCGCGCATATAGCGGCTGACTTGCGCGGTGGTTTGCAGTGCCAGCACCATCACGGGCATGATCATCTGCTTGAGTTGGAACATGAACGTGTCCCATGAGTTGACCACATGGGTGGTGTCGTAAATCGAGGGCAACCATTTCAGTTGCACCGAGAAAATCACAATCAGTAGCACCCCGCTAAAGAAGGGCGGGACCGAGAAGCCGATCATCGACACGAAGGTCCCCGTCTGGTCAAAGACCGAATATTGCTTATAGGCCGAGATGATCCCGATGGGCAGCGCGATCAAAACGCCCACGATATAGGACATGCCGACGACCCAAAGCGTCTGCGGCAAGCGCTGTGCGATGGTCTCGAAAACGGGGCTGCGCGACTGGAACGAAATGATCCGCTGCGCACCGTCGGCAAAGTTGGTGCCAAATGCCGCGTCCCACCAATACTGCGGCTCAACGATGAAAAACTGCTTGAGCCAGAGCGGAAAACGCACCCACCACGGCTCGCCCAAACCGAGCGCCAGGCGCATCTTTTCCTTGACCTCAGGCGGGATCGTAAGCGGCATTTGGGCCATCGGGTCGCCGGGGGCCAACTCCAGCAGCATGAAGATCACAAAAGCAATGAACAAAAGCGTCGGGATCGACATCAGCAACCTGCGGAGTGTGAAGGTGAGCATAAGGGGGCGCCTTGGTTAAGTGCTTTGTTGGGGAAGGAGGGCACGGGAAACCTGCCCTCCAAGTGTGTTTGCGTAGGATGGGTTTTAACCCATCATCCGCTTACTTTTCGCGGTACCAGTCAGCCACGTTCCAAAGCTCTGAGTCCCAAGTGTTCAGGATCACGCCGCCAAGGGTGTTGGCTTTCGCAGACACCCGACCACGGTCAACCAGCGGCACGATTGTCATCGTGTCTTTGGTCAGCATGTCGTTCATCTTACGGGCCAATTCGCCACGCTTGTCGATGTCGGCAGTCGCACCAAGCTCGTCGATCAGCGCGTCATAGGCTGGATCGCAGAAACGGTTGATGTTCTCACCCTGCCACTGGCTGTCAGGCTTTGGCTCGCCACCGCAGCGGTAAGCTGCGAGATAGGCTTGCGGGTCGGTGCCGTCAAAGTTGTTGGCATACATTTCAACGTCTGCATAGAAACGCTGGAATGTATCAGGCGAACCTGGATCACCACCAAAGAAGACGGAACCGTCGAGGTTGCGCAGTTCTGTTTCAACGCCAATCTGGCTCCACATGTCCTTGATCAAGGCTTGGAAGTCCTGACGCACGGCGTTTGTGGATGTCTGGAACAGGATCTTCAACTCGACACCGTCTTTGTCACGGATGCCGTCGCCGTTGCTGTCCACCCAACCGGCCTCATCAAGCAGCGCATTTGCGCCTTCGATGTCTTGGGTCAAGCAGCCTGTGTTGTCGGTAGACGCATAGATTTCCGGACCGGGCACGAGGTTACATGTCGGACGGCCTGCCTGACCGTAGCCGACTTCAACCAGCAATTCGCGGTCAATCGCCATCGACAGCGCGTGACGCACTGCAAAATCAGACAGGAACGGGTGCGGATGCGCAACCGTGGAACGCTCGCCCTCTGGCAGGTCTGGTGACGGGTTGGTCAGGTTCATCTCGATGCGCTCGACGAGCGTGCCGAATGCGGAGATCGGTGTGCCAACGCCGCCTGCTGCCATGCTTGCCAGCACATCAGGTGCCAGTTGCATGTTCCACGCGTAGTCAAATTCGCCTGTTTCCATAACCGCACGGCCCGCAGCAGTCGCGTCGCCGCCCCCTTTGAAGGTCACGGTTGCAAAGGCCGGCTTGGCCGGATCGCGGTAGTTCGGGTTGGCTTCCATCTGGATCACGTCGTTCGTGCGGAAGTCTGTGACCACAAATGGACCTGTGCCGATTGGGCTAAAGTTGGCGTCGGTGCACTCAGGGGCTTTGGCGCCAACGCACTCGGCAAATTGGGCCTTTTGAATGATCGGGGACTGACCGCCTGCGAAGGGGCCATATGGGTTTGGCTTCGGGCTGTTGAACGTGACTTTTACGGTCAGATCGTCAATGGCTTCGACCGATGAGACACCATCGAATTTGGCGGCTTGGGCGCAGCCACCTTCTGGGTGCATGCAGTATTCGGCTGTGAAGGCCACGTCGGCGGAGGTCACAGGTGTGCCATCAGACCAAAGCAAGCCGGGCTTTAGCTTCCATGTGATTGTGGTCAGGTCTTCGGAAACGCCACCGTTGCCGACCGTCGGGATATCTTCGGCAAGGAACGGCACAAGCGCGCCTGTCTCGTTGTAACGGGCCAGTGGTTCGATGACCATGGACGCGGCTTCGATGTCTTTCGTGCCGCCCGAAAGATAGGGGTTCATGATCGATGGCGCTTGCCAATAGATGATGTTGAGCTGGCCGTCGCTGCCGCGCTCTGCCATTGCCGCAGGGGCAAAAGCAAGAGAGGCGACTGCGCCCATCAATATTGTCTTCATTTTCATGTTTTTCATTCTCCTAGTTGATGCTCTTATTTTTAACCTCAGGGCCTGCCGTTATGCTCGGCAGGGGTCTATTCGTATGTCTCGTTGAATAAGTGGCACGCCGTAAACTGGCGCGGCTTCACTTCTCGGTATGCGGGTTCGACCTCTTTGCAGATATCCATCACCGCAGGGCAGCGCGTGCAGAAATTGCAGCCCTTGGGCGGGTTCGACGGCGAGGGCACATCGCCTTGCAAGATGATCCTGTTGGTCTTGCGGGCAAGGGCAGGGTCAGGTTCTGGGACGGCCGAAAGCAGCGCCTTTGTATAGGGGTGCATGGGTTCGGCAAAGAGCGTCTCGCGCTCGGCCAGTTCCACGATCTTGCCCAGATACATCACCGCCACCCGCGTCGCGATATGGCGCACCATCGACAGGTCGTGGCTGATGAACAGATAGGTCAGGCCGAACTGCTCTTGCAGGTCTTCCAGCAGGTTCACGACCTGCGCTTGGATCGACACATCAAGGGCGGCAATCGGCTCGTCACAAACGATAAATTTGGGGTTCAGGGCCAGTGCGCGGGCAATCCCGATGCGCTGCCGCTGCCCGCCAGAAAACGCCTGCGGGTAGCGTTTTGCAAAGGCGCGGTTCAGGCCCACGGCATCCATCAACTCCGCCACCTTCTCGCGCTTTTCTTGCGCGGTCAGGGTCGTATGCTCGTCTAGGGGTTCGCGGATGATCGCCTCTACCGTCATGCGCGGGTTCAAGGACGCCTGCGGGTCTTGGAATACCATCTGCATCATCGGACGCATCTCGCGCAGCTTGCTTTGCGGAGTAGAGCCGATCTCGATCCCGTCCATCGTGATTTCGCCAGAGGTTATGTCGTAAAGCCGCAGCACAGCGCGTCCTGCTGTGGATTTCCCGCAGCCGCTCTCGCCTACAAGGCCAAGTGTCTCGCCTTCCATGATGTCGAATGTGATGCCGTCCACAGCCTTCACGGCACCCGTTTTGAGACGCAGCACCCCTGTGTGGATGGGGAAGTGCATCTTGACATCGCGCACGGAAACCAGCGCTTTCTTCGGGTTATCCAGCATGTGCGACCTCCAAAGGATCCGCAAGGAAGCAGGCGGTGTCATGGCCTGCGCCGATCTCGTAGCGCTGCGGCACCTTGACGGCGCACACAGGCATTGCCTTGCTGCACCGCTCGCGGAACGGGCAGGACGTTGGCGCACCGACAACAAGCGGCGGCTGGCCTTCAATCACGGTCAGACGCGCGGCGCGTTTGCCTGAAATCGACGGGATCGTTTTGAGCAGGGCGGACGTATAGGGGTGCTGCGGATTGCTGAAAAGCTCTTGCACAGGCGCATGTTCGACCACTTGCCCGCCATACATCACCATCACACGGTCCGCGATGCCCGCGATCACGCCGAGGTCGTGGGTGATCCAGATCACCGCCATGCCCAACTTCTCGCGCAGTTCCTGCATCAGCTCCAAAATCTGCGCCTGAATGGTCACATCGAGGGCCGTTGTCGGCTCGTCGGCGATCAGGACTTGCGGATCACAAGCCAGCGCAATCGCGATCATGACGCGCTGGCGCATGCCGCCGGAAAACTGGTGCGGGTAGTCGTCCAAGCGGCGCTCTGCGTCAGGAATACCGACCAGTTCGAGCAATTCCTTCGCGCGCACAGCCGCGTCTTGCTTGGACATGCCCATATGTTTGCGCAAGGGTTCCGCGATCTGGTAGCCCACCGTAAACACAGGGTTGAGCGAGGTCATCGGGTCTTGGAACACAAAACCGATCTTGCCGCCGCGCACACGGCGCAACTCTTCAGCGCTGACTTTCAACAGGTCTTGCCCGTCAAACATCACCCGCCCTGCGCGAATTTCGGCAGGGGGCATTGGCAGCAACCCCAAGAGCGACATCATTGTGACGGACTTGCCCGATCCGCTCTCGCCGACGACGCCCAACAGCTCGCCCGCCTTGAGATCAAAGCTTACATCGTTCACAGCGTGGACTTCGCCGCCGCGCGTTTTGAATACGGTCTTAAGGCCTTGGACATCCAAGACTGGCAGCGCCCCGTTGGGCATAGAGAACCTCCCCGTTGGTTCTAATCCGTTGTTTTATGTGGCCAATTCTTTGCTTGGTTCCAAATTTGACCAAACGGTAACACGGATTCGTTTCGCTGCAACCTGATTCCTGTTTGCGCTTACCCGACGATACCGCCAAGCTGTTTTGGAACGTGTCGCACAGGGGGCCAATCCATGACACTTGCCAGAGACCTGATGGAGAAGCTGGTCGGCTTTCCGACCGTAAGCAGCCAAAGCAATCTTGCCCTGATTGATTTTGTCGAGGGCTATTTGGCCGACCTTGGCGTAGCCGCGACCCGCGTGCCAGACCCGACGGGGCGGAAGGCCGCACTCTACGCCCATATCGGACCAGAGATTGCAGGCGGCGTCGTGCTGTCGGGCCACACCGATGTTGTCCCCGTCGTGGGTCAGGCGTGGGATACCGATCCGTTCACCGTGACCGAAAAAGACGGCAAGCTTTACGGGCGCGGCACTTGCGACATGAAGGGCTTTGACGCGCTGGCGTTGTCGGCTGTACCGCTCGCCTTGGAACGCGGCATCAAGCGGCCTCTGCAAATTGCGCTGTCTTATGACGAGGAAATCGGCTGCCTTGGCGCGCCGCCCATGATCGACCATATGCTCAGCCACGGTCTGCCGCGCGCCGACACGGTGATTGTGGGCGAGCCTTCGATGATGCAGGTGGTCACGGGGCATAAGGGGGGTATCGGCTGGGATATGCATTTCCGCGGGTTCGAGGTGCATTCCTCGATTGCCTATCAAGGCGTCAGCGCCATCATGATGGCCGCCAAGATGATCGAGTGGTGCAATCAGGTGAATGCCGAGAATGCTGCGGCTGTACCTTCCGCTGTGGCAGCCGCTTTTGATCCGCCTTACACGGGGCTGCATGTCGGCACGATCAGCGGCGGGACGGCCAATAACATCACCGCGAAAGACTGTTATTTCAACGTGAACATCCGCCTTGTTCCTGGTGACGACGTGCGCGTCTGGGAGGCCCGTGTCCTCGCGAAAGTGGCCGAGCTTGAGGCCGAGATGAAGGCCATACGCCCCGAGGCAGGGATCACGGCCAACCAATACTTTGAACTGACGGGGTTGGTGCCTGAAAACATGGGGCGCGCCGAAGAAATCGCGCGGCGACTGACCGGCGACAACGGCACCCATGTCGTCAGCTATGGCACCGAAGCGGGGCAGTTCCAAGAGCGCGGCTATTCTGCCGTGGTCTGCGGACCGGGTGATATCGCGCAGGCGCATCAGCCCAACGAATTCATCACCGTGGATCAATTTCAACAAGGCGAGGCCTTTATCGCCCGCCTCATCGAGGCCCTTGCCGAATGACCTTTCCTTTCTCCTTACAAACACCGCCCGAACATCAGGGCACATTGCCGGCGACTTGCGACGTCGTTGTGATCGGGGCAGGGATCATAGGTGTCTTGACCGCGTGGGAACTGGCCAGGTCCGGACTGCGGGTCGTGGTTCTGGAGAAGGGTCGCGTTGCCGCCGAGCAGTCTTCGCGCAACTGGGGCTGGATCCGCAGTCAGGGGCGCGATCCTGCCGAATTGCCGATCATGGCCGAAGCGGCCGCGATGTGGCAGCAATTCGCACGCGACATCCCCGAGGACATCGGCTTGCGGCAAACGGGCGTTGCCTATCTCGCGGCCAAACCTGCAGAGGTCGGGCGCTATGAAGACTGGCTCCCAAACGCCAAGGAACACGGGCTGTCATCGCGGATTTTAACCGCAAAGCAGACGGCAGATTTGATGCCCAAAGCGGCGCAAACATGGGCGGGCGCGCTTTGGACCGACAGCGACATGCGCGCGGAACCTTGGGTGGCGTTGCCTGCCTTGGCGCGGGCTGCTGTGCGCGACGGGGTGACACTCATCGAAGGCTGTGCCGTGCGCGCACTTGATATTGCGGGCGGCAAAGTGGCGGGGGTTGTCACTGAAAAGGGCCGCATCGCAGCACCCGAGGTCGTGCTTGCGGGCGGCGCTTGGTCGCAACTCTTTTTACGCAGGCACGGGATCAGCATTCCGCAACTCTCCGTGCGCGCCACCGTCGCCGCGACCGAAGCCTTGCCCGACGTCTATCAAGGCGGAGCGGTTGACAACCGGCTGGCATGGCGGCGGCGCGAGGACGGCGGCTATACACTCGCCCCGTCAGGGTTTCACGAGCTTTACGTCGGCCCGGACGCGTTTCGGGCCTTACGCGGCTATACAAAACCGCTGCTGGCAGACCCGCTTGGCACGCGGCTTTTGCCCGCAGCGCCCAAGGGGTTTCACGACGCATGGGGGACCAAACGCGATTGGGCCGCCGACGCGGTCTCGCCGTTCGAGCGGATGCGCATTCTGAACCCTGCGCCAAACCGCGCCAAAGTGGCGAAACTCGCCCGCGATTTTGCAGCGACCTTTCCCGAACTCGGCACCGTGAAAATCAAGGCCGCTTGGGCGGGGATGATCGACACGATGCCCGATGTGGTGCCCGTCGTGGACCGCGCGCCGCTATCGGGGTTGACGATCGCGACGGGGATGTGCGGGCATGGATTTGGGATCGGGCCGGCCTTCGGACGGATCGTGGCCCGCATGGTGCGCGGCGAGGCTGCGGGCTATGACATGCGCCGCTTCCGGTTCGGACGGTTCACGGACGGGTCGGCCTTGGTGCTAGGTCCAAATCTCTGATTGGGGTCTTGCGCCCCGGCGCGCGCTGGTTCAGGCTTTGGGAAAATCCCGCAAACTTGGAGCGAACCCATGCCAGTTAAGAACCGTTTTGCAGAGCTTTTGCCAGAAATCACCGCTTGGCGACGGGATTTGCATGAGCATCCCGAGATTCTGTTCGAGACGCACCGCACGGCGGGCGTGGTGGCCGATAAGCTTAAGGCCTTCGGCTGCGACGAGATTGTCACGGGTATGGGGCGCACGGGCGTTGTCGGCGTGATCAAGGGGAAAACCAATAAATCCGGCAAGGTGATCGGCCTGCGCGCCGATATGGATGCCTTGCCAATTCACGAGGCAACCGGTCTGGATTACGCCTCCAAGACCGATGGCGCGATGCATGCTTGCGGACACGACGGGCATACGGCCATGTTGCTGGGGGCGGCCAAATATCTGTCGGAGACACGCAATTTTGACGGCACCGTCGTCGTGATTTTCCAACCCGCAGAAGAAGGTGGCGGCGGCGGGCGCGAGATGTGTGAAGACGGCATGATGGAAAAATTCGGCATTCAGGAGGTTTACGGCATGCACAACTGGCCAGGTCGGCCCGTTGGCTCCTTTGCGATCCGCGCGGGCGCGTTTTTCGCCGCAACCGACCAGTTCGAGATCGTGGTCGAGGGCAAGGGCGGGCATGCGGCCAAGCCACAAGAAACCGTCGATAGCGTGTTGATCGCGGCCCATCTGGTAACGGCGCTCCAGTCGATTGCCAGCCGCAATGCCGACCCTGTCGATCAGGTGGTCGTTTCGGTGACTTCCATCGAGAGTTCGTCTAAGGCGTTTAACGTGATCGCCCAGCGGACGCACCTCAAAGGCACCATCCGGACCATGTCCAAAGAGATGCGCGCTTTGGCCGAAGCGCGGCTTAAGGCGATTGCTGAAGGCACCTGCAAGACCTTTGGCGCAGAGGCCGAAATCAGCTTTTATCATGGCTATCCGTCTATGGTGAACCACCCCGAACAGACCGAATTTGCGGCATCTGTCGCCACCAAAGTGTCGGGGGGCTGCGAAGAGGCGCCACTGGTCATGGGCGGTGAGGATTTCGCTTATATGCTCGAAGAGCGGCCGGGGGCCTATATTCTGGTGGGCAATGGCGACACCGCCGCCGTGCACCATCCCGAGTATAACTTTGACGATGAGGCCATTCCAGCAGGCTGTAGCTGGTGGGCCGGCATCGTTGAAGAGCGGATGCCAGCCGCCTAACGCCTGCACGCCTCTGGGTGGTCTTTGCCAAGACCACCCGATCGGGGCGATGTGATCAGCTGCGCATTCTCGTGCCGTTGGGGTCATAGAGCGGGCCGCCGAGCACTTCAGCGTCGTAGAATGCCCCCAATATCTCGACCTGCACCTGCGTACCCGGAGCCGCATGGGCCGCGCTGACATAGCCCATCGCCACCGATTTTCCTGTTCTGTGGCCAAACCCGCCCGACGAGATATAGCCGACGGCCTCACCGTCCTTGAGGATTGCCTCGTCGTTACTGACGTCGATGCCGTCCACGTCAATTGTCAGTGTGACCAGTTTTTGCGCAGGGCCTGCGTCGCGGATGGCTTGTGTCGCCTCTTTACCGACAAAGTCTTTCTTCCAGTTGATAAAGGCATCCATGCCGCTTGCGACCGCATCGAAATCGGGACGGAATTCCAGCGTCCAAACGCCCCAGCCCTTTTCCAGACGCATCGACATCAGCGCCCGCGCGCCATACCAGCGATATCCCAGATCCGCGCCCGCGTTCTCAATGGCCGTGGCAAGACGCAACAGGTATTGCGGCTTGCAGTAGATTTCATAGCCCAACTCGCCAGAGAAGCTGATGCGGTTCAGGATCACAGGGACGTCACCGACAAAGGTCTGGCGCAGGTCGCGGAATTTGAAGGCCTCAGCAGAGACATCATCGCGTGTGAGACGCGACAGCAGCCTGCGGGAGTGAGGGCCAGACAAGGCGATCCCGTGCCAGTTGTCGCTGACGTTCTGGTAGGTGACCTCGGCAGGCAGATCCTTTTCGAACCAGCGGCGATGCGCCTCTTGCATCGCACCGGAGCCGAACAGCAAGAAGTGGTCCTCATTCAGACAGGCGACGGTGAGATCGCCGTAAAGCTTTCCCTTGGGCGTCAGCATCGGGGTGAGCGCCAAACGGCCAGCCTTTGGAACATAACCTGCCAGCGTTTTGTCCAGATAGGCGCGCGCGCCCGCGCCTTTGAACTCGTGCTTTGAGAAGTTGGCGATCTCGATGCCGCCAACGGCCTCTTGCACGGCTTTGACCTCGCGCGCGACGTAGTCGTGAGAGCGGTTGCGCTCGAATGTCGGGGTCTCATACGCATCTTCGGGGCTGTCCGCGAACCACAGCGCATGCTCAAGGCCAAAGCCTTGGCCCATCCGCGCACCCTTCGCGACCATGCGGTCATAAAGCGCCGTGGTTTTCTGCATGCGCCCTTTCGGCAAGGTCTCGTTGGGGAAGGTCATTACAAAGCGGCGTTCGTAGTTCTCTGTCGATTTGATCGTGCCCCACTCGGGCGTCGCGAATTCACCAAAGCGCGCCACATCCATGGCCCAGACATCAATCGACGGCTCTCCGTCGATCATCCATTCAGCCATGGTCAGGCCTACGCCGCCGCCCTGACAAAAACCCGCCATGACACCCACCGCGACCCAGTAATTCTTCATGCCCGGCACGGGACCAATCATCGGGTTGCCATCGGGGCCAAAGGTGAACGGCCCGTTGA
Organism: Yoonia sp.; assembly: GCA_965658825.1. Taxonomy (GTDB): domain Bacteria; phylum Pseudomonadota; class Alphaproteobacteria; order Rhodobacterales; family Rhodobacteraceae; genus Yoonia. The sequence goes on from CBFHTU010000006.1 coordinate 35,396, forward strand.
TCATATCCTTGATGCCCGCCTCGCCAATGGCAGGGATGCGCTCGAACGACATTTCCAGACGGTCGGCAATGCGGTCCAGATCAGGCTGCAACAACTCGTGACCGAAGGTCCACGGCGTGCCGCCCACTTTCCAAGGTGTGCCCTTCGGCTCGTAAGTGCCGAGTAACATGCCTTGGCGTTCTTGGCGGAAGTAGATGTTGGCCTCGTAATCAATGCCAGCGGGCAGACGGCCCGCTTCGCCCATGGTCTCCATCCGCTCGGCAATCAGCGGGATTTTGTCGGTGATCAGGTAGTGGTGTTCCATCGGTTGCACGGGCAAATGTACGCCCGCCATAGCCCCGACTTCACGCGCCCAAAGCCCGCCGCAATTGATGATCTGTTCCGCGTTGATCCGGCCCTTTGGCGTGGTCAAATCCCACGACCCGTCCGGGCGCTGGGAGATCGCCGTGACCCCGCAATGGGTGAAATACTGCGCGCCATAGACGCGGGCCGCTTTGGCAAAGGCATAGGTGGCACCTGACGGGTCTAGATCCCCGTCTTGGTCATCCCACAGCGCTGCGTGATAGTGTTTGGGATCAATCAGCGGATGACGCTCCGCCAGCTCTTTGGGGCTGATAAACTCTTGGTTCAAACCCATATACCGCGCCTTGGACCGCTCGCGCTTGAGGTAGTTATACCATTCCTTGGTCGAGGCGGCATAGAACCCCCCCGTGATATGCAGGCCAACAGAATGGCCCGACAATTCCTCAATTTCTTTATATAGATCAATGGTGTAGCTTTGCAGGCGGCTGATGTTCGGATCAGAAGAAATGGTATGGATTTGCCCTGCGGCGTGCCAGCTGGAGCCTGATGTCAGCTCGTTACGTTCCAGCAAAACCACATCCTTCCAGCCAAATTTGGCAAGGTGGAACAGGATCGAACAGCCGACGACACCGCCACCGATAACAACCACCTTTGCGTGGGATGGAAGCGGCTTGCCAGTGGCGGTTTCGTCATTTTGAATCTCGGGCATATGAGCCTCCTTGGGTGAGTGGCAAGCGGTGGAAACGGTCGGGCATTACGGGATCATGAAAATGGTCAAGCGGGCCGTTGTCCACAAAATTTTTGGGCCCGCGGTTCAACGCATCGTCGTCTCGCGACCGGCCCTTGCCCAGACCGACAAGACCCTGACTGGTTTTCACCTCGACAATCGCCTTGGATGTGCCCATCCAAAATATCTGCTTTTCCAGCGGAATATTGACGGGCCCCACCCGCAGGCCGCTGATCTTCAGTCCAGATTATGCCAAACCTCTGGCACCAGCCGGTTGATCTATTGGTGCCGCAAGCTGCGCCCCCTGACGCCCAAGGCGCAGGTCATGGGCGACTGGATCTTGTCCCGAGGCCAAAAAGACTTGAGGGGCGTCAAACGGCCCTGTGATTGCGACCGTTTGACGCCACCTGACCGTCAGGCGGAAAAACGATATTCAATCGTCGAGAACGCGTCCTCGCCAAATCCGTAAACGAATTTCAGACCGTGAGGGCCTGCACAAACGCCGTGTTCTGCGTTTCCGGGGACAAAGACAGCGACGCCTGGCGCAATGTGATGCGGTTGGCCGTCGATCGTCACAATACCAGACCCCGAGAGGCCAAAGTAGAACTCGGGCGGCGTATGGCGATGCAGGTGCAAGACACCATGGGCCTGAAACGTCGCGACGCCAAGGACCAGACCAGTCGAGGCCGTCGTGTCGCCCGAGATCAGCGTTTGCCAAGTGACATCGCCAAAAGCGGGATCAAAACCACCCTCAATCGGCTGATCGTCCAGCGCTACGACAAATCCGGCCGGATTGTCGTTTGCGGCTTCTGGAACGAGGAAAGTATCGGCGGTCGCTTCTTGGAATGCGGATACGGGCATGGGGCGTTTTCCTGAGGCATGGGGTGACGTGATGTGGCCAGATATCCATCACTTGCGTTAAGAATAAAAACGATGAAAACTGCAATCTATACATAAATAAATTTGGTGATAGCCAGTGCTTGAACAACAAATTAACCTGTCTTGGTTGCGCAGCTTTGAAGCGGCGGCCCGACACCTGAATTTCACCGAGACGGCGGCGGAGCTTGGGCTGACACAAACTGCCGTCAGTCTGCATATCCGCTCGCTGGAGGAACGGCTGGGAAGCCGCTTGTTCCATCGCCGTGCGCGCCACCTTTCGCTCACCGAGATCGGGCAGGCCTATGTCACGACCGTGCGGCAATCCTTGTCAGATATCAGTCTTGCCACCACCAGCCTGTTTGGCACCGCAACACGCCGGATGATCACGCTCAAAGCACCGATTTCCACGTCTGCGCTCTGGCTGGCACCGCGCTTGCCCAAATTCAGAGGGGCACATCCGGACATTGATTTACGTCTAGTGTCGAATATCTGGACGGACGCAACGGGGTTTGACGATGTTGATGTCGAGTTGCGCGTTGGGCGCGGCGACTGGACAGATAGCCCCTCCGAAAAACTTTCTGACGACAGCATTGTTCCGATATGCAGCATCGGCTCGGAAGCGCGCGTCAGCCAGCCCGAGGACCTTCTTAAGGGGCCGCTCATCCGGATTCTGGGGCAGGAGTCAGATTGGGTGCGCTACTTTACGGCGCATGATCTTGGCATGCCTGCGAACGTTGCGGAGTATTTCGTGGATACGATGACAGCGGCAATCGAATTGGCGGCGGTGGGCGGAGGCTATGCCGTCGTCATGCAGCGGCTGGTGAATATGGCAAATGCCACACACCCGCGCGTTGCGGTTGCGGGCGGGCCGGTTCCGATTCCCAACGGGCATTATCTGATGCGGCCGCGGTCAAAACGCTCCAAACGACCTGAGGTGCTGCTTTTCGAGAATTGGCTCTGCGATGCCTTTGCCGAAGATAGCGCGGATCTCGATCAGATTTGAAAACAGCCCGCTTTTCTGACGATTAACCGCCTGTATGGCTCATATGCCGGCTGACTTGGCCATCCACCTCTTGGCGGGAGTAGTCAAAGTCATGGCCCTTTGGTTTCAGGCCGATTGCCGCGCGAATGGCCTCTTCCAAGACGGCATCATTCTCGGAGGCGCGCAGGGGCGCACGCAGGTCGGAATGCCCCTCCTGACCCAAGCAAGTGTAAATCTCGCCTGTGCAGGTGATCCGCACGCGGTTACAGCTTTCACAGAAATTGTGTGATAGCGGCGTGATAAAGCCGATCTTCTGCCCCGTATCGTCCACACGGACATAGCGTGCAGGGCCGCCTGTGCGCTCTGGCAGATCCGTGAGACTGCCGCGTGCGGCAAGGTCAGCACGTAAGTCCTTGAGCGACCAATATTGCCCGATGCGGTCTTCATTGCCCAGATCGCCCATCGGCATGACCTCGATAAAGGTGATGTCAACGTCACGCGCGGCACACCAATCGGTCAGGGTGAACAGCTCGTCTTCGTTAAACCCCTTGAGAGCGACGGTGTTGATCTTGACCCGCATACCCGCAGCCTGAGCCGCATCAATGCCGCGCAAAACCTGGGGCAGGCGGCCCCAGCGGGTGACGCGGGCGAATTTCTCTTCGTCCAGTGTATCAAGCGAGATATTGATCCGTTTGACCCCACAAGAGGCCAGATCGGTGGCGTATTTCTCAAGCTGGCTGCCATTGGTTGTCAGGGTCAATTCCGACAGAGCGCCGGTTTCCAAATGCCGCGACATGGCTTTGAAAAATGTCATGATGCCACGGCGCACCAGCGGTTCGCCGCCCGTAATCCGCAACTTTTTGACGCCCATACGCACAAAGGCCGAACACATACGGTCGAGCTCTTCGAGGGTAAGCAGTTCCTTCTTGGGCAGGAATGTCATATTCTCGGACATGCAATAGACGCAGCGAAAATCGCAGCGGTCCGTCACAGAGACGCGCAGATAGTTGATGGTGCGTGCAAATGGGTCGATCAATGGGGCTGTCATGTGCCAAACCTAGGGGCACGCGATAGGCTGCGCAAGGCGATTTGGACCAGTTGCGTCTGCGAAATCAACACAATACGGTTGGACGCATGAAATATGTAGTCCTTGTTCCGTTTGTTATCCTTGCTGGCTGCGTTTCGCCGTCCGTGCAAGGCGCGTTCCAATCCCCCGCCACAGGCGTGAACGCCGCAGAGGTGGTCGCGACCCTTGATCCGACGCCACCGCCGCCACCACCACCGCAGGCGCGTACAATAGCGCAATTTGACACAACAACCGCCGAAGATCGGGCCGCTGCGACGGCGATGCCTGAACCTGCCGGCGAGACAAAACTGGGCAAGACGATCGCAACGCTGGGCTCGCCCGCCGATCCGGGGATCTGGTTAAAAACGCCGCTGGTCAAAACGCTGGTAATGGGCCGCGCGGTCTATGGGGCCAACGGCAAGAGCGTTAACCTCGAATTGCGCCCCTCTGGCAGTGCGGCCGGGTCGGGCAGCCAGATCAGTCTGCCCGCGATGCGCCTTTTGGACGCCCCGCTGACAGGACTGCTGGAACTCACTGTTTACGCGAACTGATCAGCCCAGATAGCGGCTTGCTTCTTTGACGACGAATTTCTTCATCAACGGGCCATGCTCGGCCAGAAATTCCGCAGTGCGGTCGTGATCATGTTTGGACAGATCGCGCAGCCAACCTGCAATCGCGTCTTGCACGAGAAACTCTTTTTCCGCGACTAGATCGGCAGCCCAGTCCAGCACACGTTGGCGCACCTCGATTTCGGCGGGTTTGGGGTGGTTTTGTTTGGTCCATGGCAGCGTCATCATGAAGGCTGCGCGGCGCGCCCAGAGGTTTTCCGACTGCGCCCACTCGGCAAGCGTCTCAAGGCGGGCCGGATCGGAGACAAGGCGCTTTTGCCCTGCGACGCAAACCAGATCGGCAATGCCAAGGGCGTCAAGATCAGGCACCCACGCACAGATCAAATCCCATGCGGTACTGTCATCAGGGCGGATGCGGGCTTGGGTCAACAGCTTTGCTGCGGCCACGCGGCCCTCATGCACATTGGACTGCCAAAGTGCGCCAGCCAATGCCAGTCGGGCCTTAAGATCAAGCGTATCGCGCCAGCCTTTGACAGCCGCATCAATCACAGGGGTTGCCACCCCGAGATAGGGACGGTCCACCTTGTGATAAGACTTCATCTCTGCGGCCTTGGCTGCATCTGTCCCGAGCAGGTCAAGCGCCTCTTGCGCGGTCATTCGACTGTGACCGACTTGGCAAGGTTGCGGGGCTGATCGACGTCCGTGCCCTTTGCAATCGCCGTGTGGTAGGCAAGTAATTGGGCCGGGATCGCATAGAGGATCGGGGCCAGGAAGTCGTCGATCTCTGGCATGATGATCGTGTTCCAAACGCCCATCGAGGCCTCGTCAGATCCCCTTTGATTGGTGATCAACAGAACCTTGCCGCCACGGGCCATCACCTCTTGCATGTTCGAGACGGTCTTCTCGAAAAGCTTGTCATGCGGGGCCATCACAATGATCGGCACATGTTCGTCCACAAGGGCGATCGGGCCGTGCTTTAGTTCACCTGATGCATAAGCTTCGGCATGTATGTAGCTGATTTCTTTCAGTTTTAAAGCACCCTCTAATGCGAGGGGGAACATCGCCCCGCGCCCGAGGAAGAGAATGTCGCGGGCCTTGGACAGCTGACGGGCCACCTTTGACGTCTTGTCCTCGATGGCCAAAGCGTGGTTGACCACGCCGGGCAAAGCGCGGAGCGCCGCGAGCTTCTGGGTCAAGGTTTCAGCGTCAATCATGCCGCGATCTTTTGCCGCTTTCAGCGCCAAAATCGCCAATGTTGTCAATTGGCAGGTGAAGGCCTTGGTCGAGGCCACACCGATCTCGACGCCCGCATAAATTGGCAGGGCCAGATCACTTTCGCGCGCGATCGAACTCGTGGTGACGTTGACGACCGACAGGATCTTCGCCGCCTTGCCCTGCATATAGCGCAGCGCGGCGAGCGTGTCTGCGGTCTCGCCCGACTGGCTGACGAAAAGCGCGACGGTGCCTTTTGTGACGGGCGGTTCGCGGTAACGGAATTCGGAGGCCACGTCGATTTCGACAGGCAGACCAGCGATCTGCTCGAACCAGTATTTTGCCACATTGCAGGCATAAAACGCTGTGCCACAAGCGACCATTGTCAGGCGCTCCACTTGCGCGAAGTCGATACCGTCGTCTGGCAACACGACATCCGTGCCCGCCGCATTGATGTATTGCGAGAGGGCCCCTTGCAAAACCGTCGGCTGTTCAGCGATTTCTTTGGACATAAAGTGCTTGAACCCGCCCTTGTCCGCCGAATTTATGTCGATTGTGATGGTGGTGACAGGGCGATTGGCCAAGTCACCGTTGATGTCGCGAATTTCAACGGAATTGCGGGTGATGACGGCCCAGTCACCTTCTTCGAGATAGGTGATCTGATCCGTCATCGGAGACAGGGCAATGGCATCAGACCCGACAAACATTTCGCCCTTGCCGTGGCCGATCGCTAAGGGTGATCCCTTGCGTGCGGCGATCAGCAGATCGTCTTCGCCGTCAAACAGGAAGCAGAGCGCATAGGCCCCTTCAAGCCGCGCGATCGTTTGCGCGGCGGCATCGCGTGGGGCAAGACCCTGATCAAGATAGTATTTCGCCAAAAGCGCGACCGTTTCGGTATCTGTATCGGTTTGATAGGCAAGCCCGTTCTCGGCCAAGAACATACGCAATTCGCGAAAGTTCTCGATGATCCCGTTGTGCACAACGGCCACAGATGCCGCGCGATGCGGGTGCGCGTTGTTAACATTCGGCGCGCCATGGGTCGCCCAGCGGGTGTGCCCGATACCCGCTTTGCCCGCCAGCGGGTCGTGTACCAGCAGATCGGACAGGTTGACCAATTTGCCAATCGCGCGACGGCGATCCAGTTTGTCGCCGTGAATGGTGGCAATACCGGCGCTGTCATAGCCGCGATATTCGAGCCGCTTGAGCGCCTCAATCAGAATTGGCGCTGCTTCGTGGTGGCCGAGTACCCCTACAATTCCGCACATCTTTATTGATCCTTAACCTGTTTTGTCTTTAAATTCTTCAACTTATCAAACATCCGCACGGCAAAGCCTGCCTTGTTCTCTTGCCGCGCACGCGCAACACCCAAGGCGCCGTCAGGCACATCGCGGGTGATGACCGACCCGCTAGCCGTCATGGCCTGATGACCGACGGTCACGGGCGCCACGAGCATGGTATTGGACCCGATGAAGGCATCCTCGCCGATGACGGTGCGATGTTTGAACACGCCATCATAGTTGCAAGTGATGGTGCCTGCGCCGATATTTGTACGCGCGCCGATATCTGCATCACCGATGTAGGTGAGGTGGTTGACCTTGGCACCCTCGGCCAAAATCGCGTTCTTGATCTCGACGAAGTTGCCGACGTGCACGTTCTCTTGCAACTCTGCACCAGGTCGCAGGCGGGCGTATGGCCCGACAGTGGCACCTTGCGACACATGGCAACCCTCAAGGTGAGAGAAAGCCCGAATTCTGGCGCCGGATTCAACGGTCACATGCGGGCCAAAGACCACGTTTTGCTCGATGATCGCGTCGCGGCCCAGATAAGTGTCATAGGCGAAGAAAACGGTCTGGGGGGCCAGCAACGTGACCCCGTCCTCAATCGCTGCGGCGCGCGCACGGGCCTGAAAATCGGCCTCGGCAGCAATCAGTTCGGCGCGGCTGTTCACGCCCAGTGTTTCGGCCTCTGCGCAGCGCACAACAGTGGCAGAAAGCCCTCGGCTGCGCGCAATGCCGATGATATCCGTGAGGTAATATTCGCCTGCCGCATTGTCATTGCCTACGGCCGCGATCAGATCAAAAAGAACCGAAGACTTTGCTGCAATAACTCCGCTATTACAAAGTGTTACGGCGCGTTCTTCATCTGTTGCGTCTTTGAATTCCACAATCCGCTCAAGGGCGTCGCCCTGCGTGATCAAGCGCCCGTAGCGGCCCGGATCGGCGGCTTCAAAGCCGAGCACGACAACGTCATGCGCATTGCGGGCTTCGGCCATCGCTTCGAGCGTTTCGGCACGGATAAACGGGGTGTCGCCGTATAGAACAATTGCATCGCCGTCGAAATCTTCCAATGTGGACCGCGCTTGCGCTACTGCATGCGCGGTGCCCAATTGCTCGGTCTGCAAAACCGTTTGGGCTTCGGGGTCATAGGCAAGGGCGGCCTTGCGCACAGCCTCGGCCCCATGGCCCGCGACAATGACGGTTTTCTCGGGGGTCAGGGCCTCGCCCGCACGCATCGCATGCACCAGCATTGGCGCCCCACCGATCGGGTGCAAGACCTTGGGCAATTCGGAGTTCATCCGCGTGCCCATGCCCGCGCCTAGAATAATTAATGCTGTCGACATAGCCCGCTCACGCCTTTAAATTTTGTTGGTCTTCTACCTTAACGAACCAGTAACACAAGATGGAGGGCTTCACATCAGTTTACGTATCGTTACAGATGGCACAGCGAAGTTTACCAAAGGACCGCCAATGCCCACCGTCGTTTTTGATCTTGATGGCACACTCGCCGATACCAGTGGCGATTTGTTGGCCGCAGCAAATGCCTGTTTTCAAGGGCTTGGATTGGGCGCGTTGCTAACGTCGGCGGATAAGGGCACGGCGCTCAAGGGGGGGCGCGCGATGCTGCGCCTCGGGTTCAGCCGCGTCGAGGGGTTCGGCGAGACCGATGTCGACGCGCAATACCAGCCGTTGTTGCAGGCCTATGCGCAGGATATCGACAGTCATACGTTCCTCTATGACGGTGCGATGGATGCCGTCGCGCAGCTCAAATCCTCAGGCTATAAGGTGGCGATTTGCACCAATAAGCCCGAGGGTCTGGCCGAAACCTTGCTCACCCGTCTTGGTGTGCGCCATGAATTTGCGGCGCTTTTGGGCGCCGATAGCCTGCCCGTGCGCAAGCCCGATCCGGAGCATCTGTTCGAGACCGTGCGGCGGGCGGGGGGCGATATTGGCCGCTGCGTCTTGGTCGGTGATACGGCGACGGATCGCAATACGTCCAAGGCTGCGGGGGTGCCGTCTATTCTGGTGACTTTTGGTCCCGGAGATGATGACGTGCGTGATTTGCACCCCGAGGGGTTGATCTCGCATTATGGCGAGTTGCTGCCTGAAGTGCGCCGCTTGATCGGCTGAGCCAGCAGGGCAACCAAGCGGTCCGTTGACGCGCCCTCAAGGTTCTCAACGGCATTCCGGATGGCCAAAGCCCGCGCTGTCCCCAGAGGTTCATCCGCATAGGCGTGAAACTTCGCCGTGATCTCGGCTTGTGTCGGGGGCGCGGTATGGTCCCAGCGCGGCTGCATCCAGTCGCTCGATACCTCCCGCCCGTCGTGCAGCGTCAAGGTCACTTTGGCCAAACGCGTCAGGGGGAACACCGCATTCGCCTGCGCATCCTCCGACATGGTCAGCGCATTGGACAGCCGCACGATCTCGGGGTCGTTGAGCGCATCATCGTCGATATCCGCGGGCCTCACGTCGCCACGCACCATGGCCACGGCACAGGGGAAAGAGGTCGAGTATTGCGCCTCATCGGTGGCTTTTGGGTTATTGGTCGCGAGGCGGATACTTTCGTGGAAGGTCGCCACATGAATGCCTGCGACATCTGTCGCGGCCAGCCCGTGCAAACGCCGCAAGGCTAAAACGCCCTCAATCGGGGCCTGCGCCCAGCGGCACACGGGGTAAGGTTTGAAATACTGCTCAAGGGTGTACCACCGCTCACCCATGTCGGCCCAATAGGCGGGAGCTTGCTCGACCGTGATTGCAGGCGCGCCGGTAAATCCGGCCTGCGCAAGCAATGCCGAACTCACCGCCGTCATCGCGCCCCACCCAGTGCCGTCCTTGACCATTGTCGGGTGGTCGATGTCACGCATCATCTGGCTACGTGGTCCGTGATATTCAGCGATACCAATGGCATGACGTGCGGTCTCGTGATCCAGCCCCCAAAGTCGCGCCAGTATAGCAGCGCCTGTCACAGCCCCCCAACTGCCCGAGGTATGATAGTCTGGGACGGTGCCATGCTGTGCCATTGCGGCACGCGCACCAAATTCGTAGCCCGCAACAAGGGCCGTTAGAAACGCTTCACCTTTCAGTCCCGCCATATAGGGCCAGAGCGATGAAAAGAGTGTTGCGCCGATATGCCCTTTGGCAGGGTTGAACCCGTCATGGGCATCCAGCGCGTCAATCGACATGCCGGACGCAAAAGCGGCACCAGCCGTGCTGGCGTGACCTTCCGCAAACAGCAAGGGCGCATCGCCCCCCAAATGATCGCGGGCAAAGCCCTGTGAAATGCGCGCCGCGCGAAAACCGGCGCCGCCAGCGCCCACGCCAATCACATCAAGCAGAGCCATTTTGATCCGCGCCTTGACGGGCTCTGGTACATCGGCCCATTTGAGGCCCGTCACAAAGGAAATTGCATCAGTCATGCACAAAGCTTAGATCGGCTTTCCTGGACATCTAAGCTGTTTCCGACTTCCGATGTCGTAAGTCGCGATTGACGATTTCGCAGGCACGGCACAAACTCGCGCCATGACACAAAATTTTACCGGTAATTTCACCCAGCAAGAACCCATCCCGCAGGCGGGCATAGACGCGGCTTTGGCCGTGATGCAGCACGGGCGCTTGCACCGTTATAACACCAGCGGCACGGAGATCGCGGAAGCGGCCCTGCTTGAGGAGGAGTTTGCCGCCCAAACGGGCGCGAAATACTGCCTCGCGGTTGCTTCTGGTGGCTACGCGATGACAACGGCGTTGCGGGCCTGTGGTGTGAAGCATGGCGACCGCGTGCTGACCAATGCCTTTACGCTGGCCCCCGTGCCCGGTGCAATTGCGGCCGTGGGTGGCACCCCAATCTATGTAGGCGTGACCGAAGACCTTGTCATCGACCTTGATGATCTGACCACCAAACTGCCGCAAGCCCGCGTTCTGCTGCTGTCCCACATGCGCGGCCATATCTGTGATATGGAACGGCTGATGGCGATGTGTGACGGCGCAGGGGTGACGGTGATTGAGGATTGTGCCCATACGATGGGCGCGGCTTGGAACGGTATCCCCTCTGGCCGCTGGGGCAAATTCGGATGTTATTCGACGCAGACCTACAAGCATATCAACTCGGGCGAGGGCGGCTTGCTGATTTCGGACGATACCGAGGGGATGGCCCGCGCGATCATGTTGTCGGGCAGCTACATGCTGTTTGGCACGCACCGCGCCGCACCGCCGCCCGAGACCTTTGCCCGGATCAAATACGAGACGCCCAATATCTCCGGCCGCATGGACAACCTGCGCGCGGCGGTCTTGCGTCCGCAACTGCGCGACCTGCCAAAACAGGCGGCACGCTGGAACGAGCGCTATGCGGTGCTGGCCGGAGGCTTGGCCGATACCACAGGGTTACGTCTGCCTCATCGGCCCGAAAAAGAGGCCTTCGTTGCCTCATCCTTCCAGTTCCTGCTGCTTGACTGGCCCAAGCCTGCGGTGGCGGAGATTCTGGCGCGGTGCAAGGCGCGCGGCGTTGAGCTGAAGTGGTTCGGCGGGGCAGAGCCCGCGGGCTTTACCTCGCGTTACGACAGTTGGCGCTATGCACCATCCGCGCCTATGCCCGACAGCGACCGCATTTTGGCAGGGATCATCGATATGCGCCTGCCGCTGACGTTTTCCTTGGACGACTGCGCCCTGATTGCTAGGATCATCAAAGAGGTCGTCGAGACCGTTTATCAGGGACTAGACAGCGGGGCGGGCTGATCCTATTATTGAACAACCGTTCATTTAATGGAGTGCGCCCGTGTTTCATGCCTCAATGACCTTCGATCTTGGCGACGAGACGAACGCGCTGCGCGGCATGGTCCATGCTTGGGCGCAAGAGCGGGTCAAGCCGATCGCGGCAAAGGTCGATGCCGATAACCTCTTTCCCCATGTGCTTTGGCGGGAAATGGGCGATCTGGGACTGCTGGGCGTCACTGTGCCGGAGAAATTTGGTGGCGCGGGCATGTCCTATCTCGCCCATACCGTCGCGGTAGAGGAAATCGCACGCGCCAGCGCCAGCGTTGCGCTGTCCTACGGGGCGCATTCCAACCTTTGCGTCAATCAGATCAACCTCAACGGCACGCCTGCGCAAAAGGAAAAATATCTGCCGCGCTTGATCTCAGGCGAGCATGTCGGCGCACTTGCTATGTCCGAGGCCGGGGCGGGCTCGGATGTCGTTTCCATGACGTTGCGGGCCGAAAAGCGGAACGACCATTATCTCCTTAACGGCAACAAATACTGGATCACCAACGGACCGGACGCCGATACTCTGGTCGTTTATGCGAAAACCGACCCCGACGCAGGGGCAAAGGGCATGACCGCCTTTCTGATTGAAAAAGAGATGGCAGGGTTCGGCGCCTCCAAGCATTTCGATAAGCTGGGGATGCGCGGCTCCAATACGGCAGAACTGATTTTTGAGGATGTCGCCGTGCCTTTCGCGCAGGTGCTGGGTGAAGAGGGCAAGGGCGTGCGCGTGCTCATGTCCGGGCTGGATTACGAGCGCGTTGTGCTCGCCGGCATCGGCCTTGGGATTATGGCCGCCTGTCTGGATGAGGTGATGCCATACCTCGCGTCCCGCCAGCAATTCGGCCAGCCGATTGGGAATTTTCAACTGATGCAGGGCAAAATCGCCGATATGTATACGGCAATGAATTCGGCCCGCGCTTATGTCTATGAGGTTGCCCGCGCCTGTGATCGGGGCACCGTGACGCGCCAGGACGCGGCGGCCTGCTGTCTTTACGCCTCCGAGGCGGCCATGACCCAAGCGCACCAAGCGGTACAAGCGCTGGGCGGGGCAGGATTTTTGGCGGATGCCCCTGTCGCGCGACTGTTCCGCGATGCAAAACTGATGGAAATCGGGGCGGGGACATCTGAAATCCGCCGCATGTTGATCGGCCGCGAAATGATGGGAGCGATGTGATGCGAAAACTTGCACTTTTGCTGGCGCTTCTGCCCGCGCCTGTCTTGGCCGAGGTAGATCCCTTTGCGGTCACGGCGCTGGAGCAATGCCTTGAAGAGACGTCAGAAACAGGGCGCGCCCGCGATTGTATCGGTGTTCTTGCAGGAAGCTGTATGGAAGAGCCGGAAGGTCAAACGACGGTAGGCATGATGTTTTGCGCAGGTGACGAGGCCGACGCTTGGGACGTTTTGCTCAATGTCGAATATCAAAGAGCCCAGAGAACCGCCAAAAACATGGATAGCCTCGATGCTGAAAATTTTCCCGAGTTTGCTGTTCGCGCAACGGATTTGCTGGCGGCACAGCGTGCATGGATCGCGTTTCGGGATGCCAATTGCGCGGCGGCCTACGGGTTTTACGGTGCAGGCACCATGCGCCAGATTATGGGCGCCAATTGCAGGCTCTACATGACCGCAGAGCGTATGATCGCATTGCGGGAAATCTACGATGTTGTGCAATAGAAGGGAGTGGGGGCGTCAAATGAAATTCTTTCTCCTTCTGTGGGTCAGCCTGATCGGTTCAACCAGCTTTGCCCAAAGTATCAAAATCGACCCGCACCTGATTGACCGTTGTTTGGGCATCAACCAAGACACGCCGATGTTCTGCGTCGGCATGCAGGCTCTGGCGTGTTACGATGATTATGGCGGCGGGGCTGATATGGTTCTAGGGGCATGCTTTGCGGCGGAAGAGGCCTATTGGGACGGGGCTTTGAACCGGATCTATCAAGAATTGTTAGTCTTGGTTGACAAAGAAGAGACCCGCGACTTGGGCCATCAACCCAAGCAGCTCACAGATGCGGCGCGGGCGATGCAGCGGTCTTGGATCGCTTACAGGGATTCGACATGCGGGTTGGCGCTCGCGCGCGCTTTTCCCTTTGGCTCTGCCGCTGGGCCTGCCGCGGGTGAATGCATGTTGCGCGAGACAGCGCGGCAATATTTCCAGCTGCAAAGGATCGCGGGGAGCTACCGTCAATGAGCAGGCAAGCCCATCTTGACGCTCTTGCAGAAGTGGCGGAAGCGGCGCGTGTCGCGGCATTTGGCGGTGGAGAAACCGCGCGGGCGCGCCATGTCGGGCGCGGCAAGATGTTGCCGCGTGACCGTGTGGCAAACCTGCTTGATGTGGGCAGTCCGTTTCTGGAGATCGGCGCCACGGCGGGCCATGGCATGTATGGCGGGGCAGCCCCTTGTGCGGGGATCATCGCGGGGGTAGGCCGCGTGGAAGGCACCCAAGTCATGGTGCTGTGCAACGACGCCACTGTGAAGGGCGGCACCTATTACCCGATGACCGTCAAGAAGCATTTGCGCGCGCAGGAAATCGCCGCATCTTGCGGGTTGCCGTGTATTTATCTGGTGGATTCAGGCGGGGCGAATTTGCCCAATCAGGATGAGGTGTTTCCCGACCGCGATCACTTTGGCCGTATCTTCTACAATCAGGCGAATATGTCGGCCGCAGGAATCCCGCAGATCGCGGTTGTCATGGGGAGTTGCACGGCGGGCGGGGCGTATGTGCCAGCGATGGCGGATGTATCGATCATCGTACGAGATCAAGGCACCATATTTTTGGCAGGGCCCCCGCTTGTGAAGGCTGCGACGGGCGAGGTGGTGTCTGCGGAGGCTTTGGGGGGCGGCGACGTGCATACGCGGCTTTCGGGCGTGGCGGATTATCTGGCCGAGGATGATGCCCATGCGCTGTCCTTGGCAAGGCAGGCGGTGAAGTCTTGCGCTCGTCCGCCCTTGCAGGCGGTCTCGCGGATTGCATCGCGGCCACCGAAGATATCTCCTCAAACGCTATTTGATGTGGTGCCTGCTGATTTGCGCAAGCCTTATGATATGCGCGAGGTCATCAAGCGGATCGTGGACGGTTCGGATTTTGACGAGTTCAAGGCGCGGTTTGGCGAGACCTTGGTGACGGGCTTTACCCATATTGATGGTTACCCCTGTGGCATCATCGCCAATAACGGTGTGCTGTTTTCGGAGGCGGCCCAAAAGGGCGCGCATTTCATTGAACTGTGTTCCCAGCGCAAAATGCCCTTGATTTTTCTACAAAATATCACGGGGTTTATGGTTGGTCAGAAATATGAAAACGAGGGCATCGCGCGGCATGGGGCCAAGATGGTCACGGCTGTTGCCACGACAGCCGTACCCAAAATCACAATGGTTGTCGGCGGCTCTTTTGGTGCGGGCAACTACGGGATGGGCGGGCGCGCGTTCAGCCCTGATTTCATGTGGACATGGCCCACGAGCCGTATCGCGGTGATGGGGGGCGCGCAGGCCGCAGGGGTGCTGGCATCGGTCAGGCGTGACGCAATCGAGCGGGCGGGCGGTGCATGGTCCGCCGAGCAAGAGTCCGCATTCAAGCAACCGACGATCGATATGTTTGCAGCGCAATCCCACCCGCTTTATGCCTCTGCAAGGTTATGGGATGACGGGATCATTGATCCGCGTCAATCGCGCGAGGTCTTGGCTTTGTCACTTGCAGCTTGTCTTAATCGCGAGATCAAAGAAACACGCTTTGGCGTGTTCAGGATGTAGGATGCGTGTCGTGGACCCGATCTCGTTTGCCTATGCGGTTTTGTTGATCGCGGGGCTTGTCGCATTGGCTGATTGGGTGGCGCCTTATGAGAATGTGACCGCAGGGGGCTGTGTTTTGGACTACGTTTATGATGGTGATACCGTGGCGCTGGCCTGTGGTGCCGAGCGGGTGACGGCGCGGGTTTTGGGCTTGGATGCCCCTGAGGCAAAGTCCCCGCGATGCGGTGCGGAAAAGGCCCTTGCGGATCAGGCGACGTTGCGGTTGCGCGCGCTTGTAGCTGCGGGGGATGTGACTTTCGCGGGTCATGCGCGCGATAAGTATCGCCGCCTGCTCGTGACCATGAAGGTGGATGGAGAAAATGTGGCGCAGACGTTGATCAGTGAAGGGCTTGCGGTGACTTACCAAGGCGGTACGCGGATCGATTGGTGTGCGAGACTGGGCGCATGATGTTTGACAAAATCCTGATTGCCAATCGGGGAGAAATCGCCTGCCGCATCATCCGCACTGCGCGCGCCAAGGGGGTGCAGACGGTTGCCGTCCATTCGGATGCGGATGCGAACGCACTGCATGTAAGGCAGGCTGATCAGGCGGTACGGATTGGTCCTGCGCCCGTTGCGGACAGCTATTTGCGAGGTGACGTGATGATTGCGGCGGCACTCGCAACGGGCGCACAGGCGATCCATCCCGGCTATGGGTTTCTCTCGGAGACCCCTGATTTTGTCGATGCCGTCGAAGCGGCGGGTCTGGTGTTCATCGGCCCGTCTGCGGCGGCGATCCGTGCGATGGGGATGAAGGATGCGGCCAAGGCGCTGATGACAAAAGCGGGGGTTCCTGTTGTCGCGGGCTATCAGGGCGCTAACCAGCAGGTCCGGCATCTGGCAGCCGAGGCCGTCAAGATTGGTTATCCAGTTTTAATTAAAGCGGTAGCTGGCGGCGGCGGTAAGGGCATGCGCCTCGTCACGCAGGCCGCTGATTTTGTCGAGGCGCTCGAGTCTGCGCGGGCTGAGGCGCGCACGGCCTTTGGCAATGCTGACGTGCTGATCGAGAAATACATTGCCAGCCCGCGCCATATCGAAGTGCAGGTCTTTGGCGATGGCACGGATGTTGTGCACCTGTTTGAGCGCGATTGTTCTCTTCAACGCCGCCACCAAAAAGTGATAGAAGAGGCCCCTGCGCCCGGCATGACAGAGAAGATGCGTACGGCGATGGGCGATGCGGCAGTCAAGGCCGCGAAAGCGATCGGGTATAAAGGGGCGGGTACGGTCGAATTTATCGTGGATGCCTCTGATGGTCTGCGAGAAGATCGGTTTTGGTTCATGGAAATGAACACCCGATTGCAGGTTGAGCACCCTGTGACCGAAGCGATAACGGGTGTCGATTTGGTCGCGTGGCAGTTGCAGGTTGCTGCGGGTGGGCGGTTACCGTTGTCTCAAGACCAATTGCAGATGAGCGGGCACAGCTTTGAGGCGCGGATTTATGCAGAGGATGTGCCTGCGGGTTTTTTACCGGCCACAGGCGCGCTGCGTCTTGTGGTCTTTCCGAATGCTGCGCGGACTGACAGCGGGGTGGAAAGCGGATCGGAGATTTCGCCATGGTATGATCCGATGATTGCGAAGTTGATTGTGCATGGCGCGGACCGCGCTGAGGCGCTTGGTAAGCTGCGCTCGGCGCTGGCGGCGGTTCAAATTGCAGGCGTTGCGACGAACACCAATTTTCTGCGAAAATTGGCCGCACACGCAAGGTTTTCGCAAGGTCTGGTTGATACTGGCGTCATCGCGCGAGATTGTGCGCAGCTGTGCGAGGTGCCTGCACCGCAACCAATTGATATTGGTGTTGCGGCGATCATCGCGTCCGGGCTCACGCCGCCATTTGATGCGCAAGCGGGCTTTGCGCTCTGGCAGGCGATTGGGCAAATTGTGCCCGTGCTTCACGCGGGCCTGCGCTACGATGTGACCCTGCAAATCGAGGGATCAGATCAGATTGCTGTCGGGATCGCAGATCAGAAGATTTTCCTTCGCGGTAATGCGGATGGGTGGGTCTCCGCGACCGGGCGCAGATCTGCTATCCGCCACGGCAATCAGGTGACTGTCTTTGGCCCACAGGATTATCAATTCACGCTTGTTGATCCGCTTGACCGCAACGGGGCCGAGCTTCGTGGCAACGAGATTGTCGCGCCAATGCCCGGATTGATCCATGCTGTGAGTGTCGCGCTGGGGGACCGTGTGACCGAAGGACAGCGGCTTCTGGCGCTTGAGGCGATGAAGATGGAGCATATTCTGCGGGCACCGCGTGACGGCATTATCGGCGCGCTGCTCACGGCGACAGGGGATCAGGTCACTGCCGGGCAGTTGCTGGTCGCGTTAGAGGCCGAGTCTTGACGGATTTTGTGACGCTTCATGAAGTTGGTCCGCGTGACGGGCTGCAAAGCGAGGCGCGGATCGTTCCAACCGCGCAGAAAGTAGCTTTGATCGATTGCCTCAGTCACTCTGGATTGCGCCACATTGAAATCGGATCACTTGTGAGCCCTGCGTGGGTGCCCCAGATGGCCGATACGCCAGAGGTTCTGGCGTGGATCGCCAAGGCGCCGGTGGAATTTGCGGTTTTGGTCCCTAATCTCAAAGGGTGGGAGCGGTTTTTGGCGGCACGCAGACCTGAGTTCACCTATCAAGTTGCTGTGTTTATCTCGGCCTCCGAGGGGTTTTCGCAAAATAACCTGAATTGCTCGGTGGCCGAAAGCATGGCGCGGCTTGCCCCTGTTGTTGAGGCCGCGCAGGCCGAAGGTGTTGCAATCCGCGGCTATGTATCTTGCGTGACCGATTGCCCGTTTGACGGGCCGACCGATCCGGCGCGGGTTGCCGCTGTCGTTGACCAATTGCGCGATATGGCCCCGATGCAGGCGTCTTTGGGCGATACCTTGGGCAAGGGGTCTCCGGCGCGCATCGCCGCGATGATCGAGGCCGTGCTTGCCACAACGCCTGCCGATGCCCTTGCGGGGCATTTCCATAATACGGGGGGGCGTGCCTTGGCCAATATCAGCGTGGCGCTTGATCTGGGATTGCGCCATTTTGATAGCGCAGTGGGGGGGCTGGGCGGTTGCCCCTATGCGCCTGATGCGCCCGGCAACGTCGCGACGGAAGCTGTGCTCGCGATGCTCACGGCTGCCGGGTACCAGACAGGTGTCGACCCGTTTATCATTGCAAAAGCAGCAGCCATGGCCAAGGAGATGCGCCAATGACCCTCACTTTGACAACGGATGCGCGCGGTGTTGCGACGCTGACGCTGAACCGGCCTGAAAAGCATAACGCCTTGTCAGAGGCCCTGATGGTTGCCTTGACAGAGGCGGCACTTGAGATCGGCGCGCGGGACGATATTCGGGTGGTGGTCCTTGCTGCCGAGGGGCCCTCGTTTTGCGCTGGCGGCGATTTGCAATGGATGATGGACCAGATCAAGGCCGATCGTGAAACCCGCAGGGCAGGGGCGCATAGGTTGGCTGGCATGCTGGAGGCGCTCAATACGCTGCCAAAGCCGTTGATTGGCAAGGTCCATGGCAACGCTTTGGGGGGCGGTATCGGGCTGGCTTGCGTCTGCGATATTGCCATTGGCGTGACAGGCGCACGGTTCGGGCTGACCGAAACAAAGCTCGGCCTCGTGCCTGCGACCATCGGCCCCTATGTCGTGGCGCGCATGGGCGCGGCGGCGGCGCGACAGGTCTTTATGTCGAGCCGTGTGTTTGAGGCAGGGGATGCTGTGCGGCTTGGGGTTATTGCCAAAGCAGTCGCGCCTGCCGATCTGGATGCCGCGATCGCGGCGGAAGTCGCCCCTTACCTCGCCTGTGCACCAAAGGCTGTCAGCGCCGCCAAAATGATGCTACGCGACCTCGGGACGTCGATTACGCCCGCTGATATCGCGTGCTCGGTCGAGGCTCTCTTGGATATCTGGGAGGGCGATGAAGCCCGGCAAGGGTTGTCTGCATTCCTGAACAAAACCTTGCCGCCATGGGCGCAAGGATAGGTTTGCCCCGAAATGATATAAATTCCAGCGCCCAAACCCGTTGCATTGGTTGACCGCCCCAAGGCGTGAGGGTATCAAGCTCCCAGCTTCATTTAGGTGCTGGGTGACCCAGCGCGATCCGGAAAAGGAAAAATCCCTTGCAGGACATGCTGACCGAATACCTACCGATCATGATTTTCCTCGGATTGGCGATTGCGCTGGGCGCGATCCTGATTCTCGCCGCGGCGATCATTGCGGTGCGCAATCCTGATCCGGAAAAAGTGTCGGCCTATGAGTGTGGCTTTAACGCCTTTGATGACGCACGGATGAAGTTCGACGTGCGCTTCTATCTGGTATCGATCCTGTTCATCATTTTTGACCTCGAAGTGGCGTTCCTGTTCCCTTGGGCTGTTGCCTTCAAGGATCTGTCGATGGTGGGTTTCTGGTCGATGATGGTGTTTCTGGGTGTTCTGACGATCGGGTTCGCCTATGAGTGGAAAAAGGGCGCGCTTGAGTGGGAATAATCCCACCGTGCGATACCAGTTTCTAGCTCGCTTGTGACAGCGCGTCCGAATAAAAGGCAGCGTGTCTGAGCTTGCTGCGCTTGGCTTCATACATGGCAGCGTCGGCATTTAGCAAAAGCGTATCCCATGTGAGCCCAGCGTGCGAAATGGCGACGCCCATTGAGACGCGCGCGCACATTTTAACCTGGCCGTCGAAGATGTGTTGACTTGTCTTGAAAGTGATGCGGTTGGTCGCGATTTTGGCTGCGGTCAAAGGGTCTGTATCGGTGATCAAACAAACGAACTCATCTCCGCCAAGACGGGCCAGTAAATCGGTCGCACGCAGCGAGTTGAGCAAGCGCTTTGCTGTCACCTGTAAGGCCAGATCGCCAGCCTTGTGCCCGCGCTCGTCGTTGAGTGTCTTGAAATTATTGAGATCTATGAAGACTAGCGCAATTTTACCCTCTTTGATGAGGGTAGCGAATTTCGGCGTACGCACAAATTCTTCGAGCCCTGCACGATCGAGCGCGCCCGTGAGGCTGTCTGTGCGCGCATTGACTTTTTCGCGTAAGTAGGCGGTGGTTTGATGTACGGCGACCCGTGCCGAAAGCCAGGACCCCGCGATAAGAAGTCCGGCCAACAGCACGATGGCCGGGGCAACGTGTCTTAGGAGTTGTGTGCCCGGCCTTGTCGGGCGCCAAACGAAATGACCAACCAGTGAATCGTCATCATCCAAGAGCGGTACAGCTGCGAAGTCCGCGGGAATATCGACGCCCGGCCGCAGCAAGTTAAAGTCATTGATCAAAAGTTGTTCGCCGATTTGGGTCAGGGTCTCCTCGGATAACAAAACACCGCCAACCATGAGCGGCGTTGTCTCAGTGGTCAGGTCGCCGATCTCGAAAGGTTGAACCCGCCCGATCCCGACTATGGCGATTTGCCCGTCCGATTGCGCGAAGCCGGTGATTGTGTCGTATGGTTCAAGCGGCATGGTGGCGATTTGCGAGACGAGTTTTTGCGCGAGTTCAGGCCGATAGAGGGCCAGATCGCTTTCATAGATGTCATTGACGTAAGCATGGCTTGGTGTCCCGTCGGGATTGAGCAGGTATAGGAAGTCGAAAGAGGCACTATCTGCGGCGCCGATGCCGATATTGTCATAAAGTGGTGCCGCGTCGCCCGCCACGACCCATTCGTAGGCCGCATCCCAATTTCCGTAATCCCCGACCAAAAGCGCCAAAGTTTCACGTCGCCCGTCCAAAGACGTCTGAATCAATTTCGAAGTATTTTCCCGCGCCATATCGTTGCCGATGCCCGCAGCGAAGACCAGAAGCCCGACCAAGGACGCCAGTGAAAACATACTGAACGTGATTGTGATCCAGAATATGCGAAATGGAACTGTACTTGTGGTCAAGGTGCGCAAGAATGCTCTCCATGGATAGCAGGATTTCCGAAACTCTTAACGCGGTTCGCTTAACGACAGCTTAAACTTTGGTCATCGCCGGCAGGGCAGGGGCCGATAAGTGACGTTGAAGCCCAACAGATGTGCTCTGTCACCTTGACCTTTTTGTGCCTGCCGCATACTCCCACTATAAGACTATTGCTGGGCATTGCTCAGGGCACGTTTCGACGAAGGAGAGCCGCTTTTATGGGCATCGCTACTGGAGTGAATGACGCAGGCTTGGACAAGGACCACGCCACAGCCGTTTTGAACGCGGAATTGCAGGACAAGGGATTCCTTGTGACCTCGACTGCCGACATGGTGAACTGGGCGCGCACAGGCTCGCTGCACTGGATGACCTTTGGTCTGGCCTGCTGCGCGGTTGAGATGATGCATACGTCTACGCCGCGCTACGACCTCGAGCGGTTCGGGACAGCGCCGCGCGCCTCCCCGCGGCAGTCCGATCTGATGATCGTGGCCGGCACGCTGACCAACAAGATGGCACCCGCGCTGCGCAAGGTTTATGACCAGATGCCAGAGCCGCGCTATGTGATCTCGATGGGATCTTGTGCAAACGGCGGCGGCTATTACCACTATTCCTATAGCGTTGTGCGCGGCTGTGACCGGATCGTCCCTGTGGACGTTTATGTCCCCGGCTGCCCCCCAACGGCAGAGGCGCTGCTTTACGGCCTGCTGCAACTGCAACGCAAAATCCGTCGGACAGGGAACATCACGCGATGACAGCTGCACTGCAAGAACTGGGCACCCACCTTGAACTCAAGCGCTCTGATTGCGTTTTGTCTTGGGAGGTTGCCAACGACGAGTTAACGGTCAATGTATCCCCGTCGTCCTTGGTGTCCTTCGTCGATTTTCTAAAGACCGATAGCGCGTGCAAGTTTTCAACGCTAGTGGATATTACGGCCGTGGATTACCCGACGCGGGGCAAGCGGTTTGACGTGATCTTCCACTTCCTGTCGATGTATCAGAACCACCGCATCCGCCTGCGCACGCAGATTCGCGAAGACGAGATGGTCCCCTCGATCATCGACGTGTTCCCTGCGTCCAATTGGTTCGAGCGCGAGATTTTCGATATGTTCGGCATCCTGTTCACAGGCCACCCCGATTTGCGCCGCATCCTGACCGACTATGGCTTCCGCGGTTATCCGCTGCGCAAGGATTTCCCGACCACGGGTTACACCGAAGTGCGCTATGATGAAGTGCAAAAGCGGGTTGTGTATGAGCCAGTGTCACTGGTTCAAGAATACCGCCAGTTTGATTTCATGTCTCCTTGGGAGGGTGCGCAATATATCCTTCCGGGTGATGACAAAGCGAAAGAGGGTGCAAAATGATGGACGGCGATATCCGCGTGAACCACTACGATGACGGCACCTCTGACGCGCTGACAGGCGAGCAGAAGATCCGCAATTTCAACATCAACTTTGGCCCGCAACACCCTGCGGCACACGGCGTTCTGCGTCTGGTGTTGGAGCTGGACGGCGAGATTGTCGAGCGGTGCGATCCGCATATTGGCCTGCTGCACCGTGGCACTGAAAAGCTGATGGAAAGCCGCACATACTTACAAAACCTGCCATATTTCGACCGTCTCGACTATGTGGCGCCGATGAACCAGGAACATGCTTGGTGTCTGGCGATCGAAAAGCTGACAGGCACCGAAGTGCCGCGTCGTGCGTCGCTCATTCGCGTGCTTTATTCCGAGATTGGCCGTGTGCTCAACCACCTGCTGAACATCACAACGCAGGCGATGGACGTGGGCGCGATGACCCCGATTTCTTGGGGCTTTGAAGAGCGCGAAAAACTGATGGTGTTTTACGAGCGGGCTTGTGGCGCGCGTCTGCACGCCGCCTATTTCCGCCCCGGTGGTGTGCATCAGGACCTGCCTGACCAACTGCTTGAGGACATCGACACTTGGGCGATTGCCTTCCCGAAGCTGGTGGATGACATCGACGGTCTGCTGACCGAAAACCGTATTTTCAAGCAGCGTAACTGCGATATCGGCATCGTGACCGAGCAGGAAATCCTTGATTGGGGTTTCTCCGGCGTGATGGTGCGCGGCTCTGGCCTGCCATGGGATTTGCGCCGTTCGCAGCCTTACGAGTGCTACGACGAGTTTGATTTCCAAATCCCTGTTGGCAAAAATGGTGACTGCTATGACCGTTACCTCTGCCGTATGGAAGAGATGCGCCAGTCCACATCCATCATCCGCCAAGCCATCGCAAAGCTGCGTGTGGAAAAGGGCGATGTGATGGCGCGCGGCAAAATGACCCCGCCAACGCGCGGCGAGATGAAGACCTCGATGGAGGCGCTCATCCACCACTTCAAACTTTATACCGAAGGGTTCCACGTGCCAGCGGGTGAAGTTTACGCCTGCGTGGAAGCGCCCAAGGGCGAGTTTGGTGTGTTCTTGGTGGCGGACGGGTCCAACAAACCTTATCGCGCCAAAATCCGCGCGCCCGGCTACCTGCACCTACAGGCGATGGATCATGTGGCGACGGGGCATCAGCTTGCTGACGTCGCGGCCATTATCGGCACGATGGACGTTGTTTTTGGGGAGATTGACCGATGAACCGCACACTCCTGATTTTGACGGCTGTGTCCTTGTCGGGCTGTATGTCCGTCACGGATTTCCGCTCCGGCCTTGGCGGTTTTACGGGCGGTAACCGCACGACCCCGGTGACGCCCGCCGTGGCCCCTGCGACGCCTGCACCTGTCACACCTGTGATGACTGCCAAAGAACGGCTGGTGTCCGCAATCGAGGGGCAGGGCTGTGAACTGAATAAAGATAACGTGGGCGTGATCCTCACCAACGCTACCATCACACGCGAAGAATTGCTGCAACTGACACCGCAACTGCAGACCGAAGGTCGGGTTGCAGTCTCGGGGAGCGGTGCTATCCGTGTGATCTCTTCTCAATGTACATGACGCTAAAGTGACCGGAACAAACTGATGCTGCGCAGACTATACCACGACCAGCCTGAGACCTTTGCGTTTACACCCGCAAACCAGAAATGGGCCGAAGCTCAGATCACTAAATATCCCGAAGGCCGTCAGGCCTCCGCGATCATTCCGCTGTTGTGGCGTGCGCAAGAGCAGGAAGGCTGGCTGACCCGTCCCGCGATTGAACACATCGCGGCAATGCTGGATATGGCCTATATCCGTGCACTTGAAGTGGCGTCTTTCTACTTTATGTTCCAACTGCAACCGGTTGGTTCTGTTGCGCATATTCAAGTTTGCGGCACATTGTCCTGCATGATTTGCGGCGCAGAAGATCTGATCGGTGTCTGCAAGGAAAAGATCGCGGGCAAGGCGCATGCGCTTTCTGCGGACGGCAAGTTCTCTTGGGAGGAGGTCGAGTGCCTCGGCTCTTGCGCAAACGCGCCAATGGCCCAGATCGGTAAGGACTATTACGAAGATCTGACCGCTGCCCGTCTGGCTGAAATTATCGACGAGTTGGCGGCGGGCAAAGTGCCTGTGCCTGGCCCGCAAAATGGCCGCTATGCCGCCGAACCTTTGAAGGGCCTGACCAGCCTCAAGGACCACGAAAGCGGCAAGCGACAGTATAACGCCTCGGTGCAGCTCGCCGTGGATATCGGCGATAGCGTCAAGCGGATCGACGGGACCGAAGTGCCTTTGTTGACCCCTTGGTTGGGCAAGAGCGGCAGCAAACCTGCCGCCGCCAAAGCGCCGGCAAAGGCCAAGCCTGCTGCGGCCAAGCCCGCGCCAAAAGTTGCCGTGAAGCCTGCAGAGAAGGCGGCGGCCGCTTCGACAGCCGTGAAGCCTTCGCCCAAAGCGAAAGCCAAGCCCGCAGATGCCGCCCCGTCCGGGGGGAAAAAGCCGCGTTTGATGTCCGCGCCGCGGAAAGCGGGGGCTGATGACCTCAAACTGATTTCTGGCGTCGGTCCAAAGCTGGAAGGCGTTTTGAATGAACTCGGCTTTTGGCATTTCGACCAGATTTCCAAATGGACCAGCGACGAGATTGCGTGGGTCGATAGCCGACTGAAGTTTAAGGGCCGCATTGAGCGCGACGATTGGGTCGGACAGGCCACAAAACTCGCCAAAGGCGAATAGGAACGCGGTCTGTTTATCACAGGCTTCGCAATATAAGGTGTCCATGTGCCGAAAACACTGTGTTTTGGGGGGGATCGGGACCTAAAAGGGATTACGACCTTGCGCCGTGGCTGTCACTGCGTCGGAAAAGTCGTGAAACACGCGGGGAATGTGCTAGCCTATAAGGCGCGCCCGAAGGGAGACTGGAAGCAATGAACGAGACATCAAGAAATATTACGCGGATCGCTTTGATATCTGCAATTTTTGGGGTTCTGGCGGCTTTTGTCGCCGGATGGGGCTTATCTTACAGCGTTTTGGGCGCCGTTCTGATCGGTCTTTTGGTGGCCGTCATTGTCTGGGTTATTTTGTGGATCGGCTGGACTGACCCGCAAGCTGCAGCACAGACTCCACGCCCTGCCGCTGCCGTCACACCACCGATGCCGTCAAGCGCGCCTGCAAAAGCGGCCGAGACGACTGCGTCTGTAACATCAACACCTGCTGCACCAGATGAAGCAGCCGCGATGCCGACGGCCGCAGAGCCAGTTCCCGCACCCCCGGCTGCCAAGCCTGCCGCCGCGAAAGCTGCCAAGCCTGCTGCCGAGAAGGGCGCAAAACCTGCTGCCGAGAAGGGCGCAAAACCTGCTGCGGCCGACAAGCCAGTGGTTCTTGCCAAGCCCCGCGACGGTGGTCCGGACGATTTGAAAATGATCAAAGGTGTTGGCCCCGTGTTGGAAAAAGCCCTGCATGAGAATGGCGTCTTTCATTTTGATCAGGTCGCTGCTTGGAAGATCAAAGATGCCCGCTGGTTTGACGAGAACGTCAAAGGGGCGAATGGCCGCGTGATCCGTGACGAATGGATCAAGCAAGCAAAGATTTTGGCAAAAGGCGGGACAACCGAATTTTCCAATAAAGTGAAGAAAGGCGGCGTTTACTAAACGCTGGTTAAGACGAGATGTCGCAGACTCCGAAAAACCTTCTTGCTGGTCAACGCGCTGCGTTGGTGATGGCTGGCGTCGGGATTTTCTGGATCGGCGCCACTTTTGCGGGAGAAAAACTGGGCTTGTCCAACCGGATGCGTGCCCTTTTTGATCTTGCCGCGCTGGCCGGTTTCGGCTTTGCGCTGTATTTGACGTTTAAACTCTGGCGGGACCGCCGACACGATGAGGATGAGGGCTAATGCTCAAGGACCAAGACCGGATTTTCACGAACCTTTACGGGATGCACGACCGCACGCTGAAAGGCGCGCAAGCGCGCGGGCATTGGGATGGCACGGCTGCAATTATTAAGAAAGGTCGCGACTGGATCGTGAACGAGATGAAAGCCTCGGGCCTGCGTGGCCGTGGCGGTGCGGGCTTCCCCACGGGTCTCAAGTGGTCGTTCATGCCCAAAGAGAGTGACGGTCGCCCGTCTTATCTCGTTGTAAACGCGGATGAATCCGAGCCGGGCACATGCAAAGACCGCGAAATCATGCGCCACGACCCGCACACGCTGGTCGAGGGGTGCTTGATCGCGTCTTTCGCGATGAATGCGAATGCCTGCTATATCTATATTCGTGGCGAGTATATCCGCGAGCGCGAAGCTTTGCAGAACGCCATCGACGAGGCATATGCTGCGGGGCTTTTGGGCAAGAACGCGGCCAAATCCGGTTGGGATTTCGACCTGTATTTGGCCCATGGTGCCGGTGCCTATATCTGCGGCGAAGAGACTGCTTTGCTCGAATCCCTCGAGGGCAAAAAGGGTATGCCGCGCATGAAGCCGCCATTCCCTGCGGGCGCAGGTCTTTATGGCTGCCCGACAACAGTGAACAACGTGGAATCGATTGCCGTTGTGCCGACGATCCTGCGCCGAGGCGGTGCATGGTTTTCGGGCATTGGTCGCGCCAATAATGCGGGCACAAAGCTGTTTGCGATCTCGGGTCACGTCAACAACCCTTGTGTTGTTGAAGAGGAAATGGGCATTTCGTTTGAAGAGCTGATTGAGAAGCACTGCGGCGGTATTCGTGGCGGCTGGGACAATTTGAAGGCCGTTATTCCAGGTGGCTCGTCGGTGCCAAACGTGCGCGGCGAAGATATGCGCGACGCGATTATGGATTTCGACGGGCTGAAAGAGAAGGGCTCGTCGCTTGGCACAGCTGCGGTCATCGTGATGGATAACTCCACCGATATGATCAAAGCGATCTGGCGTTTGTCGAAGTTCTATAAGCACGAGTCCTGCGGTCAGTGCACCCCTTGTCGTGAAGGCACGGGCTGGATGATGCGTGTCATGGGCCGATTGGTTGAAGGCAACGCGACGGTCGATGAAATCGACATGCTGTTGTCGGTCACCAAGCAGGTTGAGGGCCACACGATTTGTGCGCTCGGCGATGCGGCGGCTTGGCCAATTCAGGCGCTGATCAAGAACTTCCGTGGCGAAATCGAAGACCGGATCAAGCACAAGCGTGGTCTTGTGGCGGCTGAATGAAAACGCCAATCGGATCAATCACGAAGGCGCGCCGGTTTCACTGGCGCGCCTTCGTGCTTTCTGCGGCAATCTATATGTTCGGCCTCGCTGCGACGATTTACGGCACTGACGATGAGGCTGTCACATACATCGGCTTTGCCCTGATTGCTGTGGGGGCCATCGCCTTGGCCACAGCCCTTGTCGATCTGGCGACGGCGCTCTTCACAGACTTGCGTATCGCGGTCGTTTTGGCGGTGATCGGCGCGGCCGCTTATGCGGTCTGGGTCGGCCTGTCACCCACAGTCTGATCGGAGACATTCATGCGTAAACTCTGGGACGGATTTCTAAGCCTTTTGGCAGCGATCATAACAGCTGCAATTTGCGGTGTGCCATCGTGGTTTACCTATCAGGCAATTGCGGCGGGTCTCGCGCCGGCTTGGGCTTGGGCTGGCGTGATCGCTCTGGCTGGCGTCGGTCTCTTGATGACCATCGCGTTTTTGCGCAAGGCCGCCTCCGGCATCAGCCCCTCGCGGGATCGTCCGCGCCGCTAGGACTACCTTTTTGAAATTCTTCCGTTAAGTTGGCGATAACAGGGGAGAATAATATGCAAGATTTCGCAAGCTACGGCTGGGCCTTGGCGGCTGTCGCGCTTTATGCCGTGATGGCGCAGGTGCTGAACGCGGCGACGGGCATCCGCAAGGGCAAGCTTAAAATGGTGCCGGGGGCGCATCACACTCCGGACTTTGCCAACCCGTCTTATCGGCTTGACCGGACTTATATGAACTCTGTCGAGATGATGGTGTTCTATACGGCTTTGGTGATTACGGCGATTATGGCTGGTGCCGATCCGCTCTGGGTGAACCTGCTGGCTGTGCTTGGTCTGGTGTTTCGCGTGATGGCCAATGTGATTTATCTGCGCGGGATTGGTGGGCAATACGGCGGGCTGCGCACAGGGCTTATTGTCGGGGCTAGTGCCGTGAATATCGGGCTGGCGTTGCTCACATTTTCGGCAGCGGTCTGGTATCATCAATAGCCTGAAGGACGTCTTAAGGCCGGTGCCCTCGCTGGCGGAGTTATCGGGGCCGTCTTTGCAGGCTTTGTTCTGGTGTGCGGGATTATTGCGATTGCGGCTGCGATCTGGTTTTTGCGAAGTTTGTTTCAGTGCTGTGATCCCTCTTGCAGACCTAGATGCCGGATGGATGGACGATATTCCAAACCGGCCTGCGTAATTCCGCCCAATACCGAGGAAATGCGCGCCTGTTATTGAATAACGCACGCATTCAACCGACATAGGCCTCCAAGAAGGCGTCCTTCAGGATGCCCATACAGGAGTTCTCGTTATGAAGTTATCCGCAGTTATTGTTGGCGTGATTGCTATTGCTGTGGTCGGGTTTGCCGGGGCTGTCTCGGCCAAACCTGCGCTCAAGGATGTGGCGGACGTGCGTGAAGGCATTATCGCCACGGGGATGGCCTATGAGATCACCCAAAAATGCGACGCGATCAGCCCACGCTATTTCCGCGCGATAGGCTATCTCAACACGCTGAAAAAACATGCGAGCAGCCTTGGCTATTCCGATTCCGAAATCGATGCCTACACAAATGATAAAGCAGAAGAAAACCGTCTCAAGGTCATCGCCCGCGCGCGCCTTGCAGAATTGGGCGCTGTCACGGATGACGAGGAGAGTTATTGCGCCGTCGGTCGCGCTGAAATCGCCAAAAACAGCGTGATCGGCCAGCTTATGCGCTAGGGCGCAAACCGCAATACCGCCCCTAAAAAGACGGCAGCCGCGAAAGATACATCTTTTGGGGCTGTTTTTTTTATCAATCTGACTGGCATCGCGGCCCGTGTCGCGTTAGAACCGCCCCAACGTCCGCGCTTGGCATCTGTGCGCGTGGGCCAAAGGAACATAAAGGCGCGCCATGTCTGATCTGAAAAAAGTCGTCATTGATGGAACCGAGGTCGAAGTTGATGGGGCGATGACCCTGATTCAGGCCTGCGAACAGGCGGGCGTCGAAATCCCGCGGTTCTGTTATCACGAGCGTCTTTCCATTGCGGGCAACTGCCGCATGTGTCTGGTTGAGGTCGTTGGTGGTCCGCCAAAGCCTGCAGCCTCTTGCGCGATGCAGGTCCGCGATTTGCGCCCCGGTCCTGAAGGCCAGCCGCCTGTCGTGAAGACCAATTCCCCGATGGTCAAAAAGGCCCGCGAAGGTGTGATGGAGTTCCTCCTGATCAACCACCCGCTCGATTGTCCGATTTGCGACCAAGGCGGCGAATGCGATTTGCAGGATCAGGCGATGGCCTACGGCGTCGACTTTTCCCGCTTTCGCGAGCCGAAGCGCGCGACCGATGATCTGGATCTTGGTCCCTTGGTCGAGACCCACATGACCCGCTGTATTTCCTGCACCCGCTGCGTGCGTTTTACGACCGAGGTTGCGGGTATTCACCAGATGGGCCAGACGGGCCGTGGCGAAGATGCCGAAATCACGTCCTATCTAGGTGAGACGCTTGATTCGAACATGCAGGGCAACATCATTGATCTCTGCCCCGTGGGTGCGCTTGTCTCCAAGCCCTACGCATTTACCGCCCGTCCTTGGGAATTGACCAAGACCGAATCCATCGACGTGATGGATGCGCTCGGGTCCAACATCCGCGTTGACACGAAGGGCCGCGAAGTCATGCGCCTTTTGCCGCGCAACCATGACGGCGTGAACGAAGAGTGGATTTCCGACAAAACACGTTTCGTTTGGGATGGCTTACGCAAGCAGCGTCTCGACACACCTTATATCCGCGAAAACGGCAAACTGCGTAAAGCGGGCTGGGGCGAGGCTTTGATAGCTGCCGCTGCCGCGATGAAGGGCAAGAAGGTTGCTGGCTTGGTTGGCGATCTGGCGCCTGTTGAGGCCGTATTCGCGCTCAAGCAGTTGATCGAAGGGCAGGGCGGTTCCGTCGAATGCCGCACCGATGGTGCGAAACTGCCTGCGGGCAATCGCTCTGGCTATGTTGGCACGGCTGCGATTGAGGATATTGATACCGCTGACACGATCATCCTGATCGGCACCAACCCACGCGAAGAATCGCCAGTGTTGAACGCACGTCTGCGCAAGGCATGGTCGCGCGGCGCGAATATCTCGCGCGTTGGTCAACCTGGTGATCTGACATATGACGTGATCGACCTTGGCACCGACCGCGCAGCCCTTGAGGGCGTGAAGGCCACCGAGGGTGCATTGGTCATCATAGGCCAAGGCGCTTTGAATGAGGCGGACGGCGAGGCGGTCCTTGCGGCGGCCATGGCTGTTGCTGCGAAGGGCAAGCTGCTTGTGTTGCACACCGCCGCTGCCCGCGTTGGCGCGATGGATGTGAATGCTGTCACCGAGGGTGGCATGGCCGCCGCGATCGAGGGCGCCGACGTGATCTATAACTTGGGCGCTGACGAGGTTGATGTGGCTTCTGGTCCGTTTGTGATCTACCAAGGGTCCCACGGCGATCGCGGCGCACACCGCGCCGACATCATCCTGCCTGCTGCGGCATATACCGAAGAGAACGGCCTGT
This sequence comes from Yoonia sp., assembly GCA_965658825.1. Classification (GTDB taxonomy): domain Bacteria; phylum Pseudomonadota; class Alphaproteobacteria; order Rhodobacterales; family Rhodobacteraceae; genus Yoonia. Next base: position 66,890 of record CBFHTU010000006.1, read on the forward strand.
TTGTCAACACCGAAGGCCGCCCGCAATTGGCGCTCCGTGCGTCCTTCGCACCGGGTGAAGCCAAGGAAAACTGGGCGATCCTACGCGCGCTTTCCGCTGAATTGGGCGCCACATTGCCTTACGACAGCATGGGCGCATTGCGCGCCGCCATCGTGGCCGCGCATCCGCATTTGGGCGACATCGACGTTGTGGCCGAAAATGACTGGCAGCCCTTGAACGCGAAAAAGATGGGCAAGGCCGATTTCCGTAACGTGGTCTCCGACTATTACCTCACCAACCCCATCGCCCGCGCATCAAGCCTGATGGCAGAGCTTTCGGCCAATGCCAAAGCGCGCAAGACCGCAAAGATGGCAGCCGAGTAAGTGCAAAATCTGGCGATCATCCCCCTTTTGGTGCTCGCTGCCTGCGCTGACCCTGTACAGGTCAGCCAAGGTGGCATGTCGCCTGCCTACCAAGGGATTGAGACCCGCCTTATGGATGGCGATCTGGTCAATTTCCGCGTGAAAATGACAGGCGCGCAATCTGCGGCAGAGGTGTCGAAATACGCAGAATGTGCAGCGGCCCAATACACGCTGATCCGTGGCTACGGGTTCTTGCGGCACGTCCGGACGAATGCGGCGGAAAAAGGCGGACTTTGGTCTGCGGACGCCGTTTATACAATCTCGCCTTCGCTACCGCGTGGGTCCAAGACAATTGACGCCGAAGTGGTTGTTGCCGATTGCGGCGCATCCGGAATTCCAACGGTGTAAGGGGCAGAACTTATGGTCGATTTTTTCACCAATACCAATCTGGGCATCATTCTTGTGATCCTTGGGCAATGTCTTTTGGTGCTGGTCCCACTTTTGGTGGCACTGGCATTCCTGATGTATGCGGACCGTAAGGTCTGGGCCGCCGTGCAGATGCGCAAAGGGCCTAACGTGGTGGGCCCGTTCGGCTTGCTGCAATCCTTCGCTGACTTCCTCAAGTATATCGTCAAGGAAATCATCGTGCCTGCGGGGGCTGACAAATTCGTCTTCTTCCTCGCGCCAATGATCGCCTTCGTTCTTGCCGTGATCTCTTGGGCGGTGATTCCGTTCAACGATGGCTGGGTCATCTCCGATATCAACGTCGCCATTCTCTATGTCTTCGCGATTTCCTCGCTCGAAGTTTACGGCGTGATCATGGGCGGTTGGGCGTCGAACTCCAAATACCCGTTCTTGGGCTCGTTGCGCTCTGCGGCGCAAATGATCTCCTACGAGGTCTCCATCGGTCTGATCATCATCGGTGTGATCATCTCGACAGGCTCGATGAACTTTGGTGATATTGTTGAGGCGCAGCGCGGCAACGCAGGGCTGTTCAACTGGTATTGGGTCGCCCACTTCCCGATGCTTTTCCTCTTCTTTATCAGCGCCTTGGCCGAAACCAACCGCCCGCCGTTCGATCTTCCCGAAGCGGAATCAGAACTGGTTGCGGGTTTTCAGGTTGAATATTCCTCCACGCCATTCCTGCTCTTCATGATCGGCGAACTGATGGCGGTCGTGCTGATGTGCGCCCTTGTGTCGCTCTTGTTCTTGGGCGGCTGGCTGTCACCAATCCCGGGTCTGCCGGACGGTATCTTCTGGATGATCCTCAAGATGAGCGGCTGCTTCTTTATGTTCGCGATGGTCAAGGCGATCACGCCGCGCTACCGCTACGACCAATTGATGCGGATCGGTTGGAAGGTCTTCTTGCCGCTCTCGCTGTTCTGGGTCGTGCTGGTGTCCTTCCTTGCAAAATACGAAGTGTTGGGCGGCTTCTGGGCACGCTGGACGATGGGAGTTTAACCGATGAACGAACCAATGGATTATACCCGCGCGGCGAAATACTTCCTGTTATTGGATTTCTGGAAGGGCTTTGGCCTGACGATGAAATACTTCTTCTCGCCCAAAGCGACGCTGAACTACCCGCACGAGAAGGGGCCTTTGTCCCCGCGTTTCCGTGGTGAGCACGCCTTGCGCCGCTATGCCAACGGCGAAGAGCGCTGCATTGCCTGTAAACTTTGCGAAGCGGTTTGCCCTGCACAAGCGATCACCATCGACGCGGAACCCCGCGACGACGGCTCGCGCCGCACAACACGCTACGACATCGATATGACGAAATGCATCTACTGCGGTTTCTGCCAAGAGGCCTGCCCCGTGGACGCGATCGTGGAAGGCCCGAACTTTGAATTCTCCACCGAGACCCGCGAAGAGCTGTTCTACGACAAAGAAAAGCTTTTGGATAACGGTGACCGCTGGGAAGCCGAAATCGCGCGCAACCTCGAACTGGATGCACCGTACCGATGACCGATAAAAACCCCTTTGAAGCGATGATGGCCATGGGTCAGGAATGGGCAAAGCAGCTTAATCCTGGGATGGAGGCATTTTCTACCAAAGGGTTTGAAAATCTGTTTCCGACCATGTCCAAAGAGATGATGGAGCAGTTTTTCGGGAAGGGCATGAACCCCGAAGGGCTTGATGCCAAGACCAAGCTCTTGCTGACGCTGAATGCGCTGACTGTGACGGGTGCATTGGCCGAAACGCAAATTAGACTGACCGTGCGCCACCTGATCGCTGCAGGTGCCACAAAACAGGAAATCGCCGAAACGATTGCCCAAGCGGCGATGTTTGGCGGTGTGCCTGCAATGACAAAGGCGATGGAACTCGCCACCGACGTGATGGAAAAGGACGCAGGTTAATGACCGTTGCCGTATTCACATTTTACTTCTTCGCAATCACTACGGTGACGGGCGGTTTGATGACCGTGCTCAGCCGCAATCCGGTGCACTCGGTGCTCTGGCTGATCCTCGCCTTCCTGTCCTCGGCGGGGCTTTTCGTGCTCTTGGGCGCGGAATTCGTGGCGATGCTTTTGATCATTGTCTATGTCGGCGCGGTCGCGGTTCTGTTCCTCTTTGTGGTCATGATGCTCGATGTCGATTTCGCCGAGCTAAAGGCGGAAATGTCGCGCTATATGCCGTTGGCCCTGCTGATTGGTGCCGTGATCCTGATGCAGCTTGGCATGGCTCTGGGCGTTTGGAGCTTCTCGGAAACTTCCGGAGAAAACCTCGCCGCACCGATTGGCGAGACGCAAAACACAGTGGCCCTTGGCCTGCTTATCTACGACAAATACATCATTCTTTTCCAACTCGCAGGCCTGATCCTGCTGGTCGCCATGATTGGCGCAATCGTGCTGACACTGCGCCACCGCGTGGACATCAAGCGCCAGAACGTGATGCAGCAAATGCACCGTGATCCGGCCAAAGCGATGGAACTCAAAGACATGAAACCAGGGCAGGGACTATAAACATGATCGGTCTAGAACACTACCTCGCGGTCGCTGCGGCCCTGTTTGTCATTGGCATTTTCGGTCTCTTCCTGAATCGTAAAAACGTGATCATCCTGCTGATGAGCATCGAATTGATGCTGCTCGCGGTGAACATTAACTTCGTTGCTTTCTCCAGTTTCCTCAACGACATGGTCGGTCAGGTGTTCACATTGTTCGTGCTGACCGTCGCCGCCGCAGAGGCCGCGATCGGCCTTGCGATCCTTGTTTGTTTCTTCCGCAACCGCGGCACTATCGACGTTGAAGACGTCAACGTGATGAAGGGCTAATCACATGGAAAAGATCATCCTATTTGCCCCGCTCATCGGTGCACTTATCGCTGGCTTCGGCTGGAAAATCATCGGCGAGAAGGCGGCTCAGGTCATTGCCACATCGTTTCTGTTCTTGGCGGCTTTCCTGTCTTGGATTGTGTTCTTGGGTTTTGACGGCGTCACCGAGAATATCCACATTCTGCGCTGGATTGAGTCCGGCACATTGTCCACCGATTGGGCGATCCGCATGGACCGTTTGACCGCGATCATGTTGATCGTGATCACGACGGTGTCGGCGCTCGTGCACCTCTATTCTTTCGGCTACATGGCCCATGACGAGAACTTCGGCGAAGGCGTCGCCTATAAGGCCCGCTTCTTTGCCTATTTGTCGTTCTTTACCTTTGCGATGTTGATGCTCGTGACCTCTGACAACCTTGTGCAGATGTTCTTTGGTTGGGAAGGGGTGGGCGTGGCCTCCTACCTGCTCATCGGGTTCTACTATAAGAAGCAGTCAGCCAATGCCGCCGCGATCAAAGCTTTTGTTGTCAACCGCGTCGGTGACTTTGGTTTTGCGCTGGGTATCTTCGCACTTTACCTGATGACGGATAGCATCCGCTTTGACGATATTTTCGCTGCAGTGCCTGCGCTTGCCGACACCCAGTTGCACTTCCTTTGGACCGACTGGAACGCGGCCAACCTGATCGCGATCCTCCTTTTCATCGGCGCGATGGGCAAATCGGCTCAATTGATCCTGCACACATGGTTGCCCGATGCGATGGAAGGCCCGACACCTGTGTCCGCGCTGATCCACGCCGCGACCATGGTAACCGCGGGTGTGTTCCTCGTTTGCCGCATGTCGCCGCTTTACGAGTTCGCGCCGGAGGCCAAGCAGTTCATCATTTTCCTCGGTGCGACAACGGCCTTCTTTGCGGCCACCGTTGGCCTTGTTCAAAACGACATCAAGCGCGTGATCGCTTATTCCACCTGTTCGCAGTTGGGCTATATGTTCGTCGCCGCAGGCTCCGGCGTTTACGGCGTGGCGATGTTCCACCTGCTGACACACGCTTTCTTCAAGGCGATGTTGTTCTTGGGCGCGGGCTCGGTCATTCACGCGATGCACCACGAGCAGGACATGCGCAATTACGGCGGTCTGCGTAAGAAAATACCTTACACATTTTGGGCGATGATGATCGGCACGCTGGCTATCACGGGCGTTGGTATCCCACTGACAACAATCGGTTTCGCGGGCTTCTTGTCCAAGGACGCCATCATCGAGAGCGCCTATGCGGGCGGCACGGCTTATGCCTTCTGGATGCTTGTGATTGCGGCCTTTATGACCAGTTTCTACAGCTGGCGCCTGATGTTCATGACGTTTTACGGCAAGCCACGCGGCGACCATCATACCCATGATCACGCGCATGAGAGCCCGATGACGATGCTGATCCCGCTCGGCGTTCTGTCACTTGGTGCGATCTTCTCGGGCATGGTGTTTTACAACAACTTCTTTGGCGATCACCACAAGATGGAAGTCTTCTTTGGCATCAGCCAAGCCGAGGCGCATGCCAGCGTCGAGCCTGGCTTCTCGTTGATCTCTCCTGCTTATGCAGAGGGCACGACCGAAGCGGCGGCGCATGGCGATGAAGCGGCCACTGAGGAAGCGCATGCCGAAGTAGGCATGCAGCAGCAGCCCGGCGTTGGTGCGATCTATATGGGTGAAGACAACCATGTGATCGACGACGCGCACCACGCGCCAAAGTGGGTCAAGGTCTCTCCCTTCATCGCGATGATCCTCGGCTTTGCCTTGTCTTGGCTGTTCTACATCAAGAACCCAAGCCTGCCCGGTAAACTGGCACAGCAACAAGCGCCGCTTTACAACTTCCTGCTCAACAAGTGGTATTTCGACGAGCTTTATAACGCGATCTTCGTGAAGCCTGCTTTGGCAATCGGTCGCTTCTTGTGGAAGCAGGGCGATACCAAGCTGATCGACGGGTCGATCAATGGAGTTGCCTTGGTGATCGTGCCGTTCCTGACACGGCTCAGCAATAAGGCCCAGACGGGTTACATTTTCACCTACGCCTTCGCCATGGTTCTTGGCATCGCGGCCATGATCACATGGGTCACTATGTTCGGAGGGGCCAACTAATGGGCAACCTACTCTCGCTCACCACGTTTATCCCTCTGCTGGGGGCCGCTATTCTCGCGCTGTTCTTGCGGGGGAATGATGCTGCTGCGCAAAAGAATGCGAAATGGGTCGCGATGGCCACGACCGTGGCGACGTTCATCGTATCGCTCTTTATCCTTGCTGGCTTTGATCCGGCGAATACGGGCTTCCAGTTTGTCGAAGAGCGTCCTTGGCTCTTGGGCATGAACTACAAGATGGGTGTTGACGGGATTTCGGTTCTGTTCGTGATGCTCACCACATTCCTCATGCCGCTGGTCATCGCGTCCTGCTGGCACGTTGAGAGCCGCGTCAAAGAATATATGATCGCGTTCCTGCTGCTTGAGACATTGATGCTTGGCGTGTTTATGGCGCTTGACATGGTGCTCTTCTACCTCTTCTTCGAGGCGGGCCTGATCCCGATGTTCCTGATTATCGGGATCTGGGGCGGGGCGAACCGCATTTATGCGTCGTTCAAGTTCTTCCTTTACACCTTCCTTGGCTCGGTGCTGATGCTTGTCGCCATCGTTGCGATGGTGTTTCAGGCGGGGACCTCCGATATCCCGACACTGTTGACACATCAATTCGCCTCGGAAGATTTCTCGGTTCTTGGCATTCACATCGTGGGTGGGATGCAAACAATGCTTTGGCTTGCCTTCTTCGCCTCTTTTGCGGTGAAAATGCCGATGTGGCCTGTCCACACATGGTTGCCTGACGCCCACGTTCAGGCGCCGACTGCGGGCTCTGTGGTTCTGGCCGCGATCCTGCTCAAGATGGGTGGTTACGGCTTCTTGCGGTTCTCGTTGCCCATGTTCCCGATCGGGTCCGAAGTCCTCGGTCCGCTTGTGCTTTGGCTCTCGGTGATTGCGATTATCTACACGTCGCTGGTGGCTCTCGTGCAAGAAGACATGAAAAAGCTGATTGCTTACTCTTCTGTCGCGCACATGGGGTATGTGACGATGGGTATCTTTGCGGTCAACCAGCAAGGTATCGACGGCGCGATCTTCCAGATGATCAGCCACGGCTTTATCTCTGGCGCGCTTTTCCTGTGCGTTGGCGTGATCTATGACCGGATGCACACACGCGAAATCGACGCTTATGGTGGTCTCGTGAACCGGATGCCGGCTTATGCGCTGATCTTCTTGTTCTTCACGATGGCAAACGTTGGCCTGCCGGGCACATCGGGGTTCATCGGGGAATTCCTCGTGCTGATGGGCATCTTCCAAGTGAACACTTGGGTTGCGATGTTTGCGACGACTGGTGTGATTTTGTCTGCCGCTTATGCGCTGTGGCTGTACCGCCGCGTTGTGATGGGTGAACTGCTCAAGGAAAGCCTCAAGTCGATCAGTGACATGACGACGCGTGAACGGTTCATCTTTGTGCCGCTCGTGTTCATGACGCTGTTGTTGGGTGTCTACCCTGCACTCGTGCTCGACATTATCGGACCAAGCGTTGCGGCGCTGGTTGAAAACTACGACATAGCGACCGCCGGCCTTGACGCCGTCGTCACGCATTAAGGAACGGGTCACATGATCTCTGCTGATATCCAAACCGTCATGCCGGAAATTGTTCTGGCCGTTTACGCGATGCTGGCGCTTCTTGCGGCTGTTTACACAACCAAAGACAAGATGGCCCCGCTGCTGACATGGGTCACGTCGGGTCTGTTTGTGCTGCTGGCCTTTTGGATTAGCGCAGACGACAGCACGGTCTCTGCGTTTGATGGCATGTATCACAACGACGGTTTTGCGCGTTTCGCGAAAATTGCGATCCTGCTTTCGGCTGCCGCCGTCTTGCTGATGTCGCAAGGCTATATGCAGCGTCGCGGGTTGCTCCGTTTCGAGTATCCGATCCTGATCGCCTTGTCGGTTGTGGGGATGATGGTGATGGTCTCTGCGGGCGACCTCATGGCGCTTTACATGGGCCTCGAATTGCAGTCGCTGTCGCTCTATGTTGTGGCCTCCCTGCGCCGCGATAGCCTGAAATCCACCGAAGCCGGTCTGAAGTATTTCGTGCTTGGTGCTTTGTCCTCTGGTCTGTTGCTTTATGGCGCGTCGTTGACCTACGGCTTTGCAGGCACGACATTGTTCTCTGGCATCATGGCCGCGACGGCAGACGGCGTGTCTTTGGGTCTGCTGTTTGGCGTGGTCTTTATGCTGGCTGGCTTTGCTTTCAAAATTTCCGCGGCACCGTTCCACATGTGGACGCCCGACGTCTATGAAGGTTCGCCAACACCGGTAACCGCCTTTTTCGCGACTGCGCCAAAGGTTGCGGCCATGGCCCTTTTCGCGCGGGTTGTGCATGATGCCTTCGGCGGGATCGTCGGCGAATGGCAGCAAATCGTGGCCTTCCTGTCGGTGATCTCGATGTTCCTTGGCGCCATTGCCGCAATCGGACAGCGCGACATCAAGCGCCTGATGGCATATTCCTCCATTGCACATATGGGCTTTGCCCTGATGGGCTTGGCCGCAGGCACGGTCTTTGGCGTGCAAGCGATGCTGATCTATATGGCGATCTATGTGACGATGAACGTCGGCACCTTTGCCTTTGTCCTGAGCATGGAAAAAGACGGACGTCCCGTGACAGACATCCAGTCACTCAAGTCCCTGTCTAAGAAACAGCCGCTGATGGCGCTGGTTCTGCTCATCATGATGTTCTCGCTTGCGGGTGTGCCACCGATGCTGGGCTTCTTCGGGAAGTTCTATGTGCTGCGTGCCGCCTACGATGCGGGCCTTGGCTGGCTTGCGATCATGGGCGTTGTGGCCTCGGTAATCGGTGCGTTCTACTACCTGCGGATCGTCTATTACGTTTACTTTGGCGAAGACACCGAAGGGGTGAACGGCAAGATGCCGGGCGTCTTGTGGGGCTTCGCGGTTGTGACCTCTGCGATCGTGCTTTTGGCTTGGGTGCCGGGGATCAACCTGTTCGGGATTGAGACCATCGCAGAGGCCGCGGCGCAAACGCTTGTTAACTAACAGCCATATGGACCTGTGGCCCGATGGCGTGGATCGGGTCGTTCTGGACAGTGTCGACAGTACTATGTCAGAGGCGGCGCGTTGTGCCGCCTCTATCGCGCGCCCCACGTGGATCATGGCCCATACACAGACGGCCGGACGCGGACGGCGGGGCAGGGTTTGGATCACGCCAGAGGGCAATCTGAACGCGACCTTGATCTTCAAGCCAACTGCGAGCGCGGCGCAGGCTGCACAACGCTCTTTTGTGGCGGCGAACGCGCTTTATCAGGCGCTGGCGCTCTATGTGCCCTCCGAAAAGCTCGCGCTGAAATGGCCCAACGATGTGTTGCTCAAGGGCGGCAAGGTCGCGGGCATTTTGCTGGAATCCAGCGGGCAGGGCGGATTGGTCGATTGGCTCTCCATCGGGGTTGGCGTGAATTTGCAGCATATCCCCGAAGCAGTGCAAGACGCAGCCTTCGCGCCAACGAGCCTCAAAGCGGCCGGCGGCTTGGTGGTCGCCCCCATTGATTTTCTCGCCGCGCTTGCGCAGGCTTATGCGGATCAAGAGGTGATCTACCTGCGCCAAGGTTTTGGGCAAACCCGCGAGATTTGGCTGAAGAATGCGGCCCGCTTGGGCGAGGTCATCACTGCGCGCACGGCGCGTGACGAGATCTCGGGCATTTTTGATACGATTGACGCAGATGGCAATCTTGTGCTGATCACAGGCAAGGGACGCCAAGCGATCCCCGCCGCTGACGTCTACTTTTGAAGGGAAGAGCGCCCATGCTATTGGCCATTGACTGCGGCAACACCAATACTGTGTTTTCCATTTGGGACGGGTCCAGCTTCCTCGCGACGTGGCGGACCTCGACCGAATGGCAGCGCACGGCGGATCAGTATTACGTCTGGCTGTCCACGCTGATGAACATCCACAAAATCGACGTTGTGATTGACGAGGTGATTGTCTCGTCCACCGTGCCGCGCGTGGTTTTCAATCTTCGGGTGCTGTCGGACCGGTATTTCAACTGTCGGCCCATCGTGGTGGGCAAACCCGATTGCCTCTTGCCCACACCGCCGCGCGTCGATGCGGGCACGGCTGTCGGACCGGACCGTCTGGTCAATACGGCGGGGGCTTTTGATCGTCACGGCGGCGACCTGATCGTCGTGGACTTTGGCACCGCCACAACGTTTGATGTTGTGGCCCCTGATGGGGCTTATGTAGGCGGCGTGATCGCACCCGGCGTTAACCTCTCGCTGGAAGCCTTGCATAACGCCGCAGCGGCCTTACCTCATGTAGATATCACCAAACCACAGCACGTGATCGGGACAAACACTGTTGCATGCATGCAATCAGGGGTCTTTTGGGGTTACGTGGGACTTGTGCGTGAGATATGCGCTCGGATTAAGGCCGAAAGGGATGTGCCGATGCGCATTATCTCTACCGGCGGGCTTGCCCCCCTTTTCGGGCAGACAGAGGACCTCTTTGATGTCTTCGAAGATGATTTGACGATGCACGGCCTGACCGTCATCTACCGCTACAACAAGGAAAATACATGAGCCGCAAAAAAGCTGCTGAACGCCTGATCTATCTGCCCCTCGGTGGGGCAGGCGAAATCGGGATGAACGCCTACGTCTATGGCTACGGCCTTCCGGGTAAAGAGAAACTGATCGTCGTCGACCTTGGCGTGACCTTCCCCGATATGGACACAACCCCCGGTGTGGACCTGATCTTGCCCGATATTTCATGGCTCAAAGCGCGCCGTGCCGATATCGAAGGTATCTTCATCACCCACGCCCACGAAGACCACGTCGGCGCGATCGGTCACTATTGGCAATCGCTTGGCGCGCCGGTCTATGCGCGTGCTTTCACCGCGAACATCGCACGCCGCAAATTGGCCGAGCACGGCCTACCTGATAGCGTCGTGACCGTCGTCGAGTCCTATCCGCAGGTCATCGACTGTGGTCCGTTCAAGATCTCTTATGTGCCGATCTCACATTCGATCCCGGAGAGCGCGGGTCTTTTGATCGACACGCCTGAAGGGCGTGTGATCCACTCCGGCGACTTCAAGATTGACGAGACACCTGTCGTGGGCGACCCGTTCAACCGCGCGCTTTGGGAAGAGGTCTCCAAGGACGGTGTGAAAGCTTTGATCTGCGATTCGACCAACGTGTTTAGCCCGCTTCCAGGCCGCTCCGAAAACACCATCGGCGACGCAATCGCCGAGATGATGTCGGAGGCGACGGGCACAGTGGTTGCGACCACGTTTGCCTCGAACATAGCGCGTTTGAAAACGCTGGCGCTTGCCGCGAAAAAGGCGAACCGTTCGGTGGTTCTGCTTGGCCGCTCTATGCAGCGCATGGTAGAGGCCGCGACACAAGTTGGCATCCTCTCCGGTTTCCCGCCGATTGTGTCCCCTGAGGATGCGCTGAACATGCCGCGCAACTCCATCATGTTGCTCGTGACGGGGTCACAGGGCGAACGCCGTGCTGCCTCGGCGCAATTGGCACAGGGTAAATACCTTGGGCTGACACTGAAAGAGGGGGACACCTTCCTGTTCTCGTCCAAAACCATCCCAGGCAACGAGCGCGGCGTGATCCGGATTATGAACCAACTCTCCGAGTTGGGCGTGGATGTGATCGACGATGCCGGCGGCAAATACCACGTCTCTGGCCACGCGAACCGCCCTGACCTTGCGACCATGCATGAGATCGTGAAGCCTCAGATGCTTATCCCGATGCACGGTGAGCACCGCCACCTACGCGAGCACGTGAAACTGGGCGAAGAGCGCGGCATCAAGGGGATCGTGGCTGTTAACGGCATGATGATCGATCTGACGGGCGACCGCCCCTCTGTGGCCGAATATATCGAGACGGGGCGCACTTACCTTGACGGCTCTGTCAAAGTGGGCGCGATGGACGGCATCGTGCGTGACCGTATCCGTATGGCGATGAACGGTCAGATGATCGTCACGTTGATCATGGATGAAAACGACGAACCGCTGGGCGATCCATGGGTGGAAATCTCGGGTCTGTCCGAGACAGGTCGATCGAACACTTCGCTTGTAGAAACCGTTGAAGCCGACCTCGCACAGTTCATCGGTCGTGCCGATGACAAGACCTTGCGCGACGATGTGAAGCTGGAAAAAGACCTGAAAAACATCGCGCGGAAATCCGCGATGAGCGAAATCGGCAAGAAGCCTGAAGTGATCGTGATTGTGTCGCGGCTTAGCTAAGCAAAAGGGGATGGGTTAAAACCCATCCTACGCAGTTGTCAGTCAGCACAGATGTAAACTGCGCCGCCCACGGCCACGGCTGAAACAGTCGTGGCAGCGAGCACAGATGGGGTCGAAAGTGCGGCCAAAGCGGCGCTCGACCCTGTTCCGACAGCGCTCAGGATCGTATCAGACGCGCCCGAGACGATGACCGCCCCTGTCGGGTTGTCCGAAATGTTAGCAACCTTACCCCATATCGCTGCGGTCAGCGCGCCGAGATTTTCTTTGGTATCGTTCACGCGTTCACACCCTGTTTTCGTACAGCGCCCCCGAAAATTGCGCGTGCCGGTCATGAAAACGAAGCCGGTATCCGCATCGGCATAGGCGAGGCATTTGCCGTCGAGGTCGGCCAACCCCTCCATAAATGCGTAGATTTCGGCGCTATTGCACTGCCGTTTGCGCGAGAGGCGGGGCAGCGAGAGCAGGCTCTCGCGCCATGTGGCATCCGCTGCAAGCATCTCGGGGTCGATCTCCAGATCAACCGCCTCGATCCGCGCCTGACACAGGTCAGCTGCCGCCATTGACGGCGCCACCATCGCCAGCGCGACAATCCCCAGAACGCGGCGCATGGGGTTAGCTCGGGTCGATCAGCCGCTCTTCAAAGCTTTTGGCGATGAATGCCGGCGCATCGTCCCCAAGTCCGACAACGCGGTTGTCATTGCGGCGGGGGGCATTGGCGTTGCGCTCATGTCGCTGACGATCGCCGTGCTGGTGGCGTTCGGCTTGCGGCTGCTTTTCAGTTTGTGGCTGGCGCTCTGGTTGCGCGTCACGCTCCTGTCTCTCTGGGCGTGGTTTGCGCTCTGGACGTTCGCGGCGCGGCGCTTCTTCGCGCGGGGCGGTTTGCGTTTTAGCTTCGGTCTCTACAGCCTGTTCTGCAGGCTTTTCCTTGTCTTCGCGCGGCTTGCGGGTCCGGTTGCGCGACCGTGGCTTTGCCTCCGGCTTTGGTGCCTCTGCGTTATCCTCTGGCGCGGATATGACTGCGGCAAGCGGGTTTTCCAAACGCGGAATTTCTTCGTTCACCAGACGCTCGACGTCGGCAAAGTTCTTTTCGTCGCGCGTCGCACAAATCATGATCGCGGTGCCTGACCGACCAGCCCGACCCGTGCGGCCAATGCGGTGCACGTAGTCTTCGGCATGGGAGGGCACATCGAAGTTGAAAACGTGCGTCACAGCCGGAATATCAAGCCCGCGCGCGGCCACATCAGAAGCCACAAGAAAGCGCAATTCGTTGTCGCGGAAAGATTCGAGGGTGCGCGTGCGGTGGCTTTGCTCAAGATCGCCGTGAATAGGTGCGGCCTGATAGCCATATTTATTCAATGACTTAGCAACGATATCGACATCCGACTTGCGGTTGCAGAAGATGATTGCGTTCGTGCAAGCGTCGCCTTCGCGGTCAATCAGCGCACGCAGCAAGGCGCGCTTTTCCGCAGGCTCTTTCGCCTTGTTCGAGCCCTTGAACATCACAACACCCTGCTTGATGTTGGTGTTGGTCGTGGCGGCGCGGGCCACTTCGATTTTGGCAGGATTCGACAGGAACGTATTGGTGATCCGCTCGATCTCTGGTGCCATCGTGGCCGAGAAAAACAGGGTCTGGCGGGTAAACGGCGTGCGCTTAAAGATCTCTTCGATGTCGGGAATAAAGCCCATATCGAGCATCCGGTCGGCCTCATCGATGACCATGATTTTGACATCTGTGAGGATCAATTTGCCGCGCTCAAGGTGGTCGAGCAGGCGGCCAGGGGTCGCGATAAGAACATCAACACCCTTGTCGATCAGCTTGTCCTGATCCTTAAACGACGTGCCGCCGATCAGCAAGGCCTTGGAAAGCTTGGTATACTTGGCGTAAGCGTCAAAGTTTTCGGCCACTTGAGCGGCCAGCTCGCGGGTCGGAGCCAGAACCAGTGAGCGGGGCATGCGCGCGCGCGCGCGGCCACGGCCCAGCAGCGTAATCATCGGCAGCGTGAAGGCGGCGGTTTTGCCTGTGCCTGTCTGGGCAATGCCCAAGACGTCGCGGCCTTCGAGCGCGGGCACAATGGCGCCGACCTGAATAGGGGTAGGGGTGTCATAGCCTGTTTCGGCGACGGCCTTAAGAACCTTAGCATCAAGGTTGAGATCAGAGAATTTGGTCAAGTTAGCCCTTTCAATATGTTGCGGCTTTCTGGCCGCTCATATTGCGCGGCCCGCCTGACCGGATTGTCAGGGCGTTCGACTGTGCATCGCCTTAGACTGAAGTGAAGCAAAGGTCAAGGAAACCCTACTTGGGAGCCGCTGCACGGGTCGGGTCCAGCAGATTTGCGGCCTGCAGGGCGCGGTAAAACAGTCGGGCAGGGATGTGCAGCGGATAATTGCGTCGCACCCCGTCTGCTTGCAGGCTCATCCCGTCCTTGGTGGCCTGCCGAAAGGCGTCCTTTGTGAGCAGGATTTGCCCGATCTCGGCCTTGTGGCAATGGTCGATGCAAAACGCATTAAGACGGTCATGGCGGACATAGGGCAGGGGCTGACCATCGTGCTGAATGGTCAAAATTTTCGGGCCGTTTGGGCCGCCGCGCAGGAACGACAGCGACAGATAGTAACGGGTGTCTCCGCCGCCTTCCAGAATGATGGTGCGGGCCAGAACGTGATCGACACCGTCGCGATACACTTCCGCGTCGCGCGATACGGTGTGCCAGATCAGCGTGTCATGGCTGTAGCTGCGCTGCAATCGGTCCGACGGCGCACAAGCAACAAGAAGAGAGAAAACCAAAGCCAGTCGGACCAACATGATCTCACTATGGACGGTATTGGTTAACGAACCCTAAATGACACTTGGATGGACCGCAGGCGTGTAACCTGCCTGCATGACTTTGATCATCGGCGCGGGGGTCAACACCTCCGTGTGGCCGCAGCGCGGGCGCGGGCAGGGCGCAGCGTAGCCTGAGGTCTGATAGGGATAGAGCCTGTAATCTGTCACCAGATGCGGCAGGCCATTGTACCTGACAAAGGCGCCGCGCGGCAGGCTTGCGATATCGGCGCGGTGGGTGACTTGCACGCGATCACGCCCAACACGCGCAGTGTGCAAAACTGCGTCCATTTGCGGCGCTTTGGAGGGCGCGCCGTAGGCCTTCGCCCAAGCCGCTACAAACCGCGCGTAATTCGCCCGTCTGCAATAACCGCAAGGTCGATGACCTGCCGCAAAGGCAACGGCCTCATCAAGGAAGAACAGCTCGGTCCAATTGCGCCCCGTCATGACCTCGCGCTTGCGGTCCTGCCAATCAAGCGCACAGCAAATCCACGCCTTATGGGTCCAACGCGCGGTGCCCAAAACGCGACCCTCTTGGTGCAAAATCCCGCGGTTGCCAGTGAGAGTGCCGCGACCTGCATCGGCCACAATCTCCCCCGTTGGCAACACGCGGTTCTGCAGTGTCACACCATCATTTCCTTTGTCGATGACAGCGTCACATCAGGGTAGTCGCGGGCCACGCGGTCGATGTCCCACTGTAAACGCGTCAGGAACACCACATCACCGTCATTGTCGGTGGCGATATGCGCTTTGTTTGCTTCCGAGAACTTCTCGACTGCGGCCTTTGGCCCAAGGACCCAGCGCGCGGAGGTGAACTGCGAGCTCTCGAACCGGACGGGCAGCCCGTACTCAAGCTCGATCCGGCTGGCAAGAACCTCAAACTGCAAGGCCCCAACAACGCCGACGATAAAGCCGGAGCCAAAGGTCGGCTTGAACACTTTGGCCGCACCTTCTTCAGCGAATTGCATCAGCGCCTTTTCAAGGTGCTTGGCCTTCATCGGGTCACCCGCACGGCAGGTCTGCAACAACTCTGGCGCAAACGACGGAATATTCGACACACGGATCGCTTCGCCCTCGGTCAGCGTATCACCGATACGCAACTGGCCGTGGTTCGGAATACCGATGATGTCGCCGGCCCAAGCCTCTTCGGCCAATTCACGGTCGGCGGCCAAAAACAGCACCGGGTTCGAGACTGCCATCACCTTTTTGGTGCGCACATGCGTGAGCTTCATGCCGCGCTCGAAATGCCCGGACGCCAGACGGACAAAGGCCACGCGGTCGCGGTGTTTGGGGTCCATATTGGCCTGCACTTTGAAGACAAAGCCTGTCACAGCGGTCTCTTCAGGGGCCACATTGCGCGGGGTCGCTTTCTGGATTTGCGGCTCGGGACCATAGGTCGCGATCCCGTCCATCAATTCCTTCACGCCGAAACTGTTCATCGCCGAGCCAAACCAGATTGGCGTCATTGTGCCATCCAGCAGGGCCTGCGGATCGAGCGGGGGCAGTAATTCTTTGGCCATCTCGATCTCTTCGAGGAACTTGACAAGCAGATCCGCAGGCACATGCTCCTTCAACTTGGGATCATCCAAGCCTTTGATCGAAATGCTCGCGGCCACCTTGTTACGGTCGGCGCGGTCCATCAATTCGAGCTTGTCGCGGAGCAGATCATAGCAACCGATAAACTCGCGGCCGACCCCGATGGGCCAGCTCGCAGGGGTCACGTCAATCGCCAAATTCTCTTGGATTTCATCAATGATCTCAAAGGTGTCGCGGCTCTCGCGGTCCATCTTGTTACAAAACGTCAGGATAGGAAGGTCGCGCAGACGGCAGACCTCAAACAGCTTTTGGGTCTGGCTTTCCACACCCTTGGCACCGTCAATCACCATGATCGCCGCATCGACCGCCGTCAGCGTGCGATAGGTGTCTTCGGAAAAATCCGAGTGACCGGGAGTATCGACCAGATTGAAGCGGTAGTTGCCAAAATCAAACGACATCGCCGAGGCGCTTACGGAAATTCCGCGGTCCTTTTCCATCTGCATAAAGTCGGAGCGGGTGCGGCGGGCCTCGCCCTTGGCACGGACCTGTCCGGCCATCTGAATAGCGCCCCCGTAAAGCAGGAACTTTTCAGTCAGCGTCGTCTTCCCTGCGTCGGGGTGCGAGATGATCGCAAAGGTCCGGCGGCGGGCAATTTCAGGCGGGAGGGCGGGGCGATTTGTCATGTCAGACGCCATACTGCGAAGCGGAACAAAGGGCAATCGGCTTAGCGTTTGCAACACTGCGAAAGCCGTTGAATTCTGCATACCACGGATGTTCGCAACGCATTGGGTGCAATTCTTTTGCCCGCGACCGGTGGGAGGCGGTTCATGTTGCGCCGTGTTACGGGGTTTGATTTGCGCAGGTGGCTTTTTCTCTTGGCGTGATTAACGGCCCATTAACCAAAGTTTGAAATCCATTAACGGACACAGAACTTTGGGGAGCAGTTTCATGCGCGGCATTTTCATGGTGGTCCTCCTCGGGGGGCTGGCGGGGTGCTCTGGCGGTACGGGAGCAGACGGTGTGGCGCGCGCGGATCAGGCCGCTGCCTTGGCGGCGGCGATGGCCGAAGAAAACATCTCGGCCCCGTCCACCTTGCCCACAGGCGGCACTGCGACCTACGCGGGCTTTATGACGCTCGGGCTGCCGATAGGCGGGACGACGCAAGATTTTGTGGGCGATCTGGATGTCATCGTCGATTTTGCCGCCAAGAACAGTCAGCTTTCCGGCTCGGTGTCCAATTTTGACGGGGTGTCGGGCGCGCTGACGATTGCGGGCGGCGAGCTTGACCGGACAGCGGACCCAAGGGCCGATTATACCTTCGACGGGGCGGTGACGGGGACGCTAAACCAATCGGGCGCGCGCTATGACATCGACGCCAGTCTGTCAGGCGAGTTTCGCGGACGCGATCAAGACGGGCTCACGGGGATTGTCTTTGGCGACATTGTCGGGCCGGACGGTCAGGACATTTTTGACGGATCCATCGCCGCAGCGCGCACCAATTAATTCGATGACGCCTTGCGGAGAAGGTTGACCGCGTCGGGGTTCTTGAGCAGCTTTTCCTGCACCTCATAGTCAAGGTGGGCACGGCGGCTGTGGCTCGTTCTGACACCGGAGCCGGAGCGCATGTGATCGGGCAGCGCGGCACGGGTGCGCGGGTCGATCAACAGCGATTCTGCGGCGATTCCCTCCGCGTAAATAATCTCGTGTTCATCGAATAGAAGCTGGAAATAATCGACAAAGCCACCGTCACGGCGATAGACCGTGTCGCCGTTGATCAGATGGCGCACTTTCACCAAGACCTCCGAGCGGCCAGCGCCCAACTTGTCTTGTCTTTGGTAGATGAACAGGCGGTGGTCGGGGCTGACAAGCAGGTCGTTTTCATTGTGAAGCGCGCCTTTGGCGATGACAATGGGCGCAAACTCTCCGACAGCGCGCAGGGTCGTCTGACCGATCCAGCGCACAGCTTGCGGTCCGTCATCGCGGGTCAAAACCTTATCGCCGACCCGCAAATCCTCAATCGGGCGCTGTTCGCCGGAAGCCATGGTGATATGGGTGCCACGGGTAAACGACACACTGGCCACTTCGGCAAAGCGGGTGGTTGCGGCATCTTTATCAACACCGACAAGGCGGTAATTCATATCCGAGACCAGATGGGCCAGCGGCAATAGATAGGTGGCCTCAAGCCCGCCGTCCTCAACCTCGACAAGAACAAGGACTTCATATGTCGTGCCGTCCGTGCCCATCAACGTCACGCAGCTGTCAAGATAGACCAGATTGCCCGGTTTTCCGATGCCTGTTGAGGCGTCGATCGCAAACCCTTCCGCTTCTTCGCGCAAGCTCAGGCTCAGCGGGTGGCGGGTTGCACGCCCGAAAAGTTGGTAGACATCATCCATGACCACCTCGTCGGCGAAAGAAATCCCTTCGCCTTCTGCCACGCCTTCCACGACGACAAAGTCATCGGACCGCAAAACAGCTACTGTTTGCATCAAAGGAGGGAGTGGACTTTCAGACATTCGAAACCAATTCTTTACAATATCCTTGACAGGGTAAGTGGACCCAGGCGTCACGTCAACTTCACGACAGGCCTTTCGAGTTGTCTTTATAGGCAGGTGCGTTAAGTATTCGGGAAAATCACTAATATTCGGTTAGGAGACGCGACATGGAGCTGGGAATCAAAGGGAAAAAGGCGCTGGTTTGCGCATCATCGAAGGGACTTGGGCGCGGGTGTGCAGAGGCGCTTGCGGCTGCTGGCGTTGATCTTGTGCTGAATGGACGGACGACCGAGACGCTTGAGGCGACGGCCGCGGATATCCGCGCAAGATATGGTGTGAGAGTGGAGACCGTCTGCGCCGACGTCAGCACCCAAGAGGGACAGGCCGAGATCGTGAATGCCGCCAATCAGGCTGATATCCTTGTCACGAACGCAGGCGGCCCACCGCCAGGGCTTTGGTCCGACTGGGACCGCGACGATTTTATCAAGGCGCTTGATGCCAATATGCTGGCGCCTATCGCGTTGATGAAGGCCTTGCTGCCACATATGATCGGCAAGGGCTGGGGCCGCGTTGTCAATATCACCTCCGGGTCGGTCAAGGCGCCGATCCCGCAACTGGGGCTCTCGAATGCGGCGCGGGCAGGGCTCACGGGGTACGTCGCAGGTACATCGCGGCAAGTGGCGAAACATGGCGTGACAATCAACAATATGCTTCCCGGTATCCACGCAACAGATCGCGCCATCTCGCTTGATCAAGGGGTCATGGCCGCGCAGGGCATTGATATGGAGGCTGCCAAGGCACAGCGCGCCGCGACAATCCCCGCAGGCCGCTATGGCACTGCTGCGGACTTTGGGGCCACCTGTGCCTTCCTGTGCTCCGCGCATGCAGGCTTTATCGTCGGGCAAAATATTGTCATCGATGGCGGTGCCATTAACGCGACGATCTGATGGGCAAGGGCGATAGCCTTGCCGACCAGCTTTTCAACGAAACCAGCCTGCATCTTCTTGCAGGCGGGTTTCAAAATGCAGACGTATTCAAGGCCGAGCCTTTTGTTGCGGATGTGGTTCGCGGATTTCCCTCCCGTGGCCTCAAAGAGCGGATCACGCATATCGCGGATCACCTTTCAAAAGCGTTACCCTCCGACTTTTTATCCGCAAAAGAGGCGATAGAAGCGGCCATGCCCGCGCCGCTGGATCCTGCCAGAACCGACAATGATTTCGGTCATTTCGTTTTTGCATCTCTTGGCGTTTACGTTGAAAAACATGGGCTTGTCGATCATTTTGAAAGTAGTCTTGACCTGTTGGAGCAGATCACACAGCGGTTCTCGATGGAGTTCTCGATCAGGGCATTCTTGAACCACAACAAATCGGCAACTTTGGCGAAGGTCCAGGCTTGGACGGCGCATCCAAGCTATCATGTGCGCAGGCTGGCATCCGAGGGCACGCGGCCAAGGCTCCCTTGGGGGCAAAACGTCCATCTGACGCCTGAAGAGACGTTGCCAATCCTTGACGCGCTACACGCCGACCGCACGCGGTTTGTGACAAGATCTGTCGCTAATCATTTGAATGATATCACTAAAAATGATTCTGTTGCGGTGCTGAACCGGCTCGATCTATGGCGAAAATCGCAGCTGCAAAGCGCATCGGAAGTGGACTGGATACGCAAACATGCCCTGCGGAGCTTGGTGAAATCGGGGCATGAAGGGGCGCTGGCACACCTCGGATATGACCCTGATTTTGTTGTGAAAAACCCGAAAATTGCGATTCCGGCTCAGGTTCGCCGCAACGACAGTCCAAAAATCGAGGTTTGTTTTGTCCCGCAAAGCGACGGGCCGATGATCGTGGACTATGTGATCGGTTTCCCGAAGTCGAGCGGGGGAATTTCGGAAAAAACATTCAAGGTCAAAGCTCTAAATTGTGTAGCTCATGTGCCGGTGGCACTGGCCAAGCGGCATCATTTCGATGGTACGGCGACCACATTCAAGCTCTATGCGGGTGTGCACCACATCTATCTGCAACTTAACGGACGAAAGGTCGCAACGCAGGCCTTTACTGTGTCATAACCTTGCCCCTGACGCGTGGCCTTGCTAGAGGTCATTTAAACCCAATCGTTTCACTCAGGGATAGCCCGCCACAATGACTGCCCCGCGCCTCGAGATCCGCAATATCGTCAAAACTTTTGGTGGGCGGCATGTTGTTGACGACGTGAGCCTGAACGTGATGCCCGGACAGGTGACCTGTCTTTTGGGCCCTTCCGGTTGCGGCAAATCCACGACACTGCGGATCATTGCAGGCGTCGAGATGCAAGACAAGGGCACGATCCATGTGGACGGGCAGTTGATCTGCGATACGATCACGCGTGTGCCGCCCGAGGGCCGCTCGATCGGGTTGATGTTTCAGGATTTTGCCCTGTTCCCGCATCTGTCTGTCGCGGAGAATGTGGGGTTTGGCCTTGCGGGGGGTGCCCGTAAGAACGGCGCGCGTATCGGGGAACTCCTTGAAAAGGTGGGCATGTCCCGCTTTGTGGACGCCTATCCGCACGAGCTTTCGGGCGGCGAGCAACAACGGGTTGCACTGGCCCGCGCCTTAGCGCCCAAGCCCAGGATCATGCTGATGGACGAGCCGTTCTCGGGGCTTGATGACCGCCTGCGTGATGACATCCGCGACGAAACCTTGGCGGTGCTCAAGGAAGAAGGCGCGGCGGTGCTCCTTGTCACCCATGAGCCCGAAGAGGCGATGCGGATGGCGGATGAAATCGCGCTTATGCGCGGTGGCCGGATTGTGCAGCGCGGCGCCCCCTATCATATCTATAACGCGCCTGCGGACAAAGAGGCGGCGAGTTTCTTTAGTGATATCAATGTGATCCGCGGCAAGGTGCAAGGGGCGTTGACCCATACACCCTTCGGTCAATTTCTGGCGCCCGGGGTGCCCGATGGCACTGAAGTTGATATCGTGATCCGGCCCCAGCACTTGAAAATCGACTTTGATCGGGCGGGGCGCGGCCCGAACCCGACGCCCGCTGATGGCACGCCCGCGCGCGGGCTGGTGCAGCGCGCCCGCTTCATGGGGTCCGATAGCCTGGTGGAGTTCAAAATGGATTTCGACGGCTCGATCCTGCGGGCGCTGATCCCGTCGGTGTTTTTGCCAAAGCCGGGCACGCCGCTGTGGATCATGATCCGCCGCGACCGTTGTTTTGTCTTTCCACGCTAGCGGTTCAACCGGGCGGCACGTCCACCGCGCCGCTTGGTGATCTGGCCCGCGCGGTCCGGCAGTGCGGCCATAATCTCGCGCCGTGCCTCAGGGGTCATGCGCGACCACGCGCCGATCTCGTCTATCGAGCGCAGGCAGCCTGTACACAGACGGCTTTCGGGATGGATCACGCAAATCTTGATGCAGGGGCTTTCGACCTCTGCGCGGACCCAGATATCATCGGTGTCTTTGGTCATGTGATCAGCCCTTCAAATGGCCCAAACGGTCCAACATCCCTTGCAAGATAAACCCAGCCGCCACATGGTCAACCAGCTCTGCGCGACGTTTACGCGACATATCCGCCTCGATCATCGCCCGCTCGGCGGCCACGGTCGACAAGCGCTCGTCCCAATAGGTGATCGGCAGATCGGTCAGGCGCGCCAGATTGCGGGCAAAGGCGCGGGTGGCTTGGGCGCGTGGGCCTTCAGATCCATCCATATTGCGCGGCAGTCCCAGTACAATCGCTTGGGCCTTGCGCTCGTCCAACAGCTTAAGCAGGGCGGCTGCATCGACGCCGAATTTCTTGCGCTTGATTGTCAAAACAGGGGTCGCGACACCGCGCATCAGGTCCGACATGGCCACGCCAATCGTGACCGTGCCCAGATCAAGCCCCGCAATCCCGCCAAAGGCGGGCAGGGTCGCGGCAAACTCTTCGACAGTTTCACAGATCACTGCGCGACACCTGCCGCTTCCGCTGCGGCCCGCAAGGTGGCCAGTTCTGCGTCAGCGCCCGCGAAGACGGTCTGCGCTTCGGCCCAGATCGCTGCCGCATTCCCGGTCTCACCCAAGACGCCGTAAGCGCTGATGAGCCGCGCCCATTCCGAGGCAGGACCGCCTTCATCAGCAAGGCGTGTGGCAAGTTGCGACACCATCCCGCGGATCATGTCCTGACGATCACCCTCGGTCATTGTTTGGGCATTGGCGATGTCGTCGGCATTCGGGCCTCTGAGCGTCGGCAGAGAATAATTCACTCCGGCGCGAAAGGCTGCATCTTCAATCTGTGAACGGGCGGCGGCGACATGGAATTCGGTCGGGTCTCCGCCCTCGACAATCGGGCGCCACAAGCGGAACGCCACATCAGAGCGGTCGGTTTGGTAATAGAGCGCGCCCATGTAATAGAGCGCGCCCGTGTTTTCCGGATCGGCCTCAAGTATCTGGCGGACAAGCACTTCGGCTTCGGGCGAGACCAGTCCGTCCGCAGCCGTGACCATCAGATCAACCATCAGCCGCTTGTCGTCCACGCTGGCCGCGTCGCCCTTGAGGGACATGACACGGGCCTGCGCCGCGACGGCGGCGGGGTAATCGCGCATCTGGGCCTCGTGGTAGGCCAGCAACTCCCAGCCGCGCAGGTCATCTTGGCGGGTGGGGACAAGTTTGCGCAGTTGTTCAACCGAGGCGAGGTAATCGGCAGGCACATCGGGGGCAAGCGGTGGCAGGGCTGCGGCCTGCAAGGCGGCCTGATCGGGGCGGTTGAGACGCATCTCGTCGCTGGCCGCAAGACGTGCCTTGAGCGGCAAATCGGGATAGCCGATCGCGCCAAGCTGCCAATAGGTGCCAAGGCCCAAGGCTGCGATCACGCCCGCGACCGCAAGCGCCAGGCCGCGCGCAGGCGCAGAGCCGCCTCGCGTCATGTGCCGCCCGTCGGCGGCCAGGAGGCGACGCTGTACTTCGACACGGGCGCGGTCGGCTTCGACCTGATCGATCGTGCCACGCGCGACGTCATTGTCCAGTTCGGCCAGCTGGGCGCGGTAAAAGGCGACGTCGGGGTCGTCTGCAGGCGGCTTTTGGCCATCCCAAAGCGGCTTTACGACCATGACGCCCACGACCAAGCTGAGCACTACGCAAATAATCCAGAAAACCATGTGACCCCATTTCGCTGTTGTCCTTACCTATGCCGCGAAAGGCCGCATGAAAAGACCCTGCGACAACGGGACATTCCCATCCGCGAAGCTATGTCGTAAAACAACGCTGACAGGGCGCTGGCGGTATCCTCTCAAATCGGCCATTCGTTCAGAAACAACACAATGACGCCCGCTGGCACCTTGAAGGGATTCGGACCGATATGAAAAAGTATTCAGCATTCGCCATCGCCCGCGAGGCATTCCGCCAACATACTGGCTGGGAACGCGCTTGGGCCAA
Source organism: Yoonia sp. (assembly GCA_965658825.1). Lineage (GTDB taxonomy): Bacteria > Pseudomonadota > Alphaproteobacteria > Rhodobacterales > Rhodobacteraceae > Yoonia. The sequence goes on from CBFHTU010000006.1 coordinate 91,055, forward strand.
GTCTGAGCCGAAAAAGAAATACGATGTGATCATCGTCGGCGCAGGCGGCCATGGCCTTGCCACCGCCTATTACCTTGGCAAAAACTTCGGCATCACCAATGTCGCGATCATCGAAAAAGGATGGCTTGGCGGTGGTAACACGGGGCGGAACACCACGATCATCCGCTCGAACTATCTGCAAGACCCGTCAGCGGCGATCTATGAAAAGGCACGCAGCCTCTATGAGACCATGTCTCAGGACCTCAACTACAACGTCATGTTCTCGCCGCGCGGTGTCATCATGCTGGCCCAAACCCAGCACGAGATCAGGGGCTACCAGCGCACGGCACACGCCAACGCCCTGCAAGGTGTGAAAACCGAGTGGATTTCACCGCAGCGCGTCAAGGAACTTGTGCCGATCATGAACATCGACGGGCCGCGTTACCCTGTTTTGGGAGGCCTGTATCAGGCCCGCGGCGGCACCGCACGTCACGACGCGGTCGCTTGGGGATATGCGCGCGCCTGCTCCGATATGGGCATGGACATCATCCAGCAGTGCGAAGTCACTGGCGTGCGCAAGAACGGCGACAAGGTTGTCGGCGTCGACACCACCAAAGGCCCGATTGATTGCGACAAACTCGGCATGGTCGTCGCAGGCCACGCCTCAGTGCTGGCACAAAAGGCGGGCTTCCGTCTGCCCATCGAATCAGTCGCCCTTCAGGCGCTTGTCTCCGAGCCGATCAAACCCTGCATGGATGTGGTTGTCATGGCCAACACCGTGCACGGCTATATGTCGCAATCGGACAAGGGCGAAATGGTCATCGGCGGCGGCACCGACGGCTATAACAACTACACGCAGCGCGGCTCGTTCCACCACATCGAGGAAACCGTGCGCGCATTGGTCGAAACCTTCCCGATGATCGCGCGTCTCAAAATGCTGCGGCAATGGGGCGGCATCGTGGATGTGACAGGCGACCGCTCGCCGATCCTGTCGAAAACCCCTGTCGAAGGCATCTTTGTCAACTGCGGATGGGGCACAGGCGGTTTTAAGGCCATCCCGGGTTCAGGCTGGGCCATGGCCGAGCTGATGGCCAAAGGCCACTCGCCGCTCACCGAAGAGTTCAACATGTTCCGCTTCCGCGAAGGCAAATTTATTGACGAATCCGTCGCAGCAGGGGTGGCGCATTGATGTTTGACCACCTGACCGACGCGCCGCGCACGCCCAGTGCACGCAAACCCCACACCCATTTTGGAGCCGTCACATGCTAACTCTCCACTGCCCAAATTGTGGCGTTCACGCCGATGAAACCGACCTGCACGCAGAGGGCGAGGCGCATCTGAAGCGCTTTGGTCCGAACTCGACAGATGACGATTTCCACGACTATATGTTCCAGCGGCAAAACCCCAAAGGCGTCCATTTCGAGCGCTGGAAGCACGTCTATGGCTGCGGCAAGTATTTCCTTGCCGCCCGTTGCACCGCCACCTTGGAAGTTTTCGGCACCTATTCGGCCCAGACGCACGAGCCGCCGCAAGCGATCAAAGACGCCATCACAGCAAAACGACCCGGTTGGTCGTGGGGAGATTTCTCATGAGCACGCGCCTCGCATCTGGTGGCCGTTTGGTCAACAAAAACAAAGCGATTAGCTTTTCATTTAACGGCAAGCACCTGCGCGGTTTTGAGGGCGATACGCTCGCTTCGGCCCTGCTTGCCAACGACCAAATGTTGGTTGGCCGCTCGTTCAAATATCACCGCCCGCGCGGCGTCGTGGCCTCTGGTGCGGAAGAGCCGAACGGCCTTGTGAACCTTGGCAAAGGCAACACCTTCGAGCCGAACCAGCGCATCACAACGACCGAACTTTTCGACGGTCTGCAAGCCGCGAGCCAGAACCACTGGCCTTCGCTGGAGTTCGACGTGGGGGCGATAAACACCCAGCTGTCGCGCTTCATGCCCGCCGGTTTCTACTACAAAATGTTCATCCATCCGCGCCCCTTCTGGAAGCATGTCTACGAGCCCTTTATCCGGCAAGCCGCAGGCTTGGGCAAAGCGCCCAAAGACCGCGACACCGACACTTACGAGCATTTCAACGCCTCGGTTGACGTGATGGTTGTGGGCGGCGGGATTGCGGGCCTGGCGGCGGCGCTTTCGGCGGGAGCCTCTGGCGCCCGTGTTCTTCTGGTCGAGCAGACCGCCGATTGGGGTGGCCGCGCTGTTGTGGACATGCCCGCGATCGACGGAAAACCTGCGCAAGACTGGGTGAATGCCACGGTGCAAGCCCTTGATAACATGCCCAATGTCAAGATCCGTCTGCGCACCCAAGGCTCGGGCGTTTACGATCACGGCTACGTTCTTGCATACGAGCGGATCACTGATCACGCTCCTGACAACGACGGCCCGCGCCACCGTTTGTGGCGCATCCGTGCCAAGCAAATCGTGACCGCAACAGGCGCAATCGAACGCCCGCTGTCCTTTGCCGGCAACGATATTCCGGGTGTGGTTCTGGCCGCTGCTGTGCGCGATTACGCGGTGAATTTCGGCGTTTCGATTGGCGACCGCACCGTGGTTGTGACCAATAACGACGATGCCTACCGGACTGCTATCGTGCTCAGGAAAGCGGGTCTCGACATCCCTGCGATCATCGACGCCCGCACGGCGCCAGAAGGTGCCTTGATCGACGAGGCAAAGGCCCTGGGCATCCGCGTTGAATTCGGCAAAGGCATTGCCAAGGTCAAAGGCGGCAAACGTGTCACGGGTGTTGCGATTTGCAACCAAGCGGGCGAAGGCGCTGTTATCGAAGAGATTTCTTGCGATTGCGTCGCCATGTCCGGCGGCTGGTCACCTGTTGTGCACCTCTGGTCGCATTGCGGCGGCAAGCTGATCTGGGACGCTGATCAGGCCATGTTCCGCCCTGATCCAGAGCGCCCGCCACTGGGCGCAAACGGTGAAGGCTTCGTCATCACGGCAGGGGTCGCAAACGGGCATCTGTTCACTGCAGAAGGCATCGCGGATGGCTGTGCCGCAGGTCGTGCTGCGGCAAAAGCTGCGGGCGCCTCAGGCAAGGCTGGCAAAGCGCCGGTTGGTCACGACGCCCAAGAAGGGCCGATTTCGCCTGTCTGGCTCATGCCGCAGGGGGCCAGCAATGCGCTGCGCTCCAAAGCGTGGCTTGATTTCCAGAACGACGTGAAAGTCAGCGATGTGCAATTGGCTGCCCAAGAGGGCTTTGAAAGCGTTGAGCATGCCAAGCGTTACACAACGCTGGGCATGGCGACAGATCAGGGTAAGTTGAGCAACATCAACGGCTTGGCAATCCTTTCCAAGTCTTTGAATGCCGATATTCCAAACGTCGGCACCACAACCTTTCGTCCGCCCTACACGCCGATTTCCATGTCGGTGATCGCGGGTGTCGCCAAGAACGAATTGTTCCAACCGATTCGCAAAACGCCGATGTCTGATTGGCATACGGCCAATGGCGCGGACTATGAACCTGTCGGCCAATGGCGCAGGCCCTACGCATATCTGCGCGCAGGCGAGAGTGTGCATGACGCAGTGAACCGCGAGGTGGTCAACACCCGCGAAAAGCTGGGCCTGCTTGATGCCTCGACCTTGGGCAAGCTGATCGTGAAGGGGCCGGACGCAGGCAAATTCCTCGACATGCTTTACACCAATATGATGTCGAACCTCGCTGTCGGAAAATGCCGTTACGGGCTGATGTGTTCCGAGAACGGGTTCCTGTCGGACGACGGCGTTGTGGCTCGCATCGACGAAGACACTTGGCTTTGCCACACGACCACTGGCGGCGCAGAGCGTATCCATGCGTGGATGGAAGACTGGCTGCAATGCGAGTGGTGGGATTGGAAGGTCTATGTCGCCAATGTGACAGAGCAATTGGCACAGGTTGCCGTTGTTGGCCCTAACGCGCGGAAACTGTTGGAGAAACTCGGCGGTATGGATGTGTCGAAGGAGACATTGCCGTTCATGCAATGGGCGGACGGGACGCTTGGCGGCTTTGACGCTCGGGTCTACCGGATCTCGTTCTCGGGCGAGCTTTCCTACGAGATTGCCGTGCCCGCAAGCCAAGGCCGCGCGTTCTGGGACAAGCTTCTCGACGCAGGTGCCGAGTTCGGTGCGATGCCTTATGGCACCGAAGCGCTGCACATCATGCGGGCCGAGAAGGGCTTTATCATGATCGGTGACGAGACCGACGGCACGGTGATTCCGCAGGATTTGAACCTCGGCTGGGCGATCTCCAAAAAGAAAGAAGACTTCTTGGGCAAGCGCGCGCAAGAGCGGTCCCATATGGCCGATCCGAACCGCTGGAAGCTGGTGGGGCTTGAGACGCTTGACGGCTCGGTCATTCCTGACGGTGCTTATGCGATTGCCGAGGGCACCAATGCCAACGGGCAGCGCAACACCCAAGGGCGCGTGACCTCGACCTATTATTCGCCGACCCTCAAGAGGGGGATCGCGATGGGCTTGGTCCTGCACGGGCCGGACCGGATGGACGAAGTAATCGAATTTTTCAAGGTGGACGGGACAACCGTGAAAGCGAAAATCGTCGATCAGGTGTTCTATGATAAGGCCGGGGAGAAGCAGGATGTCTAATGCTGTCAGCACGTTACAAGGCAAAGTTGTAAACGGTGAAGTGACCGTCTCAGAGGGCGGCTTGCGCGGGATGATCACATTTCGGGGTGATCTGGCCAATGCCAAGCTCAAGTCGGTCTGCAAATCCCTCACGGGGTTTGCCGTGCCAGAGCGCGGCAAGGCCTCCTCGAATGGCGACAAGGGCGTCGCTTGGATGTCGCCAGACGAATTGCTGGTTTTGGTGCCACATGCCGAAACGAAAGCCGCAATCGAGGCCATCGCCAACGCGATGAAAGGCCAGCACTATCTGGCCGAAAACGTCTCGGACGCGCGCACGCATTTGATGGTACAGGGCAGCTTTGCCCGCGAAGTGATCGCAAAGCTGGCACCTGCCGATCTGCATCCCGATAGCTTCCATGTGGGTGATTTCCGTCGCACAAGGTTGGGGCAGATCGCAGCGGCCTTTTGGATGACGGATGACCAAACTTTCGAGGTTATTTGCTTCCGCTCTGTTGGCGGTTATGCCTTTGATCTTCTCGCCGCATCGGCCAAAGCTGGCCCAGTCGGACACTTCTAAGACTTGACCTCGCGACGTCATGTGACATGTATCTGGGTAATCCATCCTCAATTATAAGAGAGAAATATCATGGCTTTTCAACTTCCAGATCTTCCTTACGCGCACGATGCGCTTGCCGGCAAAGGCATGTCCGCCGAGACGCTCGAATTCCACCACGATCTGCACCACAACGCTTATGTGACCAACGGCAATGCCGCGATCGCAGGCACCGAGTGGGACGGCAAGTCGCTCGAAGAGATTATTGTTGGCACTTACGACAAGTCCGCAGTGGCCCAGAACGGCATTTTCAACAACATCTCCCAGCTTTGGAATCACAACCAGTTTTGGGAAATGATGACACCTGCGGACAGCGCAATGCCGTCCGAGTTGGTTACGGCCCTCAACGACAGCTTTGGCTCGGTTGACGAGTTCAAAAAGCAGTTTTCTGCGGCAGGCGCAGGTCAGTTCGGGTCCGGCTGGTGCTGGTTGGTCAAAGACACCGACGGCGGCCTGAAGGTGACGAAGACTGAAAACGGCGTGAACCCGCTCTGCTTTGGTCAAACGGCTTTGCTGGGCTGTGACGTGTGGGAGCATTCCTACTACATCGACTTCCGCAACAAGCGTCCGGTTTACCTGACCAACTTCCTTGACAACCTCGTCAATTGGGAAAATGTTGCATCCCGTATGTGATTGTTATCAAATTGAAATAAGCGAAGGTCCGCAGAGAAATCTGCGGGCCTTTTGCTTTGACTCTTGCCAAGTTTGCGCAAATCGCGGCCAATGCGGACAAAGGAAAACCGCGCATGACTGACAGCACAAAAGGCGTTCTCGCCCTGATCTTGGCCTGCTCGATTTGGGGCGTCTCGGGGCTATACTATGCGCAGCTGCGCCATGTGCCGCCGCTGGAGGTGCTGTGTTATCGCAGCCTGTGGTCGCTCGCGTTTTTCGCGCTGATCCTCGGCGTGCAAGGGCGATTGGGCGAGGTGCGCGCGGCGCTTTCAAACCGTCGTCAGGTGGGTACGATCCTGGTTGCGGCCCTCATGATTTCGGGGAATTGGTTCGGGTTCATTTTTGCGATTTCAAGCGGGCAGGGGCTAGAGGCCTCGCTGGGCTATTACATCTTCCCGCTGGTCGCGGTGGTGATTGGCAAGCTGGTCTTTGCCGAGCGGCTCAAGCCGGCGCAATGGTTCGCGGTTGGCCTCGCTGCCTTTGGGGTCTCTGTGCTGACCTTCGGGCTTGGCGTGGCTCCTTGGATTGCACTTTGGCTGGCGGGCACTTTTGGCACCTACGGGATGATCAAAAAGCAATTGCCGCTGGGGCCAGTGGTCTCGGTCACCTCCGAGGTGCTCTTGCTGGCGCCCTTGGCAATCGCGTGGATCGTGATCAAGGGGACGGAGGCAGGCGGCGGCAACGAGATCGGCACCCATGTTTTACTCGCACTCTCGGGGCCATTGACGGCGGGACCGCTGGTGTTGTTCAGCTTTGCTGCAAGGCGCGTGCGGATGTCGACGGTCGGGCTGGTGCAGTTCCTCAACCCGTCACTGCAATTCGCCTCTGCCGCCTTGGTCTTGGGCGAGGTTGTCACGAAATGGCACGCCATGGCCTTCCCGATCATCTGGGTCGGGCTCGTGGTCTATTCTGTGTCGCTGTGGCGTCAGGACAGGGCGGCGGCGAGGGCCTCTTCCAAGGTTGTGATGTCTGGCACCGCCTGAACATAGTCGCGCAGGGAGGGTGCTGCAAAGCCCTCTGTGATGAAGTGGTCGATCAGCGCCAGAAGCGGATCCCAGAACCCTTCGGTATTGAGGATAATGATCGGCTTTTCATGTAAGCCAAGCTGCCGCCAAGTGAGCGCCTCGAAGAGTTCATCAAGCGACCCTGCGCCGCCGGGCAGCATAACGACCGCATCGGCGTTCATGATCATGACCTTTTTGCGCTCGTGCATGGTTTCTGTGATAATAAACGTGTCCAGATCACGCTTGCCGACCTCCATATCGAGCAGGTGCACCGGGATCACGCCAAAGGTCCTGCCGCCTGCCGTTTGCGCCGCTTTGGCGACACGGCCCATCAGGCCAACGTCACCCGCCCCGTAAACCAAGCGCCAGCCCTTGCGCGCTAGCATCTCCCCCACATCAGCGGCGGCCCAAGCATAGGCAGGGCGCGCCCCGTCGCGGGAGCCGCAGTAGATACACACTGATTTTTGCAGATTTGCCATAGTCTTGCCTCGCGCCAATGATCCCTTTGACCGCTCATAACCCTCTTGCTATGCTGGCTCAACCCAAGCTTACTGCGGGGATCAGGGGGACGTTCAGCAAATGGCGATGTCAAGTAACGCGCGGCTCGGTCTCGGGGCGCTTGCAGCGATAGCGGTTGCTGTCTTTTTGGTGCTGTTGATCCCGCGTCCGCAAGACCCCGTCTTGTTGATTGACGATTCCGCGCCGACTGCTGAGGTGGAAGAGGTCATCGCTGTCGCCGTGCCACAGGTCGTGGTGATCGCGCCTGTGCTTGATACCCTGCGGGTCGATCCTGACGGCAGCAGCGTGCTGGCGGGCATGGCCGCCCCGTTTCAAGAGGTGGCGATTTTGGTTGATGGCACAGAGGTCGAAACGGTGACGGCGGATGCGTCGGGCAGGTTTGCAGCCTTGCCCGCGCTCGGCTTTTCGGCGGTGTCGCGCGCGATCTCGTTGATCGCAGACCCGAAGGGGGCGGCAGTGGCCTCGGCTGAGACCTATCTGGTCGGGCCAATCGTGGCGCCTGTGGTTGTTGTTGCATCACCAGAGACGACAGAAATCACCGCACAGGCCCCACTTGATATCCCCGTGCCGCAACCTGCGCCCGCAGTGATCGTCGCCTCGTCAGAGGGCGTGCGCGTGGTGCAAACCGGCGGCGAGGACGAGGCGCCGGATGTTCTTTCAAATGTCGCGCTTGATAGCATCACCTATGATCCCAGCGGGGAGGTCTTGATTGCGGGGCGCGCTGCGGGGGAGGGGTTCGTCAATGTTTACCTTGATAGTCAGCCTATTACGACGTCGCGGATCACCCAGGACGGCGATTGGCGCACGGATCTGCCGCAGGTCGATACAGGGATTTACACGCTGCGTGTTGACGAGGTGAATGCTGCGGGTGACGTGCTTTCGCGGGTCGAGACACCCTTTTTTCGCGAAGAACCGGCTGCGGTTGCGGCTCAAATGGCCACCCTGACCGCGCAACCCGATTTCAAAGTGGCCGTGACCACTGTGCAACCGGGGTCCACGCTTTGGGCGATTGCCGAACAGGCCTTTGGCGAGGGCATCCTCTATGTGAAGGTTTTCGAGGCAAATCGTGACAATATTCGCGATCCGGACCTGATCTATCCGGGGCAGGTGTTTCGTATTCCCGAGGCGGATCAATAGCATGTCCACTCTGGTAATCCCGCAGAGGCCTGCCTAAGTTGCGGGTCTTAAGAACGGGATCCGAGATATGCGCAGATTAGCCACAACCGACGAAAACCTGAATGATGCGCGTGTGCAGGGATGGAGCGTCATCCGTGCCGTCCTGCCTTACCTGTGGCCAGAAGGGGATTCGGGCGTCAAAGTCCGCGTTGTCACCTCGCTTCTGGCGCTGTTCCTGTCGCAGATCATCGCCGTTATCACGCCGCAGTTTTTCAGCCAAGCGGTTGATGCACTGGCCCCCGAAGAGCCTACCGCCGCGACCTATCTCGGGCTTGGCGCTGTGGGGCTGGTGCTGGCTTACGGGCTTGCGCGGGTCATTTCGGTCGGCTTGCAGCAATTGCGCGACGTGATTTTCACCACCGTCGGGCAGGGCGCGTTGCGCTCGCTGGCGCTTGAGACCTTCACCCATATTCACCGCCTGTCGATGCGCTATCATATCACCCGCAAAACCGGCGGTCTGAGCCGCATTATCGAGCGCGGCGTGAAGGGCGTCGAGTTTTTGCTCCGCTTCCTGCTGTTCTCGGTCGGCCCTTTGATCGTGCAATTGCTTTTGATTGCGGGCGTTTTGTTTTTCACCTTTGATGTCTGGTATCTGATCGTGGTTGTGGTCACGATCGGGCTTTATGTTTGGTTCACATTCACGGTGACCGAGTGGCGGGTGAAAATCCGCAAAGAGATGAACGACCAAGACACCGACGCCAACCAAAAGGCGATTGATAGTCTGCTCAACTTTGAGACGGTCAAGTATTTTGGCGCCGAAAAGTGGGAAGCAGACCGCTATGACCGCGCGATGCAAAACTATATGAAGGCGGCGATCAAGACCAACTATAGCCTTGCGTTCCTCAATTTTGGCCAAGCGTTGATCATCACGGCAGGCCTTGCGGGTGTGATGGTGATGGCCGCGATCGGGGTGCAGAATGGCACGCTGACAGTCGGTGATTTTGTGCTGGTGAACGCCTATATGATCCAGATCACGATGCCGCTTAACTTCCTTGGTACGGTCTACCGCGAGATCAGGCAGGCCCTTATTGATATGGGCGGCATGTTCGATTTGCTGCATCAGCCTGCCGAAGTTCTTGATAAAGAGGGCGCGCAGGTTCTGAAGGTGCAGGGCGGCGAAGTTGTGCTCGATGATGTGCACTTTGGCTATGACAAAGAGCGCGGTATCCTCAAGGGCGTCAGCCTGACCGTCAAACCGGGGCAGACAGTCGCGATCGTCGGCTCCTCGGGCTCTGGCAAATCCACCATCGGCAGGCTTTTGTTCCGCTTTTACGATGTGGTCAGTGGCGCGATGCGGATCGACGGGCAAGACTTGCGCGATGTAACCCAAGAAAGCCTGCATGCGCAGGTTGGCGTCGTGCCGCAAGACACGGTTCTGTTCAATGATACCGTGCACTACAATATTGCCTACGGGCGGCCCACGGCCTCTGAGAATGAAATTATCGCCGCCGCGAAAGCTGCGAAAATTCATGACTTTATCGTAAGCCTGCCTGATGGCTATGCGACCACCGTGGGCGAGCGTGGCCTGAAGCTCTCGGGTGGTGAAAAGCAAAGGGTCGGCATTGCGCGCACGTTGCTGAAGAATCCCCCGATCCTGCTTTTGGACGAGGCAACCTCTGCGCTCGACACCGAAACGGAGATGGAGATTCAGGCCGAGCTGAAGGCGATGTCACAGGGGCGCACGGTCATCACCATCGCGCACCGCCTGTCGACGATTGCGGATGCCGATCTGATTGTGGTGTTGGAAGATGGCGTTATCGTCGAGCAAGGCACGCATGATGCGTTGCTGGCCGCCGAGGGCCGTTACGCGCATCTTTGGAACCGGCAGGTCGAGGAAGAACCTGCGAATTGATCGCGCGGACGGTCGCTTGGTGCGGGTCTTCCGAACGAAAAGAGCGGTCAGTCAGTGGCGATCCGCGCTTATGTCTTGGCGGGACTTGGCAATCGGGGGCGCTTCACGATATGAACGGCCAAACACCAGCGGGACTGACCGCAATCAAGGGGGCGAGACGTGAGCGATTCAGACAGCTTTATCAATGAAGTCAGCGAAGAAGTGCGTCGCGACCAACTCTTTGGCTATATCCGCAAATACGGCTGGATTGCTGTTGCGGCCGTGGCGATGATCGTCGGTGGCGCTGCTTATAATGAATATGCCAAGGCCCAGACCCAAGCGGCGGCAGAGGCTGCGGGCGATGCGATGCTGGCCGCTTTGGCGGAGAACGAGACCGACGCGCGTGCAGCGGCGCTTTCTGCCATAGAGGCCCAAGGCTCTGCGGCTGCGGTGACCGCTTTGCTCACGGCTGCGACCCAACAAGAAGCAGGGCAAATCCCGCAGGCGCGCGCGACCCTCGACGCTTTGGCCGCCAACACAGACGTGCCTGAGATTTACCGCGATTTGGCGGCGTTCAAGGCGGCACTCTTGCCATATGATGACGCGGCTGCGCGCAAATCCGCGCTTGAGGCTTTGGCCCAACCGGGCGCGCCCTTTGCGCTTTTGGCACAAGAGCAACTTGGTCTGATGCAGGCCGAGGCCGGCGACAATGAGGGGGCAATCGCGACGATGAAAGCGATCTCGGACGATGCAGGGGCGACACGGGGCTTGCGCGAACGGGCGCAAACGCTGATTGTTGCACTTGGTGGCACGCTCGATGCTGCCGTGACGACAGAATAATCCGCAAGGGGATCCGACCGTGACATCAAAGACAGCCCTCGTTGCAGGCCTTTTGGTCGCTTTGACCGCAAGCTGCGGCGAAACCGATCTGATCCTCCCCGGAGAACGCACTGGCATTCGCGAAACCGAAGCCTTTGTTAATCAGGCTGGACCAGTGAATTTTGCCGCCGCGCGGGCGAATGCCGATTGGACCCATCGCAACGGCGGGCCGGATCATCAAATCACGCATCCTGCGCTTGGCGCCACCCTGACCCAGATTTTTGCTGTCAATATCGGGGCCGGTGACAGCAACCGCGCGCGCATCACCGCAGAGCCGGTCGTGGCGGGTGGCGTGATCTATGCCATGGATGCAGGGTCGCGTGTGACAGCCGTTTCTGCGGCAGGGGCGACGCTGTGGTCCAAGGACCTCACGCCGCGCCGTGACAATGCCAGAGACGCGTCTGGTGGCGGTGTATCGGTGGCAAACGGGCGGGTCTTTGTAACCACGGGCTTTGGCGAGTTGACCGCCCTTGATGTGGCAACGGGCCGCGAAATTTGGACGCAAGACCTTAATGCACCCGGCACCTCTGCACCAACCATTTTCGGGGATCTGGTCTATGTCGTGGCCCGCAACAGCGCCGCTTGGGCGCTTGATGTGGCGACAGGTCGCATCGCGTGGCAAATGAGCGGTACGCCCACCGTGGCCAATTTTGGCGGTGGTGCGGGTGTCGCCGCAAACGCGGAGATCGCGATTGTGCCTTTCCCGTCGGGCGAGGTCGTCGCGGCCTTTCCGCAAGGCGGTATCCGTCGCTGGTCCACGGTGATCTCTGGCGACAGGCTAGGCCGCGCCTCATCGGCAATCAACGATATTGCAGGCGATCCCGTAATCTCTGGCGACCGCGTCTATGTGGGTAATTTCGGCGGCCAGCTCGCGGCCCTCGACCTGTTCAATGGCGACCGTATCTGGTCGGCATCGGAAGGCACGCTGGGTCCGGTCTGGCCTGCGGGCAACGCTGTTTTCCTCGTGAACGACCTCAATGAGCTGGTCCGCCTTAATGCGGCGACAGGCACGCCTGTCTGGCGTGTCGGACTTCCGACGCAAGACCAAAACGGCAGCCGTCGCCAAAAGCCGATTGCCGCGCATTACGGCCCGATCCTTGCGGGTGGGCGTCTGGTTGTGGCCTCCTCGGAAGGCAATATGCGCTTCTTTGATCCGTCCTCTGGTGCGCTGGTTGGAACGGTGCCTGTGTCTGGCGGCGCGGCCTCAAGCCCTGTTGTTGCGGGTGGCACACTCTACGTCATCTCCAAAGAAGGCCAACTGCTGGCTTTCCGTTAGGCCCGAATTGGTGTAACGGCTGGCGATGAACCCGTCAGGAGCCTGAACACATGTCTTTTACCCTTGCCGTCGTGGGCCGTCCGAATGTCGGAAAATCCACACTTTTCAACCGTTTGGTTGGCAAGAAGCTGGCGCTTGTCGATGACCAGCCCGGGGTGACTCGCGATTTGCGCGAAGGTGCCGCCCGTCTTGGCGACCTGCGATTCACAGTGATCGACAGCGCAGGGTTGGAGGATGCGACTGACGACAGCCTTCAGGGGCGTATGCGCCGCTTGACGGAGCGTGCCGTCGAGATGGCCGATGTCTGCCTGTTTATGATCGACGCCCGCGTCGGTGTGACCCCGACCGATCAGGTCTTTGCCGACATCCTGCGCAAGAAAAACGCGAACGTCATTGTTGCGGCGAATAAATCCGAGGGGCGGGCAGGCGAGGCCGGCTACTTGGAGGCCTTCTCTCTTGGTCTGGGCGAACCTGTGCGTCTCTCTGCCGAACATGGCGAGGGCATGGACGAGCTTTATCATTTGCTGATGCCACTTGCCGACGCTTTTGAAGAACGCGCCAAGGCGGATGCGCCCGAAGTCGACGTGGATGTGGACGAAGACGACGAGGATGCGCCACGCGTTCCTACCAAAGAAAAACCGCTGCAAATCGCCGTTTGCGGGCGCCCGAATGCTGGCAAATCCACGCTGATCAACAAGATCATCGGCGAAGAGCGCTTGCTCACCGGCCCAGAGGCGGGAATTACCCGTGACGCGATTTCCGTCCAGAAGGATTGGGAAGGCGTCCCAATGCGGATTTTCGACACGGCTGGTATGCGCCGTAAGGCGAAGATCCATGAAAAGCTGGAAAAGCTGTCTGTCTCTGACGGTCTGCGTGCGGTCAAGTTTGCCGAAGTTGTTGTGATCCTGCTTGACGTTGAAATCCCGTTTGAGCAGCAAGACTTGCGCCTGGCAGATCTGGCCGAACGCGAAGGCCGCGCTGTGGTGATTGCGGTCAACAAGTGGGACGTTGAGACCGAAAAGCAAGAAAAGCTGAAAGAACTCAAAGAAGAGTTCGCCCGTCTTTTGCCGCAGCTCAAAGGTGCGCCTTTAGTGACTGTTTCGGCCAAGACAGGGAAGGGGCTTGATCGTCTGCAAGAGGCGATCATGAAGGCCCATGAGGTCTGGAACCGCCGTATTACCACAGCCCAATTGAACCGTTGGTTGACGGGCATGCTGGAACAGCACCCGCCGCCCGCACCGGGTGGTCGCCGGATCAAAATGCGTTACGCGACCCAAGTCAAAACACGGCCTCCCGGCTTTGTTGTCATGTCGTCGTTTCCTGATCTCGTGCCCGCCAGCTACACCCGCTATCTGGTCAACGGCCTGCGTGAAGACTTCGATATGCCCGGAACGCCGATCCGTCTGACGCTGCGCGATCAGGGGGATAAGAACCCCTATAAAGACAAGAAGAAGAAGCAGACGGGTCGTCTGTCCAAACACATGAAAAAGCCAAGCAGCGATTGATCTCAGGCGGGGCTGCGCATTTTCCACGTAGCCCCCGCCACAACGGTGATCCCGAGACCTGCGAGCGTGGCAACGCCGGTTTGGCTGTTGAAATTCGCCACGATGATCCAAACCAGCGCCCAAATCACCGTCAGCCCGTATTCGGGCGCTGACGGTTTGCGCCAAATCACCACAAGCGCCGTACACAGCGCCAAGCTGATCACGAGATAGGCCCAGCCGACCCCGTCCAGCATGATGCCATAGCCCGCCGCCGTGCTGCCCAGCGACACGAAGGACGCCGCCGTCTGCCAGAGATATCATAACAGTGCGAGA
>CBFHTU010000007.1:0-95874 GCA_965658825.1 Yoonia sp.
GTCAGCAAAACGGAACCAATGAGATTGGCAGCCTAAAGGAAACCCTGATCCATCTGAACAAGGCTGCAAACTGGTTTGAAAACCAGGACCACCTCTTCATGCTGGGCAGACCCCTTGCTTCCAAATCGACTTCGCGATGTATGAAGTACTTGAGACGTCCTGATATTCCCGCGTAGGCTAGCATTCCAAGGAAAACAGCGTCGCGCTTCTGCGTTTCATTTCTGATCTTGTGAAGGTCGTTCGTTGTGTACGGCTCGTGAACTTCTATTTCATGTTCGATGCCGCCCCAATTGATCTTGTCCTTTCGCGGCCTGTACACATGCTTCTTGACCGCTGAAAACATCAAGATGTTTGCGTCAATGAATACGTCGGCTACCGGTTTTAAGTCTGGCAATTGGTGACTCTCGTTTCTGCGGCACTCTGCACGAGCCAGTGTGGCTTCCTAAGCTGCGAACGGCAATGCTCTGTGTGCTGCGGAAACCCTCGCCGAAACAAGTAGTCACGTCTTCGTGAGCGCTCGGCGCGGCTTTCGGGCGTTACAGGCCCCGAATTTCCGTGGGTCAAATCGTGGGTCGAAGCCGCAACCCCAAGCGGTATCCCCGCATAAGTTATTGAATTAAATCAGAAATATATAGGGGATTTGGTGGAGCCTAGGGGGATCGAACCCCTGACCTCTTGCATGCCATGCAAGCGCTCTCCCAGCTGAGCTAAGGCCCCAAACCTATGCCGCTATCTAGCAGCTAGCTGGGCGAGATCAAGACTTAAATCTCGCCCGGCATTGATATTTTTAGTCGTCGTCTGATGACGGAACATCAGCCAATTCATCAAGGCTCACGGTGTCATCATCATCATCGTCGTCATCCAGCACATCATCGGCCAGATCCACGTCATCCTCGTCATCGTCGAGCACGAGATCATCTTCGTCATCCTCGATCACGGATGCCTTGTTCTGCGCGTCTTCTGCGTCAGCAACCATTGTGCGGGTCTTGGAAGTGTCGATAGCCACTTCTTTGCCGGTGTATGGGCTGATGATCGGTTTGGCGTTCAGGTCGTAAAAGCGTTTGCCGGTTTCCGGGCAAAGGCGCTTTGTGCCCCATTCTTCCTTAGGCATGTCATACCCCTTCAAAATTCTGGTCGCGCTTGTAGCGCATCAAGGC
The DNA here is from genome assembly GCA_965658825.1 of Yoonia sp. GTDB lineage: Bacteria > Pseudomonadota > Alphaproteobacteria > Rhodobacterales > Rhodobacteraceae > Yoonia. The sequence continues at coordinate 1,158 of CBFHTU010000007.1, forward strand.
CTCGTGCCATATGAAACAGACAGTGTCAAAGGCTTTGGCGTTGGATTAATGAGAAAGCGGGATATGAGCGTTCATAGGCTTGATGGCAACCCCCCGATTAACGTCACTGTGCGGAAATCGGCGCGGGCAAAGCGGTTGTCGTTGCGGGTGTCGCGCCTTGACGGGCGGGTGACGCTGACGATTCCCCACCGTAGCCCGCTGCGCGAAGGGATCAGTTTTCTTGAAACGCGCGAAATCTGGCTGCGCACACACCTCATGAAGCTCGCGCCTGTGGCCGCGGTGCAGGCTGGGGGGGTGGTGCCCTATCAGGGGGGCGAGCTGCCCTTGGTTGCCGGCGAGGTCAAGCGCACGGTGCTGCGGGACGGGGCGCTCTATGTGCCCGATGCGGCGACGGCAGGGGCGCGGGCCAAGGCCTTTTTGAAAACCAAAGCCCGCGATGAGCTGGCGGCGGCCTCTGATCACTATGCCCGTCAACTCGGGAAACGTTACACGCGCTTAAGTATCCGCGATACGCGCTCAAGATGGGGGTCCTGCTCGTCTGACGGGGTGTTGATGTATTCATGGCGGCTCATTATGGCGCCGCCCGAAATCTTGCACTATGTCGCGGCACATGAGGCGGCGCATCTGGTCGAGATGAACCACTCGCCCGCGTTTTGGGCGGTGGTTGCACGGATCTGTCCCGCTTTTGAAACACATCGCGTCTGGCTCAAAAATCATGGGGATCGGCTGCACCGCGTCAATTTCGGAGATTGACCGCGCGCGCAGTTGTGATCACAAAGAGGTATGTTGACCCAGCCGCGCCCCATCGATCCCTCAACGCCCGCGCATGAGCGGCTTTATCGGACGCTGCGTCTGCGAATAATGCATGGCGAAATCGGACCGGGAGAGGCGCTGACAATTCGGGGAATCGCCAAGGATTTTGATGTCTCGATGACGCCTGCCCGCGAGGCGGTACGTAGGCTAGCGGCGGAAGGGGCGTTGTTTCTCTCGTCTTCGGGCCGTGTATCAACGCCAGAGCTGTCGAACGAGCGGATTGAGGAATTGGCGACGCTGCGGGCGTTGTTGGAGCCTGAATTGGCCAGTCGTGCCTTGCCGCGGGCCCACTTTGCCCTGATCGAGCGGCTCGAGGCGATCAACAATGGCGTGAGCCAGATGATCGCAAAGCATGACGCGACGGGCTATATTCGGATGAATCTGGAGTTTCACCGCACGCTTTACTTGCGAGCCCAAGCGCCCGCGATGTTGGCGATGACAGAGACGGTCTGGTTGCAATTGGGGCCGACGATGCGCGCGCTTTACGGGCGGCTGAACCGCACCGATCCGCCGCATAACCATCGGTTGATTTTGGCGGCCTTAAAGGCGGGGGATGAACCGGGATTGCGACTGGCGATCCGTTCGGATGCAACGCAGGGTTTGCGGCTTTTAAAGGGGTAGGTGAACGCGGAGGTTGCCGCATTCACCATTACTTTTTATGCGTGGATCGCGCCGTCGCCGCAGGCAAGGGCTGCTTCACGCACGGCTTCCGAATAGGTCGGGTGTGCGTGGCAGGTGCGTGCGAGGTCTTCTGCGGCGGCGCCAAATTCCATGGCCACACAGATTTCGTGGATCAAATCGCCTGCCATTGGGCCGATGATATGAGCACCGAGGATGCGGTCGGTTGTCTTGTCGGCGATGATTTTGACAAAGCCGTCGCCCATGAAGTTCGCCTTGGCCCGCGCGTTCCCCATGAACGAGAACTTGCCAACCTTATAGGCGCGACCCTCGGCCTTGAGCGCGTCTTCGGTCTTGCCGACAGAGGCGACCTCCGGGTGGGTGTAGATCACGCCCGGAATGACGCCGTAATTTACATGGGGGTGCTGGCCGGCGATACCTTCGGCGACGGCCATGCCCTCGTCTTCGGCTTTATGTGCCAGCATTGGGCCGTCAATCGCGTCGCCAATGGCATAGATGCCTGCGACGTTGGTGCGGTAGTGATCATCGGTTTTGATCTGGCCGCGCTCGGAGATTGCGACGCCCAAGGCTTCGAGGCCGAGGCCCTTTGTGTATGGCTTGCGGCCTGTTGCGACGAGGACGGTGTCGGCTTGCAGGGTATGCTCGCTGTCGTCCTTGCGCAGTTTGTAAGTGACGGTGGCCTTGTTGTTCTTGATCTCGGTGCCTTGTACGGCGGCACCCATGATGAACTTGAGACCTTGTTTTTCAAGTGTTCTTTTGAATGTACGCACGATGTCGGCATCCATGCCAGGGGTGATCGCGTCGAGGAATTCGATCACGGTCACTTCCGCGCCCAGACGTGCGTAAACGGAGCCAAGCTCCAGCCCGATCACACCTGCGCCGATCACGACGAGCAACTTTGGCACCTTGCCAAGCTCAAGCGCGCCTGTGGAAGTCACGACGGTTTTCTCGTCGACCTCAACACCGGGTAGGGAGGCCGCCTCGGATCCGGTTGCCACGATGATATGTTTCGCCTCGTGCACGTCATCGCCAACCTTGACCTGACCCGCAGCGGGGATAGAGGCCCAGCCTTTGATCCAAGTTATCTTATTCTTTTTCATCAAGAATTCGATGCCACCGGTGTTTTGACCAACGACGTTATCTTTGTAGGAGAGCATCTGCTTCCAGTCGACGGAGGGGGCCTTACCCTTGAGACCCATCTCGGCGAAGTTGTGCTCTGCCTCGTGGAGCATTTCAGTGGCGTGCAGCATGGCCTTGGACGGGATACAGCCGACGTTCAGGCAAGTGCCGCCAAGGGTTGCGCGGCCCTCGACGATGGCGGTTTTCAGGCCGAGTTGGGCGCAACGAATTGCGGAAACATAGCCGCCGGGGCCTGCGCCGATCACGATGACATCATAGCTGGACATTGGGTCTCTCCTTGGTCGAAAACGCGTGTCACTAAGTGTGCACCGCGCGTGCACAGGGCGTGCACTGAAATTACTATATGATTGCGGTGACCAGAATGGCCAGCGTTGCGAAAAATCCGACAAACCAGATGAAGGACCGCCATGGGGTCCAGCCAAAATAGTAGGCGGGAATATAGAGGATGCGCGCACCGAGGTAGGTATAGGCGCATGCGGTGGTGATGGCGTTGGTTTTGTCGGCGAGGCTGATCACGGTGATCGCGATGCCAAAGAGGATGAGCGCCTCGAAGTGGTTGTTCATCGCGCGCGCAAGACGGGCGGTCTTGGTCGAGAGCAGCTCGATCATTGGTTTGCCCAAACGGTCGAGGTCGCGCGGGGAGGCAGTTTTGCCCGTGCCAAGTTCCATGTTCGCAGGGATCGCCATGAGGGCGAACTGGATGCACTGGAGAAGGGCGGCATAGGTGAGGACGGTGAGTTCGGGGGTCATTGGTTCGACTTATAGACACTATAGATTGAGCCGATGAGAGACGGAGCTAACTTGATTAAATCCTTCAAGCCGTCTTTAGCCGCGTCTTTGAAAGCTTCCGAAATAAGCCCTCCGAAGGACTTTAGGCTACTGTCTGGCTTTTGACTAAGTAGAGTTTCACCTGCCCGTGTCAGGGATGCACTTGCGAACGCGCCCTCACCACCATTAAAAAACCGTGAATTCCCCAAACGAATGAGCCCTTCGTGTTCCAGCCATTCGGCAGAAGGCTTCAGGAATTGGGCAAAGTCTTTTGAAGCTAGATCACTTGATCTAAGCATCTCTGAGCTATCGCCCCGTTCCCAAAGAATTTTCAAAATATTCAAACGGACAAGCTCTGACTTTTCTCGATCATTCATAACTTAACTCAATCTGAACAACTTTTGCGGAACAATAAACGCCCTACCTCCTTCAAGGAAGGGCGTCGGACTTTGTTGCTTTTGCGTGGCAATCACAAATCCATCAACAACCGACGTGGGTCTTCCAACGCTTCTTTTACGCGCACAAGGAAGGTCACGGCGCCTTTGCCGTCGACGATCCGGTGGTCGTAGGAGAGGGCCAGATACATCATCGGGCGGATCACGACTTGGCCGTTGATCGCCATAGGGCGGTCTTGGATTTTGTGCATGCCGAGGATGCCTGATTGCGGGGGGTTCAGGATGGGGGAGGACATCAGCGAGCCGTAGACGCCGCCGTTGGAGATGGTGAATGTGCCGCCTTGCATGTCGGCCATCGAGAGTTTGCCGTCGCGGGCTTTGGCGCCCATTTCCGCAATTGCTTTCTCGATGCCAGCGAATGACATCTGGTCGGCGTCATTGAGCACAGGAACCACGAGGCCCGTTGGCGTGCCAGCGGCGATGCCCATGTTGACGTAGTTTTTGTAGACAACGTCTGTGCCGTCGATTTCGGCGTTCACTTCGGGGACTTCGTTCAGGGCGTGGATACAGGCCTTGGTGAAGAAGGACATGAAGCCGAGTTTGACGCCGTGTTTCTTGAAGAACAGGTCCTTGTATTCGTTGCGCAGGTCCATCACAGCGGTCATGTCGACCTCGTTATAGGTGGTGAGCATGGCGGCGGTGTTCTGGCTGTCTTTCAAACGCTTGGCGATGGTCTGGCGCAGGCGGGTCATCTTGACGCGCTCTTCGCGGGCGGCGTTGGATTTTTGGGCAACTGGGGTGGGCACAGTCGCCGTAGGCGCTGGGGTCGAACCAGTCAAAGCCTTCAACACGTCTTCTTTCATGACACGGCCATCTTTACCTGTGCCTGCAACGCCAGTGAGGTTGTTTTCTGCCATCAGCTTGTTCGCGGAAGGGGCGTTTTCAACGTCCGTGCGCGGCACGACGGGGGTCGGTCCCGCGGCGGCGACTGTTTCGGCCTTAGGAGCCTCTGCCTTGGCGGGTGCGGCTGCGGTGCCAGCGCCTTCGGTAATCTGTGCCAAAAGCGCGTTCACGCCGACAGTTTCGCCTTCTGCGGCAACAATCTCGGAGAGTGTGCCAGCGATTGGGCTTGGCACCTCGACGGTCACTTTATCCGTCTCAAGCTCGCAGAGCATTTCATCAACAGCGACAGTGTCGCCAGCCTTTTTGAACCAAGTGGCGACAGTCGCCTCGGTTACGGATTCACCAAGAGTTGGGACGCGGACTTCAGTGCTCATTATTTCGTTCCTTCGACTGTCAGCGCTTCGTTCACGAGGGCTGCTTGTTCGGCTTTATGACGGCTGGCGAGGCCCGTTGCGGGCGACGCGGCGGCGGCGCGGCCTGCGTAGGCGGGCCGCGTTGTTTTCGCTTTGATCCGTGTGAGAACCCATTCGATGTTGGGCTCCATGAACGCCCAAGCGCCTTGGTTTTTGGGCTCTTCCTGGCACCAGACCATGTCGGCGTTTTTGAACCGTTCCAGTTCCTTCACCGCTGACTGGGCAGGGAAGGGGTAGAATTGCTCGAAACGCAACAGATAGACGTCGTCAATGCCGCGCGCATCACGCTCTTCGAGAAGGTCGAAGTAGACCTTGCCCGAACACATGACGACCCGCTTGATCTTGTCGTCGTCAACCAGTTTGGTGTCCGAGTTGCCGTGTTGCGCATCGTCCCACAAAACGCGGTGGAAGGAGGAGCCGGTCTGAAATTCCTCTGCTTTGGAGACAGCAAGTTTGTGCCTCAGAAGAGATTTTGGCGTCATCATGATCAGCGGCTTGCGGTAGTTGCGATGCAATTGACGGCGCAGGATGTGGAAGTAGTTGGCCGGTGTCGTGCAGTTGGCCACGATCCAGTTGTCGCCGCCGCACATCGTCAGGAACCGCTCAAGACGCGCGCTTGAGTGCTCTGGCCCTTGGCCTTCGTAGCCGTGCGGCAGCAGGCAAACGAGGCCCGACATGCGCAGCCATTTGCTTTCACCCGACGAGATGAACTGGTCGAACATGATCTGCGCACCGTTGGCGAAATCGCCGAACTGTGCCTCCCAGAGGGTCAGCGCGTTAGGCTCCGCGAGCGAGTAGCCATATTCAAAGCCGAGCACGGCATATTCGGAGAGCATCGAATCGATGACCTCATACTGGGCCTGCCCTTCGCGGATGTGGTTGAGCGGGTAATAGCGCTCTTCGTTGTCTTGATTGATCAGGCCGGAGTGACGGTGGCTAAAAGTGCCGCGTGTACAGTCCTGACCAGAGAGACGGACGCCGTAACCTTCGGTTTGCAGCGACCCGAATGCCAGCGCCTCACCGGTGGCCCAGTCAAAGCCTTCGCCGGTTTCAAACATCTGCGCTTTTGCCTCCAGCAAGCGGCTCACTGTTTTGTGCAGCGGGAAGTTCTCTGGCGGTGTGGTCAAGGCGCGGCCGATCTGCGCCATGGTCTCAGGCGTGATCGCGGTTTTGCCGCGCTGGTATTTCTTTTCGTTGCGCTTATCGAGGTGCGACCATTTCCCGTCAAGCCAGTCGGCCTTGTTGGGTTTATAGTCTTTGCCGATTTCAAACTCGGCATTCAGGTGGGCCTGAAACGCCGCTTTCATATCCTCGATCTCACCTTCTGGAATGAGGCCGTCTTTGATCAGGCGTTCGGTGTAAAGCGTCAGCGTGGTTTTCTGCTTTTTGATCTTCTTATACATCACCGGGTTGGTGAACATCGGCTCGTCGCCCTCGTTGTGACCAAAGCGGCGGTAGCAGATGATGTCGAGAACCACGTCTTTGTGGAACTTCTGACGGAACTCTGTCGCTACGCGCGCTGCGTGCACAACGGCCTCCGGATCGTCACCATTGACGTGGAAGATCGGGGCCTCAACCATCAGCGCGATGTCTGTGGGGTAGGGCGAGGACCGCGAGAAGTGCGGCGCGGTGGTAAAGCCGATCTGGTTGTTCACGATGATATGCATGGTGCCGCCTGTGCGGTGCCCTTTAAGGCCGGACAGACCCAAGCCCTCGGCCACGACCCCTTGACCGGCAAAGGCCGCGTCGCCGTGCAGCAAGACAGCCAGAACCTTGGAGCGGTCTTTGTCACGCTTTTGGTCTTGTTTGGCGCGGACCTTGCCCAAGACGACAGGGTTGACCGCTTCAAGGTGGGACGGATTGGCGGTCAGAGACAGGTGCACGGTGTTGTCGTCGAATTGGCGGTCGGACGACGCGCCGAGGTGGTATTTCACATCGCCTGAGCCGTCCACATCTTCGGGGCTCGACGAACCGCCTTGGAATTCGTTGAAAATCGCACGGTAGGGTTTTTGCATCACGTTTGCGAGCACGGACAGACGGCCACGGTGCGGCATGCCGATCACGATTTCCTCGACGCCCAATTGGCCACCGCGCTTGATGATTTGCTCCATCGCGGGGATCAGGCTTTCGCCGCCATCAAGTCCAAAACGCTTGGTGCCCATGTATTTCACATGCAGGAATTTCTCGAAGCCTTCAGCCTGCACAAGGCTGTTCAGGATCGCCTTGCGGCCGGTCTGCGTAAAGCTGATTTCCTTGCCGTAGCCCTCGATCCGCTCCTTGAGCCATGCGGCCTCTTCGGGGTTGGAAATGTGCATATATTGCAGCGCGAAGGTGCCGCAATAGGTGCGGCGCACGATGGCGAGAATTTCGTTCATCGTGGCCACTTCGAGGCCAAGCACGTTGTCGATAAAGATCGGGCGATCCATGTCGGCGGCAGTGAAACCGTAGGATGTCGGGTCGAGTTCAGGATGCAGCTTATTCTCGCGCATGCCAAGTGGGTCGAGGTCGGCAATCAGGTGGCCACGGATCCGGTAGGCGCGGATGATCATGAGCGCGCGCAAGCTGTCGAGCACGGCCTGACGGACTTGCGCCTCGGACAGTTCAACGCCTTTTTCGGCGGCTTTGACCTTGATCTTGTCGCCCGCGGCGGCTGGTTCGGCGGGCCATTGGCCGTCAAGTGCTGCGGTCAGGTCGTCGTTTGGCACAGGCGGCCAGTCGCGGCGGCCCCATGACGGGCCTGCGGCCTCTGCTCGCGCTTCCATTGGTGCGTCGCCCAAGGATTTGAAGAAGTCCTGCCAACTTTCATCAACTGCCGAAGGGTTCTCGGCGTAGCGTGCGTAAAGCTGCTCGACGTATTCGGCGTTATGTCCTTGCAAGAAGGAAGAAGCGTGAAAGACGTCGTTGGGGGAGTGATCGTTCATTTTTGGACCTCAGCGGGATGACGACTGGACAGGGGTATCTTCATAGAAAAAAATGGAGCCAGCGGTGACCGCTGACTCCTATAGCGGAATAGTTAACCGATCGCTTCCAACACAGCTTCGCCAAGTGTGGCTGGACTGTCGGCCACGATGATCCCTGCGGATTTCATCGCTTCGATCTTGCTTTCCGCGTCGCCTTTGCCGCCAGCGACGATTGCGCCAGCGTGGCCCATGCGGCGGCCTGGAGGGGCGGTGCGTCCAGCGATAAAGCCGGCGGTTGGTTTCCAGCGGCCTTTTTTGCGCTGGGCTGCAAGGAATTCTGCCGCTTCTTCCTCGGCAGAACCGCCGATTTCGCCGATCATGATCATCGAGTGTGTCTCGTCGTCATCAAGGAACATGTTGAGCACGTCGATATGCTCTGTGCCTTTGATCGGGTCGCCGCCGATGCCCACAGCGGTGGACTGGCCGAGGCCCAGATCGGTTGTTTGCTTGACGGCTTCATAAGTGAGGGTACCCGAACGGGACACAACGCCCACAGAGCCGCGCTTGTGAATGTGGCCGGGCATGATGCCGATTTTGCAGGCGTTAGGCGTGATCACACCGGGGCAGTTTGGCCCGATGAGACGTGACTTGGAGCCTTCAAGGGCGCGCTTGACGCGCATCATGTCGAGCACAGGGATGCCTTCTGTGATGCAGATAATGAGTTCCATCTCGGCGTCGATCGCCTCAAGGATCGAATCAGCTGCGAAGGGCGGCGGCACATAGATCACGGAGGCATTGGCCCCGGTGATGTGGCGCGCCTCGTGGACCGAGTTGAAGATCGGCAGGTCAAGGTGCGACTGGCCGCCCTTGCCAGGTGTCACGCCGCCGACCATTTTGGTGCCGTATGCAATCGCTTGCTCGGAGTGGAATGTGCCCTGCGAGCCGGTAAGCCCCTGACAGATTACGAGTGTGTTTTCGTCTACGAGAATGGCCATATTGGTGGCTCCTTAGTTCGCAAAGACGACGAGTGCTTCGCCGCCGTTTGTGTCGTGTTTGAATGTGTAGGATTGGCCCGCGACTGTGCCGCGCGCCTCACCGCCGCTGTGCGGGATGCCGATGGATTGGAAGAAATGGTCGCGAAATGTGGTCGGGTCGGCCACATCCGAAGTCGTGACCGCGCATTCGATGTTGTTGCTGGTAAAGGCGTTGATTTGCAGGCTCTCATCGGTGCTGTCGCGCAATCCCATGATGCTACCAGCGCCGATTTCCATCGGATCAAGGCCAGCCGCTTTCCCTGCTTGCGCGATGGCTGCAGGGTTACGTAGGTTGCTCATGCACAAAGATCTGGACGTATCGCGTGGACCGGCGGTTACAGAAGATGCCAAGCCGGAAAAGACTGATCCAGCGATCAAAGTTGATTGTCCAGAGTGTGTAGGCGTGACCATGTGGCCTCCCGAAATTTATGCCGTCGGGTGCACCCTGATGTGGTGCCCTGTCCGGTCAACGTGTCGTCGTCTTTCGCTTACTTTGCGTTAACGACGGTCAAAAGGCCCTGAAACCCTGCAGCATAGATGTCCGCGTTGCGGTTGTATTCGTTGCCTGATGCGACGACCGTGCCGCCAGCAGGCATTTTGCCGCCTGGCGCATCCGCAGTTGGGCTCTCGGCTTGGGGGCCACCCCGAACCGTGCCCAGATTCGAGTCTGAGGCGGAACAGCCCGCAACGGCGATAACGCTACAAACCATCAGGAATTGTGTAACCTTCGACATTGTTTACCCTTTCACTGCGGCGACGATTTTCTGCGCGCCGTCTTTGAGGTCATCCGCCGCGATCACATCGAGGCCGGAGTTATTGATGATTGCTTTACCTTCAGCGACGTTTGTCCCTTCGAGACGCACGACAAGTGGCACCTTCAGGCCCACTTCTTTCACCGCAGCGACGACGCCTTCGGCGATCACGTCGCACCGCATAATCCCACCAAAGATGTTGACCAAGATGCCCTTAACCTGCGGGTCGGAGGTGATGATCTTGAACGCTTCGGTCACTTTCTCTTTGGTCGCACCGCCGCCCACGTCAAGAAAGTTGGCTGGCTCTGCGCCGTAGAGTTTGATGATGTCCATCGTCGCCATTGCGAGGCCTGCGCCATTGACCATGCAACCGATTTCGCCGTCCAGCGCGATGTAGTTGAGGTCGAACTTGGACGCGGCCAGTTCTTTGGCGTCTTCTTCTGTCTCATCGCGCAATGCGGCGACGTCTGCATGGCGGTAGATCGCGTTGCCGTCGAACGACACTTTCGCGTCCAGCACCTTCAGGTCGCCCTTGTCGGTGATGATCAGCGGGTTGATTTCCAGCATTTCCATGTCTTTTTCGGTGAATGCTTTGTAAAGCTGACCCATCAAGGTCACGCATTGTTTGACTTGGTTTCCTGTCAGGCCAAGCGCGAACGCAACGCGGCGGCCGTGGAAAGCCTGATAGCCGGTGGCAGGATCAACGGTAAAGTTGATGATCTTTTCAGGTGTGTTTGCGGCCACCTCTTCGATGTCCATGCCGCCCTCTGTCGAGACGACAAAGCCGATGCGCGATGTCTGGCGGTCAACGAGCAAGGCGAGGTACATTTCTGTCTCGATGCCAGAGCCGTCTTCGATGTAGACGCGGTTCACGACCTTGCCAACAGGGCCGGTCTGGTGGGTCACAAGCGTGCGGCCCAGCATTTTCTTGGCTTCCTGTGCGGCCTCTTCAACAGAGCGTGCAAGGCGCACGCCGCCTGCCTCGCCTGCGTCGGCTTCTTTGAATTTACCTTTCCCGCGGCCACCTGCGTGGATCTGTGCCTTGACCACCCACAGCGGGCCGTCCATTTCGCCAGCGGCTGTTTTGGCGTCTTCTGCCTTGAGGACGGCACGGCCATCACTGACGGGGGCACCGTAAGATTTCAGAAGTGCCTTGGCTTGGTATTCGTGGATGTTCATTGCAGTCCCTCGGGTTCGCTTGGGTTTCACTCGGTTAAAACACAAGGCTGCCTATGACAGAATAACAAATTGTGAGTTAACGGCGAAATTCCGACATTTGTGATCACGGGTGAAAATTGTGTGATCACAAATTGTAAGTGTTTGCGCAAACCTTTGATTCGGCGGACTTGATATGAGGTGCCCCCTTGACGCTTGGTATTCCAAATGTGGCGCAGAAATTCTGCGTAGGATGGGTTTTAACCCATCATTGCATAGAAAAAGGGCGCCCCAATGGAGCGCCCTACAAATCTTGGATCACAATCTGGCTTATGCCAAAGACGGATCGATTTCTTTGCAGGCTGCTACAAGGCCTTTGACCGCATCAACAGATTTGTCGAACATGGCTTGTTCTGCTGCGTTCATCTTGATTTCGACAACGCGCTCGATGCCGCCGGCGCCGATCACCGTTGGCACACCAACATAGAAACCGTCGAGGCCGTAAGCGTTCTCAACGTGGGCCGCACATGGCAGCAGGCGCTTTTGGTCCTTGAGGTAGGCTTCTGCCATCTCGATTGCGGAGGTCGCTGGAGCATAGAATGCGGACCCTGTTTTCAACAGGCCAACAATCTCTGCGCCGCCGTCGCGTGTACGCTGCACAATCGCGTCAAGCTTGTCTTGTGTCGTCCAGCCCATCTGCACGAGATCCGGCAAAGGAATGCCTGCAACCGTGGAATAACGCTCCAGCGGCACCATTGTGTCGCCGTGGCCACCCAGAACGAAGGCCGTGACGTCGCGCATGGAGACGTTGAATTCTTCGGCGAGGAAGTGACGGAAGCGCGCGGAGTCCAGAACGCCAGCCATACCGCAAACCTTGTGTGCTGGCAGACCGGAGAATTGCTGCAGCGCCCAAACCATCGCATCAAGCGGGTTGGTGATGCAGATTACAAACGCGTCGGGCGCATGGGCCGCGATGCCTTCGCCCACGGACTTCATGACCTTGAGGTTGATGCCCAGGAGGTCGTCACGCGACATGCCTGGCTTGCGCGGCACACCAGCCGTCACGATGCACACATCCGCGCCCGCAATATCGGCGTAGGAGTTCGTGCCCTTGAATGAGCCGTCAAATTTCGCGGAAGGACCGGATTCGGCGATGTCGAGCGCCTTACCCTGTGGGGTGCCTTCGGAGATATCGAAAAGGACAACGTCACCGAGTTCTTTGACCGCTGCGAGGTGTGCAAGCGTGCCGCCGATTTGTCCGGCGCCGATGAGGGCAATCTTGGGTCTGGCCATTTGAAGCGTCCTATTTTGGTTAATTTGCGGCATTGGGTAAGCCTTTGCCGTTACTTGCGCAAGTGCGCTGCGATGCAGCACCGCAAATTCTGTCATAGGTGTCTAAAGCTGTTTGCGCTAAAGAGTGGTTAATTCGCGAGGTTAGCAGGGATTCAAATGATCGATTTTGGATGGCACTTTTTCGCGCTGGGGATCCCGGCGATCATTTTTGCGGGGATTTCCAAGGGCGGTTTCGGTTCCGGCGCTGCTTTTGTGTCGGGTGCGATTCTTGCGCTTGTCGTGCCGCCGGGGGCCGCGCTGGGCATTGTGCTGCCGCTTTTGATGCTGATTGATGCCGCGACCCTGCGCCCCTATTGGAAGCAGTGGGACACCCCCTCGGCCAAGGGGTTGATCATCGGCGCTGTGCCTGGTGTGGCGCTGGCGGCGTTGGTGTATTCGCTGGTGAATGCCGATGTTTTCCGCGTGCTGATCGGGGTGATGTGTCTGTTGTTTGTGGCGTTCCAGATGTCGCAGCGGATGGGGCTGCTGAAGGTGCGCCGCCTGCCATTCAAGCGTCGTTATGCGTGGACGGCGGGGCTTGTTGCGGGCTTTACCAGCTTTGTCAGTCACGCGGGCGGGCCGCCTTCGGCGATTTTCATGCTGTCACAAGGGCTCAACAAGCTGACCTATCAAGCGACCTCGGTAATCACGTTTTGGGCGATCAACTGGCTGAAGTTCGTGCCCTATTTCTTTTTGGGGATCTTCACGCTGGATACGTTCAAAGGCGCGCTGTTACTCGCGCCCTTTGCGTTGCTTGGCGCGTGGCTTGGTGTGCGGGCCCATTACATGGTGCCCGAGCGCGCGTTTTTCGGGCTCACTTATGTCGTCTTGGCGATCACTGGCGTGCGGTTGATCTGGATCGCTTTGACCTAGGCGTCTGGGTCAGGATCTGGCAGAGCCTCTGGGATATGTTGAAAGGCTTGGCCCGCTGCCACAAGGCAGGTCTGGCCCTCTGCGGTGCTCACTGTGATGGTCCAGCTCCCCGCCTCGGACGCATAGATTTCGACGACGGTGTTATTTGCGGCCAAGCCGATGGATTGCAGCGTTTCGCCAAAGGTCGCGGCGAGGTTCTGGGCAATGGCCGCATGATCGCTGCAGGGTGCCGCTTGGGCGTTGGCATGTTCGGCAGCAAGGATCATGCCCATGAGCCCGAAGGAGAGTGCAAAGATTTGTCGCTTCATTTTCATCACCTTAAGTTAACGGATCGGATGAGGCAGTATTCCTGCGACGAGACGCAAAAGCGGTTAACCCACCGTGACGGTGCTTGATATGCTGCGTTGCGGCAAATTTCCGGTTGAATGATTGTGAAAAATCTGTCCATTTTGGCGCAATTATATTGCGAGGAAGAATCTATGCATGACCGTCCTTACCGTTCCGCACTTTATATTCCAGGCTCCAAGGAGCGTGCCTTGGACAAGGCGCGGGGGTTACCTGTTGATGTGATCTTGTTTGATTTGGAAGATGCGGTTGCGCCTGAGGCGAAGGGTGATGCTCGTCAGACCCTTGCGGGCTGTCTCGCGGAAGGCGGATATGGAGCGCGTTTGCGTGTTGTGCGGATGAACGGCCTTGATACGCCGTGGGGGGGCGATGATGCATCGGCGATTGCCGCGATGGATTGTGATGCGGTCTTGCTGCCGAAAGTGAATGGGGCCGCGGATGTGGATGCTTTGGCTGCGATGATTCCGGATAAGCCGATTTGGGCCATGATCGAGACGCCACGGGGCGTTTTGAATGTCGCCGAGATTGCCGTGCATCCCCGCATGGCGGGGTTTGTGTTGGGCACCAATGATCTGGCGAAAGATTTGAATTCGCGCAGTCGTGCGGCTCTGATGACGGCGTTGCAGATGTCCGTGCTGGCAGCGAAGGCGGCGGGGATCGTTGTTTTGGACGGCGTCTATAATGCCTTCAAGGATGACGAGGGTTTGGCGGCTGAATGTGCCGAAGGCCGCGACATGGGGTTTGATGGCAAGACCCTGATCCATCCGGCGCAGGTTGCAATCTGCAATGCGGCTTTCGGGCCGACGGACGCCGAGATTGACCTTGCGACCCGCCAGATTGCCGCTTTTGAGGCCACTGCGGACGGTGTTGTGGTTGTCGATGGCAAGATCGTTGAGAACTTGCATATTGTCACGGCAAAGGCGACTTTGGCGAAAGCCGCGGCCATCGCCGCATTGGAGGCATGATGTTACTACTCATTCTAGGCGTTGTTCTTTGGTCTGGTATCCACCTGTGGAAGCGGCTCGCGCCTGCGCATCGCGCAAGCCTTGGTGACAAGGGGAAAATGGTTGTCACGGTGGGATCAGTTGTGGCCCTTGGCTTGATGATCGTGGGCTATCGTGGTGCCGAAGGGGCCGTATTCTGGGGCCGTAACCCGGCGATGGCCGGGATTACTAACCTGCTGATGGTGCTTGCGTTTTACGTCTTTGCGACCAGTGCCGCCAAAACGAAGCTCACGAAATTTATCCGCCACCCGCAACTGACGGCAGTGAAAATCTGGGCGGTCGCGCATTTGCTGGTCAACGGCGATACGCCAAGCTTTGTTCTGTTTGGGGGTTTGTTGGCGTGGGCCGTGGTCGAGGTGATCTTGATCAATCGCGCCGAAGGGCCGCGCGGCCCGTATCATGCGGTGCCGGTGAAGAAAGAGGTCACGGCTGTGATCGTAACCGTGGTCGTGGTTGCGGTCGTGTCTGCGATCCATATCGCGCTTGGCTATAACCCGTTTGGATAGAACATGATTGTATATCGATTTATCACTGAAGACGATGCGTCCGAATTTTGCCACCGTGTGACCGAGGCCCTAAGCAAGGGCTGGTCGCTTTACGGTGATCCCCAATATGCCTTTGATGCGGCCAATGGTGTGATGCGTTGCGGGCAGGCCGTGACCAAGGACGCCGATGGCGAGTATTCCCGAGAGATGAAATTGGGCGAAGCGTAATGAGCAAGACAAACGCGGGCAGGTTTTTCGAGGATTATGCGGTTGGTGATGTGATCACCCATGCGGTGCCGCGCACGGTTTCAGGGGGGGAGAGGGCGCTTCATCATGCGCTTTATCCTGCCAGAGGGGCGCTGCATTCTTCAGATGAATTCGCCCGCGCCTGTGGTCTGAAAGAAAGTCCGCTGGATGATCTGATCTCCTTTCATACGGTTTTTGGCAAAACGGTGCCTGACGTTTCTCTTAATGCCGTGGCAAATCTGGGTTATGCCGAGGGCCGTTGGTTGGCCCCTGTTTGGGTGGGGGATACGCTGACCTCCTCCTCCGAAGTGATCGGCGTCAAACAGAACTCGAACGGGAAGTCTGGCGTTGTCTGGGTCCGCACGACGGGGACCAATCAGCACGGCGTCGCGGTGCTGGACTATGTGCGCTGGGTGATGGTCAAGCGGCGTGCGGAAGGGGATGCGCCTGAGGCGGTTATTCCTGAGCTTAGTGCCGTCGTGGACCCTGCGGATTTGGTGATCCCTGAGGGGCTCGATTTCTCGACCTATGATTTCACGCTTGCTGGAGAGCCGCACCGCTGGGGCGATTATGCCGTGGGCGAGGTGATCGACCATGTGGACGGTGTGACGATTGAAGAGGCCGAGCATATGCTGGCCACGCGCCTGTGGCAGAACACGGCGAAGGTGCATTTTGATGCGACCAATCGGCCTGATGGCAAGCGGTTGATCTATGGCGGTCATGTGATTTCACTGGCGCGGGCGCTGTCGTTTAATGGGCTGGCCAATGCGCAGATGATTGTCGCGCTCAATGGCGGCGCCCATGCGAACCCTTGTTTTGCAGGGGATACGGTGCGGGCTTGGACGGAAGTGCTGGATAAGGCCGAGACCTCTGCTGCGGGTGTTGGGGCTATTCGCTTGCGGCTGGTTGCGACCAAGGGGGCTGCGGGGGCGCTCCGTGGAGATGACGGGAAGTATTTGCCAGAGGTGCTGCTTGATCTGGACTATTGGGCGTTGATGCCTGTTTAGCCTGGTAACTCGGCATGGCATTGTCCGATGAAGCACTATGCCTTGCGGCTCGTATGAGGTTCTGAAGTAGTGATTTTTTTAGGTTGCTACGATCGCTTCGAGCCCGCAATGCGCGTGAGGGTCTTAGGTTGCGAAATAAACTAAACTCGTTTTTAAACGACGTTGTTCTGATGTTCGGAAAGATTAAAGCTTCGGAGTAGAAGATGTCAGAGACGACAAGATAATACCACTTCGTCAACGATGAGTTTGGGTTTGAAAACATAAAAGAACGACGTTTGAAAATTGCGTTTCCGGACTCTGTGAACGATCTTTTTGAACTGAGGCCTTTTGATTTTGGGGAAGGCACGAATGGGCGGAACCTCAGAGTGGCTTGGGGTAAGGCCATAGAAACCCACTCGACGAAACAGGGCTTCGTTTCCTTTTCCGAGAGTTGGAGCGTCCCCACAATGTGGGCTCATTATGCGGATAATCACAAAGGAGTCTGTCTTGGCTTCGACTTGCCAATTTACCGTGGTGCATCAACAAGACTCGCCGACAAAATTGTATATGTGAACGAGTTGATCGAGATGAACGAGAGTGTCTTGACTGACACTGAGTATAATAAAAAGATGCAAGAAATCGCAAAGAGTACAAAGAGCGTTCATTGGGAGTATGAGCAGGAATGGCGCTACTGGTTCTCACTTGACGAAACAGAAAAGCAGGCAAAACTGGATAATCCATCAACCCTCTTTTTTGCTAAGTTTGACAGGGATCTAGTCCTGAGGGAGGTTATCCTCGGTGCAAAATCAACAAATTCAAGTAAAGGTTTGCAAAACCTGCTTAAGCCGACTGACAATGTGAAATTCACAACTGCGCGGCCATCGTTCCGTAAGTTCGCAATGGTGCAACAACAGCTTAAGTCGAAACAAAAGTAAACAAGTTCTTGGAGGCGACTTAGTCCGCGCGAAAGCTGTGCCGTGTTTGCGACTACTATAAATCGCATCTAAACGGCAACGGTGTAGGGCGAATTTACCGACGTTGTGATCACAAGATTTTCGCCTGTGATCACATGTCACATGTTTTTGCGCTAACGGGTGCTATTTTCATGATTTATGAACATCTGCCTGCGTGACTCTGGCCGCGACATGGTGCAAAAAGAGACAAATTGCGCAGATGCGCTATCGATTAGGGAGCTATTAATGGCCGACGTGAACAGGGGCAACCGCCCGCTATCGCCGCATTTGACGATCTATCGTCCACAACTGACGTCCATGACATCCATCTTTGTGCGTCTGACGGGTAACGCTTTGTTGGTCGCGATGTTGATGATCGTCTGGTGGTTTGTCGCGGCGGCTGCCGGGCCTGATGCCTTTGCAACTGCGGACGGTTTTGTGCGCAGCTGGTTCGGCGATCTGGTCTTGTTTCTGTCGACTTGGGCGATCTGGTACCACATGTTTGGCGGCATTCGTCACCTGATCTGGGATCAGGGTTATATGCTGGACGTCGAGAAATCTGAAACTGCTGGTTTGATCATGATCATCGTCTCTGTGCTGATGACCATTTTCACCGCAATCGTATTGTAAGGGGCGACTGACATGGGTTTTATGACAGATCGTAAACGCGCCGTTGGTATGGGGTCAGCAAAGTCGGGCACGATGGCGCATTGGCAGATGACGCTAAGCTCGGTTGGCTTGCTGATTTTGATCCCGATTTTCATTTTCCAGTTCGGCGCGATTTTGGGGCACCCTTTTGAGGAGGTAGTGGCCTACTATGCCCGTCCTGTGCCTGCGGCCATTGCCGCGATGACGATTGCGGTGGGCTTCATCCACTTTCGCGGGGGTGTCCAAATTCTGATCGAGGACTATGTGCAGGGTCTGTCCCGCAAAGCTTTGATCGTTGCGATGACATGCCTTTCCTATGGTGCTGCTGGACTTGGCGTTTTCGCCGTGCTGCGGATCGCCCTTTAATTTCGCCGGAGTAGATGACAATGGCCGCTTATGAATATGAAACCCACACTTATGATGCCATCGTCATTGGCGCTGGTGGTGCGGGGCTACGCGCAACGCTCGGGCTTGCCGAGCAAGGGCTGAAGACCGCCTGTATTACCAAGGTTTTCCCGACACGGTCGCACACGGTTGCCGCGCAAGGCGGGATTGCCGCTTCCTTGGGGAACATGGGTCCTGACAGCTGGCAGTGGCATATGTATGACACTGTAAAGGGGTCCGACTGGCTTGGTGATACCGACGCGATGGAGTACCTCGCACGTGAGGCGCCCAAGGCAGTCTACGAGCTGGAGCACTACGGTGTGCCATTCTCGCGCACAGAAGAGGGCAAGATTTACCAGCGTCCCTTTGGCGGTCACACAACCGAATTTGGCGAAGGCCCTGCCGTGCAGCGCACCTGTGCCGCAGCCGACCGCACCGGCCACGCGATCTTGCACACGCTTTATGGGCAGTCTCTTAAGGAGAAGGCCGAGTTTTACATCGAATATTTCGCGACCGATCTGATCATGTCCGAGGACGGGCAGTGTCAGGGTGTCGTGGCGTGGAAGCTTGATGACGGCACGATGCATGTGTTTAACGCCAAGACAACTGTTCTGGCGACGGGCGGCTATGGTCGCGCGTATTTCTCCGCGACGTCTGCGCATACTTGTACAGGCGACGGCGGTGGCATGGTGGCACGTCAGGGGCTGGCCTTGCAGGATATGGAGTTCGTGCAGTTTCACCCGACTGGCATCTACGGCGCCGGTTGCCTGATCACGGAAGGCGCACGCGGCGAAGGCGGATATCTGACCAACTCCGAAGGCGAGCGTTTCATGGAGCGTTATGCGCCGAACTATAAAGATCTCGCGCCACGCGATTATGTGTCGCGTTGTATGACGATGGAAATTCGTGAGGGCCGTGGCGTGGGCGCAGGCAAGGATCACATCCACCTGAACTTGAACCACTTGCCAGCCGAGGCGCTGAACCTCCGCTTGCCAGGTATCTCTGAATCTGCGCGCATTTTTGCAGGCGTCGATGTGACCAAAGAGCCGATCCCCGTGCTGCCGACTGTGCACTATAACATGGGCGGCATTCCGACGAACTATCACGGTGAGGTTTTGAACCCGACCGCCAAAGACCCCAACGCGATTGTCCCGGGTTTGATGGCCGTGGGTGAAGCGGGCTGTGCCTCTGTGCATGGTGCGAACCGTTTGGGCTCTAACTCGTTGATCGACCTCGTGGTCTTTGGCCGTGCTGCGGCTATTCAAGCGGGCAAGGTTGTCGATAAGGACGCATCCAACCCCGTGCTGAACCAAGCCTCTGTTGACAAGGCTTTTGA
Source organism: Yoonia sp. (assembly GCA_965658825.1). Classification (GTDB taxonomy): domain Bacteria; phylum Pseudomonadota; class Alphaproteobacteria; order Rhodobacterales; family Rhodobacteraceae; genus Yoonia. Next base: position 20,662 of record CBFHTU010000007.1, read on the forward strand.
CCGCTTTGACGCGCTGCGCCATGCAAAAGGCGATGTCTCCACGGCCGAATTGCGCCTTGAAATGCAGAAAACCATGCAGGCCGATGCTGCCGTGTTCCGCACTGACAAAACCTTGAAAGAGGGCGTTGAAAAGATGACAGCAGTTGCGGCCAAGATGGACGGGATCAAAGTCACTGACCGCTCGATGGTCTGGAACTCCGATCTGATGGAAACGCTTGAGCTGACCAACCTGATGCCAAACGCGCTTGCCACGATTGTGGGCGCCGAGGCCCGCAAGGAAAGCCGTGGCGCCCATGCCCATGAGGATTATGCCACCCGCGACGATGAAAACTGGCGTGTGCACACGATCAGCCGCGTGGACGGGACAAAGGTCGCGCTGACTCATCGTCCTGTGATCACCGATCCGCTCACGACGGAGAAAGACGGCGGCATCAGCCTCAAGCGGATCGCGCCAAAAGAGCGGACATTCTGATGCGCATTTGTATTTCGTCTGTTGTCATGGTCGCCGCTCTTGGAGCTTGTGTGGCACAGGGGCCTGCGCTGAACGTGCAGGCCGAGCAGATGGAATTGGCGCTTGTAGAGTGCAAGGCGCAACTTGGCCTCGGCGGTCAGTTGAAAACGGAAGTGTCGTTTGAGGGTGGCGTGCCATCTGCGAAGGCCGTCGCGTTTGACAAGCTGACCAAACAGGACGCGGCGCGTATAAACGCTTGTGCAAACAATGCAGAGCCTTTGACCGACGGGTTGTTGGTTGTGCCAATGACGGCGATGGTCGCGGAAGCGGTCATTGCGCCGCAACCCGTTGCCACCCCTGATGTCGTCGCGACCGCCCCTGAGGTCCAGGCGCCGGTCGCACCCACTATCGCATCCCGCTGCCCGATTGGCGTATCAGGGATGTATGCAGGCACCTTGATGTGCATTGGCGGAGACAATTGATGCGCTACGCAGTTGCATCAATGGCTCTGACTGTTCTGGCGTCTTGCGGCCCACAGATCGTTGATCCCGAGGTGGCGGCTGCGAAATGCGAAGACCGTGCGCGGGCGGCTCAGGCCCCGACGGGCGAAATTACGTTCGGGATCAATGGCAACACGGGGGCCTCGACCTCTGCGGCAATCGGAGTTTCGAGCGACTTTTTGCGCGGTCTTGACCCGGATTTGGTTTACGACCGCTGCGTTTTGGAAATGACGGGCGCTGGCCCGATCCGCCGCCCTGTGCTGCGCGATATATAAGGTTTTGGGGTGACATGCCCTTGAAGGAGATAAGATATGGTAGAACTGACCCTTCCTAAGAACAGCCGTATGGTGACGGGCAAAACATGGCCGAAACCGGAGGGTGCAAAGAATCTGCGCAAGGTTCAGATTTATCGCTGGAACCCTGACGACGGCAAGAACCCGTCGCTCGATACCTATTTCGTTGATATGGATACCTGCGGTCCGATGGTTCTGGACGCGCTGATCAGGATCAAGAACGAGATTGATCCGACGCTGACTTTCCGCCGCTCTTGCCGCGAGGGCATCTGTGGCTCTTGCGCGATGAACATCGACGGTATCAACACGCTGGCCTGTATTTACGGGATGGATGAGGTGAAGGGTGATGTGAAGATTTACCCGCTGCCGCATATGCCTGTTGTCAAGGATTTGATCCCTGACCTGACGCATTTCTACGCCCAGCACGCGAGCATCATGCCATGGCTGGAGACCAAGACCGCTGCCCCCGCAAAGGAGTGGCGCCAGTCGATTGAGGATCGAGAAAAGCTTGACGGTCTTTATGAGTGCGTCATGTGCGCCTGCTGTTCGACATCCTGCCCATCCTATTGGTGGAACGGCGATCGTTACCTTGGACCTGCGGCGCTTTTGCATGCCTACCGCTGGATCATCGACAGCCGCGATGAGGCAACAGCCGAGCGCTTGGACGAGTTGGAAGATCCGTTCAAGCTTTACCGCTGCCACACCATTATGAACTGCGCGAAGACGTGCCCGAAGGGGCTCAACCCCGCCAAGGCGATTGCGCATATCAAGAAGAAGATGATCGAGCGCGTCGTCTGACGCCTGATCCAAAGGCAGGGCTGCGCCCCAGGATTATATTGCGCCGCCCCGAGGGGCGGCGTTTTGCCTTCGGCGAGGATATTTGAAAACCAAAGAGGAGTTTTCTGATGACGCGTGAACCCAAGGATGCAGCGGCCCGCCGTGGCGTGAAGCCTGTGATTTGCTATCCGACCGATACCTTGCCGCAGCCAGATATGGCGCTTTATGGTGCCGCCCGCGCAGGCGCGGTGAAGATCGCGGAGGTCACAGTGCAGCCGCGCGAGGCCGCGACGATCGAGGTGCCTGCGGGCCATTTCCTGCGCATGAGTTCGGTTGACGGGCCGCAGGTTGGTGATCTGAACCTCTTTGCGAGGGACAATCTGGCTGAGCGGTTTTATTCGGGCAAGACCCGCGCCTTGCATGGCACCCACATCACAACCGGGGATCGCATGTGGTCTTGTTTTCCCTACTTGCGCCCGATGGCGACGGTCTGTGAGGACACGCTGGAGTGGTATGGTATGGATGAATTTGGCGGCTCTGTGCATGATGTGATTGGCACCCGCTGCGACCCCTATACGGGCAAGCTGTTGTCGGGGGATGACTATCATCACTGCTGTCATTCGAACCTGACCCGCGCCTTGGCCGATTATGCCGGCCTGACACTGGCGGAGGCCGAACTCCATGTGCATGACGTGATGAACCTGTTCATGTGCACGGGCTTTACCCGCGATACGGGGCAGTATTTCATGAAGGCCAGCCCTGTGCGGGTCGGGGATTACCTTGAGCTGTTTGCCGAGATTAATCTGCTTGCGGTATTAAGCGCCTGCCCGGGTGGCGATTGCGCGTCAGAGCATACCAGCGACACGGCGGCGTGCTATCCGTTGTGCATGGAGGTTTTTGCACCTGCCACAGGTGCCTTAGAGGGCTGGGTGCCGCCTCAGGTCAACGCCTATGACCGCACCCACGGGCGTTAGCAGTAGCGTTCCGCCGTGCTGGATTGTGCGACGCTATAGCGGTCACCCCATGCCCAACCCACGGGCAGGGCTTTGTCGATTTCGGCGGCGAGATCGGGCGCGATCCTGATCTCGTCTGCCTTCTTCCAGTCGTTGAGGTGATCAACCGAGCGGGTGCCCGGGATCGGGACGATGTGATCGCCTTGCGCCATGGTCCACGCCAGCGCGAGGGCAGGGGCGGTGTAGCCGTGATCTTGGGCGAGGGCGTGGAAGGTTTGCGAGATTTTCAGGTTATGTTCCCAATTGCCTGCGTGAAAGCGGGGCATTTCTGCACGGAAGGGACCAAATTCGGGGCTGTCGGGGGCGATGATTGTCCGCCCGAAAACGCCGCGCGCAAGAGGCGAGAAGGCGACGAAAGTGACGCCGAGCCTCGCGCAATCTTGAAGCAGGCCGAGTTCTGGTTGCCGCGTCCAGAGCGAGTATTCGTTTTGCACGGCACTGACAGGGGTGACCGCGTGGGCCTTTCGCAGGGTCGTCGGCGAGACCTCTGACATACCCCAGCTCTTGATCTTGCCTTTGGCGATGAGGTCCCCCATGAAGCCTGCAACATCTTCGATAGGGATCGCTGGTTCGTGACGGTGGATGTAGAACAAGTCGACGCTCGCAACGCCAAGGCGCTTAAGCGATCCGTCGAGTTCACGCTCAAGATAGGCAGGATCGTTGTTCACGGGGCGGTTTTTGTCGCGCTGGATTCCTGCCTTGGTGGCAATCACCGGCTGGTGCTTGCGCGAGGCCAGCCATGTGCCCATGACCTCTTCCGAGATATGCGGGCCGTAGACGTTTGCCACGTCAAGGAAATTGATCCCTGCGTCCCAAACTGCATCCAAAGTGGCGTGGCTTTCTGCCTCGGTGCAGTCTCCCATAGCCCGCCCGAATGACATGCAGCCAAGCCCGATGGCGGAGATTTCGACGCCTGTCGCACCCAAAGTCGTCATCTTCATGCGAAGGCTGCCTCTAACGCGATTTCGACCATGTCGCCAAAGCTGCTTTCGCGTTCGGATGATGGCAAAGCCTCATGTGTGATCAAATGGTCGGAAACGGTCAGCACGGCGAGCGCACGGCGTTTGTGACGGTGCGCGAGGTTATAGAGTTCGGCCGCTTCCATCTCGACGCCCAAGATCCCGTGGCGGATCATTTGTTCGTTCAGATCGGGGCGTTCGTCGTAGAACACATCCGCGGAATAAATGCCGCCAACGTGGGTTTTCACGCCCTTGGTCATCGCTGCGGAATATGCTGCGGACAAAAGGCCGTAGTCGGCGCAGGGCGCAAAGTTCAGCTCTTTGAAAATGCCGCGCGACGGGGTCGAGATGTTCGAGGCGGTCATCGCGAGAATGACGTCGCGGATGCCGACATGCTCTTGCATCCCCCCACACGAGCCGATGCGGATCAGGGTTTGCGCATTGTATTCGGTGATCAGCTCATTGGCGTAGATCGACAGCGAGGGCATACCCATGCCCGACCCTTGGATGGTGACCGGATGGCCGCGCCAAGTGCCCGTATACCCCAACATGCCGCGCACCTCGTTGACCAGTCGCGCGCCCTCAAGAAACGTCTCGGCGGCCCATTTCGCGCGATAAGGATCGCCAGGCATCAGAACGGTCGGAGCGATATCGCCAGATTTGGCACCAATGTGAATGGTCATGAGTGGCATCCTTTCAATTTGAGAGATAGTCTAGCGGGGAGAAACCCGAAGGGGGAGGCCAAATGCGCATTTGGGCACTGATCTTTACGCTTGTTTTAAGTGGGCATGCCGCAGCTCAGGATGCGGATGAATTGCGCATCGCGCGCGAGATATTGACGGAATTGCAGCCGCTCTCTTTTGACAAAAAACGCGAGTATTGCGGCTATATCGGTTACAATGAAGAGGGCGTTTTGATTGCAAGCCGCCCCGTCTCGGGGACGCTGGACGGCTGTTCTGCGCCGTTTCCGCGCAATCTGGCGATTACGGCATCTTATCATACCCACGGCGATTATGATCACGGGTATTTTAACGAAATCCCCAGTGATATTGATATGGAAGGGGACAGGCAGTTCTATATGAACGGCTATGTCGCCACGCCCGGTGGCAGGCTGTGGTATATTGATACGCAGATCATGGTGGCGCGGCAGATTTGCAGTCTTTCCTGCCTGCCTGTCTCCAAGGGATTTCGCAAGGGCGGCATGGGTGACGTCGCTGACAGCTATACCTATGATGCATTGCGCGAAAAGCTGGGCGAGTGACGTCGCCACGTTTATGCGACCGCCAGTCGCCTCCAGACCGTTGCTGATCTGGGGGCGAAACGCGAGGCTTGATTACTCTGCGGCCAGTTTGCGGGGATCAACGAGCGTGATGATATCCGCCATGATTTTGTTCAACTCAAAGTCCTTGGGCGTATAGACTGCTGCAACCCCCATGTCGCGCAGGCGTGCGGCGTCGTCTTCGGGAATGATCCCGCCCGCGATGACGGGGATGTGCGACAGACCTGCCTCCTTGAGTTTCGTGATCACATCGCCGATCAGCGGGATGTGCGAGCCTGACAGGATCGAGAGGCCGACGACGTGGGCCTCGTCCTTGGCAGCGGCATCGACGATTTCTTGTGGCGTCAGGCGGATGCCCTCATAGGCGATATCCATGCCGCAATCACGCGCACGCGCGGCGATTTGTTCGGCGCCGTTAGAGTGTCCGTCGAGCCCCGGCTTGCCGACAAGGAACTTGAGGCGGCGGCCAAGGGCGTGGCTGACGAGGTCGACTTGCTCGCGGAGGTCATCAAGGCCTTCGGTGCGATTCGACGGGTTTTTGCTGACGCCCGTCGGCGCGCGGTATTGACCGAAAGCGGCGCGGATCACGTCGGACCATTCGCCAGTTGTGACACCTGCGCGCGCGCAAGCGATGGAGGGGACCATAATGTTGGTGCCGTCTTTAGCAGCGGCTGAAAGCGCAGTCAGTGCCGCGGTCACGGCCTCGCCATCGCGGTCGCGCTTCCACTGGGCGAGGCGGCGAAGCTGGTCTGCTTCGGCGTCTTTATCTGCCACCATGATCGCGTCGTCGCCAGCGGTCAGCGGCGAGGGTTCGCCCGCCGTCCATTTGTTCACGCCGACGACGGTGGTTGTGCCGTCCTCGATGCCGGCGATGCGCGCGGCGTTGCTGTCGACGAGGCGGCCTTTCATATAGGCGATGGCCTTGACCGCGCCGCCCATGTCGTCGATCTGCGCGAGTTCGGCGCGCGCGCCTTCCTTGAGAGCGTTCACCTTGCGGTCAATCGCGGGGTTGCCGTCGAAAAGGTCGTCGAATTCCAGAAGGTCGGTTTCATAGGCGAGGATTTGTTGCATCCTGAGCGACCATTGCTGGTCCCACGGGCGAGGCAGGCCAAGCGCCTCGTTCCATGCGGGCAATTGCACGGCGCGTGCGCGGGCGTTTTTGGAAAGCGTCACAGCGAGGGTTTCAAGCAGGATGCGGTAGACGTTGTTTTCGGGCTGCTGCTCGGTCAGGCCAAGCGAGTTAACCTGCACGCCGTAGCGGAAGCGACGGTATTTGGCGTCTTCGACATTATAACGTGTTGCACAGATTTCGTCCCAAAGCTCGACAAACGCCCGCATTTTGCACAGCTCGGTCACAAAGCGAATACCTGCGTTCACGAAGAAAGAGATCCGCCCAACCATTTCGGGGAAGTTCTCGGCGGGGACTTTGCCGCGCAGATCGTCGAGCACGGCAGTCGCGGTGGCCAATGCGAATGCAAGCTCTTCCTCTGGTGTCGCGCCCGCCTCTTGCAGGTGGTAGGAACAGACGTTCATCGGGTTCCATTTGGGCAGATGCTCGCGGGTGTAGGCCGCAACGTCGGTAATCATGCGCAAGGAGGGTTCAGGGGGGCAGATATAGGTGCCACGCGACAGGTATTCCTTGATGATGTCATTTTGCACGGTGCCTTGCAGGGCGGTGACGTCCGCGCCTTGCTCTTCGGCCACGGCGATATAGAGCGACAAGAGCCAAGGCGCCGTCGCGTTGATCGTCATGGATGTGTTCATCTGCTCCAGCGGGATATCGGCGAAGAGCGCACGCATGTCGCCAAGGTGGCTGACGGGCACGCCGACCTTACCGACTTCGCCGCGTGCGAGGATATGGTCACTGTCGTAGCCCGTCTGTGTCGGCAGGTCGAATGCTACCGAAAGGCCGGTCTGCCCCTTGGCGAGGTTGCCACGGTAAAGCCCGTTCGAGGCCTTGGCCGTGGAATGGCCGGCATAGGTCCGAAACAGCCAGGGGCGGTCTTTCTGCAGTTGCGACATGGGGCGGCTCCTTCAAATTTTGGTGCGTAATATAATTACGCGTTGATCCCATTATTGGTCATTTTCTGGCGTTGTCAATTCGCTGCGTTGCGGCATGGCAGGATTTACCTCTGAGGCGTTCCCTGTCAGGGTCGCGCCATGACGCAAACGATTTCAATGCCGCTTTGGGCTTTTGTTCTGATCCTGCTTTTTGCGGCGGTGACATTCGCGTCGCATTTTCTATTCCCCTCCGTGCGCTGGTTTTTTCGCAAAAGGGCGGAGCGGGTGATTGCCAAGCTGAACACAAGGTTGCGGCGCCCGATCGAGCCGTTCAAGCTGGCGCGGCGGTATGACATGATCCAACGGCTGATTTACGACCCCGTGATCACCCAGGCGGTCCATGAATATGCCGCCGAAGAAGGCGTGCCGGAAAACGTCGCCTTCGAGAAGGCCCGCACCTATGCCCGCGAAATTGTGCCATCGTTTTCGGCGACGGCCTATTTCTCGATCGGGACGCGTCTGGCGAAATGGTTGTCGAGATCGCTCTATCGCATCCGGCTGGGGACATTCGAGCGCGGTGACTTTGAGGCCCTAGATCCCAATGCCACTGTCATCTTTGTGATCAACCACCGCAGCAATATGGACTATGTGCTGGTGACCTATTTGGCGGCACAGGCGGGGGCCCTGTCCTATGCGGTCGGCGAATGGGCGCGGGTGTGGCCGCTCTCTGCGGTGATCCGTGCCATGGGGGCCTACTTTATCCGTCGCAAGTCACGCGGTGCCTTATATCGTAAGGTTTTGGCGCGTTATGTGCAGATGGCGACGGCTGGCGGCGTGAGCCAAGCGGTGTTCCCCGAAGGCCGCCTGAGTGTGACCGGCGCGATGGATGTGCCAAAGCTTGGCCTTCTGAGTTACATCGCCGGTGACTATAAACCGGGCGGACGTGACGTGGTTTTTGTCCCCGTCGCGCTGAATTATGACCGCGTTTTAGAGGACCGGTTCTTGATCAAGGCGGATAAATCCGGTGAGCGCAGGTTCCGGCCGCCGCTCTGGGCGGTGGTGCGCGGAACGGGTGTCCACCTTTGGGCACGTCTCACGCGGCGGTTCAAAAAGTTCGGGACGGCCGCCGTCAGCTTTGGCGCGCCGCTGAAACTTTCTGATTTTACGGCGGGGCGAAGTGGCGATTTCACCGACGCGCTGGCGGTCGAAGTGATGCAGCGGATCAGTCGGGTTGTGCCTGTCCTGTCGGTGCCGCTCGTCGCGCGTATTTTGCTGGAACAGGGGCCCATGACGCGGGCGGCCTTGATTGAGGAAGTCGCGCGGATCAAGGCAGACCTTGAGCGGCGCGGTATTCCCGCGCCGCGCCGCGAACCGCGCGCGGTCGTCGCTGCGGCTCTGACCGCTTTGCTGGCGCGCGGGGCATTGCGCGAATCTGGCGAGGAGATCGCGGTGAATGCGGCAGAAATTGATCTGATGGCCTATTATGCCCGCTCGATTGCCCATCATTTTAATGCAGATGCAGCGGAAATTTCTGCAACTGCTGGGTAATTAAATTACAAAAAATGGGCTTTGGGGGTTGCAAAGTTTCGCGGCTAGACGTTATCCATAGGTGAACGTGGCGATTCTGCGCTGCGGCAATTACGTTGATTTCGACCTATGGAGACCGAGATGGCATTGGACACGCAACCTGCACCCGCACCTTATGATGCACCCGAAAAGCCGCTATATGAAGTCGGCGAAATGCCTCCGCTGGGCTATGTGCCAGAGCGCATGTATGCATGGACAATCCGCCGCGAGCGGCACGGTGAACCTGATAAGGCGTTCCAGATCGAGGTCGTCGATTGCCCGAAGCCCGACAGCAACGAAGTGCTCGTGATGGTGATGGCCGCTGGCGTCAACTACAACGGCGTCTGGGCGGGTCTTGGTATCCCGATTAGCCCGTTTGACGTGCATAAGGCCGAATACCATATTGCAGGCTCTGACGCATCAGGCATCGTCTGGGCGGTAGGTGACAAGGTCAAGCGCTGGAAAGTGGGCGACGAGGTTGTCATCCACTGCAACCAAGATGACGGCGACGATGAAGAATGCAACGGCGGTGACCCGATGTTCTCGGAAAGCCAGCGCATCTGGGGCTATGAGACGCCAGACGGGTCGTTTGCGCAGTTCACTTGTGTGCAATCTCAACAGCTTATGCAGCGTCCGCAGCATCTGACGTGGGAAGAAAGCGCTTGTTATACGCTGACCCTCGCCACCGCCTATCGCATGTTGTTCGGCCATGAGCCTCACGATCTGAAGCCTGGCCAAAACGTGTTGGTTTGGGGCGCTTCGGGCGGTCTTGGGTCCTATGCGATCCAGTTGATCAATACGGCGGGGGCCAATGCGATTGGCGTGATTTCCGAAGAAGACAAGCGCGAGTTTGTGATGGGACTGGGCGCGAAAGGCGTTATCAACCGCAAGGATTTCAATTGCTGGGGGCAGCTGCCCACTGTGAACACACCCGAATATAACACATGGCTCAAAGAAGCGCGCAAGTTCGGTAAGGCGATCTGGGAGATCACCGGCAAGGGCGTGAACGTCGACATGGTCTTCGAGCATCCGGGTGAAGCGACCTTCCCTGTGTCGTCTCTGGTGTGCAAAAAAGGCGGCATGGTCGTAATTTGTGCAGGCACCACGGGCTTCAATTGTACCTTTGACGTGCGCTATATGTGGATGCACCAGAAGCGTCTTCAGGGCAGCCACTTTGCCCACCTCAAGCAGGCGTCATCTGCCAACAAGTTGATGGTCGAGCGCCGCTTGGATCCTTGCATGTCGGAAGTGTTTACATGGGCCGACATTCCTGCCGCCCACACCAAGATGCGCAAAAACGAACATAAGCCAGGCAATATGGCGGTGCTTGTGCAGAGCCCCAAGACCGGATTACGCACCTTCGAGGACGCGGTCGAAGACGCAAAGCGTTAACCTTTATACGGCTCCCAAGTGAAGCGTCGGCAGAATCGAGCCGGCGCTTTTCTTTTTTCTAGTGTTGCATTTTTTCAAAACCTTAGACTCGTCGATCCCCCCATTTATGGGGGAGGTAAAGGAGTGGGTATCTTTCATTAATAATCAAATGCTACCATAGGTTGTTAACACTTCGTTAATAATTCCGTAGGAGATTCATTATGGGAAATAGCTGGATTATCGACGTTCTTGCCGATTTGAAAACCTTTGCGCAAAACAATGAGCTGCACCTGTTGGCAGTTCAATTGGAAGAGACAGCATTGGTTGCCAAAGCGGAGATCGCGGAGATGTCCCAGAGGGCACCGATTTCGGTGCGGGGTGAAGCGACTGAAACTCGATCAATTTTTGTCCAAGCTGGGGGAAGCCGACGCTCTTGAGCAAATTCAGGGGCTGATTGTCGGTCTGCGCGACGAGTTGCGCATCGATCATATCGTCTATCATTGGGTCAGTGCGGACGGCGAGCAATATGGATTTGGCACCTATGATCCGGACTGGGTGCAGCGCTATGTGGATCAGGAATATCTGCGGATCGATCCCGTCGTACTTGGCTGCTTCCAGCGGTTTCATCCTGTTGATTGGAAACGGCTGGATTGGTCCTCGCGGGCGGCACGCGGCTTTCAAAAGGACGCGATTGCACATGGTGTCGGCAATCAGGGGTTTTCTGTGCCGATCCGTGGCCCCAATGGCCAGTTTGCGCTGTTTACCGTTTCACATGCCACCGATGACGAAACCTGGGCCGCGTTCACGCAAGGCACCCAGCGCGACCTGATCCTGATTGCGCATTTTCTCAACCAAAAGGCGCTGGAACTTGAAAAAGGCCGTGCGCCAGAGCCGGTACGCGCCTTGTCGCCCCGCGAAATTGATGCGCTCACATTTCTTGCAATGGGGTATAGCAGAGGGCAGGTCTCTGAGATGCTGTCGATTTCCGAGCATACATTGCGTGCCTATATCGAGAGCGCGCGCTTCAAGCTGGGTGCGTTGAACACCACCCATGCCGTTGCGCGCGCGCTTGCAGAAGGACTGATTATCATCGGTGGGGCGGCGCGTGCGGCCGCAGGCAACTGGCCCGGACGCAAGGACCCAGGGGTCGCCGCGAAGTAATCAAAGCCAAAGACCTCCGCACGGTGCGTTTACCCAATTTTGTGAAAATCCATCGACCCTGACGACTGTTAGATCAGTTGGAAGGGATCGTTACATTGCTCCGTTATTTGACCGCAGAGGCGCTCGCCGCCTATCCCTGTTTGCGCGACACGATGCACCGAGATCGCACGGCCCAGTTTCGAGACCGTCTCAAGTGGGCCGTGACCGTAGATGCAGATGGTTTCGAGCGCGACGAATATGACGCGATGAACCCGCTCTATGTAATTTGGGAGATGCCGGATGGCACACATGGCGGATCAATGCGATTTTTGCCGACGTCGGGCCGCACGATGGTGCATGACCATTTCCCGCAGCTTCTGAATGGGGCCGACATTCGGTCCGACCGGATTTGGGAATGCACCCGCTTTTGTATCGCACAGGGTGCGGGGGCCCATGTTGCCGGCACCCTGATGCTGGCAGGTGGCGAGTTGATGCGTGCCTTTGCGCTGACCCATCTGTTGGGTGTTTTCGACGCCCGCATGGTGCGTATTTACAATATGATCGGGGCCGCCCCCGAGGTGTTGGGCAGCACTGGCGAAGGCCGCGACAGGATTAGCGTCGGACTTTGGAAGTTTCGCAGTCAGGACCGTCAGGCAGTCTTGCGGCGCGCGGGGATTTCATCCGATCTGTCGGAATACTGGTTTGGCCGCTCATTCGGGCACCCCATAAATCGTCGTATCGCCGCTTAACCACTGGCAGCTTGGCGCGCCTCCCGCTAGTGTCGCCGCCATGAGCAGCGCACCGATTAAATTCTCCGACGACCAAGCCGAAGCATGGGATGACGTTGCTACAATGCTGCGTCAATCCGGCGTCGATTTGGATGATAGCCTGCTGATGCCACCGCAGTCGGACAAGCGTTCGGTCATGGCCGTGATTGGCAAGGCCGGATCTGGTAAGACCATGCTTTTGGCCCGCCTTTACAAGGCCTTGGAAGAAGCGGGCGTTGACGTTGTCTCGGGCGACTGGGAGGGCAAAAAACGCAAGGATCGCCGCACTTTGGCTATTCTCGCGCCGACCAATAAAGCGGCCTCTGTTTTGCGCTCGCGCGGCGTGCCTGCGACCACGATCCACCGCATTCTTTACACCCCGGTCTATGATCCGGAGTATGAAAAGGTCGCCGAGTGGCTTGCGGGGCAGGGCGAGCGCCCCGAGATGGAAGGGCTCACCGATATTGCGCTTGATCGCGCGTTTGCGAGTTACCAGACCCATAAATCGGTCCCCGCTGCACTGGCCGCCGCGGGCCTGCGCGGCAGTGATTTTATCACGGGCTGGAAACGCCGCGAAGAGCCGCTTGATATCGGCTTTGTCGACGAAAGCTCCATGCTTGACGCCCGTCAATTTGAAGATCTGCAAGAGATTTTCCCGACGCTTGTTCTGTTCGGTGACCCTGCCCAGTTGCCGCCCGTGCAGACCTCTGGCGGGATGGTTTTCGAGACCATGCCCAAAGACAGCGTGAAGTCCCTGAGCCGCGTGCACAGGCAGGATGCGGGCAACCCGATCCTTGATCTGGCCCACGCTTTGGCCGACCCGATGCTGGATTTCTATCATTTCGAAAAGATGGTGGCCGAGGCCGCCGCGACCGATGAACGTGTTGTCATGGCGCAGCGGGTCGAGGCCGATCTTATGGCGCGCAGTCCCGTTCTGGTCTGGCGCAACGCAACCCGTATCCGGTTGATCCATGCGTTTCGCGCGGCTTTTGATGCGCCCGTCGATGAATTGCTGCCGGGCGAGCCGCTGATCTGTGACGGGATCGAGTTGCCGATGAAGCACCGTAAAAAGCGGCTTGATCTGGAGGCGCGGGGGCTGATCAAGGGCGCGCAGGTGATCTATCTCGGGCCTGGCCGTAAACCCGGCTTTTCGCGCTTGCATGTGATGGCCGCCGAAGACCCGCAGGTGAGTGCCGCCTCGATTGTGAAGATCGAGCAAGAGGGTGACGCAGAGCCGTTTATCCCATTTGCTGCCCGCATGGGGGCGACGTTTTTGCATGGTGCGGCGGTCACGATCCATAAAGCGCAGGGCAGCCAGTGGGACACTGTGCAGGTCTTTGCGCCTGATATTGAAATCGCGGCCAAGATGGGCCGTGTCGAGGCGGGGCAACCGCTCTGGAAGCGTCTCGCCTATGTGGCGATTACCCGCGCGGAAACGCAGTTGCGCTGGGTCGTGCGCAACCGGCTTGCCCGCCCAAGCAGTCCGTTGACCGTGGATGATCTGGACGTCCCCGTTGTCGCGCTGGAACTGACGGCCCCGGAGGCGGACTAGCGCCGTAGCAATCCAAACGCAGCCGACGCGAGCCAGCCCGCCGAAATCGCGATCGCCAGCGACAACAGCCCGTAAAGCAGCGCTTGTTCATGGGCGAGATTGTAGAGCCAGCGCTCCATCCCGACTTTCTTGACGGGGATCGTGGTGACGTAGGTATCCACGACATTCCCGTCTCGCGTCAGGAAAATACGCGTAACATAGAAGCCCTCGGTGAGGTTGGCCGGCATGGCGATATGTGTCTCGAAAAGCGTATCACGCGACAGATCGACCTGCCCTTCGAGGGTCTGATAGAGGTTGTCGCGCTCACGGATCCGCATCAATGCCCGCGCAAAACTCCGGCTGTCGAGCACGTTTGTACCAACCTCGCGCACGACTTGCGGGATCGTGATCCGATTGTGCAAATCCTCGGAAGGGCGCAAAACTTTCGATAGCGGCCCGCTGGTCGCGACGGCATAGAACGATGGCGCGGCGTCGATTTTCACGTCATCGACGTTGACCCAAATGCCCAAGCGCCGCGCCTTGCGCCGCACGACGATGGGCGTATCCGGCCCTGCGACGGTGACGATGATGCCCAGTTGGCCATCGGGCATCGGGGATTCCCGACGGATCGCACCGAAAACGAGGATTTCGGAGCCGTCGAAATCCGCTGTAATGGCGACCGCATCTTGGCTGAGGCCAAGGACGATTTCTTCTTGTGCCGCGAGCGGCGCGGCGAAGAGCATGAGAAAGGCGATCATCCGCATCATTTCGCAATTCCCTTCGCAATTGAGTAGACTTCGGCAGGTTGCAGCAGCAGGTCCAGCCCCAGCTTGAAGCAGACCGCCAGCACCAACAGTGCCAGCAGGATACGCAGTTGCTCTGCCTTGAGTTTGAGGCCGATGCGTGTGCCAAACTGCGCGCCAATCACGCCGCCGATCAACAAGAAGACGGCCAAAACGATATCGACGGTATAGTTGGTTGTCGCGTGGAGCAGGGTCGTGAAAGCGGTCACGAAAATGATCTGGAACAGAGACGTGCCAATCACGACCTTGGTTGGCATCCCGAGCAGATAGATCATCGCGGGCACCATGATAAACCCGCCGCCGACGCCCATAATGGCTGACAAGATGCCTACAAACACGCCGACCATCACTGGCGGAATCACCGAGATATAAAGGCCGGAGACACGGAATTTGATTTTGAAGGGCAGGTTGTGAATCCAGTTGTGCTTGCGCCGTGTTGGAATACGCCCCGATTTCCGAATGGCCCGAAGGCTCTCGAAGAACATCAAAGTGCCGATAATGCCAAGGAAGACCACATAGAAGATGGTGACCAGCAGATCCACCTGCCCCATTGCGCGCAGGTAGTTGAAGATAAGGATGCCCAAACCTGCGCCGATCAGGCCGCCGATCAGCAAGACCGTACCCATGCGCAAATCGACCGTGCGCCGCTTGAGGTGCGCGAGCAGCCCGGATACGGAGGAGGCGACAATTTGCGTGGCCCCCGTTGCAACCGCGACAGCTGGCGGAATGCCGATAAAGAACAGCAATGGCGTGAGCAAAAACCCACCGCCGACACCGAACATGCCCGACAATATCCCGACAACTCCCCCAAGCCCTAATAACAGGAAAAAGTTCACCGAAATCTCGGCGATGGGGAGGTAAATTTGCATATGCTATCCCGGCAGGGTCAGTGTGGCCGCTTATTGCACCAAAAACCTAATCGCTGCCTATGTCAAACCCATCGGGCGGGAAAATTTGCCGGAGCAACGATTCCCGTCCGATTGACCGGGTCTGGCGCAGTTTAGCGTTCCTTCACATAGGGCTCGCCGCCCGCGCGTGGCGGGATCGCCTTGCCAACAAAGCCGGCGAGGATGATCACAGTCAGGATGTAAGGCAGAACGTCAAGTAATTGCCCGTTGACCTTAAATCCGAGCGCGCCTTCGATCACGTCGGGGCGCAGCGCCAGCGCTTGCAGGAAGCCGAACAACAGGCAGGCGTAGAGTGCATACCATGGCCGCCACTTTGCGAAGATCAGCGCGGCCAGCGCGATATAGCCGCGCCCTGCACTCATATCCTTGACGAAGCCCGCCTGAAGCGCAGTCGCCAGATATGTCCCTGCGATACCGCAAAGGACGCCGCAGATTGCAACCGCCGCGTAGCGCAGCCCGATCACCGACACACCAGCGGTATCAACCGCCGCTGGATTTTCGCCCACCGCCCGCATCCGCAGACCAAAGCGGGTCGCGTAAAGCACCCACCATGTCAGCGGCACCAACAGCAGCGCGATATAGACGAGCGCCGTATGTCCCGAAATCAGCTCGTAATAAATCGGCCCAAGCACGGGCACGTCGCGCAACGCATCGGCAAAGGGCAGGGTGATCGGCTCAAAACGCGCGGCGCCTGCAAGTTGTGGCGTGCGCCCGCCTTGCCCGAACCAGCTTTGCGCGACAACGACCGTCAGCCCTGCCGCGAGAAAGTTGATCGCCACACCAGAGATAAGTTGGTTGCCGCGAAACGTGATCGACGCCATCCCGTGGATCGCGGAAAGCGCAAGTGACGCGCCGATCCCCGCCAAGAGGCCCAGCCAAGCGGATCCCGTCGTAAAAGCCACCGCGGCAGACAGGAAGGCCGCCGCCAGCATCTTGCCCTCAAGGCCGATGTCAAAGATGCCCGCACGTTCCGAGTAAAGCCCAGCGAGGCACGCCAGCAGCAAAGGGGTCGCGAGCCGCATTGTGCTATCAAGCACCTGAAGGAGTGTCAGAAGATCCATTATGCGGCCCCCTTGTTACGACGTTTTGCAGCGAGGAAGGCACGCTCCAGCGGCATCCGCACCATATTGTCGAGCGCACCCGTAAAGAGGATCACAAGCGCTTGGATCACCACGATCATCTCACGCGGAATTTTTGTCCAAAGCGCCAGTTCGGCACCGCCCTGATAGAGGAACCCGAACAGGATCGCGGCCAGAAACACCCCGAACGGGTGACTGCGCCCCATCAGCGCCACGGCAATTCCGATAAAGCCCGCGCCTTCGACAGCGTTCAAAACAAGCCGCTCTGCCTCGCCTTGCACATTGTTGATCGCCATCATGCCCGCAAGCCCGCCAGAGATCAGCATCGAAACCATGATGATTTTGGTTGGGCTGATGCCTGCATATTTGGCCGCAGATTCAGAATGTCCGAAAGCGCGCAACTCATACCCCAGCTTTGTGCGCCAGATCAGCGCCCAGACCGCCACGCAGGCCAGAATGGCCGCAAAGAACGTGATATTTGCGGGGGCGGCTTTCGAGAATTCGATGCCGAAGAAACCCAGCACGTCATGCAGGTTTGGCAAATGGGTCGCCTCCGGGAATTTACCCGTTGCAGGCTCCATCGACCCCTGAGGCTTGAGAACGCCGATGAGCAGATAGTTAAGTAAGGCCGCCGCAATGAAGTTGAACATGATCGTGGTGATCACGATGTGGCTGCCGCGTCTGGCTTGCAGGAAGGCGGGGATCGCGGCCCATGCCGCACCGAAAACTGCGGCAGCCACGATGCCACCCAGCAAGGCCAGCGACCAATGTGGCCAAGGGATAAACAAACAGACCAGCGCCACGCCAAGCCCGCCCATCATCGCCTGACCTTCGCCGCCGATGTTGAACATACGGGCATGGAACGCGATCGAGACCGCGAGGCCCGTAAAGATGAAGTTGGTGGCATAGTAAAGTGTATAGCCCCAGCCGTAGGTTGACCCCAGCGCGCCGTCGACCATGATTTTAAGCGCGTTGGTCGGGCTTTCGCCAATTGCCAAGATCACAATGGCCGAGAGAATGGCCGCGAGAATGAGGGAAATCAGCGGAATGAGGACTACATCGGCCCACTTTGGCATCGTATCCATTAGGCGGCCTCCCCTCTGGTCATCCCGGCCATCATCAGGCCGAGTTCTTTTTCGTCGGTCTCCGACGGCAGGCGTTCGCCCATCATCTTGCCGTCAAACATCACCGCAATACGGTCTGAAAGCGATAGAATTTCTTCCAGTTCTACCGAGACCAACAAGATCGCCTTGCCTTGATCGCGCAGGGCCACGATCTGTTGGTGGATAAACTCGATCGCACCAATATCGACGCCGCGTGTCGGTTGGCCGATCAGCAAGAGGTCGGGATTGCGCTCGATCTCGCGGGCCAGCACAATCTTTTGCTGGTTGCCACCAGAAAAGCTTTTTGCCGCCAGTTTGGGGTCGGGCGGGCGCACATCGAAGCGCTCCATTTTGCCAACTGTGTCGTCTTTGATCGCAACGTTATCCATGAAAAGGCCGCGCTGGTATTTCGGGTCGTGGTGATAGCCGAAGGCCACGTTTTCCCACGCGGTGAAATCCATGATCAGCCCCTCGCGCTGACGGTCCTCTGGCACATGGGCAATGCCCCGTGCGCGGCGCGAGCGACCGTCGGAATGGGCGCCAGTGAGGTCAATGCTCTGGCCATTGACCGTGATGCTGCCCGTTGCCTTTTCATAACCGCCCAGCACTTCAAGGAGTTCGGATTGCCCGTTGCCCGCAACACCCGCAATCCCGAGAATTTCGCCCGCCTTCACATGGAAATCGATCCCCTTGAGGCGGTGAACCCCTTTGTTGTCAGTGACGTTGAGGTCTTTGACCTCCAAAACAGAGGCGCCTACTTTTGCAGGGGCTTTGTCGACGCGCAGCAGTACCTTACGGCCCACCATGAGTTCGGCAAGTGCGGCGGGGCTGGTCTCGGATGTTTTGACGGTCGCGGTCATTTCGCCGCGCCGCATCACGCTGACGGTGTCGGTCGTTTCCATGATCTCGCGCAGCTTGTGGGTGATCAGGATAATGGTTTTACCCTCGGCCTTGAGTCGCTCCAGAATGCGGAAAAACTGGTCTGCCTCGGCAGGGGTGAGCACGCCCGTTGGCTCGTCAAGGATCAGAATATCGGCCTTGCGATAGAGCGCCTTGAGGATTTCGACGCGCTGCTGCATGCCCACGCCGATATCTTCGATTAAGGCGTCCGGTTCGACGTTCAAACCGTATTCCTCGGCCAGTGCTTTCAACTCGCGGCGGGCGCGGGCGAGCGACGGGCGCAACAGCCCGCTATCCTCGGCGCCAAGCACCACATTTTCAAGCACCGTGAAATTCTCAACCAGTTTGAAGTGCTGGAACACCATCCCGATGCCCGCCGCAATCGCGGCCTGACTGTCAGGGATCTGGACCTTTTTACCCGCGATGAAAATCTCGCCTTTGTCCGCCTTATAGAACCCGTAAAGAATCGACATGAGGGTCGATTTGCCCGCGCCGTTCTCGCCGATAATGCCGTGGATCGTGCCGGGCATCACGCGGATCGAGATGTCCTTGTTGGCTTGCACAGGGCCAAAGGCCTTGGAAATGCCTTTGAGTTCGATGGCGGGAGCTTGGGTCATTTTGGGCACCACTGTGAGGTAAAATGCAAAGAGGCCGCGCCGTTGGATCGGCACGGCCCCATGTTTTGGCCTTGGCTTGTTGACTTAGAAGTCTAGCGCTGGGCACGTCTCGTCGGAGTTGTAGTTGTGCACTTCGATTTCGCCAGCGATGATCGCTGCTTCTGCGGCATCGAGGGCGGCCTTCATCTCTTCGGTGATCAGCGGGGCGTTGTTGTCGTCAAGCGCATAGCCCACGCCGCCGTTGTTCAGACCCATCACGTTAAAGCCGGCTTCCAATGCGTCGCCTGCTTTGAATGCGTCGTAAACCGCGTTGTCGACGCGCTTCATCATGGATGTAAGCACTTTTCCCGGGTGCAGGTAGTTCTGGTTGCTGTCCACACCGATGGAGAGCATCTCGTTGTCGGCGGCTGTCTGCAGAACGCCGACGCCTGTGCCGCCAGCGGCTGCATAAACCACGTCAGCGCCTTGGGATTTCTGCGCCAGTGTCAGCTCGGAACCCTTAACCGGATCGTTCCAAGCAGCAGGTGTTGTGCCTGTCATGTTGGACAGAACTGTCACGTCAGCATTCGCCGCTTTCGCGCCCTGTGCATAGCCGCAGGCAAAGTTGCGGATCAACGGGATGTCCATACCGCCGATGAAGCCGACAGTGCCTGTCGTGGAGGCCATGGCCGCAGCCATACCAACGAGGTAGGAGCCCTGCTCTTCAGCGAAAACGATGGAGCGGACGTTTGGCGCGTCGACAACCATGTCGATGATCTGGAACTTGGTGTCCGGATAGTCGCCAGCCACTTCTTCAAGTGCTGTTGCGAAAGAGAAGCCAGCCATCACGATCGGGTTGTTGCCGTTTTCAGCAAAGCGGCGCAGGGCCTGCTCGCGCTGTGCATCGGACTGAAGCTCGACCTCGTCGAAGGAGCCGCCAGTTTCTTCCGCCCAACGCTGAGCGCCAGTGAAGGCAGATTCGTTGAAAGATTTGTCGAACTTGCCGCCAAGGTCGAAAATGATCGCCGGATCAGCAAGTGCCGCGCCCGCGGAAAGGGCCAGTGCAGCCGTCGCGCCAAGCATTTTATGCATAAGGGTCATAAGGTTAGTCTCCCAAGTCTTTGGTTGTGGAGGAGAGAGCACCTTGCCTTCCCCCCGAAAAGCCGAGCCGATTTTGGTCGGTCTGTGGCCAGATAAGGCCCTGCTAGGGGGCTGCGGTCAACCAGTTTTTATGAAACGCGGGTTTGTATTTGACCAAATGGTCAATAAAATGGCAGGGTGGCGCATCCGCTGCGATGCGAACACCCGCTAAAGGAGAATTTGCATGACGTCGGCGCCGATTTTGGCGCCTGTTGCGGTGACATAGTAGCGCGGTCGTGTGCCAATAATTGAGAAATTATTTTTTATATATAGTGATTTAGCCGATGCATTTTTCTCAGAAACTTCCAAAAACACCCGTGTTGCCCCTTTGCTTTGCGCCAAGGTCAAAAACTGGGCAAGGGCCGCTTGCGCCAGCCCTTTTCGCTGGTGATCGGGGTGGGTGGCGAGGGTCAGGACCTCTGCCTCATCCGCAATCACGCGCCCAAGAACAAATGACTTTGCGTCACCACACAGAATCATACCCGTTTGGGACATCAGGCTCGCAAACTCGTCGGCCGACCAAGGCCGCTGGTCGGTGAAGGCGGCGGCATGGGTTTGGGCGAGACCAAAGGGGGTCAAGGCAGCAGGACGGGTGCGGGGTCACGTGGCGGTGCTGCATCCGCGTCACGCAAGTAAACCGGGGCTGGCGGTTTGCTTGGAAGATGCAAACCGGACGCCGCAATGCGTGCAATCGCTTCAATGACTGACTGGCGTGGGGGAAGAACTGGCAAACCGAGCACCTGTCCGATCTCGTGCGCCGCATCACCGACGACACAGGTTTCCGAGCGCGGGTGAAGGTGTGGCAGGTCGTCTTTGGTAATCTCGCAGAGTGCCGCTACTCCATTCATTTGCACATATGCCCGTCCACGAGGGGCCTTAAGGCATGTGATGGCGCCCGGTAAATTGAACGAAAGCGCATCCAGTGTCGAAACGCCAATGGCTTTCTTGCCGAGCCCCAAAGCAAGTCCGCGGGCGGCGGCGACGCTAATGCGGATGCCGGTGAAGTTTCCGGGCCCGATGCCAACGCCGATCCCGTCGAGATCCGACCAAGTCAGGCCCGCGTCCGCCAGCATTTCTTCAAGCATCGGCATGAGGTGTTCAGCTTGGCCCTTTGACATCTCATCCGTGCGCGTCGCAATGCGCCCGCCATGAAGCACAGCGGCAGCGCAATGCGCCGCCGATGTGTCGAATGCGAGGATTGTTGGAAGTGTCACGCCCGCGCCGTCGATCAGGCCGCGACGGGGCGCACTTCGACCACTTCAGGGATGTAGTGGCGCAGCAGATTCTCTATCCCCATTTTCAGGGTCAAAGTGGATGACGGGCAACCCGCGCAAGCGCCTTGCATGTGCAGATAGACAATGCCGCGTTCAAAGCCGTGGAAGGTAATGTCGCCGCCATCTTGAGCTACGGCAGGACGTACGCGGGTATCAAGCAGTTCCTTGATTTGGTCCACAATCGCGCCGTCTTCGCCCGTATGTTCGGCATGGCCGGAGGCAGGCGTCTGGTTCTCGCCAATCACAGCCTGACCGGATTGGTAATGCTCCATGATCGCGCCAAGGATCGCAGGTTTGATGTGATCCCATTCGGTGCCGTCGGCCTTGGTCACGGTCACAAAATCATTGCCAAAGAAAACACCCGTCACGCTGCCCGTCGCAAAGATGCGCTTGGCAAGAGGGGAGGCTTGGCCTGCCTCCAGTGTCGGGAAGTCAGCGGTGCCCATTTCCAGCACGGTCTGGCCGGGCAGGAACTTGAGGGTCGCAGGGTTTGGTGTGGATTCTGTCTGGATGAACATTGGGTCAACCTTTCTGTCTAGACATTAGATATGCGCTCGCAGGCCTGCCGCGTCAAGGTTTGGAATCATTCTAAACCATGCGTGTCAGGTGATCGCTTCCAGCCGTTCCTTGGACAGGTCCTCGGGGACAATGGTAATGGGGACGGGCAAAGTGCCTGCTTGTCGGGTCAAAGCGGTCACAAGCGGGCCGGGCCCTTTGTTGTCACTTGCAGCACCAAGCACCAAAACCCCGATTTCGGGGTCTTCCATGACTTGCGCCATGATTTCCTTCATGGGTTCACCTTCGCGGATCACCAGCTCCGGGTCGACATTCTGTTTATCGCGCATCCATTTGGCGAAGACTTCGAAGTGGACTTCGATCCGTTCGCGGGCTTCGGCGCGCATGATCTCTCCGACGCCGATCCAGTGGTTGAATTCATCCGGCGGAATGACCGAAAGGACGCAAACACCCCCGCCGGAATGTGCCGCACGCATGGCGGCAAAACGCATGGCGTTCAGGCATTCGCGGCTATCATCAAGCACGACTAAAAACTTGCGCATGGTTTTCCCCTATGTTCGGGGTTGATATTGGCGCAAGCCTTTGGCTGTGGCAACTGTTGTTAGGCGAGCGCAACCAAGGCAGCGACATCGAGCCGCGCGTTCACCATCGCAAGCGAGCCGTCGGGATTGCGTGGCCACTCGGACTTCGGGCGGTCCACATAAAGCTCAACGCCGTTGTCATCTGGGTCACGCAGATAAACCGCTTCGCTCACCCCATGATCGGCCGCACCGTCAAGCGTAAGTCCTGCGTCAAGAACCCGTTTGATGGCGGCCCCAAGGGAGGCGCGGTCCGGAAACAGAAACGCCGTATGATAAAGTCCGGTGTGGCCCGCAGGTGGCGGTGTCGCGCCAAGGCTTTCCCATGTGTTCAGCCCGATATGGTGGTGGTAGTCTCCGGCGGCCATGAATGCGGCGCGATCGCCCATCCGTTGCTGGACCCCAAAGCCAAGCACGTCTCCGTAAAAGGCAATTGAGCGCGAGATATCTGAAACGCGCAGGTGGACGTGGCCCACGCAGGTTGCGGGTGGAACTGACATATTAAACCTCTTTTGTCGTTTGGCGGGAACCTAACGACAAAAGAGCGTTTGCAGAACTGGCGCGTTTCAACAGTAAAGGTGCGAAAATGCAGACTTAGCTGCGCAGCAGGCCCACGATGTCGTAAGTCTTGCGCAGGATCGGTTCCGCGATTTCGCGGGCGCGCGCCGATCCGTCGCCCAAGATGCGGTCGATCTCGGCAGGGTCCGCCATCAGGCGGGCCATTTCGTCTGAAATCGGCGCAAGTTTCGCCACGGCCAGATCTGCCAGCGCAGGCTTGAAGCGGCCCCATTGTGCGCCCGCATATTCGGCGATCACATCCGCTGGCGTCACGTCGTTCAGGGCCGCATAGATATCGACCAGATTGCGCGCTTCTGGGCGATCACTCAGGCCTTCGACGGTTTCGGGCAAAGGCTCTGCGTCTGATTTTGCTTTCTTGAACTTCTTGGCGATCTTGTCGGCATCATCGGTCATATTGATGCGCTCCATATCGCTTTCACCGGACTTCGACATCTTCTTGGTCCCGTCGCGCAGGTTCATGACGCGGGTCGCAGGCCCGTCGATGACGGGTGTCGTTTCGGGGAAGAAACCAACCTTATAGTCGTGGTTGAACTTTTTCGCGATATCGCGGGTCAGCTCGACGTGCTGCTTTTGATCCTCGCCCACAGGCACATGGGTCGCGTGATAGAGCAGAATGTCGGCGGCCATCAGCGCCGGGTAGGCGTATAGGCCCAAAGAGTGCTTTTCTGCGTTATCGCCCGCCTTATCCTTGAATTGGGTCATACGGTTCATCCACCCGACGCGGGCGACACAGTTGAAAATCCAGCCAAGCTCGGCATGGGCGGAGACTTGGGACTGGTTGAACAGGATCGATTTTGTCGGATCAAGACCAGAGGCAAGATATCCAGCGGCTACTTCGCGCGTCATATTCGCCAGTTCCGCCGGGTCCTGCCAAACCGTGATCGCGTGCATGTCAACAACGCAATAGATCGTCTCCATCTGGCCTTGCATGCCCACAAAGCGCTTGATCGCGCCAAGGTAGTTGCCAAGTTGCAGGCCGCCCGAAGGCTTGATCCCTGAGAAAACGCGAGGTGTGAAGGCAGAGTTGGTCATGGTCAAAATGTCCGGACTGGAAATTGCTGTCAGTGTCGCTTACCCATGCCAGAGAGACCCGTCAACTTCAACCACCCCGAAGGGCCAGCCCATGCAAGACGAAGCCATCGTAAACCCGATCCCGCCTGTGATCATTGTTCTGTGCCTGATTGTTGTGGGTGTCGAACTTGTGCTGTCGGCGGCGACGGCCGGAATTATTGGCGGGCCGCTGGGTGTCGGCTGGCGGATGATGGCGATGCAAGACTATGCGTATTCGCCTGCCGTTCTCGACCGTGTGGTCAGCGTCGGTGACATCAGCTTTGAAATGATCAAGCGGTTTGTGACCTATGGTTTTGTCCATGCAAGTTTTACCCAATCGCTTTTTGCGGCAGCGCTTCTGCTCGCTTTGGGAAAATTCGTCGGAGATGTTTTTCGGGCAGGGGCGGTGCTGCTGGTCTTCTTCGGGTCGCTGATCTTCGGGGCGATTGTGTTTGGAGTGTTTGTCGGGGGGACAATCCCGCTGTTGGGGATGTACCCCGCAGTTTACGGGCTGATCGGGGCCTATACCTATATCATCTGGTTGCGTCTGGGACAGACGGGGCAAAACCAGTTGCAGGCATTCCGCCTCATCGGCTTTTTGCTGGCGCTGCAACTGGTGTTTGGCCTGATCTTCGGAAGTAGCCCTATCTGGATCGCGGAACTGGCTGGCTTTGCCTTCGGATTTGGTATCTCGTCGGTCGCCGCGCCCGGCGGTTGGGCGGCGCTTTTGGTCAAACTGCGCGAGCGCTCTTAACGGCGCAATGCGCGGCGGAACTCGCCAAGCTTGAACGCCCCAAGCAGTTGGCCAAAGCCGAAATAGCTCACGATCCCGACCGTGATCAGCACCAAGAGAGCGACATAGCGCACGGTTTGCATGCCAAATAGCGGGGTCAGCAGGGCCTCGGTCATCAAAAGCATCGCCCCCATGCCGAGAGAGGCGCCGATAATCCGCACCAGCCGTCTGCGGAAACGCGGGTCAAATCGCGCGGCCTCGCCCATATTGCGCGACCCCCACCAGAGCAAAATAACCATCGCCCATCCTGTGAGTGTCGTCCCAATGGCGGCAGCGATGAACCCGATCACAGGTGACAGCCCTACCGCCAGCAACAGGTTCAGAACCATCGCAGTCAAGGCATAATAAAACGGGCGCTTGGTGTCTTCGCGGGCAAAATACAGCGGTTGCAGTGTCTTTTGCAGCACAAATGCAGGCAGCCCCAACCCGTAGACAGCCACGGCCAAAGCTGTCGCCGTCGTGTCTTCGGAGGAAAACGCCCCGCGCTCGAACAGCACACTGACAAGCGGGATCGGGATGATCATCAGCGCAACCGCCGCAGGCACCGTCAGCGCGAGGCTCAATTCGCTGGCGCGGTTAAAGGCGTCTTTGCCGCCCGCGACATCATCCGCCCGCAATCTGCGCGACAGGTCGGGCAGCAGGACAACACCAATCGCAATGCCCACAACGCCAAGCGGTAATTGGTAGAGGCGGTCGGCATAGTTCAACCAAGCCACCGCGCCGTCAAAATAGCTGGCAACCTGACGGCCCACCAGAATGTTGATTTGCACAACGCCACCGGCAAGCGCCGCAGGGGCCGCAATCAGCGCGAGTTTCTTGAGTTCGGGCGTCATCTTCGGGCGAGAAAGGCGCATGGGAAATCCCGCGCGCTTGGCCGCAATCCAGACAATCGCCATCTGCACCACGCCGCCCACTGGCACCGAAAACGCGAGCCATTCACCAAAATGCTGGTGGATGGCCGTTTCCATCGCCTCTCCGGCCGTATCACTCCAGGCCCAAACCAAGGCGGCGATCACCATCGCCGTGATAAAGATGATGTTCAAAAACACAGGGGCCGCCGCCGCCGCCATAAAGCGGCCCGTCGCGTTCAAGACCCCTGATAGCAAAGCCGACAGCGAGATAAACAGGATATAGGGAAAGGCGATCCGCCCGTAATAGACCGAGAGGTCAAAGCGGCTGTCACCGATAAAACCGGAGGCCATCGCCGCCACCAAAAGCGGCATGAAAATGATCCCGATCACGGTGAAAACCGTCAGAATAAACGTCATCCCCACAAAAGCATCCTGCGCGAATTTCAACGCGCCGTCGTCTGCCTCAACTTTCTTGGAGAACATCGGCACGAACGCCATGTTGAACGCCCCTTCCGCAAAGAAGCGGCGAAACAGATTGGGCAGCGAAAAGGCGACCAGAAAGGCCTCTGCAACGGGGCCAGTGCCCAGATAGGAGGCGATCATAATGTCGCGCACAAATCCCATCAGGCGGCTGAGGAGCGTCCAAATCCCGACGGTGAAAAATCCTGCCATCAGGCGGATTGGTTTCATGATGTCGCCCTTTCGGCACCTTGGGTAATTGCATCGCGCAATTTGCGTTCGAGCGTGTCCCGTTTGGCCTCGGAGTGGAATTTCAGTCCTACCATATCCTTGACGTAAAACGTATCCACGACCTGTTCACCAAAGGTCGCGATGACCGCACTTGCGATGTAAACGTGGTTATGGGCAAGCGTTCTTGTGAGGTCGAATAGCAATCCGGGACGGTCGCGGGTGTCGACTTCGATGATTGTGTAGATTTCAGAGCCCTCGTTATCAAAGGTGATATGCGTGGGGACCTTGAAGGCGCGTTCGCGCTTCTTGATCTTGTCGCGGTCCCTGAGCGCATCTCGGGCGATGACCTCGCCTTTCAGGGTGCGGCTGATCATCTGCTGCAAGCGGGGCAGGCGGGCAATCTCATAGGGGCGACCATCGGCATCTTGCACCCAGAAAACGGCGGTCGCATAGCCGTCGTTCGAGGTATAGGTGCGGGCATCCACGACGTTTGCGCCCACAAGCGCCAAGGCGCCCGTCATGCGGCTAAACAGGCCCGGATGGTCGACCATAGCCAGACAGATGCGCGTGGCGTCGCGGTCTTCATCAAGGGTCAGATCAATGCTGATTTCGGAATCGTTCACATCACGCAGCAAATGGGCGAAAATCTTGTGCGTGGCGAGCGGCAAGCCTTGCCAATAGGGGCCGTAATGGCGGCCCGTCTCAAGGCGGACCGCTTTGGGGTCCCAATCGCTCAGTTCTGCCCGCAGCAAGCGCTTGGCTTCGGCTTCGCGGGTGTCACGATTGAGCGCTTCAAGGCCGTTCTCAAGCGCATCGCGCGTCGCCTTGTAGAGGTTGCGAATCAAGACCGCTTTCCAGTTGTTCCATGTGTCAGGGCCGACGCCCCGAATATCGCAAACGGTCAGCACGGTCAGCAGATCAAGGCGTTCGACGGATTTCACGGCTTTGGCGAAATCGCGGACGGTGCGCGGCTCTGAAATATCGCGTTTTTGTGCGACGTCCGAAAGCAGCAAGTGATGGCGGATCAGCCATTCGACCGTTTCACATTCTTTCTTGTTGAGACCAAGGCGCGGCGCGACACGGCGGGCAATTTGCGCGCCAAGGATCGAATGGTCCTCAGGGCGGCCCTTGCCAATATCGTGCAGCAAAAGCGCCACATAAAGCACGCGCCGGTTCACACCCTTCTTGAGGATGGACGAGGCGACTGGCAGCTCTTCGATCAGTTCTTCACGCTCGATGCGGGCAAGGTGACTGATACATTGGATGATATGCTCGTCCACTGTGTAGTGGTGATACATGTTGAATTGCATCATCGCGACAATGGGCGCGAAATCGGGAATAAACGCCCCTAAAAGGCCCAATTCGTTCATCCGGCGCAGGCCGCGCTCGGGGTTGCCATGCTTGAGCATCACGTCGAGAAACAGCTTGTTTGCGACCTTGTCTTCCTGCACTTTCTCATCGATCAGGTGCAGGTTTGCTGACAGCAGACGCATCGCGTCAGGGTGCAACAATGTACCCGTGCGCAAGGCCTCTTCGAAAATCCGCAACAAGTTGACCGGATCATCTAGAAAGGTCTTTTTGTCAGCAACCGTCAGGCGGTTCTGCAAGATCGCATAGGGTGGCTTTGCTTTCTTGCGGCGCGACAGCAAGCGGGTGAGCATCGGTTCGGATTTCGTGAAAGCCGCTTCTTGGGCCGTCAGAAAGATGCGGGTCAATTCGCCCACTTGGGTGGCGCGGCGGAAATAGTCTTGCATAAAGTGCTCGACCGCGCGCCTGCCGCTGCCGTCCTGATAGCCCATGCGCGCCGCGACCTCGACCTGCATGTCAAAGGTAAGCTGATCGGTAGGGCGGCCCGTGATCAGGTGCAGATGGCAGCGCACCGCCCAGAGAAAATCTTCGGCTTTCACAAAGGTCGCGTATTCCTCGGCAGTGAAAACCTTATGGTCCACCAGTTCAGACGCCTGTTTGACGCCGTTTACATATTTGCCGATCCAATAGAGAGATTGCAGATCGCGCAATCCGCCTTTGCCCTCTTTGACGTTCGGCTCCACGACGTACCGCTGGCCGCCTTGCTTGCTATGGCGCTCGGCGCGCTCGGTCAGCTTGGCCTCGATAAATTCGGCGGCGGTTGATTTGAACAGTTCCGACCAAAGGCGCTTGCCGAGGCTACGGGCGAGGTCCACGTCACCCGCTAGAAAGCGGTATTCGACCAAAGAGGTGCGGATGGTGAAATCTTCACGGGCCAGCCTGATGCAATCCTTGATGGTGCGGCTGGCGTGCCCGACCTTCAGCTTCAGATCCCACAGGATATAAAGCATCGATTCAATGACGCTTTCTGCCCAAGGGGTGATCTTATAGGGGGTCAGAAACAGCAGATCGACGTCCGATTGCGGGGCCATTTCACCGCGACCATAGCCGCCAACCGCAATCAGCGCGAGGCGCTCGCCTTCGGTCGGGTTGGGCAGCGGGTGCAAGTATCTCGTCGCGACATAGAGCACCTCATGCACGATTTGATCGGTCAGGTAGCTATAGGCGCGGGTCGTCGGGCGGGCCATGAATGGCGCGGCTTCGAAAGCCTGCGCGATGGCGGCGCGTCCGGTCTTCATGGCCGCCGACAAGAGCGTGACGGTCGCACGGCGCAGCTCTGCTGCATCGGCGGCATCGGCCGCTGCGGCGTCGATCGCTGCGCGGGTTTGCGCATTGTCGAAAATCGACGACGCCGGACAAATAAATTCGTCCGGCGTTTGAATGATCAAGTCTGCGCGGCTCGGTTTAGGAGCCGGAGCGACCGAAGGATCTTGGGGCTTGCTCAAGGATCACCACCTGATTGTTGCGGATCGTTGCGATGGAAAGACCGCGCTCGTTTTGGCCGTTCGGTAACAGACGGAAGACGCCTGATGTGCCTTGGAAGCCTTGCGGTGCGGTCAGGGCGGATTTGCTCAGTGCATTGGGGTTGCCCGAGGCGACGAGCGCGCCAATCGCCGCGATCCCGTCATAGGCGAGGCCCGCAAGCGGGTGGGGTTTCTCGCCATAAGCCGCCGCATAGCGGTTGCTGAACAAGGCGGACATGCC
This sequence comes from Yoonia sp., assembly GCA_965658825.1. Taxonomy (GTDB): domain Bacteria; phylum Pseudomonadota; class Alphaproteobacteria; order Rhodobacterales; family Rhodobacteraceae; genus Yoonia. Next base: position 50,242 of record CBFHTU010000007.1, read on the forward strand.
TTGGTCTGGCAATGCGAAAAGACCGCCTTGCAGGCCCGGCAAAGCAAGCGCCTGAGGGGCGGCGTTCCAGCGGGTCAGGCCGATATAGCGCGTAACCGCAGGGTCGATCCCTGCTTCAGGAAGTGCGGTCGCGAGGATCGGTAAATCGGCGTTTACGCCAGCGGTCATGAAGACAGCCGTCGCACCGCCCGCTTTGGTCGCTGCCGCAATGCGTCCGGCGGAGGAGACGACACCCTGCTGCGACAGTGGATAACCCTCCGTGCCCGAAACCTGTGCGCCATATTTGCGGACTGCATTGGCGATTGCGTCACGGCCCAATTGGCCCTGAAGATCGTCGCCATGCACGATCATATAGCGCGAGATCCCCTGACGGGACGCATATTTGACCAGATGATCGGCTGTGTTCTGGAACGTCGCGCCAAGAATAAAGACGTTGCCGCCCGCAATGGTCGGGTTGTTCGAGAAGGCCAAGACGTTCACGCTACGCGACGCCACCGCGATGCCGGCCGCATTCGCCGCTTCGCCAAAAAGAGGGCCGAGGATGATCTTGGCGCCATCATCAACCGCGCGAGACGCCACCGAGGCCGCTTGCAAGGGATCAGCGTTCGTATTGTAGACGCGCAAATCAATTTTCACACCGTTAAGGTCGGAAATGGCCAGACGTGCTGCATTCTCGAGATTCTGTGCCAAGAGCGCATCCGATCCTTCACCGGTGCCGCCGGGGACAAGCAAAGCCACCTGAACGGGTGCTTTTGGATTGATGCGCGGGCCCGAGGTGTCACCAGACGGCGCGATTCCCGAGGGGGCACATGCTGCAAGCCACACAATGGACATGAACGCGAAAATTCGTGCAACCGCCTTGCGGGCACTGGGTAAACAAGCAAACATAGGCAAAACTCCCTCTTGGTGGCCTGTCCCTTTTTTGCATCGCAACGGTTTGCGGATAGGGGACATCACTGGGGGACCATAATACTGCTTCAACCACAAGGGTCTAGTTATGAATTTTATGACCAAGCCGCTCTCCGCTGGTCTCTATTTCGTGGCGACCCCCATCGGGTCGGCGCGAGATATGACTTTGCGCGGCCTTGATATCCTCGCCTCCGCCTCTTTGATTGCCGCCGAGGATACGCGCACGGCCCGCAAATTGATGGAAATTCACGGGGTGCCGCTGAACGGAAGGCAAGTTGTGGCCTTTCACGATCACACCAGCGATGGGGCCGCCAAGCGGTTCGTCGACGCAATCGCAGCGGGTCAATCGGTGGCCTATGTCTCCGAGGCGGGTACGCCTTTGGTCGCCGATCCGGGCTATGAATTGGGCCGTGCGGTCATCGCGGCCGGATTGCCCGTGACAACGGCACCCGGCGCGTCGGCGGTTCTGGCGGCGCTGACGGTGTCAGGCTTGCCCACGGACCGGTTTGCTTTCGTAGGCTTCCTGCCCAGCGCCAAAGTGCAGCGCGAGACCGAGATCGCCATGCTGCGCGACACGCCCTTTACGCTTGTGTTTTATGAAAGCCCCAAGCGTGTTAGCGATATGTTAAATAGCTTGCGCGATGTTCTAGGCGGAGATCGGCAGGCGGTCGTGTGTCGCGAACTGACCAAGAAGTTCGAAGAAACCCTGCGCGGGTCGCTCGATGATCTATGCGCGGCTTTCGATGGTCGCGCGGTGAAGGGCGAGCTTGTGGTGCTTGTCGGGCGCGAGGGGGCCAAAGACGTGGCGGAAATGGACGTAACAGAGGCTCTGCGCGAGGCAATGAAAACCATGCGCGTCAAAGATGCGGCGACGATGGTAGCGGGGGCGATGGGCTTGCCACGCAGGCAGGTCTATCAAATGGCGCTGGGCTTGGGAGAAGACGAATAACCGGATCGGTTTCATATCATGCGGGGCTTGCCGCCGAAGATATCGTCTCGCGTGATTACGAACGGCGCGATCATATCGTCGCGGCGACCCGTTGGCGCGGGCAGGGCGGCGAAATCGATCTGATTTTCCGTAACGGCCCACAGGTCGTCTTTGTTGAGGTCAAGAAAAGCGCCAGTTTCGCCCGCGCATCGACGCGGCTCGGGCGCAAACAAATGGACAGGCTCGTTGCGGCCTCGTCCGAATTCCTCGCGGGAGAGCCCAAAGGACAACTCACCGATGTCCGTTTTGATCTCGCCGTGGTGGACAGGCAGGGGCAGCTTCAAATCATAGAAAATGCCTTCGGCGAAGCGTGACCCGTTGAACAAAGGGCGGACCTGCGCCATGTATCACAAGAACACTGCTTTAACCCGAGGTCTGATATGTCATTGAAAGTTGCCATCCAAATGGACCCGATTGGTCCGATCAATATCAACGCCGACAGCACATTCCGGATCGCCGAAGAGGCGCAAGCGCGCGGGCATAGCCTGTTTTATTACACACCCGATAAACTCGCCTACCAAGAAGGCAAGGTCACGGCCCGCGGCTGGCCGCTGACGGTGCAGCGGGTGGAGGGCAGCCACTTTACGCTGGGCGACGAACAAGAGGTCGATCTGTCGACGTTTGATGTGGTTTGGCTGCGCCAGGACCCGCCGTTCGACATGGGGTATATAACCACGACACATATCCTCGACATGATCCACCCCAAGACACTTGTGGTGAACGATCCGTTCTGGGTGCGCAACTACCCCGAAAAACTGCTGGTGCTGAACTTCCCTGATCTTACGCCGCCGACCATGGTCGCACGCGATCTCGAAACGCTCAAATCCTTCCGCGCCAAACATGGCGATGTGATTTTGAAGCCGCTTTACGGTAACGGCGGCGCGGGTGTCTTCAAACTGACGAAAGACGATGGCAATCTGGCGTCGTTGCACGAATTGTTCGCGGGCATCAATCGCGAACCGCTGATCATGCAAAAGTTCCTGCCGGATGTTTCCAAGGGCGACAAGCGTGTGATTTTGATCGATGGCGAACCCGTCGGTGCGATCAACCGTGTGCCTGCCGAGGGCGAGACACGCTCCAACATGCATGTGGGCGGGCGCCCTGAAAAAGTGGCACTGACCGAGCGTGACCGTGAAATTTGCGCGGCGATCGGGCCGTTGTTGCGTGAAAAGGGTCAGGTTTTTGTTGGTATCGACGTGATTGGCAATTGGCTGACCGAGATCAACGTAACCTCGCCCACTGGCATTCAGGAGCTTGAACGGTTCGACGGCACCAATGTCGCCGCGAAAATCTGGGAAGCAATCGAGGCGCGGCGGGCCTAAGGCGGGCTGCGCTTCACGCTGCCTGTCGCGCGCTTGTTCAGACCTCCTTGGACAGCGCTAACCGGTAGCTGACAGCCTCCGCGATATGCGGCTGGCCGATTGTTTCCGCCCCTTCAAGGTCGGCGATCGTGCGCGCAACCCGCAAGACCCGATGATAGCCGCGCGCGGATAGTCCGAAACGCTCTGCAATGCGCGTCAGCATCTCGCGTCCGGCATCGTCCGGCGTCGCGATTTGCTCCAAGATGCGCCCCTCGGCATCCGCATTGACCCTGACGTGCGGCATGGCGGCGAACCGTTCCGCCTGAATCTTGCGCGCTTTGGCGACCCTTAGTCCGATGCGCTCCGATGTCTCCCCGTCTGGCGGCAGATCAAGGTCGGTGAAGGCCACAGGCGGCACCTCGACGCGCAAATCAAACCGGTCCATCAGCGGGCCGGAAATACGCCCCATATAGTCCTCGCCGCAAATCGGTGCGCGCGCGCAGGCGCGGGCGGGATCGGCCAAATAGCCGCATTTGCAGGGGTTTGCCGCCGCCACCAGCATAAACCGGCAGGGGTATCTGATATGTGCATTGGCGCGCGCCACCACGACTTCGCCGGTTTCAATCGGTTGGCGCAGCGTTTCGAGCACGGTGCGCGGGAACTCCGGGAATTCATCCATGAACAGCACCCCGTTATGGGCGAGGCTGATTTCACCGGGCTTGGCGCCTCTGCCGCCGCCGACAATCGCGGCCATAGAGGCCGTGTGATGCGGCTCGCGAAACGGGCGTTCACGGTTGATCCCGCCCTCATCAAGCAGTCCCGACACCGAGTGGATCATCGAAGTTTCAAGCGCTTCGGTCGGCGTGAGAGGCGGTAAAATACCCGAGATCCGCGCCGCGAGCATGGATTTCCCCGATCCCGGTGATCCGACCAGAAGCACATGATGCCGCCCTGCCGCCGCGATTTCAATCGCGCGCTTGGCGCGTTCCTGACCTTTGACCTCCGACATGTCGCGCAGCGTTGTTCTTTGCGAGACTTCTCCGGGCTTGGACGGTGCAATCACCGCTTTCCCGTTGAAATGGCGGATCACATCGGCAAGCGTGCGGGCGGCAATGACATTGGCATCCCCCACCCACGCCGCCTCTGCGCCGCAGGCCTTCGGGCAGAGGAGATGTTTGTCTTCGGAGGCCGCCGCCATTGCGGCGGGCAGGGCGCCGACGACGGGCACCAAATCACCGTTGAGAGACAACTCGCCCAAGGCCACCGTGCGGATGGCGTCCTCGGCGGGGATGATATCGAGCGCGGCCAGCAAAGCCACGGCAATCGGCAAGTCGAAGTGCGATCCGATTTTCGGCAGGTCGGCGGGCGACAGGTTGATCGTGATCCGTTTCGAGGGCAGTGCGATGGCCATCGCAGAGAGCGCCGCACGGACCCGCTCGCGCGCCTCCGAGACGGCCTTGTCGGGCAGGCCCACAATCCCGAAAGCAGGGATGCCGGGTGCGACCGCGCATTGCACCTCTACCAAGCGTGCCTCGACTCCCTCAAAGGCGACCGTATATGTCAGCGCCGTCATCCCGCCCCCGTATTTAAACTTGGTTAACGGGTAGCGGGTTACTGTTTATGAATGGTTAACACGCATCAATCAGGGCCATGAATTGCGGCCATGCGGCAGGGTCGTTGACGGTCTTGTCTCGGCAGAACGCGTTGCAAAAGCCGAACGTGCGCCCTTGGGTTTCCATCAGGTGCGTGACCGGCAGGCCCGAGTAGGGACAGGCGTCATTCTCTGGTGTGCCGCTTTCAATCGGTTTGGCGGCCAACGGGTCGGGACCACGCCAAGTGACCTCTTCAAAATCGTTCTCAAAGGCGGGTAGTTTCGCCTCATTGGCCAGCCCCATCGCCCGCCAGCGGCGCAAGGACGGATCGGCCAAGTGCGCTGCGACATAGGCCTGAGAGGTCGGGCGCGTGTGGAACCCATATGTGGCCAGCCGCGTGGCCATCGGCGCGAAGATAGCATCCGCGATGCTATAGTCTCCGCATAGCCAAGGGCCTTTGGCACCGGTCACTTTGCGGGCATGGGTCCAGATTTCTTCAAGGCGTTCAAGCTCTGGGGTGATGTCATCGGGTGGCGTGACGGTTTTGTAAGCGGTGCGCAGGTTGACGGGCCAGCGGCTGCGCAACCCGCTAAAAGAAGAGTGCATTTCATTGGCCACAGCGCGCGCTGTTCCGCGCGCCAAGGGATCACGCGGCCAGAACGGGATGTCTGGGTGGCGGCTGGCCAGCTCTTCGGCAATCGCCATACTGTCGTTCAGCAGCGCACCCTCAGGCGTGATCGCGGTCGGCAATGTGCGTGCAGGCGCAAGGTCGGCCATCATCGGGCGCAATGCGGCCTCGCTCTCGGGGCGGAAAATCGTGGTTTTGACCTGATCCTCAAGCCCAAATCTATTGAACATCAGATAGGCGGCAATCGACCAGCTAAAATACAGCCGATTTCCGAGATAAAGTTTATAGGTCATGAAATTGCTCGCGTTTGGGGCTCTATAGCGCAAACTTAGCGGTAGATGGGCGCGGTTGCGAACGACAATGCGTGCTGTCTGCAATCACGGTTCGTGATTGATCATATCGGCGGTCCATGTGGACCCTTTGACGGTGATTTTTGTCAGTGACAGATTTTCGATGCGCTGGGCAAAGGCATCATAGGCACTGATCCCCAAGGCGCGCTGCACTTGTGTAAGGATCATGCCAAAATGCGCCACGATGATCAGGTCCTGATGCCCTTGCGCCAGATAGCTGTCGATCGCCTGATCGGCTCTTGCGCGGACCGCGTTCCAGCTTTCGCCATTTGGCGGGGCGATGTCGCCGGGCGTTTCCCAATAAGCGCGGATCAGCTCGGGATCGGTTTGCTCGGCCTCTGCGAAGGTTTTGCCGTCCCAATGGCCAAAATTGATTTCGCGCAAATGCCTGTCGTGAGGCAGGCGGGGGTGCAGGCCCAAGGCGTCGGCGGTTTGCACGGCCCGCAAGAGGTCTGACGACACAACAGGGGCTTGCGGCAGTGCCGCCCGCAAACGGTCAATTTTTGCAGTATCCGACAAGTCGGCGGGCAGGTCCGTCCAGCCGATCATTGCCTTGGCATGGGTCGGCCCGTGGCGGATCAACCAAAGGCGGGTCATTGCGGCACCTTGCCTTTGAGCGCCAAAGGCAGGCCTGCCATAACCGCGACCACCAACTCCGCTTGCGCAGCGATGGTTTGGTTCAGGCCGCCTTGTGCATTACGGAACCTGCGCGACAGGGCGTTGTCTGGCACGATCCCCTGTCCGACTTCGTTGGAGACAACCACGACGGGGGCCGCACAGTTTGCGAGCGCCGCCATCAAGCGGGTGGTCTCTGCTTCAAGTTGATACTCGCCCAAAATGACATTGGTCAGCCAAAGCGTTGCACAATCGAGCAAGACAACATCCGCCGGGGTCGCCTGTGCCAGCGCCGCGCCCACATCAACAGGCGCTTCGACTGTTTTCCAGCTTGTGCCGCGTTGCGCCAGGTGTCTGGCAACCTTGTCGGCCATCTCGGCGTCATAGACTTGCGCCGTTGCAATATAGAGTTTGGACAGTCCCGACTGCTGGCACAGCTGTTCGGCAAACCGTGACTTGCCGCTGGCCGCGCCGCCAAGGATCAAACTGAGAGCAGGCAACTGTGTCATCAAACTATTTCTGATCCGGTCCAAAGCGGGGTGCGTAAGAGAAGTAACTAGCACGTTAACACCGCTAAACAAGCCAAAGGGGATTGTCATGGGTATTGCAACGACTGACCAAGGATTCACACGGGGCGCGATGCGCGCAGAAATGCTCGACGCAGAGACCGAGCTGGCGCTCGCATACGCCTGGCGCGACCAGCGCGACGAGCAAGCCCTGCACCGCCTGATTACCGCCTATATGCGGCTTGCGATTTCAATGGCCGGCAAGTTCCGCCGTTACGGCGCGCCGATGAACGACCTCATTCAAGAGGCCTCTGTCGGCCTGATGAAAGCCGCCGATAAATTCGATCCTGATCGCGGCGTGCGCTTTTCGACATACGCGGTCTGGTGGATTAAGGCGTCAATTCAGGACTATGTGATGCGCAACTGGTCGATGGTGCGTACCGGCTCCACGTCCTCGCAGAAATCGTTGTTCTTCAACATGCGCCGTGTGCAAGCGCGGCTGGAGCGTGAAGCCACAGCGGCGGGCGTAGAGCTGGAAAGCCATGTGCTGCACGCCCAAATCGCGGCCGAACTTGGGGTGCCTGTGCATGACGTGGAAATGATGGACGGGCGTCTGTCTGGGTCCGATTTCTCGTTGGACGCCACCCAATCGGTCGAGGACGAAGGCCGCTCATGGATCGACGCGCTTGAGGACGATGGCCCGCAAGCCGAAGAGGTTGTGACCAATAGCCACGACAATGCGACCCTGCGCCACTGGCTGCTCAATGCGTTTTCAACGCTCAATGAACGCGAACAATATATCGTGCGCGAGCGCAAACTGCGTGAAGACCCAAGAACTCTCGAAAGCCTCGGGGGGGAATTGGGGCTGAGCAAAGAGCGGGTGCGCCAGCTTGAGGCGGCAGCCTTTGGCAAGATGCGCAAAAGCCTTGAGGCGAACGGACCTGAAGTTGCGGCCTTCTTGCAGTGACAACTGACATTGTCTTTTTGGTATCATCTGCCCTAGTGTCGGGCGGTGATACCAAGGGGCAAAACCATGTTGGCTGACAAACGCATTCTTCTGATTATTGGTGGCGGGATCGCCGCGTTTAAAGCACTGGATTTGATCCGGCGGCTGCGTGAGAAGGGGGCGACTGTTTCGCCCGTTCTGACGCGCTCGGGCGCGCAGTTTGTGACGCCGCTGAGCGTGTCCGCGCTGGCGGGCGAAAAGCTATATCAAGATTTGTTCGACCTGACCGCCGAAGCCGAGATGGGGCATATTGAACTGTCGCGTTCTGCGGATCTGATCGTAGTGGCCCCTGCGACCGCCGATCTGATGGCGAAGATGGCGGGCGGGCTGGCCAATGATCTGGCGTCGACTCTGCTTTTGGCGACAGACAAGCGCGTGCTGATTGCGCCTTCAATGAATGTGCGGATGTGGGAGCATCCCGCCACGCAGCGCAATCTGGCGCAACTGAAATCCGATGGCGTGTTGGTCGTGGGACCGAACGAGGGCGATATGGCTTGCGGTGAATACGGCTATGGCAGGCTCGCCGAACCGCTCGAGATTGTGAGCGCAATTGATGCCGCCTTGTCGGATGGCCCGTTGAATGGCAAACATATTCTGGTGACATCGGGGCCGACACACGAGCCGATTGACCCCGTGCGGTATATCGCAAACCGCTCTTCGGGGGCGCAAGGCACGGCGATTGCAGAAGCGCTCGCAGCGCTGGGCGCTGACGTGACTTTTGTGACCGGCCCTGCCGATGTGCCGCCGCCACGCGGTGTGCGCGTGGTGAAAGTGCAAACAGCGGCGCAAATGCTTGCGGCCGTGCAAGCAGCACCCGCCGCCGATGCAGCTGTTTTCGCCGCTGCGGTGGCCGATTGGCGGGTTGCAAATGCGGGGCCGTCCAAGATCAAAAAGGACGGGAACGGCTTGCCGCGCCTGGAATTTGCTGAAAATCCCGACATTCTGGCGACGGTTTCCCATATGACGCAGGGGCGTCCGCCTTTGGTGGTGGGCTTTGCTGCAGAAACCGACGACGTGATCGCCAATGCGACGGCGAAGCGGTTGCGAAAGGGCTGTGACTGGATCGTGGCCAATGATGTCTCGCCTGAAACGGGGATCATGGGTGGTGCGGAAAATGCGGTGACGCTGATTTCGCATACAGGGGCGGAAAACTGGCCGCGGATGGGCAAGCAAGAGGTTGCCACCCGTTTGGCAAAGAAAATTGCCGATGCGATCGGCTGAGAGATGCGCCTCCGGCGGGAGTTTACTGGGACATGGAAAATGAGAGGCGGGGCATGATTGTGCAATTGGCTTGGGCCGAGGGTGCGGACCGGAGTTTGCCGCTGCCGCGTTATGAGACGGCGGGGGCTGCGGGTGCGGATATTTGTGCGAACCTTGCGGGCGGCGCGGCGATCGTCTTGCAGCCAGGTGCGCGCCGCTTGATCCCGACGGGGTTGCATATGGCCGTCGCCGAAGGTTTTGAGATCCAGATCAGACCGCGGTCCGGTTTGGCGTTGAAGTATGGAATCGCTCTGGTCAACGCACCCGGCACGATTGACAGCGATTATCGTGGCCCTGTTGGCGTGATTGTGATCAATTTTAGTGAGGCGCCGTTTGAAGTGGTGCATGGCATGCGCATCGCGCAGATGGTTGTAGCCCCAGTGACGAAAGCGGATTTTGCTGTCGTGGAGACGCTTGACGAGACCCTGCGCGGCGCAGGCGGATTTGGGTCAACCGGACAATGATGACTGTATTTGCGATGATCGCCGTTCTGTGGGGCATTGGCATGGCCATGGGCACGCCAAAACGCGCCCGCTGGATCATGATCGTGATCTTGTTGGCGGGGGTCATCGGGCTCCAGCTTGCGTTACCTGACGGGCATCCTTTGCGCGAGGCAACGGGGGGCGATGTGCGGCTTTGGGGGCTTTTGCTTGGCTTCGGGGCTGTTGGCTATGGCTATCGCGCTTTATTGCGCAGGGTCCGTGCGCGCGTCAAAGACCTTGCGGTTGCGGTTGCGCCTGCGGGCACTTTTACTGACAGCGAGCTCGACCGCTATGCCCGCCACATCATGCTGCGCGAAGTGGGCGGGCGGGGACAAAAGGCCTTGAAATCTGCCAAGGTTCTGGTTGTCGGTGCCGGTGGTTTAGGTGCACCTGCGCTCCAGTATCTTGCTGCTGCGGGCGTTGGCACGATCGGGGTTATTGACAATGATGTCGTCGAAAATACCAACCTGCACCGCCAAGTGATCCATACGGACGCGCGGATCGGGATGCCTAAGGTCATGTCGGCTGCCGAGGCGATGACCGCGCAAAACCCGTTTGTGACTGTGCAGCCTTATGGGCGCAAATTGACCCAAGATATCGCGGCGGACCTGATCGCGGACTATGATCTTGTGCTTGACGGCACAGATAATTTCGCGACACGCTATGTCGTGAACCAAGCCTGTGCCGCGCTGGGCAAACCGCTAATTGCGGGCGCTTTGACCCAATGGGAAGGGCAAGTGAGCCTCTATGATCCCGCGCGGGGTGCGCCCTGCTATGCTTGTGTCTTTCCACAGGCGCCCGATCCTGCGCTGGCGCCCAATTGTGCCGAGGCGGGGGTGATCGGCCCTTTGCCCGGTGTGATCGGGTCGATCATGGCGCTTGAGGCGGTCAAGGAGATCACGAAAGCGGGCGAGGGGCTTCGCGGGCGCTTGCTTATTTATGATGCGCTTTATGCCCAAACGCGGCTGATTAAAATCAAGCGGCGTGATGATTGCGCGGTCTGCGCTGCACACCACTAAACGCCTTGCGGCCGTCGCAGTGCTTGTCTTTACACAATTCGCGGGTGTCTGCCTGACGATGGCCTTGCGCAGTTTCGAGCGCAGAATGCGGCAGCGTTAGGTCAGGGCTGGCGCAAACCCTGTGCTGCACCTAGGTTGTGTCCAAAGGAGACATTCCCATGACCAATCCGCTTTTGTCCGACTGGGACACCCCGTTTGATTTGCCGCCCTTCGCACAGATTTCCGACGATGATTTCTCGCCCGCGCTGGAGGCCGCATTAGAGGCCGCGAAAGCCAATATCACGGCGATTACGCAGACGGACGAGGCACCGACATTTGCCAATACGATCGAGAAATTGGAGATGGCAGACGCGCTTCTGAGCCGCGTTCTGGGCACATTTTATACCGTGGCGGGGGCCGATAGTAACCCCGTGCGCGAGGCTTTGCAGCGGGAGTTTGCGCCAAAGCTAAGTGCTTACGGGTCTTGGGTCACGGCGAATACGGCGCTGTTTGAACGGGTCGAATCGCTTTGGGATCAGAGGGATACGCTTGATTTGACCGATGAGCAGGCGCGGGTGTTGATGCTTACACGGCGCGGGTTTGTGCGGTCAGGCGCGCAGTTGCAAGGGGCAGAGGCAGATCGGTTGCGGGATGTGAAGTCGCGCCTGTCGGTCTTGGGGACGGATTTCACACAAAACCTGCTGGCTGACGAGCGGGACTGGTTCATGGCATTGGATCAGGACGGGCTGGCAGGCCTGCCTGATTTTGTGGTGGCGACGGCACGGTCTGCGGGGCGTGATAAGGGCGCAGGCGGGCCTGTTGTGACACTTTCGCGGTCCCTGATTGTGCCGTTTTTGCAGTTCTCCGAGCGGCGCGATTTGCGACAGAAAGCCTATGAAGCATGGGTCGCGCGGGGTGCAAATGGCGGCAAGACGGACAACCGCGCGATTGCGGCCGAGATTTTGAAGCTCAGGGCGGAACGGGCCAATCTGCTCGGCTATTCCACCTTTGCCGATTACAAGCTTGAGACCGAAATGGCGGGCAATCCTGCGGCGGTGCGTGAGCTGCTGATGAAGGTCTGGGAGCCCGCAAAGGCGAGCGCCGAGGCTGATGCCAAAGTGCTGGAGCGGATGCTGCATGCGGATGGCTGGGACGGCCCGTTAGAGGCGTGGGACTGGCGGTTTTATTCCGAGAAACGGCGCAAGCAATTGCATGATTTGGACGAGGCGGAGCTAAAGCCCTATCTGCAACTGGACCGCATGATTGAGGCGGCTTTTGCCTGTTCCAACCGTCTGTTCGGGTTAAATTTCGAGCAGATCGAGACGCGGACATATCATCCCGATGTGCGCGTCTGGAATGTGACGCGTGACGGTGCCCATGTCGCTGTTTTCATTGGTGACTATTTCGCCCGCGGGTCAAAGCGGTCCGGGGCGTGGTGTTCGGCAATGCGTTCCCAGCAGAAATTGGCGGGCGACATTCGCCCTCATGTCATTAACGTCTGCAACTTTGCCAAGCCCGAGGCGGGGCAGCCTGCACTGTTGTCTTATGACGACGCGCGCACGTTGTTTCACGAGTTTGGTCATGCGCTTCACCAGATGCTTTCGGAGGTGACTTACGAGAGTATCAGCGGCACCTCTGTGGCGCGTGATTTTGTGGAACTGCCGAGCCAGCTTTTCGAGCATTGGCTAGAGGTGCCCGAGGTGCTTGCGGAATTCGCGACCCATGCGCAAACGGGCGAGCCGATGCCCGCAGATTTGTTGACCCGCATGTTAGGGGCCGCGACCTATGATATGGGTTTTACGACGGTGGAATATGTGGCCTCGGCGCTGGTTGATCTTGGTTTTCACGAGGGTCCGCCCCCTGCGGACCCGATGCAGAAGCAGGCTGAAATTCTGGAAGACATCGGGATGCCAGCCGCCATTCGGATGCGCCATGCGACCCCGCATTTCGCCCATGTTTTTGCAGGCGACGGATATTCCTGCGGCTACTATAGCTACATGTGGTCAGAGGTGATGGATGCCGATGCATTTGCGGCCTTCGACGAGATCGGCAACCCGTTTGATGCGGACTTGGCCAAGCGACTTGAAGAGACGATTTTGTCGTCTGGCGGATCAGTCGATGCGGCGGAGCTTTACGTGAAGTTCCGGGGTCGGTTGCCCGGCGTTGCGGCCCTTTTGAAAGGGCGCGGATTGGCGGCTGTCGGGTAAAAACTGCGCCGCAGTTATCTGTCGTCGTCGGGATGCTTTTCGACGCCAAAAGGGTCTTTGTGGATCAGAACGTCCGCGCGGGGGTAGGCGTGGGTGATGGCGCGGCGTAAGGCTGCGCCAATGGCATGGGCCTCCTCAAGCGTTTGGCTGCCATCCAGTTCGATATGCATATTCACGAAGACGCGGCTGCCTGCGACGCGGGTCTTCAGATCGTGAAACCCGTGCACGCCCTCAAAATTCCGCGTGATCTCCGCAATGCCTGTAATCATGCCAGTGTCGGCTTGCCTGTCCATCAGCGCGTCAAAGGCGGCTTTGCCAATGCGCAGCGCTCCAAACGCGAGCAGGACGGCGGCGGCGAGGGCCACGATACTGTCGATCTGACCGATCCCGTATTTCGCAGAAGCCCAAAGCGCGAGCAGGGCACCGACATTCGGGATCAGGTCGCCAAGGTAGTGCAGGCTATCGGCGGCCACGACGCGGTTGCCGGTTTGCTTGGCCACGCGTCTTTGCCATGCGACAAGTCCGAGCGTGACGGTGATGGAAAACACGAGCACTGCCATGCCGCTGGCCTCGCGTTCGGGCAGCGCCACTGTGTCGTCAAGCAGGCGCAGGATCGCTGCGACCGCGATCACCGTGGCCGAGATCAGAATAAAGATGGATTGCCCAAGTGCCGCGAGGTCTTCGGCGGAGGTATGTCCGAAGTTGTGGTCGTCATCCGCTGGTTTGGCAGCATAGGCGATGGCCACAAGCCCGCCAAGCGACATCATCAAATCCATCGCGCTATCGGCCAAGGTCGCGGCGATCGACAGGGAGCCTGTTTCGCCAAAGGCCCAGAGCTTTGCGGTCACGAGGACAAAGGCCACTGTCACTGACAAGAGCCCTGCGGAGAGATTAAGCTTGGTTTCTGATTTTACATCCATGCCGCTGGTTTAGCGGGACGCGGCGGCGGCGAAAAGCCCTACTCGAGAATCTCGTCCTTGCCGACGCCCCAAAGCGCATCTTTCGCGGCCCAGCCCTTGTAGCCGCCCGCTCTGAGTTTGCACCACTCAAGGGCGCATTCTTCGATCGTGCCGATGACTCCCTGTTCCAGAACAGCATTTTCGGGGGCACCGGCATCTGCGCGGCTGCGCAGTGGCAGCATATTTTGGTCGACGATGACCGTGCGTGCGCCCGACAGCATGGTGTAATGCACCCAGCCGCCTTGCCCGTCGCGGTCGATCACACGCCGCCAGTGACCGTATTCCGCGACCACTTGCAGCGGCATGTCGCGCCGCTGAAACACCCAGTCGATCCGATGGGTAAGCGACGGGCCGCGCCGCACATTGGCGTCCGAGGCCTTCAAGGAGACAAAGCGCGGCAAAGGCAGATTGGTTTCAGGGCCGATGGTGGTGGCAGAGGCGGCCGCTGTGTCAGGGCTTGCCTCTTGCGCCAGAGCGGGCGAGGCGCACAGGAGCGCCGCACAAATGATCTTTGCCCATGAAAACATTGCCTGATTGCCTTTTATCACTACTCAATCGGGGCTTAGGTTCTTGTGCCTTGCCTCCGTATCCTGCAACCTGACACTACGTGAGTGATTTGGGAAGCAAGGGAGTGCGGATCATGCCAGGTAAACGGTTGAGTGTTGTTGTGACGCGACGGTTGCCCGATGTCGTGGAGACACGGTTGTGCGAGTTGTTCGATGTGACGCTGCGCGAAGATGACGTGCCGATGAGCCGTGAGGCCTTGGCCGAGGCGATGAAAACCGCTGATGTGCTGGTCTCGACGATCACCGATCAGATTGACGCTGCCTTGCTTGCAGGGGCGGGCGAAAAGCTCCGTCTGATTGCGCAATATGGGGCTGGTGTCGATAATATTGATGTGGCCACCGCCCGTCAGCGCGGGATTCAGGTGTCGAACACGCCAGGTGTGACCACCGATGATACGGCGGATATGGCGCTGGCGCTGATGTTGGCTGTGACGCGGCGCATTCCCGAAGGGTTGCGTGTCATGCAAGACGGCACTTGGGCCGGTTGGAGCCCGACGGCTATGCTGGGCGGGCGCATCGGTGGCCGCCGTTTGGGCATTCTGGGCATGGGGCGGATCGGTCAGGCCGTGGCCCGCCGCGCCCGTGCCTTTGGGATGCAAATCCATTACCACAACCGCAAACGCCTGCGGCCCGAGATCGAAGAAGCGCTTGATGCGACCTATTGGGAAAGCCTTGACCAGATGGTTGCGCGGATGGATGTGGTGTCGGTCTCTTGCCCGCATACCCCTTCGACGTTTCACCTGATGAACGCGCGGCGGCTCAAGCTGATGAAACCGGATGCGGTGCTTGTGAACGTGTCTCGCGGAGAGGTTGTCGACGAAAACGCCCTGACACGGATGTTGCGTGCGGGTGAATTGGCAGGGGCAGGGCTTGATGTGTTCGAGAACGCCCAAGACATCAATCCACGTCTCAAGGAGCTGCCCAATGTCGTGTTGCTCCCGCATATGGGATCGGCCACGGTGGAGGGCCGTATCGAGATGGGCGAAAAGGTCATTATCAATATCAAGACCTTCGCTGACGGGCACCGCCCACCTGATCTTGTTGTGCCGTCGATGTTGTAAAGATATCAGGTCGGGCCGCTGGGCCCGATTTCTTCGCGTATCACGCTTAAGCGCAAGCCCTTAGCGTGCGTCCTCTAGGGTCAGCACGTAATTGGATGCGGAAAAACGAAGCATGTCATTATCGGCACGTCCTGCGACGTAAGAGCCTTGGGCGTCCATGCAGGCGCCCAAAACCGACATTGCGATAAACGCAAGCACGGTTGTGCGGGTCATTTCTGTTCTCCTCAACGTCCACTTCTAACGAGTGGTAATTTCAGAATAGCACGAGTCGCGCTATTTTGCGAGGGGGAGATTCAGAAATCGCTTCCCCATCAAGGAGATATGCCGCCAGAGCCATATGTTGATGCCTCCGGCGGGAGTTTAACTAGACATAGAAAATGAGCGTGGATTTAGCGATACACTTCATCCTCGGAGGGGAAGGAGCGGTCTTTGACTTCCGCCGCGTAGCGTTTGACGCTGTCCTCGATCATGGGCCCGAGTTGGCCGTAAACCTTGACGAATTTCGGCGTCCACGGATTCATCCCGAGCATGTCTTCAAGCACGAGGATTTGCCCGTCGCAATCCGCCGAAGCGCCGATCCCGATGGTGGGGATCGCGATTTCTTTGGTGATTTTGGAGGCCAAAGGTTCAACCATGCCTTCAAGCACTACAGCGAAGGCACCCGCCTCCGTGACTGCATGCGCATCCTTAATATGGGCGGCCCATGAGTCTTCGTCGCGGCCTTGGGTTTTGAAGCCGCCCATGACGTGAGAAGATTGCGGGGTCAGGCCGATATGCGCCATCACAGGGATGCCGCGCTCGACGAGGAATTTGATCGTCTCGGCCATACGCGCGCCGCCCTCAAGTTTCACCGCGCCGCAGCCGGTTTCCTTCATGATCTTGGCCGCGTTGCGGAACGCCATATTCGGGGACTCCTCATAGGAGCCGAAGGGCATATCGACCACGATCAGCGCCTTTTTGGTGCCGCGCACGACGGCCTTGCCGTGCATGATCATTAGATCAAGCGGCACGCCTACCGTGCTATCCATGCCGTGCATGACCATCCCGAGGCTGTCGCCCACAAGGATAAAATCGGCATATTTGTCCACAATGGCCGCCGTATGCGCGTGATAGGAGGTCAGCGAAACGATCGGATCGCCGCCCTTCCGTCTGGCGATTTGGGGTACGGTATTGCGGCGGATGGTCTCGGTCTGGACGCTCATAGGGCGACCTCCTTTTGATCAATCAACAGAACTTCGCCGAACTGGGCTGACAGCATGATCCCGACGGGGCCGTTTGGTTTGCCTGTCACGGGGGCGAAAGTGGCTGGGTCCACGATATCGACTGCCATCAGGGTGGCAAGAGGTTCCGTGGCTATGGTAGCGGCAATCGCCTCTGCGGCGGTCTCGACGGTCTCGCCCAGTTGCAAGAGCGCCTCTGCCGCAGCGAGGCTTGTCATAAGGATCGGCGCGGCGGCGCGTTGGGCGGGGGACAGGCGCACATTGCGCGACGACATCGCCAGCCCGTCGGCCTCGCGCACTGTCGGCACACCGTGCACTGCGATAGGGGCGTGCAAATCGCGGACCATGCGGCGGATCACGGCGAGTTGCTGGTAGTCTTTCTCGCCAAAATAGGCAGCATCTGCGCGGGTGATGTTGAACAGCTTGGTCACGACCGTCGCCACGCCGCGATAATGGCCGGGCCGCACAACGCCATGGAAGATGTTGGCAAGGTTGGTTGTCTCGACGATGGTTTCGTCGTCCGGTGGATACATTTCGGCAACCGTCGGGAGAAACACAGCCGCAACCCCCGCTTTTTCCAGCATGGCAAGATCGGCCTCTTCGGTGCGCGGATAGGTCTCCAAATCCTTGGGATTGCCGAATTGCGTCGGGTTCACAAAAATGGTGGCAATCACCGATGGATGCGCATTTGCGGCGGCTTTGACCAAGGCCATATGCCCCGCATGTAGGGCGCCCATTGTCGTCACGAGGCCAACAGTGCCGTCGCGGCGCATGATTTCAACGGCCTGCCTGATTTCGGCAATAGTGCGGCAAATTTTCATGCGCAAACCCCTTTAAACATTTGTAATTGCTCAATACGCCCTGCGGCCAGTTGCATCAAGTGCCACATTATGAACGCAACAATTCCTAATGGAGGTCGGCATTGTTTCGCAACTTAAAGGGGTAGATATTTGAGGAAGTAGCCATGAATCGATTCATTTTTCCGGTCCTTTTTGGAGGCATCCTACTGGTTGCAACATTCGTATTAATGCTGTTTCAGCAGATGAGTAGCGAAACGGCGAAGGCTGATGGTGATAAGGTAAAAAGCGACAAGGTTGAGTACGAAACTGCCAACAACCAAGCCCCAGGCGGTATCATGTTCGCCCTTCAGATGATGTATGAGGATATGACCGGTCAGACGACGATCAAGACTAAGGTCGATGTCTCTGGTTATGTCCCAGCGGCACCTACCGGCTGGTTCGAGACGCCTTACAAAAACGAAGATGGCGAGGCAATTACCCAAACCAGTATGATCCGCACGCCGATTGCGAAAAGCTCGACCAATACGATGTTGATGCGTTTTGATGCGCTTGCGCAAGGCAAAGGAAACGGCTTTGCCAAGACCTACCGCAGGGGCGAACAATTGATGGCGATTGCGCTCTATGTTCCAGACCGATTCAACGAGCGGACGATCCGTGGCGGCATCATGGCTGCGGTTTCCTCGAATATGACCGGCTACGGCGACTTCGGGAAATCCCGCGAAGTGTTTGCGCTACACCATGGTGTGCCGATTTTGGAAGCCGATGGATATGTCAGCAGCAAAGGCTATAAAGACGATGTTCCTGTCGATTACCGTGTGTTCAATGGCGATATTGGCGGCATGTTCAAGTTTCAGGTTTTGACCAATAGCAGTGACGCTGCGGTTGCAGATCTGCTGCGCGCTTTGCCCGTGGGCGAGATGATTGCCTTGCTGCCTGACCCCGAACCGCACCTGCTCATCAGCGCCGAATTCCAGACGCGTGATCCGGAGCCAAGCAATATTGTGCCTGAAACGCCGTCAATTGCCCGCCGCGCCTACCTTCTCAAGAAGACGCGATTGGACTTTTCCAGCAGAGAGAAGGATTTCTTGGAAGACCTGACGCGGCGGCGTATCCGGTCATGGGATGATGCCTATGAAGATTATGGCACCGGGCTTGGGGTCTCTTCCGAACTCACCTCGTTGCTCGGTCCGATGCCTGCGCTGACAAATGCGCAAACGGTTGAATATACCGCGCGGGCCTATTTGCATTCCGACGGCTGGACGGAGATCGAGGAAAATATCCTTGAGGGCATGGAAAGAGCACGGGTGACCGAACGCAAGGATGTTGACCGCTACCTCAAGGAAGGGGAGGTTTTGGCCGACGACGTGATCGCGTTGATCAATCTGCTGCCCGAAACCTATGATGCGGCGGATGCCAGTACCTCAAACGGTCTTGTTGAATCGCCTGTCTCGGCCCGCGAATTGGTGATCCGTCGTGGCACAAGTATCGGTCAAGGCGAGGCAACGTTTGGCAATTGCAAAATCGAGCTGGGTGTCCGGCGCTGCGTTGTCGGTGGCACAGACGGTAACTAATCTCTCAGGCGGCCCCCTTTTGTGGGGCCGTTTGTCTCAGCCTGTCGCAATCGTGCTCTGACAGGTCGGCTGGTTCTGGAGTTGGGAGCCGTTTTCGCGCAATTTGTGCCAAAGCATCTCTCCAGAGGAATCGTCCCTATGAAAACCAATGTCAAAGCTCTTGTTGTCGGCGGTGGTGCCGTCGGAACCTCGATTGCCTATCACCTTGCCAAGGCGGGCTGGGAGGATGTCATGCTTTTGGAGCGTGACGAGCTGACCTCTGGCTCCACATGGCACGCGGCTGGCCTCTTGCCGCTGTTCAACATGTCCTTTGCCACGACCCATATCCACAAATACTCGGTCGAGTTTTACAAGTCGCTGGAGGCCGAAACCGGCCTGAACGCGGGCTTTGCGGTTGTGGGCAACCTGCGCATGGCGCAGACCCAAGAGCGCATGGACGAATATATGCTCTATGCCTCGACCGCAGAAACCTGCGATGTGCCCTATCAGTGGATGACCCCTGACGAGATCAAGGCGAAATGGCCGCTGATCCGCACCGAGGATTTGAAGGGTGCGCTGTATCACAACACCGACGGCTATATTAACCCTGCCGACGTGACCCAAGCGATGGCAAAGGGCGCGCGTCAGCGCGGTGTTGCTATCGAGCGCAAATGGCAGGCTGATGCCTTCCACTGGAACGGCACCCATTGGGAAGTGACCTGTGTGAAGATGGTCGAGAAGGGCGGCAACCTTGTGCCATCCGACGAAACGATTGTGATCACGGCAGAGCATGTTGTGACGGCCTCGGGCAACCACGCGCAAACGACCGCGCGCAAGCTGGGGATCAAGATCCCTGCGATCCCTGTCGAGCACCAGTTTATCGTGATGGATCAAGATCCTGCGCTGGTCGAGTTCCGTGCGGCGGGCAATGTCGAGCATCCTGTTGTGCGCGATGCCGATGCGCAATCCTATGTGCGCGAAGAGCGCGGCGGCTGGATTTTGGGCGTTTATGAAAAAGGCGCCCCTGCGGTGTTTGAATACGGTGTGCCTGACAGCTTCCGCGCGGATTTGTTCCCGCTCGATCTGGAGCGGATCGAAGAGCAATATATGGCGATGATCCACCGGATTCCGTCTTGTGAGGAAAGCGGCCTGAAGGACGATTTCAACGGCCCGATCTGCTATACGCCGGACGGCAATCCGCTTGTGGGCCCCGCGCCGGGTCTGCGGAACATGTGGCTGGCCGAGGGCTTCTCCTTCGGGATCACGGCGGCTGGCGGCACGGGCTATTATCTTGCGCAATTGATGGTCGATGGTGAGGCCGAGATCGACATGGCGTCGCTTGATCCAAAGCGTTACGGCGACTGGATGACGACCGAGTTTGCGGCGCGCAAAAACGAAGAATGCTACGATCACGTCTACATTTTGCACCACCCTGATGAAGAGCGCCCAGCCTGCCGTCCGCTGCGCACATCGCCTGCCTACGACCGTCAGGCCGCGCGCGGCGCACAGTTCGGGTTTGTGAACGGCTGGGAGCGTCCGAACTACTTCGCGCCAATGGGCTTTAATGACCACGATGCACGGTCCTTCCGCCGTGGCGGCTGGTGGCAATATGCCGTGGAAGAGGCGAAAGCGGTGCGTGAGGGCGTTGGCCTGATTGATGCGACGGCCTTCACCAAGCATGTGGTCAAAGGACCGGGTGCGACGGCGTTTCTGGATTGGTTCACAACGAACAAACTGCCAAAGGTCGGCCGGATTAACTTGACCTATGCGCTGACTTCCCACGGCACGACACGCACGGAATACACCATCGTGCGCATGTCCGAGGATGAATATTATCTTGTGTCTGCAGGCGCTTGGACAGCTTATGACGCAGATTTCCTGCGCAAGGCTGTGGAAGATAAAGAGGCCGAGTTTGGCCGCATTGAGGTGCAGAACGTGACGACCCAATGGGGTGTGTTTGCGATTGCAGGGCCAAAGGCACGCGCCGTTCTGGCCGAGGTGATCAAGGATGCAGAGCCTGAAACCGCCCTGTCCAACAAGCGCTTCCCATGGCTTTCGGCCAAGAAGATCGAGCTTGGCATGTGCCCCGTGAACGCGATCCGCGTGGCCTATACGGGCGAGCTGGGCTGGGAATTGCACCACCCGATCGAGATGCAGAACTACCTGTTCGATCTGCTTGAGAAAGCCGGCGAAAAGCACGGGATGAAGCTGGTCGGCGCGCGCGCGCAAAACTGGCTGCGTCAGGAGAAATCCTACCGCGCCTTTGGCACCGAGTTGGGCCGCGATGCGACCCCGATCGAGGCCGATCTGCCGCGCTTTGTCGATCTGGAGAAGGACTTCCACGGCAAGGCTGAAATGGTCGCAAAAGGCGTGCGTTCCAAGTGCGTGACGCTGTTGATCGACGGGCCAGCTGACGCCGATCCATGGGGCCGCGAGGCGCTTTACGATATGGAGGGCAACCGCATCGGGCGACTGACATCGGGCGGCTATTCGGTGGCGTTCGAGAAGTCGATCGGCATGGGCTATGTGCGCCCTGCGCTGGCCGAAGTTGGCACACCGGTGCAGGTCAAGATGCTTGATAAGCTCTGGCCTGCCGTGATTGTCGAAGACAGCCCATACGATCCGAAGAACGCGACAATTCGCGCCGACGGTTGATCGGGCGGGGGGCGATTTTTCGTCGAAAAATCGTCGCTAGCGGAACCGTTTCGGAGAAAGAGCAGCAACAGCGCCCGCGTCAATCGCGGGCGTTTTGTCGTTGAGAAGATCCGCCAAAAGCTGACCAGCAGCAGGGCTGGATTGCATCCCGTAGCCGCCTTGGCCGGCGCACCAGATAAAGCTGGGCTCCGACGGCTCCGGTCCGAGGACCAATGTGCGGTCTGGCGAGAAGGTGCGCAGGCCTGCCCATGAGGCCAGAAGGCGGGTAACGGGTTCGGTGACATTTTCTTCATAGCGGGCCATGCCTTCTGCTAGAACCATGTCGTCGGCGTAGGCGTCGTGAGGCTCTACGGGGTCTTCTTCGGCAGGGGAGACGATCAATGCGCCTGCGTCGGGCTTGGCATACCACGCTTCATTGGCGGCGAAGATCATTGGCCAGCTTGAGACGTCGTGCCCGCCGGGTGCCGGAATACGACCCATGGAGCGGCGCAGCGGGGTGAAACCAATCGGGGCAATGCCTGCCATGCGAGCGATTTGATCAACCCATGCGCCTGCGGCATTCACAAGGATTGCGCCCTCGAACTCGCCTGCCTTTGTTGTGACTTTCCAACCGTTCGCGGTCTTTGCAGTCGCGGTGACAGGGGCCTTGGTGGTTACGGTGCTGCCATTGGCACGAATGGTTTTTACGAAGGACTGGATGAGCAGATCCGTGTCGAGATCCCAAGCGTCCGCGTGGTAGCCCGCGCGGTCGATCACGCCCGTATTGAGGATCGGGACCATCGCCTTGGCATCCGCGCCTGACATCAGATCAAGGCCCATCTGGATGCGCTCCTTCTCAAACGCTCCGGCACTCTCGCGGCTGCCGACAAGCATCAATCCGCGCGGCGAAAGCAACTTGTTTTCAACGTGATAGCTGCGTGAAGCGGCGTTCAGTGCGACGGTCGAAGGCTTGCCATAGCTTTCCTCGAAAAGCGCAGCTGACCTGCCCGACGCGTGGTAGGCAAGATTGGGCTCTGCCTCCAGCAACTGGACCTTGCCGAGTTTGGATAAATAGGCCCCTGCAGAGGTTCCCGCGACACCGCCACCGATGATGATAAAGTCTGTCATGGGCCGAAGTTTACACAGGGATGAGACCGAGACAAGAGCGTGATTTGTTCCCAAGCGCGGCGCGGGGTGTCTTGATAAATATCAATGTCGGATTTGAAAGCAGCCATACGCTGAATGGGCATTAACCAATTCTGGAGAAAAGAGATGACCCGATTCAAAAGATACGTTCTGGCGGCGCTGCCCATCATGCTTTCGATTCCAGGCACATTGACGGCTCAGGAGATTGGCAAGGCTTCGTTTATGGCCAACTGTGCCGTTTGCCATGGCGGCGACGGCAAGGGAGGTGGTCCCATTATTGATTTCCTGAATGCTGCGCCGTCTGATCTGACGAAGATTTCCGAGCGGAATGGCGGGCAATTTCCGATCCAGCGCATCTACGCGATCATTGCCGACGCCGAGCAGACCCGCGGGCACGGGACAAGCGAGATGCCCATTTGGGGCAACCGCTTTAACGCTGAAATCATCGCCGAAGAGGGCGATTACGGGGCTGGCACGAGTGGCATTCCAACGGCGCAGTCGCGCATTCTGGAACTGGTTTATTTTCTCGCGACGATCCAAACGCCCGAGTGACCGCCCGTGTCTTTGAAGGCGGCACCGCACTCCGCATAAAAAGGCCCGGCATTTCTGACGGGCCTTTGTTGTCGGCGCATTGGTCGATGACCTCGGAGCGCCAATTTGGCTATTTGCGCCCGAAATCCACTGTTGTCAGCACGTTGTCGTCATCCCGATCCATCATTTTGAACCAAGCTGGGACCCGTGAGAGAAACTCCTCTTTGGTGACTTGACCGTCCTTGTCGAGGTCATTGAACACCCGCGCCATCCCTTGGGAGACCCCTTCCATTTTCCCTTTATGGCCGCCCGCATTTGCATCCATGTCGGCCTGTCTGGTTTCATCAAAGAGGTCATACTCGGCGTCGTCGAGGGAGCCGTTTTCATTCTGATCGAACATGATGAAAATATCGTCCCGCTTTTGAGTGGCCTCTTCAATGGTAACTTGCCCGTCTTCGTTGGCGTCCCAGCTTTCAAGAAAATGCGCGCCGGGATTGCCTTGTTGCGCCATTGCAGGAAGTGCGAGGGCGACGGAAAATATTGCGGCGAGGGTGAATTGCGATGCCATGTCTTGTATCCTTTGTATTCATTTATGCGAATGTAATACGCGCGCCAATATGGTCTCCGTCGGAGAAAACGTTGTAGTTCAAAATTTTCTTGGATCCGCCAAGCCGGCTTGATCGCAGCCCTTGACGTGCTTCAGCGACCATTGCGGGCAAGTGGGTCGGGACCGCAAGGCTCGAAAATGCAAAAGGCCCGCCGTTTTGGGCGGGCCTTTCGTTTGGATGTTGACGCAGGCTTAGGACGGGATATCGCCCACGATACCTTCGACGTAGAAGTTCATGCCAGCGAGTGTGCCGTCGTCGGCTGTCTCGCCCTCAGCCAGCCAAGCAGAGCCGTCCTGCTTGTTGATTGGCCCCGTGAACGGGTGGTAGTCGCCCGCGCCGATCTGGTCGCGCAGCGCTTCTGCGGAGGCTTTCACTTCTGCTGGCACAGCGTCGGAAATCTCGCCGATGCCAACCATGCCCGCGCCGATACCGTCCCACGTGTCGGTGCTGGCCCATGTGCCGTCCATGACGGCCTTGGTGCGCGCGATGTAGTAGGGCGCCCAGTTGTCGATGATCGAGGACACGCGCGGTGTCGGCCCGAACTCGGCCATGTCAGAGGCCTGACCGAAGGTGATCACGTTGCCAGCGGCCTGTGCGGCGGCTTGAGGAGCGGTCGAGTCTGTGTGCTGCAGGATCACGTCGGCGCCTTGCTCAATCAGAACGGTGGCAGCTTCTGCTTCCTTCGCAGGGTCGAACCAAGTGTAGGCCCAGACGATCTTGAACTCGACGTCAGGGTTTACTTTCTTGGCGTGCAGATAGGCGGAGTTGATGCCGCGGATCACTTCGGGGATCGGGAACGAGCCGATATAGCCCACGATGTTGGACTTGGTCATTGAACCTGCGATGTGCCCCTGAACCGCGCGGCCCTCATAGAAGCGGGCGGAATATGTGGAGACGTTGTCGGCGCGTTTGAAGCCTGTGGCGTGTTCGAATTTCACGTCAGGGAATTTGGCCGCCACGTTCAGTGTCGGGTCCATATAACCAAACGAGGTTGTGAAGATCAGGTCAGCGCCGCCAAGCGCCATCTGTGTCATCACACGCTCTGCGTCCGGGCCTTCCGGGACGCTTTCGACAAAGACGGTTTCAACCGCATCGCCAAATTCGGCTTCTACGGCGAGACGCCCTTGGTTGTGCTCATATGTCCAGCCACCGTCGCCAACTGGCCCCACAAAGACGAAGCCGACTTTGGTTTTATCTTGTGCAAGGGCTGGCACGCCCACTGTTGCCAATGCCGCAGCCGCGACGCCCGAAGCGAGCAGAGTTCTTCTTTTCAAGATCGTGTCTCCCGTAAGTGCCGGCGTCCTGCCAGCGATGTTTGGCCTCTAGCGTGAGGCGTGAAAGATTCGGCCCAGTGACCCGGGCGCGCGTCCTGCCGACATAATAACCAGAACCACGATGGTTGCCAGATAGGGCGACATGGAAAGATACTCGACAGGGATCGCGAGGCCTGCGGCCTGCAGGTTAAGCTGCAAAACGGTGACGCCGCCGAAAAGGTAGGCCCCCAGCAAGAGCCGCCATGGCTTCCAGCTTGCGAAAACCACGATGGCAAGCGCGATCCAGCCTGCGCCAGCGGTCATGCCTTCGGTCCATTGCGGCACCCGCACGAGGCTCAGATATGCGCCGCCGAGGCCTGCGCAAGCGCCGCCAAATGCGATGGCGAGCATGCGGGTTTTGATCACTTTGTAGCCAAGCGCGTGAGCCGCATCGTGGTTTTCGCCCACTGCCCGCAGGATCAAGCCGCCGCGTGTTTTGTGTAAGAACCACCAGACGCCGCCAGTGAGCAAAAGCCCGATATAGACCATCGGATCATGTTGAAAGATGATCGGCCCGATGACGGGGATATCCCCCAAAAGGGGCAGGTGAATATCGGGGAAGGCGGGTGCCTTGATCCCGATATAGCCTTGTCCCAAGAGCGCCGAGAGCCCAAGTCCAAAGAGCGTGAGCGCAAGGCCCGTCGCCACTTGGTTTGACAGAAGGTATTGTGTGAGAACCCCGAACAGTAGCGACAGGAGCGCGCCGCCAAGTGCGGCGCCAATGAACCCGAGCCAAGGAGAGCCGGTGCCCACGGCCACGGCAAAACCGCAGATCGCTCCGGTGATCATCATGCCCTCGACGCCGAGGTTGAGCACGCCCGCCCGCTCCACGACAAGTTCTCCGATGGCCGCCAGCAGGATGGGAGTTGCCGCCACCATCAGAGAGGCCAACAGCAAGATGGGGTTGATGGCTGACAGGTCCATTATGAGTGCTCCATGATACGTAGCCGGATGCGGTAGTTGGTCAGAACGTCCACCGCCAAGAGGAAGAACAAGAGCATCCCTTGCAGCAATTGGATCGCGGCACCCGGCAGGCCGAGATTGGATTGCGCGATTTCGCCGCCGATATAGGTGAGCGCCATCAGCCCGCCTGCAAGCAAAATGCCCACTGGGTGGAGGCGGCCCAAGAAGGCCACGATGATTGCCGTAAAGCCGTAGCCTACGTTAAAGTCGATGCTGACTTGGCCTGCGGGGCCTGCGACCTCGAACATACCCGCCATGCCCGCGAGTGCGCCAGAGATGCCAAGGCAGACCAGCACAAGTCGTGCGGGGTTGAAACCTGCAAAGGCGGCCGCGCGCGGGCTTTGCCCAGAGAGCCGCACTTGGAACCCGAAGATGTGCCGCGACAATGTGATATAGGCGAAGATCACCGCGATAAAGGCCGCAACCACGCCCCAATGCATGCCAGACCCCGAGATGAGTTCGAGGTTCGCGGCAGAGGGGTATTGCGCCAGATTGCGTGAGCCTGGGAAGCCCATCCCTTCGGGGTTGCGCATTGCGCCCAAGGCCATTGAGGCGAGGAGTTGCTCGGCCACATAGACCAGCATGAGCGAGACGAGGATTTCATTGGTGCCGAATTTGACCTTCAGGACGCCCGGGATCATGGCCCAGAGCGAGCCGCCGATGGCCCCTGCGATGACCATCAACGGGAAGACGATCCACGATTCCATCGGGTAGAACGCAAGCCCCATCCCTGCGCCAAAGAGCGCGCCCATGATGTACTGCCCCTCTGCGCCGATGTTCCACACACCCGCCCGAAACCCGAACGACAGCCCGATGGCGATCAGCACAAGCGGTGCTCCTTTTACCAAAAGTTGGGGGCGGTAGTAGAAAGCGAACTCCGAGAAAAGCGGATCAAAGAAGATCGACCGGATTGTTTCAAAGGGATTTTTCCCCAATGCCGCAAAAAGGATGCCGCCGAAGAACATTGTTAGCATGACGGCTAACAATGGTGTCGCGATGGTCCAGCGCCGTGACGGGTTGGGTCGTTTCTCAAGCGTCAACATGTGCGACCTCCATATCATGTGCCCCGCCGAGCATGAGCCCGATGTCTTCGATTGTCAGGCCTGCGGCGGGCCGCGGTGGCGAGAGCCGCCCGTTATTGAGCGCCGCAAATTTGTCAGAGATTTCCATCAACTCATCGAGGTCTTGGCTGATCACGATCACAGCGGCGCCTTCGGTCGCGAGGTTGAGGATCGCCTGCCGGATTGCGGCGGCAGCAGAGGCATCGACGCCCCATGTCGGCTGGTTGATCACGAGCACGTCGGGGGCTTGCATGATCTCGCGCCCGATAACGAATTTCTGTAAATTCCCGCCAGAGAGCGACCGCGCCGCACTGGTTGCACTGGGTGTGCGCACGTCAAAGGTGGCGATAATCGCTTCGGCGAAATTACCCGCCTTTTCCCATTGCAGAAAGCCCCGCTGCGTCAGGTGCTTGCGGGTGGCACCTGTCAGGAGTGCGTTTTCGATCAAGCTCATGTCAGGGGCGGCGGCATGTCCATTGCGCTCTTCGGGTGCGGCGCAAAGCCCAAGGGCGCGCCGCGCATTCGGGCTTAGGGTTCCGATGGGTTTGCCGAGGAGCGTGACCATCTGCGCCCCGACTTTCATCTCACCCGAGAGAGCGGCGAGAAGCTCGTCCTGCCCGTTGCCCGCGACCCCGCCGATGCCCAGCACCTCGCCGACCCGCACGTCAAAGGAGATGTTCTTGAGCGGCGTGCCGAATTGATGCGGCGCAGGGGCCGTAAGACCTTTCACCGACAGCGTGACCTCGCCCAGCGGCTTATCGGTCTTTTGCGGCACCTGCAGCGCAGAACCAACCATAAGTTCGGCCATGTCGCGCGCCGAGGTCAAACGCGGGTCGCAAGTGCCCACCACTTGGCCCAATCGCAGCACGGTTGCCACATCGCACAATGCGCGGATTTCTTCGAGCTTATGCGAAATATAGAGGATTGAGGTCCCTTCCGATCGCAATTTGCGCAGCGTTTCAAACAGGATGTCCACCTCTTGCGGTGTCAGCACCGACGTCGGCTCGTCCATGATCAACAGCTTGGGGTCTTGCAGCAGACAGCGGATAATCTCGACCCGCTGGCGTTCGCCTGCGGAAAGATCACCGACGGTTCTGTCGGGATCAAGCGGCAGACCGTATTGTTCGGACACGCGCCGCACGGAGGCCGCGACCTCTGATTGCGGCGGCGGGTTTTCCAGACCCAACGAGATATTTTCGGCCACCGTCAGGGCGTCAAACAGCGAGAAATGTTGAAACACCATCGCGACCCCTGCGGCGCGCGCCGACCGCGGGTCCGGCGGTGCGAAACTTGCACCCTTGAAAAACATTTTCCCCGAGTCAGGTTTCACCAGTCCGTAGATCGCTTTGACCAGCGTCGATTTTCCTGCACCGTTCTCGCCCAAGAGAGCGTGGATTTCCCCCGCCCTGATGTCGAGCGACACATCCCGATTGGCGACAACGCCCGGATAGGCTTTGGTCAGGCTTTCAATGGTGAGAAGGCTCATGCGCTCTGGTCCTTTTGGCGGCGGTTTGCGGGGGCTATCATCGCAGCCGCCACGCCGATTGCAATCTGACTGGGATGTTTTCCCAATGCGGGATCGCCGATCGGGCAGGCGATTTGGGCGATTCTTGATCCTGCGTGACCCAAGGCGCCCAGACGCGATTTGAACCGCGCCCATTTGGTAGCCGAGCCGATCAGGCCAATACTGCCAAAGGCGCCGGAAAGCAAAGCGTGGCAGATCGCGAGGTCGATGTCGTGGGCATAGGTTAAGATCAGGTGTTCGGCGTTTGCGGGCGCATGTCGGGCAGCCATTGCGGGGTCAGCTGCGGGCAGGGCGCTGACATTGGCGGGCATCGTGTCGGGGAAACGGTCGAGGCCGGTATCGACCCATGTGACCGCCACATCGGGGAGGCTTGCCAAGACGGGCACAAGCGCGCGCCCCACATGCCCCGCGCCGTAAACCCAGATCTCGCGGGCGGTGCTGTGGGCGACCTGCATGTTTGCGGCGTATTCGAGTTGCACGGACCCGCCGCAGCATTGCCCAAGGCTCGGTCCCAGCGGGATGCTCTGCCTGTCTGCGGATTTGCCCGTGGCGAGCATCTCGCGGGCATGCCGCATGGCCTCCCATTCCAGCGCACCACCGCCAATCGTGCCTTCGATGTGATCCTCAAAGACGCGCATCTGCGTCCCCGCGCCACGGGGCGCCGATCCTGCGACGCGTGTGACCGTGACCGTCACCCAGATCATCCGCGCACCTTTTTGACGGCAGCGAGAATACGTTCCGGTGTCGCGGGTGCATCAAGTGCAGGATAGGTCTCGCCACAGGCTGCCACCGCATCCGAGAGCGCCAGAAAAGCGGAAATCCCGTGCATAAATGGCGGCTCGCCCACCGCTTTGGAGCGATAAACCGTGTTGGCAGGATTCGGCGTATCCCAAAGGGCCACGTTGAAAACATGCGGCCTGTCAGAGCAGGCGGGGATTTTATACGTTGCGGGAGCGTGGGTGCGCAGGCGGCCCTTGTCGTCCCAGACCAACTCCTCGGTTGTCAGCCAGCCCGCACCTTGCACATAGCCGCCCTCGATCTGACCAATATCGAGCGCAGGATTAAGCGAAGATCCCGCGTCATGCAAAATATCGCAGCGCAGGATACGGTTCTCGCCCGTGAGCGCATCAATCACGACCTCGGTCAATGCCGCGCCTTGAGCAAAGTAGAAAAACGGCTGGCCATGGCCCTCGATCCGATCCCACGCAAGGTCGGGGGTCCTGTAAAATCCTGTGGCCGAAAGGCTGACGCGGTTGGTATAGGCGAGCATTGCGGCCTGTTCGAACGTCAAGGTCGTGCTGCCGGTCATAACCATGCCATCGGCAAAGACCACGTCGTCAGGCGTGCCGCCATGGGACTGCGCGATGATCTCGGCCATACGGGCGACAATGGTATCGCAGGCGTTTTGCACGGCCATCCCGTTCAGATCGGTCCCAGATGAGGCCGCCGTGGCCGACGTATTCGGCACCTTGCCCGTATCTGTCGCCGTGATCTTGACCTGATCCATCGACACGCCAAAGCGCGCAGCGGCGACTTGGGCGACCTTCTGGAACAAGCCTTGCCCCATCTCCGTGCCGCCGTGGTTGATATGGATCGAGCCGTCCTGATACACATGCACCAAGGCGCCGGCTTGGTTGAGGTGTGTCAGCGTAAAGGAAATCCCGAATTTTACAGGGCTGAATCCAAGGCCCTTTTTCAAGATCGGGTTCTGTTTGTTCCAGTCATCAACCGCCTTGCGCCGCGCCTGATAATCTGCGGTGACCAGCAAGGCTTCTGTCATCTCGTGCAGAATGAAATCCGCAACCTCCATCCCATAAGGCGTCGTGTTCTTCTTTGGGCTCGAAATACCTTCGGGGGCGCGCGCAGCCCGGGGGGCAGACAGCCCCCCTGAAACAGCCGCCGCATAGTAATTGGCCTGCCGCACCGCAACCGGATCACGTCCCAGATGCGCCGCGACATGATCCATCACGCGCTCAATCCCCAGCACCCCTTGCGGGCCACCAAAGCCACGGTACGCGGTGGCGCTCTGTGTGTTGGTCTTGAGGCGATGCGATGTGATGCGTACGGCTTCCAAAAGGTAGGCATTATCGGCGTGCAACATGGCGCGGTCGGCGACGGGGATCGACAGATCCAGCGCCCAACCGCAGCGGGTCATTTGGACAAAATCAACACCTGCAAGCACCCCTTGATCATCAAAACCAACATCATAGCTGATCCGAAAGTCGTGGCGCTTGCCCGTAATCATCATATCATCGTCGCGGTCATAGCGCATTTTGCAGGGCCTGCCTGTGGCGCGCGCGGCCACCGCACAGCCGACGGCAAGCGCATTGCCTTGGCTTTCCTTGCCGCCAAACCCGCCGCCCATGCGGCGGACCTCACAGCGCACTGCATGCATCGGGAGGCCAATCGCTTCTGCGACCTTATGCTGGATTTCGGTCGGGTGCTGTGTCGAGGAATGCACGACCATATCGCCACCCTCCTGGGGCATGGCGAGGGCGGCTTGCCCTTCTAGATAAAAGTGCTCCTGCCCGCCCATCTCGATCTCGCCCTGCAAGCGGTGTTTAGCACTGGCGAGGGCTGTGTCCACGCAGCCCTTCGTCCAGATACGCGGGCCGTCCTCAAAGCGGGCGTTGGCTGCAAGCGCATCCTCAATCGTGAGGATCGGGGTCTCGGCCGCAATCTCAATCCGTCCCAATCTCGCGGCCTTGCGGGCCGCAAGGTGGGAGGTGGCCGCGACCATGAAGACCGGTTGTCCCAGATAGTGGACCTCACCCGTGGCAAGCAGTGGTTCGTCATGGGCGCTGGGCGAGACGTCATTGGCGAATGGCAAATCGTCGGCAGTGAAAACCGCGACGACCCCTTGGGAGGCGCGCACCGCGTCGAGATTCATGGCGGTGATCTTGCCTGCCGCGACCTCACTGGTCCCGAAGGCCAGATGCAGTGTGTTGGCTGGCGTGGGGATGTCGTCGATATAGCGGGCCTGGCCTGTGACATGCAGGGGGGCTGCATCATGGGGCAGGGCTTGATAGATGCTCATGGCTGAACCTCCAAGACAGATGTCGCTTGGCCAGAAATCTCCGCAAAATAACGCAGCAGCATGTTTTGCGCGACCTCCAGCCGGTATGCGGCACTGGCGCGCATATCAGACATCGGGGTGTAGTCGGCGGCGAATGCGGGGATCGCAGCTTGCACGGTGTCGCGCGTCCACGGTCTGCCGACCAGAGCGGCTTCGACGGCTTTCGCGCGGGCGGGAGTGCCTGCCATGCCGCCAAATGCGATCACGGCAGATTGCACTTTTCCATCCTCAACGGTCACATTGAAGGCTCCACAGACCGCAGAAATATCCTGATCGAACCTTTTGGAGAGCTTATAGACCCGCAGCGCATGCGCAGATTTCGGGATGGTCACGCCTGTCACCAGCTCCCCTTTGGCGCGGTCTTGTGTGCCGTAAGCGATGAAGAAATCTTGTAGCG
Source organism: Yoonia sp. (assembly GCA_965658825.1). Taxonomy (GTDB): domain Bacteria; phylum Pseudomonadota; class Alphaproteobacteria; order Rhodobacterales; family Rhodobacteraceae; genus Yoonia. Next base: position 82,494 of record CBFHTU010000007.1, read on the forward strand.
GGATCGTGCGGGACACCTCGCCATGTCGCAAATGCAGCATCGCACCAAGTGCGATCAAGGCAGGCGGATTATCCCCGATGGGCGAGCCATTTGCGATGTTGCCGCCAATGGTTGCAGCTCCGCGTACCTGCTCTGATCCATAGCGGCGGACCATCTCGGCATAAGACGGGTGATAGGATTTGAGCGTTTGATGCACATCGACCATCGTCACGCCTGCGCCAAATGTAATGGTCTCGTCGGTGACCACGATTTGCTGCAAGTCACGGCACCGGTTGAGGAACACCACAGCGCCCAAATCGCGCAACTGCTTGGTGACCCAAAGCCCCACATCTGTTGCGCCAGCAATCACGGTGGCGTCGGGATTGGTGGCATACCAAGCGCAAAGCGCATCAAGGGTTTCGGGGGCAAAAGGGGCAGGTGCGATAGGCGCTTGACGCTCATTCAGCCAAGCAGGCACAGGGTCACTTTCTGCCGCTTTGGCCGCACGGATAATCGGGGCGTAACCTGTGCAACGACAGAGGTTGCCCGCCAACATATCGTCGTGATCGGTCCGCCCATTCGCGTGACCTGCTGCCATTGAGGCGATAAATCCCGGCGTACAGAACCCGCATTGTGATCCGTGATGCGTGACCATGGCCTCTTGCACGGGGTGCATTTCGCCGTTTGGCCCCGCGATCCCCTCCACCGTGCGGACGGATTTCCCGTGAAGCTGCGGCAAGAAAAGGATGCATGCGTTGAGTGCGCGTTTACTGGCAGCGTCGGTGACAATCACCGAACACGCCCCGCAATCGCCCTCGTTACAGCCCTCTTTCGTGCCCGTCAGCCCACGCGTATTGCGCAGCCAATCCAGCAGTGTTTGCGTGGCAGGTGTGTCCACCTCCACGGTTTCCCCATTGAGAAGAAACGTCACTTTCATCGTGTAAACCTGCCGCGTTACTTTGGTTTGGCGGGTATTGGCAAAGCGTCGATGCGGCGTAGACGCGGGCCCCCGTTTGACGCGATGAAAGCGGGACAGACCGCATTTATCAAGCTTTTTCGTCGAAATGTCGCGAGATTTCCCGCAAGACTTCGGGATTTGGCGGCGAAAGTCTAAGTGTTGGCCCCGTCGAGCGGCATAATCAGTTGGTCAATCTCATCCTGTCGGCGCTCCCAAATCACGCGTTGCCATTCCATCCAGCCCTGCACCTCCAGCATCGGATCGGGGTTGATGTGGCAGGTTCGCACTCGCCCCGTTTTCTCGGACCGGACCAACCCGCAGGCCTCAAGAACGCCCAAGTGGCGCATGAACGTGGGCAGAGCGATCGGGTGCGGTGCGGCAAGCTCGCTCACGGTCGCAGGACCACGCGCAAGCCGTTCGACAACCGCGCGGCGGGTCGGGTCGGCGAGGGCGGCAAAGCAGGCGTCGAGGTTTTGTTTCATGCGTTGACGTGAGGGGGATTCGGCGGGATGGTCAAGACAGTTAGCGCCGATGCTAACAATTCACTGCTTTCCCCCACGGGCCGCGCGCCATAAGCTGAGGCCATGACAAATCCCCGATTCATCCACCTGCGCGTCCATACCGAATATTCCCTGCTGCAAGGGGCGGTTCATGTCAAGAAACTGCCTGAAATGGCAGCGAAAATGAACATGCCGGCCGTGGCGGTGACTGATACCAACAACATGTTCTGCGCGCTGGAGTTTTCGGAGGGTGCCTCAAAGGCGGGCATCCAGCCGATCATCGGCTGTCAGGTCGATCTGGGATATGTGACGCCCGAGGCGGGCAAACGGCAAGAAGACCCTGCGGGGATCGTTCTGCTTGCCCAGACCGAGGCGGGCTATCTCAATCTGATGAAGCTCAATTCCTGCCTCTATCTGGATCAGGGCAATCAAGTGCCGCAGGTCACGCTGGATGATTTGCAGCAATATAACGCAGGTCTCATCTGTCTTTCGGGCGGGCCTGACGGGCCGGTTGGGCGACTCTTGCGCGCAGGTCAACGCCCTGCGGCCGAGGCCTTGATGGACCGGTTTGCTGCGATCTATCCTGAGCATCTTTATGTCGAATTGCAGCGTCACCCCGATGGCAACGGTTTGCCCGAAGCTGAAGCTCTCTCCGAGCGGGGCTTGGTCGAGATGGCCTATGCCAAGGGGCTGCCGCTCGTGGCCACCAACGACGTCTACTTCCCGAAAATCTCTCTCTACGAAGCCCATGACGCGCTGATGTGTATCGCGGATGGCGCCTATGTCGACCAGCAAGAACCGCGGCGCAGGCTCACACCCCAGCATTTCATGAAAACGCCCGAAGAGATGATTACGCTCTTCGCGGACTTGCCAGAAGCGATTGATAATACAGTTGAAATCGCCAAACGATGCGCGTTTAAAGTTTATAAACGTGACCCGATCCTGCCGAAGTTTGCCGATGACGAGGTGCTGGAATTGCGCCGTCAGGCCAATGAGGGGTTGCAGGCGCGCCTTGCGGTCATCCCGCATGCGGTGTCGCGGGAAGAGTATCAGGCGCGGCTCGATTTCGAACTCGATATCATCGAGGGCATGGGCTTCCCCGGCTACTTCCTGATTGTTGCGGACTTTATCAAATATGCCAAGGAAAACAAAATTCCCGTGGGGCCGGGGCGTGGGTCGGGTGCTGGTTCGCTGGTGGCTTATGCGCTGCTGATTACCGACCTTGATCCGCTGCGTTATTCGTTGCTCTTCGAGCGGTTCTTGAACCCTGAACGTGTATCGATGCCCGACTTCGATATCGACTTTTGCATGGACCGCCGCGAAGAGGTGATCCGCTATGTGCAAGAGAAATACGGGCGAGATAAGGTGGGGCAGATCATCACCTTTGGTGCGCTATTGTCCAAGGCCGCTGTGCGCGACGTGGGCCGCGTGTTACAGATGCCTTACGGGCAGGTCGACCGCCTGTCGAAGATGATCCCCGTTGAGGGCGTCAAGCCTGTGTCGATTGAAAAGGCGCTCGCAGACGAGCCGCGCCTGCGCGAAGAGGCGAAGAACGAGGAAATTGTCGACCGTTTGCTTTCCTATGCGCAGCAGGTTGAGGGGCTTTTGCGCAACGCATCGACCCACGCAGCGGGTGTTGTGATCGGGGACCGTCCGCTCGACGAATTGGTCCCACTTTACCAAGATCCGCGCTCGGATATGCCCGCGACGCAGTTCAATATGAAATGGGTCGAGCAGGCTGGTCTGGTCAAGTTTGACTTCTTGGGCCTGAAAACCCTGACCGTTATTCAGAACGCTGTTGATCTGATCGTGAAGTCAGGGCGGCATTTACACTTTGATGCGCAAGGAAACACACTTTTTGAGCCTCCAGAGGCGCTGATTGATGATATTGGCACAATTCCGCTGGATGACGAGGCGTCGTATAAGCTCTACGCCAGCGCAAAAACTGTCGCCGTGTTTCAGGTGGAATCCAGCGGCATGATGGACGCGCTCAAGCGCATGAAGCCGACCTGTATCGAGGATATCGTGGCCCTCGTGGCGCTCTATCGACCGGGTCCGATGGAGAACATCCCGACCTATTGTGAGGTCAAGAACGGCGTTAAGGAAATCACCTCCGTTCACCCGTCGATTGACCATCTTCTGGCCGAAACCCAAGGGATTATCGTTTACCAAGAACAGGTTATGCAGATCGCGCAAGTTATGGCGGGCTACAGTCTTGGTGGCGCGGATTTGCTGCGGCGTGCGATGGGTAAGAAAATCGCCGAGGAGATGGCGAAGGAACGCCCGAAATTCGAGAAAGGCGCCATGGAGAATGGTGTCGATAAAAAGAAAGCTTCCGAGGTCTTTGACCTTCTCGAAAAATTCGCCAACTACGGCTTTAACAAATCCCACGCCGCCGCCTATGCGGTGGTTAGCTATCAGACCGCTTGGCTGAAAGCGAACCACCCTGTCGAGTTTATAGCGGGCGTGATGAACTGTGATATTCACCTGACCGACAAGCTCGCCATCTATTTCCAGGAGGTGAAAAAGGGGCTGGGGATTGACTACACGCCTCCCTGCATTAACCGCTCGCAAGCGACGTTTGATGTGAAGGATCAAAAGCTGGTTTATGCGCTGGGTGCGCTGAAAAACGTGGGCGTTGATGCGATGCGGCTGATCGTTGAGGGGCGCGGCGAAAATCAATTTGTCACGCTTTTTGACTTCGCAAGGCGTGTTGATATCAAACGCGTCGGGAAAAGGCCGCTTGAAATGCTGGCCCGTGCGGGTGCGTTTGACGTGCTTGATCCGAACCGCCGCCGCGTGATGGCATCGCTTGATGCGCTCGTCGGATATTCCGCAGCGATCCACGATCAGAAATCCTCTAATCAGGTCTCGCTCTTTGGCGACGCAGGCGATGACCTGCCCGAACCGCGCCTTGCAGGGGGGGATGATTGGCTCCCCGCAGAGCGCTTGGCCGAGGAGTTCAAGGCGATTGGTTTCTACCTGTCTGGCCACCCGCTTGACGATTATATGGGGGCATTAAAGCGCAAGGGCGTTTTGACCCTCGACGAGGTTATCGCCAAGGCCGAACGCGGCGCTTGCGTGGTGAAAATGGCGGGCACGGTGTCTGGGCGGCAAGAACGCAAATCGGCGCGCGGCAACCGCTTTGCATTCGCGCAACTCTCAGATCCGACAGGGCAATATGAGGTGACGCTGTTCTCAGATGTCTTGGAGGCCGCGCGTGAACATTTGGAAACAGGCAGCCAAGTTGTAATCTCTTGCGAGGCCACAATGGAGGCCGATGTGCTCAAACTGTTGGGTCGGTCCGTGTCCGCGATTGATACAGCCGTCGCCGACGCGGGCAGCTCTGGTTTGCGGGTGTTTCTGGATACGCCTGAGGCGATTGTCTCGGTCGCAACTATTCTTGAGAACGCGGTGCGTGATAAGGTGCGCGGCGGGCGCGGGCCGATCTATTTCTGCCTGATGGACCCCGCGCTTCCAGGTGAGGTCGAGCTTGACCTTGGTCAGGATTTCCCCGTGAATCCAAAGATTAAAGGCGCTTTGCGCTCCCTGAGTGGTGTGATCGAGGTCGAGGAAGTCTAGGATAAGCTGATTGTCGCATTGTCCTTTTGGGTCGGTGGACGCAGCCTGCCAGAGCCGCTAGACGAAAAAGGGACACTCCTTATAAGGCCTGATCATGTGACTTTTCGCTTTGCCGCCCTTCTCATCGTGACCGCGCTAAGCGCTTGTGGCGGCACGTCTTCGGTGCCGTTCGAACACGCGCAAATGCGGGCAGGAGGGGGAGAAATGCCCGAAGTGACGTCGGATGTGACGCTGCCCTTCGGCGAGATCGCCCTCAATTGCACCGTGAGCAAAGCGGCATTGGGTCAGAAAGTCGACGATAATGCAGGCTATGCGATCTATGATACCGTGCCCAACGGCGCGACCCTGCGAACCCATTTTGTGACGGGATTCAAAGACAAATGCGTGCGTCAGTTTTCGGCCGCAACGGCCCTGATCGGCGATATCGGCACCCATGAGGTTGTCCGCTATCTGCCTTCGAATGCAAAACACCCCTATAGTGCCGCCGACACCGCCTATGAGCAGATCAAAGCGTCGTTTTGCGGTGCGGGGCGGGGGCAGCCTTGCGGGAAAAAGCTCGATCAATTTGCGCGCAACACAACGTTTATCACCGCCTATGAAAGCTTTGCGGATAATGCCGAATGGGCGGATATGCTGCTGTATAACGGGGAAGTGGCCGCCATCGGCCCAGTCGCCCGTTAACCTACCAATGCGGCGGGCGTTGATCGGAGAGGGGCACAGACCCACCCGCATCATACTCGCGTGACGCTTCGCGCTCCATGAGCATGGCCAACCTGCGCGTGGCAAGGTCCAGCTCATTTTGCTGCGCGGCTACGATATCCGAAAGGTCATCGACGACGCGGGTCAAATGGGCGATTTTTTCTTCAAGGTGGGTGATGTCTGTCATGCTGTTGTCATAGCACGCAGGCAACCTCGCAGGAAAGACCCATAACATCGCATTGCCCCGCTGGGCGTGGCGTTGTAAACGCGGGCCAAGATACACGCAATTTACGCGAGGCGATGATGGCCAAGGACAAGAAACAACCCCGCCCGAAGGCACAAACGCCCAAGGGTTTTCAGGACTATTTCGGAACGCAGGTCGAGACCCGCACCGAAATGTTGCGCAAGATCGCGGGTGTCTATCATCGCTATGGCTTTGATGCTCTGGAAACTTCGGCTGTGGAAACGGTCGAGGCTTTGGGCAAGTTCCTCCCCGACGTGGACCGCCCGAACGAGGGTGTGTTTGCATGGCTGGAAGAGGACAAGGATTGGCTGGCCCTGCGTTATGACCTGACGGCCCCGCTTGCCCGCGCCTATGCCCAACACCGCAATGATCTGCCAAACCCTTACCGCCGCTATGCGATGGGTCCGGTTTGGCGCAATGAAAAGCCGGGACCAGGCCGTTTTCGCCAGTTTTATCAATGTGATGCAGATACGGTTGGCGCGTCCTCTGTCGCCGCCGACGCCGAGATTTGCGCGATGCTGTCAGATACGCTTGAGGTCGTCGGCATTCCGCGCGGCGATTACGTCGTGCGGGTCAACAACCGCAAGGTGCTTAATGGTGTGATGGAAGTTGCGGGCCTGTCGGGTGACGACAAAGAGGCCGAGCGCGGCATCGTTCTGCGTGCGATTGATAAGCTCGATCGCCTTGGCGAAGACGGCGTGCGCGCGTTGATTGGCGAAGGCCGCAAGGATGCAAGCGGTGACTTTACCAAGGGCGCCGGGCTGGGCGCTGAACAGGCCGAGATCGTCATGGGCTTCATGTCCGCCAAACGTGTCACGGGCGCCGAAACAGTGGCCCGTTTGCATGAGTTGGTGAAAGGCTCTCAAGTGGGCGCAGATGGCGTGGACGAGTTGGAAACCATCGCGACGCTTCTGGATGCGGGCGGCTATAACGCGGACCGTGTCGAGATTGATCCGGCGGTGGTGCGCGGGCTTGGCTATTATACCGGCCCCGTTTTCGAGGCTGAATTGACGTTTGAGGTGCTCGACGACAAGGGGCGTCCGCGCAACTTTGGCTCTGTCGCTGGCGGTGGTCGTTATGACGACCTGGTCAAGCGGTTCACAGGCCAAGAGGTGCCAGCGACGGGCGTTTCCATTGGCGTTGACCGCCTGCTGGCGGCCTTGGATGCCAAGGGGCGCTTGGACAATACGGCTGTGGGCCCTGTGGTCGTTACCGTGATGGACCGCGATCAAATGGCCTATTATCAAGGTCTTGTGGCGGAGTTACGCAACAATGGCATCCGTGCGGAAGTGTATTTGGGCAATCCGAAGAATTTTGGCAATCAGTTGAAATACGCCGATAAACGCAACAGCCCTGTTGCCGTGATCGTCGGCGGCGACGAGATGGCGGCGGGTGTGCTGCAGATCAAAGACCTGATTTTGGGTGCCAAGATTGCGGAAAACGCGACGCTTGAAGAGTGGAAGGATCGCCCGAGCCAATATGAGGTGCCGCGCGGCGAGCTGGTCGCCAAAGTGCGCGAAATTCTGGACGGGCAGGGCAATGGCTGATCTGATCGGCGCGCAAGCGCTACGGCTAATGGCCGCGTTCGAGGCGGCAGGGGCCGTGCCTGTGGAGGCCGCAATCTTGCAGCCCGCGAGCACGCTTCTTGATCTTTACGGCGAAGATATTCGCAGCCGCGCTTATGTGACGTCTGATCCCTTGCGCGGCGAGATGATGTTGCGCCCCGACTTCACCTTGCCGATTGTGCAGATGCATATGGAAAGCCGCGCTGATCCTGCGCGCTACACCTATGCTGGCCCCGTTTTCCGCAAGCAAGAGCATGACGAAAGCCGTGCGAATGAATTTACCCAAGTGGGCTTTGAGGTCTTTGACGGCCAAAACCCTGCCGCTGCGGATGCCGATGTTTTCGCCGCGATTGCGGGCGTTCTGGAGGGGTTGCCCGTGCGTGCTGCGACGGGTGATCTGGGGATTCTGATGGCGGCAGTGCACGGTTTGCGCACGACTGCGGCACGCAAAGCGGCGCTCTTGCGACACATCTGGAGGCCCCGTCGGTTCCGCGCGTTGCTTGACCGTTTCGGCGGGCGCATACCGCCCCCCGCGAGCCGTATAGCACTTTTGGCGATGGATGATCCTTTTGCAAATTGTGGGGCTGACGTTGGATTGCGCAGTCGCGCCGAGGTGCAGGCGCGGATTGATGCCCTGCGCGAAGATGCCGCCGCCGCGCCGATTTCCTCTGAAGAGCTGGCACTGATCGACGCGCTTTTGGCAATCAGCGAAACCTCGCCCAATGCGCTAAGCGCGCTGCGCGACATCGCCGTTGATATGCCTGCGATTAGCCCCGCTGTGGCAAAATTGGTGGCGCGACTGGATGCCCTTTCCGCGCGCGGTATTGATGTCGAGACCCTTGATTTCGAGGCAAGCTTCGGGCGCACGACATTGGAATATTACGACGGTTTCGTCTTTGGCTTTTACGCCGCCGATCGCCCCGATTTGGCCCCCGTGGCCACGGGTGGGCGTTACGATGCTTTGACCGCCGTCTTGGGGCAAGGGCGCGCTGTTCCCGCTGTAGGTGGCGTTGTCCGCCCCGATCTTTGTCTGTTTTTACGGGGGGTTAGCTGATGCTGAAGCTTGGCGTGCCGTCTAAGGGACGGCTGATGGAAAAGACCTTTGAGTGGTTCGGAGATCGCGGCGTGACCCTGCGCAAGGCTGGGTCAGAGCGCGAATATGCGGGTGCAGTCGAAGGCATTGAGGGCATCGAATTGGTGCTCTTGTCGGCGGGCGAAATTCCGCGTGAACTGGCTTCGGGGCGTATTCATCTGGGTGTGACAGGGTCCGATCTGATCCGCGAAAAGCTGGCCAATTGGGACGCGCGGGTGAGTGTTGTCGAGCAGATGGGCTTTGGCGGGGCGGATCTGATTATCGCTGTGCCGCAAGCTTGGGTCGATGTGGATACGCTCGACGATCTTGACGCTGCCGCCGCTGCTTTTCGTGCCAAACACGGGTTCCGGATGCGGATTGCGACCAAGTATCACCGCCTTGTGCGCGAGTTTCTGCGCGAGAATGGTGTGGCCGATTATCAACTGGTTGATAGTCAGGGCGCGACCGAGGGTGTGGTCAAAAACGAGACCGCCGAGGCAATTGCAGATATCACATCAACGGGCGAAACCCTGCGCGCCAACGGGCTGAAGATTATCGACGACGGTTTGATCCATGCCTCGCAAGCCACGCTTTTTCGCGGTGCCCGTGACGGGTGGGATGATGCGCAACGCGCCACTTTCAAGGCGCTTGAGAAGATGCTGAACGTCTAGCGCACGCCAATTGCGGCGAGCGCTTTTGACAACTCGGGTGGTAATGTTTCTTCGTTTTGCGCACCGTCGGGCAGGTCTTCGGGGGCGTCCCCTGTGGCCAGATACCGCCAGCCTTGAAACGCCCGTTTTGGCGTGGCTGCAACGCGGATCAGTTTTGGGTCGCAGACGATTGCGCAGCGACGAATCCCGTCCGCGCCAACCCTCTCATCAAGCCTGATAATCTGTTGACGGCACTGGATGATCCCTTTGATGACCCAGAAAATCGAGCCGCCATCGGTCACTTCGACCTCGCGCTTGGGCCACATCCGTGTCACATGCTGCGGGTAGCCATCGCGCGATTGCGCTTGTGGCAATGCCTGCCACGCCTGCAGATCCGCGATGTCATCTGTTCCGACAGAAAGCTTGAGAAGATGGACGCGCGGCATGTGTTCCTCTTGGCTGATCCCTACGAATTAGGGCGTTGTGGCCTGATATCAACGGGCTGCGACAAATTCAACCTATATGTTAAAAATGTATTGATGCCACCATATGTTGTGGTTTATGGCAAGCCTTAGAAACCGATCCACTTTCCGTTACAACCGCCGTTTCCGAATCTGTGTGGCCTCGTTATGATGCCATTTCCGTCGCTCTGTTTTGAAAAAGAAGGCTTGCCTATGACCCGCTTTGCTGCCCCTATCGCCGAACAAATTTGGGATATGAAATACCGTTTCAAGGCCGCAGATGGTACACCGATTGACGAGACCGTCGAGCAGACTTGGGAGCGGATTGCGCAGGCCTTGGCGCAGGCCGAGACCGACCCCAAAGCATGGGCGCCCAAGTTTTACAGTGCCTTGGACGATTTCAAATATTTGCCAGCGGGCCGGATTACGGCGGGTGCGGGCACGGCCCGTCAGGTGACGTTGTTCAACTGCTTTGTCATGGGCACGGTGCCTGACAGCATGGGCGGTATCTTCGACATGCTCAAGGAGGCGGCGCTCACGATGCAGCAGGGCGGCGGCATTGGCTATGACTTCTCCACGATCCGCCCAAAGGGCGCGGTAGTGAAAGGCGTCGCGGCAGATGCCTCTGGCCCCTTGTCATTCATGGATGTCTGGGACGCGATGTGCCGCACGATCATGTCGGCGGGCTCGCGCCGCGGGGCCATGATGGCGACGATGCGCTGTGATCACCCTGACGTCGAAGACTTTATCACGGCGAAGTCCGATCCGGCCCGCCTGCGCATGTTTAATATGTCTGTACTGATCACCGATCCGTTTATGGAAGCGGTCAAGGCGGATAAACCTTGGGATCTGGTGTTCAAGGGCGAGGTTTACCGCACGGTGCGCGCGCGCGATTTGTGGGATGCCATCATGACGGGGACGTATAATTACGCCGAGCCCGGCGTGATTTTCATCGACCGGATAAATCAGGCCAATAACCTCAATTACTGCGAGACAATTGCCGCGACAAACCCTTGCGGCGAACAGCCGCTGCCGCCTTATGGCGCGTGTTTGCTGGGCTCGATCAATATGGCGCGCCTTGTGGCGGAGCCCTTTGAAAAAGGCGCCCGTCTGGATGTACCTGCAATGGCCGAACTTGTGGCGACGGCTGTGCGCATGATGGACAATGTGGTCGATACATCCCTGTTCCCGCTGCCCGCGCAAAAGGCCGAGGCCCAATCCAAGCGCCGCATTGGTCTTGGCGTGACGGGTCTTGCTGATGCTTTGCTGATGGTGGGCCTACGCTACGGGTCTGAAGAGGCGGCAGCACAAACCGACACATGGATGCATGCGATTGCACGTGCGGCCTATCTGGCCTCTGTGGAGTTGGCCAAGGAAAAGGGTTCGTTCCCTTTGTTTGATGCCGAGAAATATCTGGCCTCCGGCACGATGCAGAACATGGATGCAGACGTCTGCGACGCGATCCGCAAGCACGGCATCCGCAACGCGCTCCTGACCTCGATTGCGCCGACCGGCACGATTTCGCTTTATGCGGGGAATGTTTCGTCGGGCATCGAGCCGGTGTTTGCCTATGCTTACACCCGCAAGGTTCTGCAAAAAGACGGCTCGCGCACCGAAGAAGAGGTTGTCGATTACGCCGTTCAGATGTGGCGCGACCTCAAGGGTGATGCGCCTTTGCCCGACTACTTTGTGAACGCGCAGACTCTGGCCCCGCTGGACCACGTCCGTATGCAGGCCGCCGCGCAAAAGTGGATCGACTCGAGTATTTCCAAGACGATCAACTGCCCCGAAGATATCAGCTTTGACGATTTCAAAGAGGTCTATATGGCCGCGTGGGATCAAGGCTGTAAGGGCTGCACGACCTACCGTCCGAATGATGTGACAGGGTCGGTTTTATCGGTCTCCGAAGAGAAGACCCCGTCCGAGCAACCTGCCCAATTGCATGTGGATAGCGATGGCGCCGAAGTCGTCTATATGTCCGAGCCGCTGGACCGCCCGACCGAGTTGGATGGTGCGACCTATAAACTGAAGTGGCCGGATTCAGAGCACGCGATCTATATCACCGTGAACGATGTGGTCATCGCAGGACACCGCCGTCCGTTCGAGGTATTCATCAACTCCAAGAACATGGAACATTTTGCGTGGACCGTGGCACTGACACGGATGATCTCTGCGGTGTTCCGCCGTGGCGGCGATGTGTCGTTTGTGGTCGAAGAGCTGAAGGCCGTGTTTGACCCGCGCGGTGGCGCATGGATGCAGGGTAAATATGTGCCGTCAATCCTGGCCGCTATTGGTGGTGTCATCGAAAAGCACATGATTGCGACCGGGTTCTTGGCTGGCGAGGGCATGGGCCTCAAATCCGACCCCCAAGCAGAGGTGGTATCGATTGGCGGTAAACCAAAAGGCAAAGCCTGCTCGTCTTGTGGCAACTACGATTTGCGGATGGTTGAAGGCTGCATGACCTGCGGATCCTGCGGGTACTCTAAATGCGGATAGCTAGAGCGGCACGCAGTTGATTGAAAGTGACGGTCAATCTTTGCCAAAAGGCATGAATTGACTGCCACTTTCTTGGACTATTTCTGCCACCCATTGAAATCGCTGGATAAAATTTGCAGAATTTAGCGCCGCCTCTGAGGCGGCGTTTTCGTTTTGGCGGATACGATTAAGGGTCAAAGGGCGACCAACTGGACGAAAAGCAGACCCGTAACAATATGAGCTCTCTCGAAGACATAGAGACTGGTATCGCGCAGGTTCAGGCCGAGATTGGCGACGTCGAGCGCGCTGAGCCAGTTGCGTGCGCCCAAAGAGCGCAAACCACGCCGCGCCTCGAAGTGATTGTTGAGCCTAACAGCACGACCTGCTCTTGCGGCCATATGTGCCTATTCGCCGCCGACGGTCGTGAGACCAAGCAATCGCCAAGTCTGCATGCCGCCACGATAATAGAAGATGCGTTCTGCAGGATATCCAGCGCCGATCATGTTACGGATCGCCGTTGGGGATTGGCCACACCAAATTCCGTTGCAAAATAACGCAACTGACTTAGCATCGGTGCAATCCCACCCGTCGAAATCAGGCTCGCATCCCAGCTGGGCAAGTTCATCCAAAACAAACGTGTAGGGGATATTGATCGCGCCTGGGATGGTTCCGCCTTCAAACCAGTCACGCGTCCGACTATCAACGACAACGGCCTCAGGGTCTTGCAGCATATCAAGCAATTCTAACTCGCCAATTGTGCTGACCCCTTCCGCTGGACTGTGGGGCTGAATGCAGAAATCGGGACAGGGGCGAGACGTCTGCGCCCATTCGCCACTCAGTTCATTTGCTGTGTCTTGTATCCTGCTGATCTCGGCAGGGCCAGTGGGGGTTTGAACGGTCACCGAGGGGATCGTCTTGGTGATACCGACTTCGTCGTCTGCGATTGCCGCACTTCCGGCAAGTGTAAATGCGAGCGCAATTGCAAGGCTTTTCATGAGTGCGTCCTCCATATCCATTGGAAATTAAGGACGAGCCTAAGCTCTCAATCACCAACCGTCACTGAAAAACATTCCTCTGGCCAAAAGGTATATCGGTCATCAGAAAGCGCGACAGGTCCAGACTGTTGAATGTCACTTAAAACTGACCCGGTAGAGGTCAGAATTGTCACTGAGAATTGACCCATGTGCAACCTTGCC
>CBFHTU010000008.1:0-91371 GCA_965658825.1 Yoonia sp.
AACGCCCTCACACCGCCCTTGATAAGCGAACACCGGACATCGGATACTTCGGCCAAGCGGAGACACGAAAAGCGGCACGAACACACACCAGATGCAACTTGGCCAAGCCGCAAACCTGTCCTAAAATGTGGGACCACTTCAGCCCTATCTGACCTGAAACCAGTGGTGACAACATGAATACCACCACCATCGACATCGTTTGGCTCTCGATTGGCGCCTTTAGCATATTGATCGGGTTTACCGTCGTTGGCGAGGTGCTACGTGCCCGCCAAGACGCCCATACGCAAAATCCGGTGCTCGAAACCTATATGACCCGCGTTCAAAGCTGTTGGGGAATGGTTGCTCTTATTGGGCTCGCGATGCTGACGGGCAAGATTGGTGTCACCGTGCTTTTTGCCTTCGCGTCCTTTGCCGCGATGCGCGAATTCCTGACCCTGACGACCAAGGCGCAAGCCGATCACCTGTCACTCGCGCTCGCGTTTTTCGTCGTCCTGCCGCTATAATATATCTTTGTCGCAATGGAATGGGCAGGGCCCTATGCAATCTTCATCCCTGTCTATGCTTTCCTGTTGCTTCCTATCGTCTCGGCGTTGCATGGCAATGCCACCAAGTTCCTGACCCGCGTGGCAGAGACCCAATGGGGGCTGATAATCACGGTTTTCTGCGTCTGCCATGTCCCTGCAATAATGAACCTCAACATCGCGGGGCATGGAGACCGCGCGATGTTGGTGGTCACATTTCTCGTGATGGTCGTCCAACTGGGTGATCTCTTGGCGTACTTTTTCGGGCGGCAAATCGGTCGGATAAAAATCGCAGCGGGCCTGTCACCCAAAACATGGGAAGGGCTCGCCTGCGGCGTCGGGTCGACCATGATCATCGGCGGGTTGCTCAACTGGATCACCCCTTTTGGTGTGCAGGGCGCAATGGTCACGGCGGGCGCTGCGTCTCTTGTCGGCATGTTCGGCAATCTGGTCTTCGCCGCGATCAAACGCGAACGCGACGTGAAAGACTGGTCACACCTGATCCCCCGGCAAGGGGGTTTGTCGATCAACTCGACAGCGTCGTTTTCGCTGCGCCGATCTTTTACCACCTCACCAAATTTTTCTGGGCTCTCTAACGCTCTGTTGCCATCACAGGTCGACTTGTGACAATATTTCAATCTAGAACGTCGTTCAAATGGCGTTCACGGCCTTATCAGTGGTGACGCAAAAAAGCGCACCGTTCTTAGCGGCTATTGTTCTGGTGCATACATCAGCCGCAAGAGGCGCGATTTAACTCTCGTCGCTTGGCGTTTTGAGCGTCGACCAGGTATCATCCAGCGGAGGCTTGGGAACGGGCGGGCAGGACTTGCCGTGAATATGAACCTTCGCGATAAAATTAGCGGAAATCGGCGCGGTCACGAATAAAAACGCCAGAATGAGAAGCTCGTGAAGGGAGCTTTCTCCCGCAACCACCGATTGCAGCATTGAGGCCAAAAGCAACATGCCGATCCCGATCGTGCCGACCTTTGTCGGCGCGTGCAGGCGGGTCATCGGGTCATTGAATTTCAACAGGCCGATAACGCCAATCACAACAAAGGCCGATCCGATTATCAGGCAAATCGCAACCAGATAGGTGCCGATAATTTGTCCCATCATTCGATAATATCCCCTCTAAGCAAAAAGCGGGCCAAGGCGACAGTCGAAACAAAGCCAAGCATCGCAATCAAGAGCGAGACTTCGAAATAGATTTGCACGCCTTGGTAAACCCCCAAGACGACCACAAGGCCAAGTCCGTTGATAACCATCGTATCAAGCGCCAAAATCCGATCCCCGGGGGTCGGGCCAAGCACCAGACGCACCATCGACAGGATTTGCCCGATCCCGAGCGCGACAAACGCGATCAAAAGCGCTAAATCAAGAAAACCGGAAGCTGTGATCACAAGAAAATCTCCTTCAGGCGGCGCTGGTAACGGTCCATAATGTCCTCGCGCACCGCATCCGGGTCATCGGTATGCAGCACATGGACAAGCAGGCTGTGTCCCTCATCGGACAAATCCGCCGAAACCGTTCCAGGTGTCAGGGTGATCGTGCCCGCCAGCATTGTGATCGCTTCGGGTTGGCGCAATTCGAGCGGAATGACAATCCATGCAGGCTTCAGCTTGGCATTGGGGACTGTGAGCACGATCCATGCCACTTGAATATTTGCGACGATGATGTCCCAGAGCACCAATATACAGTAGGTCGTCATCTTGCCAAGCCGGACTCCCTTTGGTCGATCAGGCCACCAGACAGATGTGCCCAACGGGATGATGATCCCAAGGATCAGGCCGAAAACGACCATGCCTGCAGAGACCTCATTTTGCAAAAGCGTCCAGACTGCGGTCAAAAGGAGCGTCAAGAACGGGTGTGGTAGCAGCCATTGAAATGCACGGGCCATATTAATGGTCCTCCTGTGGTGTGCTCAGCTTGCCTGGAGTCTCCAGCACGGTCGCGATATATGGCGCGGGCGCAAAAAGCTGTGCTGCGACCTTCGTGGTGTAGCCATGCACCTGCCCCGCAAAGACCGTATGCGCCACGAGCAGGGCCAAAAGCCCCCCCACCGCCGCGTATGACAGGATGGCAGGCCGGGTCACGTCTTCGATCGTTTCGGTCGGTGTCATGCCGTTGGATTTCCAGAAAAGGATGCTGCCCGCGCGGGCAAAGCCCACGACACCGACGAGGCTCGAAGCCAACACGGTGACCCAGATCCAAACCATCAAAGTCGAGGCATAGGCCGCATCCAGCACCAGCAGTTTACCCAAGAACCCTGACAACGGCGGCAGACCCGCCATCGCGATTGCCGCCGCGAAGAACAAGCCGGCGCTCATCGCTTGGCCGCGCATCGGTGGTTGGGCTGTCAACGTCAGATCGCCCCGCCCCGTGCGCACCAAATCGGTGATCAGAAACAGGCACGCCGCCGCCAAAGTCGAATGCACTGTATAATATAACGCAGCCGCAATGCCCGCAGGGGTGAACAACGCAACCGCGACCATGACCATCCCCATCGAGCCGATGACCGAGAATGCCACCAAACGGTCCAGACGCTTGGCTGCCAAAACGCCGGTCATGCCCACAGCAACCGAGACAATCGCCGCAGGCAAAAGCCAGACGTCGTGCAGGCCAGCCGTCACCACCAGATCGGGCGGAAAGATCAACGTGTAGACACGGATAATCGCATAGGCGCCGACCTTCGTCATGATCGCAAACAGGGCCGCAATGGGTGCCGGTGCCTCTGCGTAACTCGCAGGCAGCCAGAAATGGAGCGGAACAAGCGCCGCTTTGATTGCAAAGACCAAGATCAGCAGAACCGCGGCCACCCGAATGCCGACTGTGCTCTCAGGGCCGATCTGCGCAATCCGGCTGGCCAAATCCGCCATATTGAGCGTGCCCGTTTCGGCATAGATCGATCCAAGCGCAAAGAGAAACAAGGTCGAGCCAATCAGGTTAAACAGCACATATTGCACGCCCGCACGCAGGCGCGCATTGCCGCCCGCGTGGATCATCAAGCCATAAGAGGCGATCAGCAGCACCTCGAAGAATACGAACAGGTTGAACAGGTCGCCCGTCAGGAAAGCACCCATTATGCCCATGATCTGGAACTGGAACAGCGCGTGGAAATGGTGTCCCCGTGTATCCCAGCCAGAGCCGATGGAATAAAGCATCACGAATAGCGCGAGCACCGCCGTGAGCAGCACCATCATTGTCGACAGGCGGTCTCCGACCAGCACGATCCCGTAAGGCGCGGCCCAGTCGCTCAACTGATAAAGCACGATCGACCCGTCGGAGGCCTGCCACGCAAGCCCCGCCGCAATCGCGATAAGGGCAAGGAGACCCACAACAGAAACGGCCCGCTGAATCCCGATATGATAGCGCGCGGCCAAGACAATAAACGGCGCGAGCAACGCTGGCAGAACGACGGGCGCGATAATCCAGTGCATCATGCGCCCTCCTCCGGATTGGTCACATCGGTCTGCGGCTGGTCATCCACATGGTCATCGTCCGACCCAAGGAACGCACCAAGACCTATCATCACGACAACAGCCGTCATCCCGAAAGAGATCACGATTGCCGTCAACACCAAGGCCTGCGGGAGCGGATCGGTATAGGTCGTCACACCATCGCGCAAAATCGGGGCGGCACCTATGGTGAGCCTGCCAGACGCAAACAAAAAGACGTTCACCGCATAGGTCAGCAATGACATGCCCAAAATGACGGGAAAAGTCCGCAACCGCAGCACGAGATAAAGCCCCCCTGCGGTCAAAACCCCAATGGCAGAAGCAACAAGCAATTCCATGTTACACGCCCTCCTTTGCGTCGTTCGGCGTGGCTGGGTCGAATGCTTCGCGCGACGGGTCGATATCCATCGGAAACTCGCTATCGGCCATATTGGCACGGCGCGCAAGCCGCGAGAAACTCTCCAGCGACAGCATGACGGCCCCCACAACCGCAAGGAAAACGCCCAAATCAAACAGAGCTGCCGTGGCCAGTTCAAACTTTTCGAACGGAGGAATACGCACATAGGTGAAGTCGGAGGTCAGGAATGGTTTGCCAAAGAACCAAGACCCCATGCCCGTAAAGCCCGCGATCAACACCCCTGCCCCGATTACCCCGTGATAGGGGTATTTCAACCGTGCCGAAGTCCATGCAAAACCGCTGGCCATATATTGCATGACCACCGCAATCGACACGATCAGACCCGCAATAAAGCCGCCGCCCGGCTCGTTATGGCCGCGCAAGAAGATGTAGAAACCAACCATCAGGACGACAGGCATGATCACCCGCGTCAGCACAACCATCATCATCGGATGAGTATCACCCGCACGTGGCTGATCGGGCTTGCGATTCAAAAGCCGCGCCCTCACAGGCCCACCCAAGAGCGTCTCTGTCAGCGCGTAGATCAATAGGGCCGCAATGCCCAAAACGATAATCTCGCCATAGGTATCAAAGCCACGGAAATCCACGAGGATCACGTTGACCACATTATTGCCGCCGCCGCCCTTATATGAATTGGCCAGATGGAACTCTGAAATCGGCACTCCTGTCGCGTCGCGCAGCAGATAGTAATAGGCCAGACCGAATGTCGCGAGCCCGCCGAAAATCGCGACCGCGCCGTCACGGACACGGCGCAAAACCGTGCTTTCGACTGGGGTGGTATTGGGCAGGAAGTTGAGCGCCAAAAGCATCAACACAATCGTAACGACTTCGACGCTAAACTGTGTGAGCGCCAGATCAGGTGCACTAAAGAAGACAAAGCCGATCGAAACCATCAACCCCACGATCCCGATCAGGATCAGCGACAAAAGCCTGTTACGATGCATCAAGACCATACCGCCTGTTGCCGAGACCAGCATCAGCCAGCCTGCGATTGCAACAGGTCCGGCGGGCTGGATTTCGCGGGTCGGCGCGCCCACGGTGCCCGTGCTCCACGCATGATAGCCCACAGCAATAATCGTCACAGCACCAATCGCCGCATAGCGCGTGAACGCCCCGTTATGCAGCGGCAGGATCAGCCACCGCGCGCAGCGTACCGCTGCGGCAATGATGGCCTCAAAGATCGGTTTGGCTTCGGGGCGCGGGGCTTTATCCCAGATCCGCAGCGCGGGGTGGAATATCGCCAGCATCAGCAAACCGCCAACAACGGCAATGATCGACATGAATAGTGCAGGCACAAGCCCGTGCCAGATCTTGAAATGGACGTCAGGCACTACCGCTTCGCCGCCCAAGACCGAGGCCGTTACCAGTTTCACAAAGGGTTCTGCCACAAAGGGGGCAACGCCGATGACGACGACCAAAACCACAAGAGTCGCGGGCGGCAGCCACAGGCCCGGCTTGGGATCATGCGGCTTGGCGGGGTAATCGTCGCGCACAGGGCCAAAGAACACATGACCGATCAGCCGGAAACAATAGGCCGCAGAGAACAGCGACCCGAAAGTTGCCAACGCAGGCACCAGCCAATGCGAGCCGAACATGACCGTCTGATGCGCCTCTTCGAGCATCATTTCCTTGGACAAAAAGCCATTGAGCAGTGGAATGCCCGCCATCGACAAAGCCGCCAGCGAGGCAATCATAAAGGTCACAGGCATCAGCTTGCGCAGACCGCCAAGACGACGAATGTCGCGGGTATGCGCCTCGTGATCGATAATCCCTGCCGACATAAACAAGGCCGCCTTAAACGTCGCGTGGTTCAGGATATGGAAGACCGCCGCCATCGCGCCAAAGGCCGTGCCGGTGCCCAAAAGCATCGTGATCAGGCCCAAGTGGCTAACAGTCGAGAAGGCGAGAAGCGCCTTCAGGTCGTGTTTGAACAGGGCAATAACGGCGCCCAGCACCATCGTGATCAACCCCGCAGAAGTGACAATCACAAACCACTCGGGCGTGCCTGACAAGACGGGCCACATGCGCGCCATCAGGAAAATCCCTGCTTTCACCATCGTCGCCGAGTGCAGATAGGCCGATACAGGCGTCGGGGCCGCCATCGCGTGCGGCAGCCAGAAATGGAACGGAAACTGCGCAGATTTCGTGAAACAGCCCAAAAGGATCAGGATCAAAGCAGGCACATAAAGCGGATCGGCCTGAATAAGCGCGCGATTTTGCAAGATCACGCTCAGGTCATAGCTGCCAACAATCTGGCCAAGGATCAGCATGCCACCAATCATGGCAAGCCCGCCCATCCCCGTGACGGTCAGCGCCATCCGCGCGCCTTGCCGCCCCTCTGGCAGATGCTTCCAAAAGCCGATGAGCAGGAAAGACGACAGCGACGTCAGCTCCCAGAAGACCAGCAAAAGCAGGATGTTATCGCTCAACACAATCCCCACCATCGCCCCTTGGAACAAGAGCAGATAGGTAAAGAATTCGCCCATATTGTCTTTGCGGCTCAGATAGTTCCGCGCATAGGCGATGATCAGCAGGCCGATCCCCAAAATGAGCAGCGCAAAGAAAAAGCCCAACGCGTCGAGCATCAAAGTGAAGTTCAGGCCCAGCGCGGGCATCCAGTCGATCCGCGCGGTCACAACCTCGCCAGCCAGAACCGCCGGTAGATTGCTCAGAAGCCCCATGAAAGCTGCAAGTGACACCGTAAAGGTCACGCCCGCAGTCGCCGACCGCCCCGCTGCGTTCATCAACCCTGGAAGAAGTGCGCCAAAGAACGGCAAAGCGACAATAAAGAGTAGGGACACGCGAACTCCTTTTCAGCGATGTGGGGCAACAAGTACAAAATTGCGACGGATTCGCAAGGGCGGGACGACATTTTCACTGGGCCACCTAGGGCTAGTGCCTTGAATTGCCAGTGATGATCGCCGCAAAAATTGGCGCCGTGGCCAAGCGATCACGCGATTTCTTTGCTTTGTCCGACCACCAGCGCGACAAATGGTGACGGTCTTCGGGCGCACGAAAACAGACAAAATAGCGAGGCTGAACCCACAGTTGATCGCCTCGGGCTTTTGCATGCCGACCACGGCGCAGGGGGCGCGGCGGCTCACCGCCCGCCAGCATTGGCCGATTTACACTGCTGTTGCACAAAGGCATGCTGCGCCAACACCTCAAGGAGACCCAAGCCTATGCGCTTCATTCACGCGGCAGACTTCCATCTGGGCAAGCCCTTCGGCAACTACGACGAAGACACGCGCGCAGCCCTGAAGGCCGCGCGGCTTGAGGCTCTGCGGGCAACAGGAGACCTTGCGCTCAGTCGCGGCGCAGATTTCGTCGTGATCGCGGGCGATACGTTTGATGCAGAGGCCCCGCCGTCGCGGCTCGTCAAACGGGCGCTTGATGCAATGGCCGCCTTTCCGGCCCTGACCTGGGTCTGGATGCCGGGCAATCACGACTCGCTTGCGGCTGTCGATCTGTGGGAAAGGCTGGGACGGGAAAAACCTGACAATGTGATCCTTGCGACCTTGGCTGAGGTCATCGATATCGGGGCGCATGTGGCCATTCTGCCTGCACCGCCTGCCGTGCGCAGCCCCGGCTATGACCTGACCGCCTGGATGGAAACGGCCCAAACGGGGGACCGGATCAGAATCGGGCTGGCCCATGGGGGCGTGACCGATTTTGGCTCCGAAGACGGCGGCCTTGCGACGATTCCCCCTGATCGGGCAGAGCGGTCAAACCTTGATTATCTGGCGCTCGGGGATTGGCACGGGCAAATGCGGATCGGGCCGCGCACATGGTATGCGGGCACGCCTGAGGCCGACGGGTTCAAAGGGCACCGCGCTGCGGGCGTCCTGCTGGTCGAAATCGCGCAGGCTGGCGCGGCCCCTCAGATCGAGCAGGTTGCGCTCGGGCAATACCAATGGTCGCGGATCGAATGCGCGTTTTTCGCAGGCAACGACCCACGCGAAAGCTTCCACGCGGCCTTGCCCGCACAGGGGCGCGACAAAGCACTGGTGCGCTTTGTCGGCAGCGGGCGGTTGGGGCTTTCGGAACATGCGCTGCTCAAAGCGGCCTGCGAAACCGTTGCGGACGAGTTCCACTTTTTCGACGCCGACCTGAGCGCTATCGGCATCGCGCAAAACGAAGACGACCTCGACCTGATTGCGCAGGCGGGGGCCTTGCGGGTCGCCGCAGAAAGCTTGCTCGCCCAGACCTCTCTTGAGGGGCGCACGCAAGACGACGCGCGGATCGCGCAAATGGCGCTCGCCCATCTGTTCCATCTGGCGCAAGAGGTCGGGTCATGAAACTGCGAAAACTGACCCTGCACAACGTACGCAAATTCGCCAATAAAACGGCGGTTCTCGGGCCTTTTGGCGACGGGTTGACGACAATTACAGCTGAAAATGAAACCGGCAAAAGCACCTTCTTCGGAGCGCTTCACGCGTTGTTTTTTTACGACTACGGCTCTGGCAGAAAAGAGCTGAAAGACATGCAGCCCTATTCCGGCGGTGCGATGCGGATCGGCGCCGAGATCGAACTGGATGGGTCGCCCTATCTGATCGAAAAGGTGTTCAACGTCAAAAAGGCCGGATCATCTGCGACGATCAAAGACCTGCGCACGGGTGCGATCCTGAAGCAGGCGGATGATGCAGAACACTGGATAACCCAGCATATTCTGACGACCAACAACGGGCCTTTCGGGCTTTTGTGGGTCAGACAAGGGGTCGTGGGCGTTGATGCGGACACGAACGGGATCACTGCGCGGCGCGACGTGATGTCGAGCGTGCGCGGCCAAATCGATGCGGTCACAGGCGGGCGGCGGATGGACGCGATCGTGCAGCGCTGCAAGCTGGAATTCGATACGATCAGCACCAAACAGGACAAGCCCAAGGCGGGCAGCGCGTGGAAAGAGGCCGAAGACCGCGTAGCGCTCTTGGCGGATGAACAGGCCCGCCTTCAGGTCTTGGTCGACACATTGAGCCAGGACCTTGCGCTCAAGAAAAAGGTGATGGCACGACTGCAATCGCTCAATGCCCCCGAATTACGCGCAATGCGTGCGCAGGCGATCACCGCCGCACAGCAGCACCTCGACGAGACCCGCGAACATGCCCGCAAGGTCCAAGAGGCCGACAAGGACATGCAGCTTGAACAGGCGGCCGAGCGCGAAATCAGCCGTGAAATCGCACAGATCGCCCAAGCGCAACGCAGTCGCGAGACGCTGGCTGCACAGATCATCGCTAAAACCAAAGACATCGCGTCCGCCCAAGAGGCAAAAACCGGGGCGCAAAATGCCTTGGATGCAGCGCAAGCCGAAATTGCGGATCTTGAGGTGACCCGTAGCGCGCAAACCGCCCTTTTGGCCAATGCGCGGCAGGCAGAGCGCCTGTCGCAGGCACGCAAACGGCTTCTGACATTGGCCGATCTTTTCACGCGCCTGACAGCCCCGAAAGACAAGCTGCGCGATGCCGAGGCGCTACTTGAC
Organism: Yoonia sp.; assembly: GCA_965658825.1. GTDB lineage: Bacteria > Pseudomonadota > Alphaproteobacteria > Rhodobacterales > Rhodobacteraceae > Yoonia. The sequence continues at coordinate 9,871 of CBFHTU010000008.1, forward strand.
GGCACGGATATCTCGAAGACAGCCCTTGAGCGCCTGAGCGATCTTGAGCGCCGCCGCGACATTGCGATTGAGACGCGCAAAGTGCATTTCGCCCGCTTTACGCTGCACGCCGAGAGCACAGCGGGCCAGATCAACGGCACAGATATTCCCAACGGTGAGGCGCGGCTGATTGATCAACCGCTCGACCTGATGCTGCCCGGATTTGGCGCGATCTCGCTGCAACCTGCTACAGGCGCGGGCCAAGGCATCGAAGACCCTGACGCACTGCAAAAGTCCCTCGCTACAGAGCTTGGCGCCTTTGGTGTCGCGACAGTCAAGGCCGCACGGCAGGCCTATGACACCCGCCTAGCCGCCGCACAAGACAAGCAGACAGCACAGGTCCAAATCCGCGCCTTGGCCCCCGATGGCCGGGAGGCGCTGACCCAAGAATGGGGCGAACTTTGCACGACGCTCGGGCACCCGCCGTCTGACATGCACCCACAGCCTGCCCCGACCGACCAAGACACCGTATCCGAGCAGATCGAACGGGATATCGCCGCCCTTGACGCGGCTCTCACGGACCTGCGCCAAACGCTGCCTGCGCTGCAAAACGCGCTGGCTGGCGCGGCAAGTGCATTGACCGAGGCCGAAGTTCTACACGCCAGATTACAAAGCGACGCGCAAGACCAAAGCAGACCGGAGGGCGAGGACGAAACGCTTGCCGCCTTGATGCGGGCGCAGGCAGAGAAGCGGCAGGGCTTGGCACAGGCCAGCGCGACCGTTGCAGATCTACGCGCCATTGCGCCCGATGTCTCCGCCGCGCAAGCCACCTATGACCGCGCAGTGCAGACCGATGCCGAAGATATCAAGGAAATCAATCGGCTGGAAAGAGACCTCGCGCGGCTCAATGGCGCGATCCACACCCAGTCCGAAGGTGCCGTCGAAGAGCGATTGGCCGAAGTCGCGGGCAAACTGGAGCGTGCTCAAGCCCGTGCCGCGCAATTCGCAAGCCACGCGCAATCGCTGAAACTGCTGCTTTCGGTGCTGGAGGCCGCCAGAGCCGACGCCCAAGACACCTACTTTGAGCCCGTGCGTGCAGAGCTTTTACCGCTTTTGCGTCAACTGCACGCGGGTGCGGATTTCGAGATCGACGCCGACAAGCTTTTGGTCGAGACGATCACGCGCAACGGGGTCACAGATAAGGTCGACGTGCTATCAGGCGGCGCTTATGAGCAAATCGCGATTTTGACGCGCTTGGCCTTTGCGCGGCTTTTTGCGAAACACGGCAATCATGTGCCCATTATTCTGGACGACGCGCTTGTGCATACCGACGACGAACGGATTGCAACGATGTTCAACATGCTGGCGCAAATCGCGCGGGATCAACAAATCATCGTGCTAAGCTGCCGGACGCGGGCGTTTTCCGATCTGGGCGGGCAACGGGCGTTTATCACGCTTTCAGACGCGGGCGCGTCGTCCACAAGCATTTGATTTGCACGTCCCCCCCGCCCTCTGCTAGTTTGGCGCAAAGCAGTTTGCACCGCAGACCCGACAAACGGGCAGGTGCGCGATAGACAGGTGAAACATGCAAAAGTTCGTTTTGGTATCCGCAATGATGATTCTGACGGCTTGCGGCGGCGGTCGGGTGTCTGGGGACGTGGGCAAAGCCTGCATGGCCGCGGACCGCAAAGCGGCGTCGTCCAGCCTATGCTCTTGTGTGCAACAAGCCGCTAACCGTACACTCAGCCGATCCGACCAAAAGCGCGCCGCCGACTTCTTTGAAGAGCCGCAAAAGGCGCAAGATACCCGCCAATCGGACAACCGCTCCGACGAGGCCTTCTGGCTACGCTACAAAAAGTTCAGCGCAACCGCAGAGCAGATGTGCCGCTAGCGCAGCACACCGCGACGGGTCATGACGCGGGCGTAGAAATATTGCACAATCAGCACCACAACGATGGCTGCGGTGAATGACAGCGCGGCAGTTCCCGACACCTCAAAGGATGACGGGCGCGCGATCCCGTAGCTATAGACCGAGGACGCAGCCAAGCCCAAAAGTGCAAAGCCAAAGCAAGTCCGCGCCAGTCGGGATCGAAAAAGCAACAGGATTGAGCCCAGCACCGCAAACCAGACGCCAATCGCCCAACTGGCCTCAAACCACATCGGCGCGGCCTCCAGAAACGCGCGTTGTGGTGCGGTCACCAGCGCCAAGTAGGTTTCGCTTTCAATCTGTGTCATGAGATAGTCATAAGCGCCTCCGCTGTTCCACAGGAACGAAAGCACGCCGACAATCCACAGGTGTATCGGTGTTTTCATGACCATTCTTCCTCGTCTGATGCAAAAACCCTACCACCGCCGACGAAGTTTACAACGCTTATCGCGTTACCATTGCACTGGGCAAAACCGACCCGTAAAACAGCCCTATGAATATTCAAACCGACATCGCAGATCTGGCTGCGAAGGTGGCAGGTGGCGACAGGCGGGCGCTGGCGCGCGCGATTACGCTTGTTGAAAGCGGGCGCAGTGATCACCGCAGGCAGGCGCTCGCCTTGCTTGATACATTGGGCACCACGCGACAGGCCCTGCGGATCGGGCTGTCAGGCACGCCCGGTGTGGGCAAATCCACGTTTATCGAAAGCTTCGGGATGATGCTGACGGGCATGGGCAAACGTGTTGCCGTGCTGGCGGTTGATCCGTCTTCGGCGCGCTCTGGCGGCTCGATCTTGGGCGACAAGACGCGGATGGACAGGTTGGCCCGCGAGCCCAAAGCCTTCATCAGGCCCTCGCCGAGCCAGACCCAGCTCGGTGGGGTCGCGCGACGGACTCGGGAGGCCGTCGCGCTTTGCGAGGCCGCAGGCTACGATATCGTGCTCATCGAAACGGTGGGCGTCGGCCAGTCCGAGACGGTTGTCGCACAAATGGCCGATCTGTTCTTGTTACTGCTGGCACCTGCCGGCGGGGACGAATTGCAGGGGGTCAAACGCGGGATCATGGAAATTGCCGATATGATCCTTGTGAATAAGGCCGATGGCGAGCTCAAGGCGCAAGCCATGCGGACCTGCGCGGATTATGCTGGGGCCTTGCGGCTTATGCGCAAACGGAGCCAAGACCCTGAAGGCTTCCCTAAGGCGATGACTGTTTCCGCTTTGGAAACGATCGGATTGGAGAAGACTTGGGACGAGATACAAGCACTGATGACATGGCGGCGCGAAAACAGCGTTTGGGCAAGCACACGCGCCAACCAAGCCCGCTATTGGTTCGCCGAAGAAGTGCGACTTCAACTCTTGGCGCGTATTGCCGCCGACCCCGAGCTGCACGCGCGGATGTCGGCCCTTGAGCAGGACGTCGCCGCAGGGCGGATCACGCCGGCAGCCGCCGCCGCAGAAGTGGTTTCAAAAACGTGATGTGCAGGGCTGAACATGCATGACAACGGCGATCTTGTATTTAGCGGGGACCATCTGAGGGCCACCCTGTTTGACGGAGACGCCGAAAACCTCTTGGTGACTTTCAGCTACCGCGAAAAAGGGCGCACCGACTTCAACCCCGCACAGCAAAGCACCTCTGCCAAGGCGCGCGGTTTTGCCCAGCTTTGCATTGCAACGCGCAAGAACGACTGGTTCATCAACCCCGACACCCATGGGCTTGACGCCATGCTGAAAACCTTGGGGCCGCATTATAAAAATGTGCATATGATGGGCTTTTCAATGGGGGGCTATGGCGCGTTTCGGTTTGCCCGCTCGGCGCGGGCCAATTTTGTGCTGGCTGTTTCGCCACAGTTCTCGATTCACCCGGATGTCGTGCCATTCGACGGCAGGTTTCGCAGTGATGCGGCAGGGTTTGACGCGGCGCTGGGCGACTTGGTCACATTCGCGAGGCCCGGTCTACAGGGGGTGATCGTGGCAGACCCGTTCCGTCATCTGGACTTGATGAACGCGCAAATGATCATGGAGGTCTTTCCCCGCATCCAGCTTGCGCGGCTCGGATTTGGCGGGCACCCCGCCACGGCACTTTTGCGTCGCAGGAACAAATCGGGCGTTGTGCAGCGGATGGCACTTGCGAGCCCGCCGCGCACCGAGCCGATCATCACAGAACATCGCGAGGCACGCTTGGATGACCCCGACTACATGGTCGACATGTTGCAGCGCTGGGAGGCGCGCAAACCCGATTGATGACACCCCACCCGTCCGCGCGCCCCAAATTGCAGCTTACGATATGATTATTAAGCCTAAACTTGAAATAATTTCATAATAGATTATGAGGATCGTCCAATTCTGTTAGGCTACCTCCAATGGAAAAGGGAGGCGACCATGGAATCAGTAACGATCACGATCGGTCTTCCCGTGCAAGACATTGCCATGTCGGCACCATTTTATCGGTCTTTGGGGTTCGAAATCCTGACAGTGTCACCGGCGCAAGACTACGCGATTTTGGCGAATGACGATTCGGTGATCGGTCTTTATGACGGAATCATCACGGCACCTGACGCGGTGATCCAGTCTGGCTGGATTCCTGAAACCGCACCGTTGAATATCCTGCAAAAAGTCCCGTCAATCCAAGCGTAGGCGCATGAGGGCGGATTGGGCGTGAAGGCCAATGGCATTGCAGCGCACGCCGCTTTTGCATATCCCAGCGTCACTGCCGCACGCTGACCTGCAATTTGCCGAAACTGTATGAGATGCGGGTTGACGCGGGACGGGAATCCTCATATCCCGCGCTGACCGAATTCATGACCCCGCATTTTGCAGGGTCCTAGCCCGTTAAAAGGGTGCGTGAGTGGCCGATCCACCGAAGCGCCCGTTAAGACAAGGATTACAACATGTCACGCCGTTGCGAATTGACTGGAAAAGGCCCAATGTCTGGCAACAATGTCAGCCACGCGAAAAACCGTACCCGTCGCCGGTTCTTGCCGAACCTGCAGGACGTGACACTGATGTCCGAATCGCTTGGTCGTTCGTTCAAGTTCAAGATCTCCAACGCTGCATTGCGCACAGTCGACCACCGTGGTGGTTTAGACGCGTTCTTTGCAAAGTCCAAAGATGCCGAGCTTTCCGCTGACGCGTTGAAAGTGAAAAAAGAGATCGCGAAAGCAACTGCGGCTGTCTAAGCCTTCTTTTGTTTTGTTCGAGATATGAAAACCCGATTGCTTGAGCAATCGGGTTTTTCGCATTTCATGAAGATGGGTTAAAACCCATCCTACGTCAGATGACTATGCCACATGTCATGTCGGATGTGTCTTGACCCACTCCCCCTTTGAGCCGACACCTACCTCATGTCCGCCTTGCCCATTGATCCCATCCTGCCCGATCTGGTGGCCGCCCTGCGCAGCCATGGCCGCGCTGTCCTGCAGGCGCCTCCGGGGGCTGGTAAAACCACTCGCGTCCCCCTTGCAATGCTCGCAGCGAACCTCACCGAGGGGCGCATCATCATGCTGGAACCCCGCCGCCTTGCCACCCGTGCTGCAGCAGAGCGATTGGCCGAAACATTGGGCGAGCCTGTCGGCCAGACCATCGGCTACCGGATGCGTGGTGAAACTTCGGTGAGCAAAGCCACCAAGGTTGAGGTTGTGACCGAAGGCATCCTCACCCGCATGATTCAATCTGACCCAGAACTTGCGGGCATCGGCGCGATTGTCTTTGACGAATTTCATGAACGGTCTTTGAACGCTGATCTGGGTCTTGCGCTCGCATGGGAAATCCGCGCCGCCCTGCGTCCAGACTTGATGATCCTCGTGATGTCCGCCACGCTGGACGCGGCACCCGTCGCCACGATGCTCGACGATGCCCCGATCCTGACCTCGGAAGGCCGCGCTTTTCCAGTCACCACCCACCACCTCCCCCAAGCGCTCTCCAAAACAACCCGCCTTGAAAGCGCGACGGCGGACCTTATCGCACAAGCCGTGGCTGAGACCACGGGTGGCGTACTTGTATTCCTGCCTGGCGAGGGCGAAATCAAGCGGGTCGAGGCAGCACTCGCAAACCGCCTTCCCCCAGACTGCACCATCCGCCCGCTCTACGGTGCCCTCCCGTTTGCCGCGCAGCGCGCAGCGATTGCCCCCGCAGCACAAGGCCGCAAAATCGTGCTTTCGACCTCGATCGCCGAAACATCCCTGACCATCGCCGACATTCGCGTCGTCATCGACGCAGGCCGCGCGCGCCGCGCCCGTTTTGATCCTTCCTCGGGCATGTCGCGCCTTGTGACCGAACGGGTCAGCCGGGCAGAAGCCACCCAACGTGCAGGCCGCGCGGGGCGCGTCGCCGCAGGTGCTTGTTACAAGCTCTGGACCAAAGGCGAAGACGGCGCATTGCCCGCCTTCCCCCCTGCAGAAATCGAGGCCGCCGACCTCGCCCCCCTCGCGCTGGAGCTGGCCCAATGGGGTGGCGACGATCTGGCCTTCCTCACGCCGCCACCCGACGGCACATTGGCAGAGGCCCGTCGCCTGCTCATCTCGCTCGGTGCACTCGACGCGCGCGCGCGCATAACCGTACACGGGCGCGCCATAGCAGCCCTGCCCACGCACCCGCGCCTTGCGCATATGTTGCTTATTGCGGGCCAGCAAGCTGCCCCGCTCGCAGCCCTTCTCGCGGCCCGCGATCCGTTGCGTGGCACGCCCGTTGATCTTGCCCTGCGCATCGCTGTACTCAAGGGGCGCTACGACGGACCGGGCCAAGTAAACCATGCCACTGCCGCCCAGATCAAAGCAGAAATTCCACGCCTTTCCAAAGGCCTGCCAAAGGCAGCTCCGCTGCCGCTTTCTGCTATGGCCGCACTTGCCTACCCTGACCGTATTGGCCTGCGGCGCAGGGGTGACGCCCCACGCTATGTGCTGTCTGGTGGCAAAGGCGCGATCATGGACGCAGATGATCCGCTCGCGGGGCAACGACTCATTGTGGCGACAGACCTCGACGGCGACACCCGCGAAGCCAAGATCAGGCAAGCGGTCGCGATGACGGACGCGGAATTCCGCATGACGTTTGCCGACCAGATCGCTTGGGTGGATGTTTGCAAATGGTCCAAAAGGGACAGCCGCGTTTTGACCCGCAAGCAAGAACAGTTCGGCGCGCTCGTTCTTGATGACCGGAACTGGACAGACGCCCCCGGCGACGCAATCGCTTCTGCCATGATCGAAGGCGTGCGGCAACTCGGCCTCAAACCCTCCGCAGCCGCCAACAGGTTTCGCGCAAGGGTCGCCTTGGCGGGTGACCTGCCCGCGATGGACGACGCGACCCTGCTCGACAGCCTCGAAGACTGGCTTCTGCCGCATTTGCTCGGCATCAAAACCGCAGCCGATTGGAAAGCCTTTGACCTGCTGCCCGCCCTGCGCGCCATGCTTGATTGGGAGCAGACACAAAGGCTCGACCATGTCGCACCTGCTCATTTCACAACACCATTAGACCGTAAAATCCCGATTGATTATGACGGCGCGGCACCTGCGATCACCTTGCGTCTGCAAGAAATGTTCGGACAGACTATACATCCAATGGTGGGCGGCACACCCTTGCGGATCACGTTGCTCTCGCCGGGGCAAAAGCCGGTGCAAGTGACCCAAGATATTGTCGGATTCTGGGCGACCTCATATGCAGACGTGCGGCGGGATATGCGTGGCCGCTATCCACGCCACCCATGGCCCGAAGACCCGACCCAAGCGGACCCGACCTTGCGCGCAAAACCGCGCGGCACCTGAGACCATTGATCAGCCGAGTTGCATAAATCGAACATCTGTGTTAATGAAATCTCAATAATAAAAGACTAACCGCAGGTTATGATGATTTCTTTACTTCACTCCTTCTGGACTGGCGTTTTGCGCCCTTTTTTTCAACGTCCGCCTGCGCTGCAATTGGCTGCGCTTTGCCATCGAAGCACCGACAACGGCAAAGTGGTCCTCTTGGTCAGCTCTTCGTCCGGCCGGTGGATCTTGCCGAAAGGCTGGCCGATAGATGGCATGACAGCCGGCGAGGCCGCCGCGCAAGAGGCATGGGAAGAAGGCGGTGTGAGGGCGTCAAAAGTCGGAAAGTCATCTTTGGGTTCGTTCTACGGACGCAAAACTTATGACAACGGACGCTCCGAGCCCTGCGAGACATTGGTCTACAAGCTCAAGGTTGCCGATGTGGCCAATGACTTTCCAGAGGCGAACCGCAGGGACCGGATCTGGGTTAGCCCTGCGAAGGCTGCCGAATTGGTAGATAATGCGCAGCTAAAGTCACTTTTGGCGAAGTTCTAGGCACACAGGTCAACACAGCGTTGAAAAACATCGCCGTGGCCGTTACCCCTCGCGTGGAAATGATACATCCATAAGGGGCGGCCCATGTCGACGAACAAATCAGACCACAATTGGAAAACGCTCGATCGGGATCTGGGGCGGATTGCTTCATTTGAATCCGCGACGCTCTATGTGGCAAAACCCTTGGTCGGCTTGGGCATCGCGCTGGTTTTCATCCTCCTCGCCGGCCTGGCTGCATCTGTACTTTTCGGTGGGACTTCAACGTCTTACGTTGTCATTGCGGCAGCGGCTGTGGGGGCCTACATGGCCGTCAATATTGGTGCGAACGATGTCGCAAACAACATGGGCCCTGCGGTAGGGGCCAATGCCCTGACGATGGGCGGCGCAATTTTGATTGCGGCACTTTGCGAAACAGCGGGGGCGCTCCTTGCTGGCGGTGATGTGGTTTCAACCATTTCGAAAGGAATCATTAACCCCGAGAGTGTTTCGGGACACGATGTTTTCATCTGGGCGATGATGGCCGCGCTGATATCCTCGGCGCTTTGGGTCAATTTGGCGACATGGCTGGGCGCGCCCGTCTCGACCACTCATGCTGTCGTGGGTGGCGTCATGGGCTCTGGGATCGCTGCTGCGGGTTTTGCGGCCGTGCATTGGCCGACGATGGGCACAATTGCAGCAAGCTGGGTGATCTCACCGGTGCTGGGCGGCACAATCGCAGCTCTGTTTTTATGGTTCATCAAGTCGCATATCATCTACAAAGATGACAAGATCGCAGCGGCGCGCAAATGGGTGCCTGTGTTGATCGCGATCATGGCCGGCGTTTTTGCGACCTATCTTGCGATGAAGGGGCTCAAAAAGGTCATCGATATCAGCGGCACAACAGCGGTTTTGACCGGCGTCGCTGTAGGGATAGTCTCCTATTTCGGCGCAGTACCCGTGGTGAACCGTCAGTCTGAGGGCCTTGAAAACCGCAACAGGTCTGTCAAGGTGTTGTTCACCGTGCCCTTGGTTATTTCCGCAGCGCTTTTGTCCTTCGCACATGGGGCAAACGATGTGGCCAATGCCGTTGGACCACTGGCCGCGATCGTGCATGCAGAGCAGTTCGGCGAGTTCGCCGGTAAAGTGGAAATCCCTGTCTGGGTGATGGTCATTGGCGCTCTTGGGCTGTCGTTTGGCCTTGTTCTGTTCGGGCCAAAACTTATCCGGATGGTTGGCAATCAAATCACCAAGCTGAACCCAATGCGGGCCTATTGCGTGGCCCTTTCTGCGGCGATTACTGTGATTATTGCAAGCTGGCTCGGGCTGCCTGTCTCCTCGACGCATATCGCAATCGGTGGTGTGTTTGGTGTGGGCTTTTTCCGCGAATACCACGAAGAGCGGCGCGCTCGTCTGTCAAATGCGACGCGCGCGGAAGCGGAACGCATTGCGCCAGAAGAGCGCCGTCGGCGCAAACTGGTCCGCCGTTCGCACTTCATGACCATTATTGCAGCATGGGTCATCACCGTGCCAGCAGCCGCACTGATGTCCAGCCTCATTTTCTTGGTGCTGCATGGGGTCTTCGGTTAACAAAAGTCCCTGCCGCAGACCGAAACTGCGGCAGGGTATTGCATCGTCAATGCTTGCTCAAATACGTGGGCGACGCGTCCATTTTTCGACGAAAAATGGTGTCACACACCAAGGCAATGCCGCATGATCGCTTTTTGCACGTGAAGTCTGTTTTCAGCCTCGTCAAAAATGACCGAATGCGGCCCGTCCATAACTGATGATGTGGCCTCATCATCACGGTGCGCGGGCAGGCAATGCATGAAAAGTGCATCGGGCTTTGCCTGCGCCATCAGCGCATCATTCACCTGATAGCCGCGCAATTGATTGTGACGCCGTTCGCGCGCGGATTGCGGATCATGCATCGACACCCATGTATCAGTCACGACCAAATCCGCACCGACAACAGCTTCATGAGGATTACGCACAGTCGTGTAGAGCCCATCCAATGCCCGCTCGGGATCGAGCGTTTCCGGCCCGGTAAAGACAAGCTCGAAATCAAACTGCTTGGCTGCATGCGCAAAACTCGCAAATACGTTGTTCCCATCTCCAGACCAGACAACCTTCTTGCCCTTGATTGGTCCGTTATGCTCTTCAAATGTCATGATATCGGCCATGATCTGGCAAGGGTGCGTGCGATTGGTCAAACCGTTGATCACGGGCACAGTCGCATATTCGGCCATGTCCAACAGCGTCTGCTCTTCAAAGGTCCGGATCATGATCAAATCCACATAACGTGACAAAACACGCGCCGTATCGGCAATTGTCTCGCCATGGCCGAGCTGCATATCCGCCCCCGAAAGCACCATCGTTTGCCCGCCCATTTGACGCACGCCCACGTCAAAGCTCACGCGCGTCCGCGTCGATGGCTTTTCAAAAATCAAGGCAACCATTTGCCCCGCGAGCGGCTGATCGGCATCCAGAGTACCTTTGGAAAGACCGCGGCGGGCGTCTTTCATGTCGCGTGCGTTCGAGATGATGTTGTGCAAATCGGATTGCGGTGTTGTATGGATATCAAGAAAATGTGTCATAGGTCTTTTCGCTTTTGGCAGAGGGAAACGGGGCTTTGCCCTCGGCCCAAAGGGCCTCCCCTGCATATTATCACTCGGAAGAAAGGCTCTTGGCCGCTTTGTCCAAAAGGGTGACTGCCATGCGAATATCATCATCGCTGATATTGAGCGGTGGCAGCAGGCGGACAACATTGTCGGCGGCGGGCACTGTCAGAACGCCTTGGACATAGCCTGCCTTCACAATATCGGTGTTGGTGACTTTGCATTTCAACCCCAATATAAGGCCCGTCCCGCGCACATCTTCAAACACGTCGGGATAGGAGGCGACCAAGCCTTCAAGCTTCTGGCGCATGATCCCACCTTTACGGTTCACCTCGGCCAGAAACGCGTCGTCGGCGATGATTTCCATCACCTTCCCCCCCACAGCACAAGCCAATGGATTGCCGCCATAAGTGGAACCATGGGTGCCCGCAACCATACCGGAGGCCGCATTTTCGGTAGCCAGCACGGCACCAAGAGGGAAGCCCCCGCCGATGCCTTTTGCGACCATCATAATGTCAGGCGTGACCCCTGCCCATTCATGCGCGAAGAGTTTGCCAGTGCGGCCCATGCCACATTGCACCTCGTCGAGCATCATCAGGATGCCGTGCTCGTCGCACAGATCCCGCAGGCCCTTCAGGCAGACGTCTGGCATGGGGCGAATACCGCCTTCGCCCTGCACTGGCTCGACCAAGATCCCCGCTACGGTTGGTGATTTCGCGGCTTCGGTAAGCGCTGCGTGATCGCCAAATTCCAAGTGGATAAAGCCGGGAAGGAGCGGTCCGAACCCTTTGGTCATCTTCTCAGAGCCAGCGGCGGCAATACCCGCGCTAGAGCGCCCATGGAACGAGCCCGAGAAGGTGATGATATCGGTGCGCGCGGTATCGCCCTTATCATACCAGTATTTGCGCGCCATTTTGACGGCCAACTCGCAGGCTTCGGTCCCGGAATTGGTGAAAAATACTGTGTCAGCAAAGGTTTTTTCGACCAGCGCATCGGCCAGCTTTTGCTGTGCAGGGATGTTGTAGAGGTTGGATACATGCCACAGTTTATTGGCTTGCTCGGTCAAGACAGCAACCAGCTCGGGGGCGGCATGACCAAGGGCATTCACCGCGATCCCCGCGCCCAAATCCAGAAAACGTCGGCCATCTGCCTCGGTCAGCCAAGAGCCTTCGCCTTTGACGAAGGTCAGCGGCGCGCGAGAATAGGTCGGCAAAACAGATGGGATCATAGCGGATCAGCCTTTGCTGGATAAAAGAAGCCCGATTGGTGCCAACGGCAGGGCGTCATGTCAACGAGTTTTGAGAAAATAATGGACGTGCGGGACCGGCAGACGGGCTTAGCGTCGGTGTCGGATCACATATATGGCACGGTTCATCATGCCACGTGACTTAATGGAAGGTGCAGGATTTGGGAAGACCGGAACTTACGCCTTCAACCGATACCCCGTTTTCATCCAACGCCAGCAGATGCCAACGACAACCGCACAGGCCGCCCCCACAACGCAAAGCCCAATCCAGGGGCTGCTGTCGGACACACCGATCATCCCCCAACGCACCCCGTCGATAATATAGAAAAACGGGTTAGCGTGGGACAAGGCGCGCAGCCAGTCTGGTAGCGCGTCGATGGAATAGAATGTGCCAGACAGGAACGCGAGCGGGGTCACGAGGAAGTTCGAGATTGCCGAAAGCTGGTCGAACTTATTGGCGAAAATACCTGCAATCAGGCCAAGCCCGCCCATCAGGATCGACCCCAACAGCACAAAGAGGATCACCCAGAACGGATTGACCATGCCGACGCCAAGGAAAATCCGGCAGCCCAAAGCGATGACCACGGCAACCAAGGCCCCACGGGCAACAGCGCCGCTGATATAACCGGTCACAAGCTCGGCAGCCGAAAGTGGTGGCATCAGTGTATCCACGATATTGCCCTGCACCTTCGCCGAGGCGAGGCTGGACGACGTATTGGCAAAAGCGTTCTGGATCACGGTCATTGTCAGAATACCCGGCGCGAGGAAGGTCATAAACGGCACGCCCATCACGTCGCCGCGCTGCGGGCCGATTGCGATAGTGAATATCATCAAGAACAGGCCCGCGTTGATCAACGGTGCCATCACGGTCTGCGACCAGACATTCATGAACCGCTTTACCTCACGGCGCATCAGCGTCCATGTACCCAACCAGTTGACACGCCCAAATCGGCGCACGCCCATATCGGCCTGTTTCTGTCCAATTTGTTGATTCATAGCCTCACCTCGTCTCAATTCCGCAGATGCGCTTCACATCCGGCCTTACAATGCTTACAATAGGTGATTGAACAAATAGGCAAGGCCCGATGTGCGCGTCACATCCAGCCCGAAAATCAAAGGAATATGGATGTCCTGGACAGACGAGCGCGTCGAGACGCTTAAAAAGATGTGGGGAGAGGGTCAATCGGCCAGCCAGATCGCCAAGGAATTGGGCGGTGTGACCCGTAATGCTGTGATCGGCAAAGTACATCGCTTGGGCCTGTCCAATCGGGCAGGGTCAGCGGGCGCTGCGGCGCCGGCAAAAGCTGCCGTCAAAGAAAAGCCAGCGCCGAAGGCACCTGCTGCCGCCGCACCCAAGGCACCACCAAAGCCGAAGACGACAGGGACAACCGCTGCTCCTGCAGCGAAGGCCAAGAAAGACGAAGACGAAGAAGAGGTCTTGGAACTCGACGAGAACGGGATTCCAATCTCTGCTGCGCGCCGTGCGATCATTCCTGCGGGCCAGCCTTTGCCACCGCAACCATCGGCGAACGAAATTTCGCCAGAAGCACTGGCAAAAGTGTCCGAAGTCGAGAAGACAGCCAAGCGCTTGACGCTTATGGAGTTGACCGAAAAGACCTGCAAATGGCCTGTTGGCGACCCTGCGACGGAGGATTTCTGGTTCTGCGGTCTGAATGTGCAAACAGGGAAACCCTATTGCGAGGCCCATGTCGGCGTCGCGTTCCAGCCCATGTCGTCGCGGCGCGATCGCCGCCGTTAAGCGCGATGGGTTAAAACCCATCCTACATTGTCTGGGCCATCCACAACTGTGGGTGGCCCTTATTTATGGATTTCTCATGTCCAACGCCCTAGGCTTTCCACAACTAAAAGGAGGGACTCATATGCCACAATTTATCTTGACCTATCATGGCGGCAGCCAACCTGCGACGCCCGAAGAGGGCAAAGCGCACCGGGCACGGTACATTGCGTGGATGCGTGAGTTGGACATGGTCGTCGGCCAACAGCCCTTGAAAAACACGGCCGTGCTGGGGGCGGACCAGATCGGCACGCCGATGATGGGCTATTCCATTCTCAACGCAGCCGACCTCGATGAAGCGCACGCAATCGCCGAAAAATGCCCGTTCCTTGAGATGGAGAATGCAACGATGCAAGTCTCCGAACTCGTTGTTATGGGCTAAAACTACGTAGGATGCGTTTTAACGCATCTTTCCTCATTGCTTCGCTGGGCATGCACTGAAACGAGCAATCCCGATGACGTTTGTTCGAGAGAGGGTAATGCGCCACCGACCACTCACAGCAAGTGGCGCACCACGAGGAGCTAAAAACAATCCCCTCCGTTCTGAAAGCTAACCCAAATACACAAGCTAACTTATCATAGTTATGCGCCGGGCTTTGGCCGACAATTAACTACAGCCCTTGCACACCTGTGACACTTGGGAGCGCAAACAATCCCTTGCGCTTCCACACCTATCCTCGCAAACTGCATTTACATAAAGCGACATAAGTTCAGGATGACATGCAGATCGTACTATCGCTTACAGAGGACGGGATCGCCTTAGCGCCAGAAGGAACCGTGCGGAGCGAAGTTAAAGCGCGCAAATGGGGGCTACTCCTATGCGCCTTGGCCTGCCAACAGCAGATGGGTGGGCCACACCTGACGTTCGATTACTTTTACCAACAGGCGCTCTTCTCGCAGGGGCGCAAAGGCCATAAAACGGCGCGTACTGTCGGGGTAGAAATCGACAATTTTCGAAGACAAATGAAAGCGATAGGTCTGAATGTCTTGAAGCGGAAACGCGGATCCGCCACCACCTATGCCTTCGATCCAGCGCACTGCATCCTTGACGGGGAGGCAGATTTTTCGACGCGGCTCAATCACCTGCGAGGCAGCAGCGACGCACTCGCGTTCTGGATCAAACCGCCGCTGCCAGTCCACCTTCCTTGGCTGTTTTCTTGCATGCGCGCCAAAGTCGCCTTTGCCCAAGGGCAAATCGACAGCGCCCTCAGGCACCAACAAGCAGCACTTGCGATGACAAGTGATCCGTTCCTGAATGCCGCATCCTACGCAGAGGTTGCGCGTTTCAGCTACCGCGCGGACCGCGACCTTGCGCTCGACATGCGCGATCAGGCGATGGACTTTGTAGAAAGCGGGCGGATGAACGGGGCCGTCGCACAAATTTTCGCACCACGTATTCGGGTCTCTTACGCGTTCCAAGATGATATGAGCGCCGAGGTTCAGTGCCAACAACTCGACGTGATTGCGGCCAATTACCTCAGCCGCGGGATCGATATCGCTGGACTTTGCCGTGCGCTCAACACCCGTGGGGCCATGCGCCGAAGGGCTGCAACCGACAGTGCCGGGCTTGCCGACTTTCAGCTCGCGAGCGCCTTGGCCGTTGCGACAAACGACCCGGAACTCGTTCAAGCCAGCCTGTTTAACATCTTGGCCTGCCTCGAATTTAGCACAGCAGTCACCCCACAAGACAAGATCAATGGTGCTGAACTTATTTCTTGGTTCTGCCACCAATTCAATATCGGCCGCGACAGCGCCCAAGCGGAACTCCTGCACGCACAATTTCACATTGAAAGCGGCGACTTCGACAAGGCGCGCGCCGCAATCAAGCGGGCAGCCAAATTGATCGCGGCAGCTCGCAACGCGACCGATGTGGCATTCTTCTTGTATGCGCGTGCAAACCTCGCCTATCAAACGGCGGTTGCCGCAAAAACCACAGCCCCGCTGAACGCAATCACCGCCCGCCTCACCCGCGCAAAACACATCTACACAAGGCTCGGTAACATCATCGGCATCCGCAAGGTTGCGCAGCTGTCTGCAAAACTCGCGCAGATTTCTTAACGAAACCCGCAGCGCTTACGCAGGGTGGATCGGCGCAGACCTCGCCACCGGAGGCGCCCGTCTTTGCTATCTTCCCCAAGACAACGGTTTGGCATATAGCCAAAGCCATGACACAAAATCCGCCTTCCCTGCGCCCCGACCTCGCCCCGACCGCCCGCATTTCGGAACCGAAACGCGAAGGCCAGCCGACCATCGGCATGGTTTCGCTTGGTTGCCCCAAGGCGTTGGTGGATAGTGAACGCATCCTCACGCGCCTGCGCGCCGAAGGCTATGCAATCTCGCCAGATTACGCAGGGGCCGAGGCGGTGATCGTGAACACCTGCGGCTTCCTTGATTCCGCCAAGGCCGAATCCCTCGACGCCATCGGCGAGGCGCTCAAGGAAAACGGCAAGGTCATCGTCACGGGTTGTTTGGGCGCAGAACCCGACTATATCCGCGAGCACCACCCCAAGATCCTAGCGGTGACAGGCCCGCACCAGTATGAACAGGTTTTGGACGCCGTTCACAAAGTGGTGCCACCGTCCCCCGACCCGTTCATCGATCTTTTGCCTGCCACAGGCGTCTCGCTCACACCTCGCCACTACAGCTACCTCAAAATCTCCGAGGGCTGTAACCACAAGTGCAAGTTCTGCATCATCCCCGACATGCGCGGCAAACTGGCTTCCCGCCCCGCCCACGCCGTCCTGCGCGAGGCTGAAAAGCTGGTCGCGGCAGGCGTCAAAGAACTGCTCGTCATCTCCCAAGACACCTCCGCCTACGGGCTCGACCGGAAATACGACGTGAACCCTTGGGATGGGGCCGAAGTCCGCTCCCACATCCTCGACCTTTCGCGGGAACTTGGCAAACTGGGCGCATGGGTGCGTCTGCACTACGTCTATCCCTACCCGCACGTGCGCGACCTGATCCCGCTCATGGCAGACCCCGCGAACGGCATCCTGCCCTACCTCGACATCCCGTTCCAACACTCGCATCCAGAGGTGCTACGCCGCATGGCACGCCCCGCAGCAGGCGCCAAAACGCTGGACGAAATCCGCGCATGGCGCGAAATCTGCCCCGACATCACCCTGCGCTCCACCTTCATCGTCGGCTATCCGGGTGAAACAGAAGAAGAATTCCAACACCTGCTCGACTGGCTTGATGAGGCCCAACTCGACCGCGTCGGCTGCTTCCAATACGAAAACGTCGCAGGGGCAAGGAGCAACGCGCTCCCCGATCACGTCCCGTCCGAGATAAAACAAGACCGCTGGGACCGCTTCATGGAAAAAGCCCAAGCCATCTCCGCCGCCAAACTAGAGGCCAAAGTAGGCAAGACGCTGGAAGTCATCGTGGACGACATCGACGAAGACGGCATCGCGACGTGTCGGACGTGGGCCGACGCGCCAGAGATCGACGGGAACTTGTTTATTGACGAGGGGACGGATGGGTTGAAGGTTGGTGATGTTGTGAAGGTGGTTGTGGAAGAGGCGAGTGAGTATGATCTTTGGGGTTGCGTCCAAGAGCAATAACAAAACTTTAGCTTGAACTCTCGTCGATTGGCTTCCTAATGTGTCCAAAGTAATTAGTTGGAGACTAAAATGGATTTCAAAGCGAAGATTGACGAGCTTTCAAAGCGCTCCTCTATGGCATCAAAAAAGGCGTTGACCGAGGAAGCCACCAAAACTTCGGTTGTTCTTCCATTTATCCAGTCGCTCGGATTCGACCCCTTTAGTCTGGACGAAGTCGTTCCCGAGTTTATCGCTGATGTAGGACTTAAGAAGGGCGAAAAAGTTGACTTCGCTCTCAAAATAAATGGCGTAACGACGATTTTGATTGAAGTTAAGCCAATTTCTATGACGCTTGGAAACGCGCAATTCAGCCAACTCTTCCGCTATTTTGCTGTAACCGAAGCCAAATTAGCAATTTTAACAAATGGTAAGGAGGCTTGGTTCTTTTCGGATATCGACGATCAAAACAAGATGGATAAGAAGCCATTCTTCAAATTTGATTTCCAGCACTTCAACGACGATGACGTGGAAGAATTAGGGCGCTTTCAAAAAGATGTTTTTTCGATTGATAGCATATTGGAAGCAGCATCTGCACTTAAATATACGAGTAAAGCTGCAAACTATCTTAAATCTCAACTCACAAACCCTGAAGATGAATTTATAAAAGTAATTGGCCGCCAAATTCATGATGGGATGCTCACAAAGTCAGTCCTAGAACAACTGAAACCAGCCATTCAATCGGCCCTCGATCTCATAATTAGAGATCGAATTCAGGATAAACTTGGGATCACTTTTCGCACTGAGGCAGCTAGTGAAAACTCCGTGGAAACTAGTTCAGAAACCACAAGCGCCGCCGATGACATTGTTACTACCGAGGAAGAGTTACAGGCCTTTATGATTGTTCGCGCTGTCGCTGCACGCAGTTTACCGATAGAGCGAGTAACAATTCGGGACGCGAAAACATACTGTAGCGTCTTCGTCGATGACAACAATCGCAAACCACTTGTCCGTTTCTACTTCAATGCGAAATCCAAAAACGTATTGGGTGTTTTTGACGCAGATAAAGTCGAAGAAAAGTTCGAGATCGACAGCATAGATCGGATCTATGACTACGCAGAACAAATCGCGAAAACCGCCGCATCATATTGAAGGAACGTATTGGCGCGCCAACGGGCGCACCAATACGATTTACGCGCACCAATCGGTGCACGCCCTGTGCACGCCTAGCGCACGCAAATCACACCCCTGCTCTCAAGCCAAACCCGCACGCACTCCTGCACATGGCGAAACCGATCTCCGCCCAGATGCTTGCCGCCATACCACCGCGTCACGACGACAATCTCGCCCACACGCCCTTCGCGCTCCAGCATCCGCAAGATCACCATCCCCGCCCCGCTCTCGCCGTCATCGGCCTTGAGCGGCGTGCCGTCAGGCAGAATAACCCCCCACGTATTATGCGTGGCCTTGGCGAATTTCTTGTTCTTACACAACAGCTTAATGAAATCAGAGGCCTCTTCGGCGGAGCCACAGGCCCCGCCGGATACCGCGTATTTTGATCCGCGGTCTTTCACAACATTGTCGATAATGCGCAACGGCCCTAGGCCGCAGCAGCCGCGCGCGCCTTGCCGATCATCAAAGCAGCATTTGCCGCCTCACGCCCTTTTTCAACAAAATGCGCCTCATAGATCGCATTGTGGTGGGCCGTTTCCTGATAATGGTGCGGGGTCAAAGACACCGACAAAACAGGCACGCCACTGTCCATGCCAGCGCGCATCAACCCGTCAACAACGGCCTGAGCGACAAAGTCGTGACGGTAAATCCCGCCATCCACAACAAACGCGGCACAGGCGACAGCGCCGTAGCGGCCCGTGTTGGCTAAGTCTCTGGCAAGTAACGGCATTTCGAACGCGCCTGGCACGTCGAATACGTCCACTTGGGACGCGGGGATCAATTCACAAAAACCTTCCAAGGCCTTATCCACGATATGTGAATGCCAATTGGCCTTGATGAAAGCGTATCTAGTGACTGTCATTTGTAATCTCCTTTTTGCAACGACACGTCACTCAAAGCGCGATCACACGCGGGCCCCATAAAAGGACCACACGCGTTCTCTCTCATCCGGACTATAACCGTCGGCTCAGGAATTACACCTGATCTGCTGACCTTGGAGACCTCTCCAAGCGCTCGCGGGCTTTCACCGCCGGTGGGGAATTACACCCCGCCCTGAGAACACTTTGATATTTGCACATCGCGGGCCGCAGTTTCAAGCGCGTTTCCGAAGGTCAGGCGGTCAAACCCGACATGACCGCACGACATATCAAAGCTGACTGGCCACCCGCTGCACCGTTGCAAGCCTTGCCGCATTGGCCGGATGGGTACCCAAAAACTTGTTTCCCGGATCTGGAATGCGAAAGAAGAACTCGGCGCCACGCAAGGGATCAAAGCCCGCGCGTGCCGCAATCAACGCGCCCAGCGCGTCTGATTCCAGCTCGAAATCCTTGGAATAGCTCCGCGCGCCGATTTCTGCGCCCAACTCCACGCCTGCGCGGGTCGATTCTTCGCTGCCGCCTGTCAAAACATAGGCCAAGCTGCCCAAAATCTGCGCCCCTGCCATTGCGTTCTGCTTTTGGCGGGTGATGTGCCCCAAAATATGATGGGCCGCCTCATGGGACATGATAAATGCCAACTCGTCGCGGTTGCGTGCCTCACCGATCAGAGCGACGGTGAAGGCAATGATCGGGCGACCGTCCTCGTCTTGGGTCTGGAATGCATTTGGCGGCGCGCCTGGTGTTTCATCGATCGCCATTTGGAAATCACAATTCAGCAAGGGCGCGCGTTCACGGCAAACCGCCTCGGCCACTGGCTCTACTGTATTGACCACTTGAACAACGTTTTCGACAGCCGTCCGCCCGATCATAACCTCACGCACAGGCTCTGATACACCCGATGCAGGCGCCGTTTGTGGCGGCTGCGCGCTACACCCTGCAAGAACAGCCAGTGCCAAGATCAACGGGATGCGAAATTTCAAGTTTAACCGCCTCATGATTTGGAAGCATCATACCAGAACGCCCCCAAGCCACCAATCCTTTCGCGCGCACAATCTCGCGATTGGCAGTTGACCATATGTCAGCTAAGCTCCCGATATGTTTACAATAGAGCACGAATTCGACTCGACCGTCATCACCCTTGTCGATGAAGGTCAAACACCGCTCCTAGAGGATGCGGTGATCAATGTCTTTGAGGACTGCGTAAGCCTGTCGCAATGGGACGCGCGAAAGGGCGAAATGGTGCGGATCACGCTCTCCTTGTCGCAAGCCCGCGATCTTGAGGCTGCCCTTGACTTGCCCGAAGGAGTCTATCGCTTGCGCCTCGCGACTGATCCCCCCGAGGAATAAACCAATCACCCCTTGCAACGTCCTGCCCCCAAAGGTCAGAGTATTTTGGACAGTACATGACAGAAGGGGAACAGGCGATGACCTCAGGTTTTTTCTGGGACGAAAGCTGCTTTTGGCACGGCGGCGGAAACTATGCAGGGATGCTGCCTGTGGGCGGACTTGTCCAGCCTATGAACGGCGGACTGCCTGAAAGCCCCGAGACCAAAAGGCGCTTGAAGAACCTGATCGATGTCACGGGCCTATCGGCCGTTTTGGCCATGCAATCAGCGCCAGCCGCCAGCCGCGCGGACCTGTTGCGCGTCCATCCGGCCAGCTACCTCGACGCCTTCAAGGCGCTCTCGGACGCAGGCGGTGGCGAGATGGGCCGACGCACGCCCTTCGGCCCCGGCGGTTTTGAACTCGCGAGCCTCTCTGCAGGGCTGGCCAAGGGCGCGCTTCTGGCCGTGCTGCGCGGCGAGATGGACAACGCCTATGCGCTGTCGCGACCTCCGGGGCATCATTGCCTGCCCGATTACCCCAATGGTTTTTGCCTGCTCAACAATATCGGCATCGCGATTGAGGCGGCCCGCGACGCAGGTCTGGCCGCCCGTTTCGCCGTGCTCGATTGGGACGTGCACCACGGCAACGGGACCGAGGCCGTCTTCTACGACCGCGCAGACGTGCTGACCGTGTCGCTTCACCAAGACCGCAATTATCCGATGGACACAGGCGACTTTGCCGACCGCGGGCGCGGCGCGGGACTGGGCTATAACCTTAACATTCCCCTGCCTCCTGGCATGGGCCATAAGGGCTACCTTTCTGCAATGGAGCGCCTCGCCCTGCCCGCGATCCGCGACTTTGCGCCCGATGTGCTGATCATTGCCTGCGGATACGACGCTGCGGCGAATGACCCGCTGGGGCGGATGCTGGCGACGGCCGAGACCTTCCAACTGATGACCCGTCAAGTGATGGAACTAGCCAATGAGGTCTGCGGCGGCAAGCTCGTGATGGTCCATGAAGGCGGCTATTCGGAAACCTACGTCCCCTTCTGCGGACATGCGGTTTTACAGGAAATGTCGGGCAGTCAAATCTGCGCCCCCGACCCCTTCGCCGAAGTTTTTCCGCTGCGCCAACCCGACGCCCGTTTCGACGCCTTTGTCACAAGCTGGATCGACGACATGCGAGCCGTGTTACAAGCAGAAGATAAAAGTTAACACGGCTGCGATTACCCTGAAACAAAATTTGTAATCGGTGAGCCAAAGCCTATCTAATCTGCACCACCCACGACATTGGAGGATGCCCCGTTGAAATACGCAAAAACACCTGAAGCCATCGCCAAACTGACCCCGGAACAATACCGTGTTACCCAGCAAAACGGGACAGAGCGCGCGGGCACAGGCCCGCACAACAGCAACAAGGAACCGGGCATTTATGTGGATATCGTCTCGGGCGAGCCGCTTTTTGCCTCCGCAGATAAATTTGAGAGCGGCTGCGGCTGGCCCAGCTTCACCAAGCCGATCATCGACGAGCATGTGGCAGAACTGACCGACACAACCCACGGTATGGTCCGCGTCGAGGTCCGCTCCAAATACGGCGACAGCCACCTTGGGCACGTCTTCAACGACGGGCCGCGCGATCGTGGCGGTCTGCGCTACTGCATCAATTCCGCCAGCCTGCGGTTCATCCATCGCGACGACATGGAGGCCGAGGGTTACGGCGCATTCATCGACCAAGTGGAGGATATCTGAATGACGATGCGCGCAATTTTCGCAGGCGGCTGCTTTTGGGGCATGCAAGACCTTATCCGCAAGCTTGACGGCGTGGTCTCGACCCGTGTCGGCTACACAGGCGGGGACGTGCCAAACGCGACCTACCGCGACCACGGCACCCATGCGGAAGGGATCGAGATCGTCTTTGACCCGGCCAAGATTAGCTACCGCAAACTGTTGGAGTTCTTTTTCCAGATCCACGACCCGACCACGCCCAACCGCCAAGGCAATGATCGCGGCATGTCCTACCGCTCCGCGATCTACTACCTCGACGAGGATCAAAAATCCGAGGCCCTGAACACCATCGCCGACGTCAACGCATCAGGCCTCTGGCCCGGCAAGGTCGTAACCGAAGTCGAAGCGGCCTCCGATTTCTGGGAAGCCGAGCCGGAGCACCAAGACTACTTGATGCGGCTCCCCAACGGCTACACCTGCCACTTCATCCGCCCCGACTGGGTGCTGCCAAAGCGGCAAGCGGCAGAGTAAAAGCCCAAGAGCAGAGCAATATGACGGGAGGCGGCGACGGCTCCCGTCTATATTTTTTTACACGTGAGGAATAGTGATGACCCATTCGGCGCAAAAGTTCGATTTTGACAATTCCTATGCCCGCGACCTCGCTGGCTTCTACGCTGAATGGCAAGGCGCCGTGGCCCCCGCGCCAGAAGTGATGCTGGTCAACGCAGACCTCGCCACATCGTTCGGTCTCGACGCGGACGCCCTGAGGTCCTCCGCCGAAGCCCTCTCTGGCTCCAAGGCCCCCGAGGGTGCAACACCTCTCGCCATGGCCTACGCGGGCCACCAATTCGGGGGCTTCTCCCCACAATTAGGCGACGGGCGCGCGCTGCTTTTGGGCGAAATCCACGACAGAGATGGCAACCGTTTTGACCTGCACCTCAAAGGCTCCGGACGCACGCCGTTCTCGCGCGGCGGCGACGGAAAAGCGGTACTAGGCCCCGTGTTACGCGAATATCTGATGGGCGAGGCCATGCACGCTTTGGGCATCCCCACCACCCGCGCTCTGGCCGCTGTGACCACTGGCGAAAACGTCTTTCGCGAGGGCCCCAAGAAGGGCGCCGTGCTCGCCCGCATTGCCGCCTCGCATTTGCGCGTCGGCACTTTCCAATTCTTCGCAGCGCGCAACGAATGGGACAAGGTTCGCCAGCTGGCTAACTATGCCATTGCCCGCCATGACCCCGATCTGGCGGACACCGAGGACAAATATCTGACCTTCCTGACCCGCGTCGCCGACCGCCAGGCGGCCTTGGTGGCAAGCTGGCTGCATGTTGGATTTGTGCATGGCGTGATGAACACCGACAACGTCACAATCTCGGGCGAGACGATTGATTACGGCCCCTGCGCCTTTGTCGACAGCTATGACCCGAAAGCCGTGTTCAGCTCCATCGACCGCAATGGCCGCTACGCTTTCGGCAACCAACCCGTCATCGCGCAATGGAACCTCGCGCGGCTGGCAGAAACGCTTTTGCCGCTCATTGATCCAGAGGATGACGACAACGCCATTCGCTTGGCCACCGCTGTGATCGAGGATTTCATCGGGCGCTACACCGAAATCTGGCTTGACGGGATGCGGGCAAAGATCGGACTTGCCTCCGCAGAGAAAGACGACGCCGATCTG
The DNA here is from genome assembly GCA_965658825.1 of Yoonia sp. GTDB lineage: Bacteria > Pseudomonadota > Alphaproteobacteria > Rhodobacterales > Rhodobacteraceae > Yoonia. Next base: position 34,018 of record CBFHTU010000008.1, read on the forward strand.
ATCAACGACCTCTTCACCGCAATGGAAGGACAAGAGGTTGATTACACACTGTTCTTTCGCGCATTGGCGCAGGCTGCCTTGGCTCATCCAGCGCCTGTGACGGACATGTTCAAAGACAAGTCCGCGATCTCTGCATGGCTGGCAGCTTGGGCGGAGAGGTTGATGCGTGACCCGCAAGACCCTGCGGAGCGGGCAACCGCGATGAACAAGACCAACCCGATCTACATCCCACGCAACCACCTCGTGGAGGAGGCCCTGACGGCCGCAGAAACAGGCGACATGGCTGCTTTCAATGCGCTTCTTGATGTGCTGTCCGACCCCTGTACCAAACGGGACCGTCTGGACAAATACGCCCTGCCCGCGCCCTCAGGATTTGGACCGTTCAAGACCTTCTGCGGCACGTGAATGGGTGCATATCTGCAAATCGCGACCTCGGGAATCCTGCTGTGTGAATGCTTACGCGCTATTGAACGACGGGCTGGCGCATATGGCTTGGGAAGCCGTCGTGCTTGCTATTGTGTTCCTGACCGCGGTGCGGATGTAACCGATCCGGCTCTCGCCGGCGGGAACAAGCCTTGCCCTGCGCGACAAGCTGTTCCTTGGCTGGTTCGGGCCGCACGGGATAACGGCCGCGCCTGTGTCCAAATGGATCGGAAGCAAGCCTTGAGAAGCACCGGATTTGGGGACGCCCCCTTTCAATGCTTAGGGCTTCTTCATCGCCGCTTTTTCTTCTTTCGTGTATTTGTTGTTCCAGGAGTTGTTGCTGAGGCCCAACTCTGGTGCCAAAGGCTTCGTCTTGCCCTTCGTCACCTTGCCGCCCTTGTTGAGGAACTGCTTGATCAACTCGTCATCGGTCGTCTCTTTTGGCACGTGTTTCATGAGAGAGGCTCCTTTGATACCAACCTACGCGCCTGCGCCCATAATATCCATGCCATAAACCTTGCCCCGCGCGGCCTTGCTCCATATTTGTGAGCCGACAGATAAAGGACGCATCATGCCTGCCAAGAACCAAGCCGCTCTCGATTTCCTGCTCACCCGCCGTTCGCGCCCCGCAAAGACGTTGACGGGTCCAGTACCCAACGCGGATGAATTGCACGTGATCCTGACGGCAGCGGCCCGCACGCCTGATCATGGCAAGCTGGAACCATGGCGGTTTATCGTACTGGAGAAAGCCGCGCTTACGCGGCTCGCGCAAGATGTGCCAGCGCGCGGTGCTGCCCTCGATATCGCGCCCGACAAAATCGAAAAGGCGGTTGCGCAATTTGCCACTGCGGATCTTGCTGTGGCCGTGATCAGCAGCCCGAAACCGTCTGACAAAGTCCCCACAATCGAGCAAATCTACTCTGCAGGCGCCGTCTGCAACGCGATGGTCAACGCGGCGTTGGCAGCAGGCTGGGGCGCAAACTGGCTCTCTGGCTGGATGAGCCACGACCGCACATTCATCGCGCAAGCCTTTGCGCTGACGCCAGAGGAATCGGTCGCAGGTTTCATCCACATCGGCACGGAAACCAGCGCCCCGCCAGAGCGCCCGCGCCCCGATCTTGCCGCGATCACAACGTGGATGCGCTCATGATCCTGACCTCGTTTTTCAAGGCACTCGCCCAACTGCCCGACCCGCGCTTCAGGCGTGTGTTACTGCTTGGAATCGGGCTGACGATCGCGCTGCTCGTGGGCACCTATGCGGCGTTGCTGTGGGCGATCCAAGCCTTTGCAGCGGGCGGCATTGCGCTCCCCTTTGTGGGTGAAGTCTCTTGGCTGGGCGATCTCTTGAGCTGGGGGTCGCTTGGGTTGATGATCCTGATGTCGGTGTTCCTCATGGTCCCCGTGGCCTCGGCCATGACCTCGCTCTTTCTCGACGATGTCGCACAAGCCGTCGAGGACGTGCATTACCCGTCGCTGCCGGCCGTGCCGCGCGCCAACTTCTGGGAGGGTCTGCGCGATACGGTGAACTTCTTGGGCGTGTTGATCGGCGCGAATATTCTGGCCTTTGCGCTCTATGCGCTGCTGCCGATATTTGCGCTGCCGATCTTCTTTGCGCTCAACGGGTATCTGCTCGGGCGGGAATATTTCCAACTCGCGGCCATGCGGCGTATCGGGCGGGCAGAGGCGAAAATTCTGCGCAAGAAACACGGCGGGAAAATCTGGATTGCGGGCTGCCTGATGGCAATGCCGCTGACCATTCCGCTCGTGAACCTGATCATACCTATCCTAGGGGCGGCGACCTTTACCCATTTATTCCATCGGTTGCACTGACCTCAGGTGTCGCCATGCGGTCAAACCAATCCAGATCGCGCACCGTAATCAGGCCCGACAAAATCGTGCCTGCGATGATAATCCAAATGCCAATCGCCCAAATCGAGGTGATCTTCACCTTGTGCTTGATGTCCAGATTGCCCGGTGCCGAGCCATGGGTGCCCGGGACGACCTCGCCCATCTCCGATTGGGTCTTGAGGCCCAGCGGCAGCACGACAAAAAACACCATGAACCAAATCACGGCAAACAGAACGATTGCAGAGGTAATACCCATTTTGTGAAGCCCTTTCGCTTACACTTGTTCTAGCTCGACCAAGCAGCCGTTAAAGTCCTTGGGGTGCAAAAACAAAACAGGCTTGCCATGGGCGCCAATCTTGGGCTCGCCCGTCCCCAAGACCCGTGCTCCCTCACTTAGCAAATGGTCACGCGCTGCCAGAATGTCATCTACTTCATAGCATATGTGGTGAATGCCGCCCGAAGGGTTCTTTTCCAAAAAGCCGTTGATCGGGGAATTCTCGCCCAGAGGATAGAGCAACTCGATCTTGGTATTAGGCAACGTGATGAAGACAACCGTAACCCCGTGATCAGGCTCGTCTTGGGCAGGGCCAACGTCGGCGCCCAGCGTATTGCGGTATTGCGCGGCGGCGGCCTCCAAATCAGGAACCGCAATTGCCACGTGGTTAAGGCGTCCGATCATAGATTTGCTCCGTTCGTTTTGGGTTACGTGTTTATGTCCTGCAAAATTGGCAGGTGCAATGTCAGGCTTAACCGAACCTTAGGGAATGACTGCGTTGAATGGACGCAACGCAACGATATCAGAGGTAGGGACAATGGATTCGCTCGACGACTTTTTAACGACCCGACCACCGACGGCTCGCCGACCGCTCTTGGGATTGACGGTGCTCGTGGTCGAAGACAGCCGCTTTGCTTGCGAGGCCTTGCGGCTCTTGTGCCTGCGCTCAGGGGCGCGGATCAGGCGGGCCGACAGTCTGGCCCATGCACAAAAACACCTGAGTACCTATCGGCCTACTGTGCTGATCGTCGATGTCGGGCTTCCTGACGGGTCAGGGATCGACCTGATCGCCGCCTGCACTCGCGCGACCCCGAAAATCGACGTGATCCTCGGCACCAGCGGCGATGTCGATTCCCAAATGGCAGTTATGCAAGCAGGGGCTGACGGGTTTATCGCCAAACCGATTTCTTCGCTGGCCGAGTTTCAAAGCGCGATTCTACAGCATTTGCCGGACGACAGGCAACCTCCGGGGCCGCGCCTGGTCTCTGACGAGGTTATTGCTCCTGATTTGCTCGCCTATCGCGACGATCTGAACCATGTGGCATCTGTCATTCATGGTGGAACCGACCACATCGGCTATGTGACGCAGTTTCTCAAGGGTGTGGCGCGCTCTGTCCATGACGAGGATCTTGACACGGCGGCGAGCCAACTCGCCGACAAAGTCGCGAAAGGCACATCCACCGCAGCCGATCTCGTCGCTCTTGGCGCGATGGTCCAACTTCGCCTAGAGGCCTCGGGATCGCTTTAAGCGACAATTCCCGGATCACGCCCCATATCAAGCCCCGGAAAAATCGCCCCTTCGATCGTGTGGCGCTCAATACCCATCAGCGCATGCATCACCCATGCAGGGTAGGCGCGGATGTCGCGTGTCGGCATCAGATCGCGACGGTTATAGAGATCGGCCTCCGACAGCCCGGGCCAATCGCCCAGAATGCGCCCGCCATTCAGCGCGCCGCCTGCAAACACCATCGCCCCGCCTGTGCCGTGATCCGTCCCCTTGGTCCCGTTTTCGCGCGCCGTGCGTCCAAACTCGGTCAGACACAAGACCGCCGTCTTGTCCCAAACAGGACCAAGACCCGCGCGCAATGTCAGGATCGTGTCGTTCAATTGGGATAGGGCGTTTCGCAAGGTCATATGCTGGTTCAAATGGGTATCCCAGCCCAAGATCGAAAAACTTGCAATGCGGGTCTCGTCCCGCAACCGTGCCGCCGCAAATTCAGCAAGTTGCACATGTTCCCGATTGCCATTGACCGCAGCCATCATCGGATCTGCCATCATCATATCGGCCTCGGCCTCATCTGCGGCGGCAGAGGCAGCGATGGACTGCGCGATCTCGATCGCCTGAGCCGAAGCCCGCTCAAAAAGCGGGTCGGTGGACTGCACCATTTTCAACAAGAGATGGGCTTGCGGCGACAGGGAAAGGCGTGCGTCTGGCGACCACTGTGCGGCAGGGGCAGAACCGGACATAATCAACTGCTGCTCGCGGCCAATTGCAAAGGCCGTCTCCCCCGTCACATCAGGGACAACTTGCAGCATCCGGTTAAGCCAGCCATCCCGCGACCCGCCGCCGAAATCGGCCAGACCCGCCTCCAGAATGTCTTGCCCGTCAAAATGGCTGCGTTTGTCGCGGTAGGGCGTGGATACCGCATGTGCGGCACCAAACTCGCCCGCTTCCCAAAGCGGCAAAAGTGGCGACAGAGCATCGTTGATGCCAAAAAATCCATTCAAATCAAGAGACTTTTGGCGCAACGCCGGACGCAATCCCGCGAAATCCGCATCGCCAACGGGGCGAAAAACATCCAACCCATCCATGCCGCCGCGCAAAATAATGACGACCAGTCGGGTGTCCCAAGGCGCCGCTGCGAAGGCTACGGGCGTGATCAGCGGGCTGGCAGCCGCCGAGCAGCCCAAGGCCATCGCGCGGGCCAGAAACATTCTACGATCCATCCGCTAGCTCCTTTGGAACGCGGGGGCCGCAAGCACCACACCTACCCCCTCGAATTTCGATTCCGCGGCACTCGCGGCAAATATGACCTCTTGCGTTGCAAGATCCCCCAAGGCGGTTTGCACAAAAACACGCGGATCAGGAAGCTCACGCTCAACCATGATCTGCGGTGCCGTCATCGCCCAATTGATCCGCCCGGCAACCCCCTGCGGCGTGATCCAATCCGCGCCGTCATCGGGCCAGCCATCAGGCCCCAATGGCACCTGCCATGGTTGCCCCATCACGCGGAGCGGCTCGATCACAACGCGCCGCATCGCGCGCCGGTCAATCTCCATCATTTGTGCCCCCGAAACGCCCAAAGCGCGCAGTCCGGAGGTCATAAACAGCAGCGGAGATTTAATTTGACGCAGGTCGCGCGACCACGCCGCAGCATATCCAAACATCACCTCATAAACAGGCTGCAACTGGCTACCCGTCTCCAGATAGCGGCCAGCCATGGCAGCAACCATCGCGGCATCTGGCGCAGTGCCCATAAAATAGGTGGCTATTTTCATGCACAGATGGTGCGCCGTATCCGGATGCAGCGCGATATCTTCAATCGCGGCAAGGATATTTGGCACCCCGTCCGCCGCATCATAAGTCACGCCAAGAACCGTCTCGGCCCCAGGTTGCGCCATACCGTCGTTGTAAAAGAACCCTTGCTTGCCGTTATAGGTCAACCCCGTCAGCAGCTCTGCCAGCGCGCGGACATCCGCCTGCTCATAGCGCCCGTCAACACCTAAGGTGTGCAATTCCAACAACTCGCGGGCAAGGTTTTCATTGAGCCCCCGCCCGAGCCGCTGACCGCGTGGACTGTCGGGGCCCATTGACTGAATTTGCTGTAAATATAGCAGCATCAGCGAATCCGTCATCACCGCACCCAGCATGTCGACGAAAGAGCCTCCGATGTAGGGGCGCACGGACTCTTCGATATAAGCCGAAATCAGGTGTCGTTGCGCCGTATTGCGGGCAATCACGGTAAAATGGTCGGCCCAAAAATCCGCAAGACGCTCCGCAAAGCCGTGCTGCGCATCCAAAAACCGCGCGATCGTCGCGCGCATGGTTTGATCGTAAGTCACTGCTGCGGCCCTGCGCGTCTCTTTCGCGGCGGTATCTTTCGCCGCGTACTGATCCGTGCCAACCGCCTCGCGCCGCGCCCTTGCTGCTGCACTCAACTGCATCAAGGAAGGCCGTGCCGCTTTGAATCCTGCAATCTCGAACTGCGGTTTGCGCGCAAGCTCCGCCAAAATCGCGCCGGAGTCCGCCAGCCTTGCGAAATGCGGCGATAACCCGCTGCCAAAGCGGATGGCGGCAATGGTCGGGTCAAATGGCATGCTGGTTTTGTCCTGCGTCGCTCATGCCCTCTACATAGGAGACGGCATGAGAATTGCGCGGGGAAAGTGGCGGATTGGGCAATACTTTGCCCAAATCCTTTAGCCTTTGGTTGGCGGGATCGCCCGCAGGTGCAATTCGCGCATCTGCTCGTTGGTTGGCAGGCTTGGTGCGCCCATCATCACGTCTTCGGCGCGTTGGTTCATCGGGAACAGGATCACATCGCGCAGGTTGGTCGCATCTGCGAGCAACATCACGATGCGGTCGATCCCAGCCGCACAGCCACCGTGCGGCGGCGCGCCATATTGGAACGCATTCACCATGCCGCCGAACCGCTTTTCAACCTCTTCACGACCGTAACCTGCGATCTCAAACGCCTTGAACATAATCTCTGGCTTGTGGTTCCGGATCGCCCCCGACACCAGCTCATAGCCGTTGCACGCAAGGTCATACTGATAGCCAAGCACATCTTCTGGCGCACCTTCCAGTGCCTCCATCCCACCTTGTGGCATCGAGAACGGGTTGTGCTCGAAATCAATCTCGCCAGTCTCGGCATCACGCTCGTAAATCGGGAAATCTACGATCCACGCAAAGGCAAAACGGTTCATATCCGTCAAGCCAAGCTCCTCGCCAATCACATTCCGCGCACGCCCTGCGACAGCTTCAAACGCCTTCGGCTTGCCGCCAAGGAAGAACGCCGCATCGCCAAGACCAAGGCCCAATTGCTGACGAATTGCTTCTGTGCGCTCAGGCCCGATGTTTTTGGCGAGTGGTCCAGCCGCTTCCATGCCACCTTCCACTTCGCCCTTAGCCAGTTTGGCCTTCGCTGCGGCCACAGTGATCCCCATCTCTTGCGCCACAGAATCGGCGGTTTTTTCGCGCCAGAAGATATAGCCCATCCCGGGCAAACCTTCTTTCTGTGCAAAGGCATTCATACGGTCACAGAACTTGCGCGACCCACCCGTCGGCGCAGGAATGGCCCGCACTTCGGTGCCTTCTTGTTCGAGAAGTTTCGCGAAAATCGCAAACCCAGAACCCGCGAAATGCTCGCTTACAACCTGCATCTTGATCGGGTTGCGCAGGTCAGGCTTATCAGAGCCATACCAAGCAGCCGCGTCACGGTAGCTGATCTGCTCCCATGTCTGGTCAACCTTGCGGCCCTTGCCAAACTCTTCGAAAATCCCCGTGATCACAGGCTGGATCGTGTCGAACACATCCTGCTGCTCAACAAAGGACATCTCCAGATCAAGCTGGTAAAAGTCAGTCGGCGAACGATCCGCCCGCGGGTCTTCGTCGCGGAAACACGGCGCAATCTGGAAATATTTGTCGAAACCAGAGACCATCAACAGCTGTTTGAACTGCTGCGGGGCTTGAGGCAGCGCGTAGAATTTACCGGGGTGTAAACGGGAGGGCACGAGGAAGTCGCGCGCGCCCTCAGGGGAAGAGGCCGTGATGATCGGCGTCTGGAACTCGCGGAACCCCTTGTCCCACATCCGCTTGCGCATCGAGGACACAACGTCAGACCGCAACTTCATATTGTCCTGCATCGCCTCGCGGCGCAGGTCCAGATAGCGATACTTCAGGCGGGTTTCCTCTGGATACTCCTGATCACCAAACACCTGCAACGGCAACTCCTTGGCCGCACCGAGCACCTCAATCGCGCGTATAAACACTTCAACTTCGCCCGTCGGAATCTTGGTGTTCACCAGCTCGGGCGCGCGGGCCTTCACCTCGCCATCAATGCGGATACACCACTCGGAACGGACCTTCTCGACATCGGCGAACGCAGCCGAATCGGGGTCACACAACACTTGGGTAATCCCGTAGTGGTCGCGTAAATCGATGAACAGAATGCCGCCGTGATCGCGTACGCGGTTGACCCAGCCTGATAGGCGAACAGTCCCCCCAACATTGGCAGCGGTCAGGTCGGCACAGGAATGGGAGCGATAAGCGTGCATTTTAGCAGTCCTCAAAGGATAAAACGGTCGACCCGATACACCCCTTTGACGCGGTGAAGTCAAGCAATCTGACGCGCATCATTCAAGCGAACGCGATTATGCACTCGAGACGCCACGATTTTTCGTCGAAAAATCGAAACCCCCGCTTGCACCCACCCGCCCCATCCCTATAACGCAGGACAATTTGCAAATACTGATGGGGGCGCTGCCAAATGCCAAAACGTGATGATATCAAATCGATCATGATTATAGGTGCAGGCCCTATTATTATCGGACAAGCCTGCGAATTCGACTATTCTGGCGCACAAGCCTGTAAGGCGCTGCGCGAAGAAGGTTACCGCGTCATTCTGGTCAACTCGAACCCCGCGACGATCATGACCGATCCGGGCCTAGCGGATGCGACCTACATCGAGCCGATCACCCCCGAAGTTGTCGCCAAGATCATCGAGAAAGAGCGCCCCGATGCGCTTTTGCCCACAATGGGTGGTCAGACGGGTCTGAACACATCATTGGCCCTCGCCGACATGGGCGTGCTTGAAAAATTCGGCGTCGAAATGATCGGCGCGAAACGCGAAGCCATTGAAATGGCAGAAGATCGCAAGCTTTTCCGTGAAGCGATGGACCGTCTGGGCATTGAAAACCCGAAGGCTACCATCATCACCGCGCCGAAAAAGGAGAACGGCAAATACGACATCAAGGCGGGTCTGCAGCTTGCCATCGACGCCATCGAATATGTCGGCCTGCCTGCCATCATCCGCCCCGCCTTTACGCTTGGCGGGACTGGCGGCGGCGTGGCCTACAACCGCGACCAATACGAATACTATTGCCGCACAGGCATGGAAGCCTCCCCCATGGCGCAGATCCTCGTGGACGAGTCGCTCTTGGGCTGGAAGGAATTCGAGATGGAAGTCGTGCGCGACAAGGCCGACAATGCCATCATCGTCTGCGCGATTGAGAACGTCGATCCCATGGGTGTGCACACAGGCGATTCGATCACCGTGGCCCCTGCCCTGACGCTGACCGACAAAGAATACCAGATCATGCGCACCCACTCGATCAACGTGCTGCGCGAAATCGGCGTCGAGACGGGCGGCTCGAACGTGCAATGGGCCGTGAACCCCTCCGACGGTCGCATGGTCGTCATCGAGATGAACCCCCGCGTGTCGCGCTCCTCTGCGCTGGCCTCCAAGGCCACAGGTTTCCCGATCGCAAAAATCGCGGCCAAGCTTGCGGTCGGCTACACGCTCGACGAGCTCGACAACGACATCACGGGCGTCACACCGGCGTCGTTTGAGCCAACAATCGACTATGTGGTCACCAAAATCCCGCGCTTTGCCTTCGAGAAATTCGCAGGCTCCGAGCCGCACCTCACAACCGCGATGAAGTCCGTAGGCGAGGCGATGGCCATCGGCCGCACCTTCCACGAATCCATGCAAAAGGCGCTGGCCTCCATGGAAACGGGCCTGACGGGCTTTGACGACATCGCAATCCCGGGCGCGCCTGACGCCGCCGCCATCACCAAGGCGCTGGCCAAACAGACCCCCGACCGGATCCGCGTTATAGCCCAAGCCATGCGCCACGGCATGTCTGACGACGACATCCACGCTGTGACCAAATTCGACCCGTGGTTCCTTGCGCGCATCCGCGAGATCATCGAGGCCGAGGCTAACGTTATCGCCAACGGCCTGCCCACGTCCGAGAAAGGCATGCGCGACCTCAAGATGATGGGCTTCACCGACGCACGCCTTGCCAAATTGGTCGAGCATTCCGAGGCCGAAGTCCGCGCCATCCGTCACGCGATGGGCGTAAACGCCGTCTTCAAACGGATCGACACCTGCGCCGCCGAATTCGAGGCGCAAACACCATATATGTACTCCACTTACGAATCCCCCGTCATGGGCGATGTCGAATGCGAAGCACGCCCGTCTGACCGTAAAAAAGTGGTCATCTTGGGCGGCGGTCCAAACCGCATCGGCCAAGGGATCGAGTTCGATTATTGCTGCTGCCACGCTTGTTTCGCGCTCACCGATCAGGGCTACGAGACGATCATGATCAACTGTAACCCCGAGACCGTGTCCACCGACTACGACACCTCCGACCGCCTCTATTTCGAGCCTCTCACATTCGAGCACGTTATGGAAATCCTGCGTGTCGAGCAAGAAAACGGCGTGTTGCACGGCGTGATCGTGCAGTTCGGCGGCCAGACCCCGCTCAAGCTCGCAAACGCCTTGCAAGAGGCCGGTATCCCGATCCTTGGCACCTCGCCCGACGCGATTGATCTGGCCGAAGACCGTGAGCGCTTTGCTGATCTCGTGACCAAACTGGGCCTCAAACAGCCCGTGAACGGCATTGCCTCCACCGACGAGCAAGCCTTTAAGATTGCAGCGGAAATCGGCTTCCCGCTGGTGATCCGCCCATCCTATGTCCTCGGCGGTCGCGCCATGGAAATTGTGCGCGATCAGGCCCAGCTTGAACGCTATATCGCAGAAGCTGTGGTCGTCTCTGGCGATAGCCCCGTCCTCCTCGACAGCTACCTCGACGGCGCAGTGGAACTCGACGTTGACGCGCTGTGCGACGGTGAAAACGTACACGTCGCTGGCATCATGCAGCACATCGAAGAAGCAGGCGTGCACTCGGGCGACAGCGCCTGCTCGCTGCCACCCTACTCACTCTCTGACGCCGTGATCGACCGCATTCGTGTGCAGACAGAGGCGCTCGCATTGGCGATCAATGTCGTTGGCCTGATGAACGTGCAATTCGCGATCAAGGACGATGAAATCTACCTCATCGAGGTGAACCCGCGCGCGTCCCGCACAGTGCCCTTCGTGGCCAAGGCAACGGACAGCGCCATCGCTTCCATCGCCGCGCGCCTTATGGCGGGCGAGCCGCTCTCGAACTTCCCCGCGGCCCCCGCCTATGTGATAGGCGCGGACCCAATGGCGCCCCTGCCGCTGCGTGACCCCTTCATGTTGGCCGACCCGAAGACACCGTGGTTCTCGGTCAAAGAGGCCGTGTTGCCCTTCGCCCGCTTCCCTGGCGTTGACACGATCCTTGGGCCGGAAATGCGTTCGACGGGCGAGGTCATGGGCTGGGACCGCTCCTTCGCCAAGGCGTTCCTAAAGGCACAAATGGGCGCAGGCGTGGACCTTCCTACCGAAGGCACCGTCTTTGTCTCGATCCGCGACGCCGACAAAACACCTCTCATGTTGGAAGCGGCGCAAACCCTTCTGGGCTTGGGCTTTGACCTCACTGCAACCCGCGGCACGGCACAGTTTTTCACCGACGCAGGGCTCGCTTGCGAGACCGTGAACAAGGTCTATGAGGGCGGCCTGACCATCGTTGACCGCCTCAAGGACGGGCACATCGCGCTTGTGTTCAACACGACCGAAGGCAGCCAAGCCGTCGAGGACAGCCGCGACATCCGCGCCGTCGCCCTCTACGACAAAATCCCCTACTTCACGACCGCCGCAGGGGCACAAGCCGCAGCAATGGCCATGGCCGCACGTGTTGAAGGTGGTGTGGATGTGCGTAGCCTGCAAGGGTAACTTGATTCTTCTCCAATCAGTTATGATCTGGATCTCTGAGAATTTTTGAGGTCCAGATCATGTCTAACGACATTGAGCAAATTCGCATTCTACTTGCCTCACCTGGTAACCTGGGCGCAGATCGACAAATCGTCCGTGAGGTTGTTGATACAATTGGCCAAGATGGTGGCCGCCGCTCTGGCTTCCATGCGGGAGTCCCCGGATGCGAGACACATTCACCTGAAATTATGTTCTACTTTTCCAATCAAAGCTCAGGGCTTCGCGACACAGCTCCTGACCAATTGAAATTGGTAATAGAATTCAAGCAAAAAATTACCAAGCGAGGCGTCGACAAATCTAGAGGCTATTCACACACCTCGCCTGACGCGCCGTCACGCTTGGCATAAATGAGCCGTAAGCCTACCGTTCGCAGCATCACAACAGGGGTTGGCCATGTATAACGTCGCAATCACGGGCACAGGGGTTTTCACCCCGACAGAGGTCATTAGCAACGACGAGTTGGTTGCCAGCTTCAACGCCTACGCTGACCTCTATAACATTGAAAACGCCAGTAGAATTGCGGCGGGTGAGCTGGAAGCGAAACCGCAATCCTCCGCAGATTTCATCTTGGCGGCTTCAGGGATCGAGCAGCGCTATGTCCTCGACAAATCCGGCGTGCTTGACCCCACACGCATGTTCCCCAAGTTGCCGCAACGGGCCGATGACAGTCCCGGCTACATGGCGGAAATCGGCGTGAGCGCCTGCAAAAAAGCGTTGGCAGCCGCTGGCTTGGAGGCGTCTCAAATTGATCTGACGATCTGCGCGGCCTCTAATATGGAACGGGCCTACCCCGCCATCGCCGTTGAAGTCCAAGCACTCTTGGGCGCGGGCGGCTTTGCATTCGACATGAACGTCGCCTGCTCTTCAGCGACCTTCGGCATCCAGACCGCTTCCGATATGATCAAATCAGGCTCGATCCGGCGCGCTATCGTCGTCAACCCGGAAATTTGTTCAGGCCACCTCGAATGGCGCGACCGCGATTGTCACTTTATCTTTGGTGATGTTGCGACCGCGACCGTTTTGGAACGGGACGACGATCTGTCCGCCCCGCATTTCAAAGTGAAATCAACACGGTGTGCCACCCAATTCTCAAACAATATCCGCAACAATAATGGTTTTTTGCGCCGCACTCATGACGCCTCCGAAGATCGCCGCGACATGCAATTCATGCAAAACGGGCGCAAAGTTTTTAAGGAAGTTTTGCCGCTGGTGAGTAAACATATTGCCGATCACATGGCGGCGGAAGGTCTGCAAGCGTCCGATTTAAAGCGGCTCTGGCTACATCAGGCGAACAAGTCGATGAACGACTACATCGGCAAGCGGGTGCTGGGGCGTGATCCTGAGGCTGGTGAGCAGCCCAATATTTTGCAGGACTACGCCAATACATCCTCGGCAGGGAGTATCATCGCGTTTGCGCAGCATTCGGCAGATTTGAACAAAGGCGACACAGGTCTGATTTGCTCATTCGGAGCAGGATATTCGGTGGGGTCGGTGATTGTCGAAAGAGGGTAGATGCGTTGAAACGCATCCTACGTTGTTGTGACCCGCACATGGGTTTCTTCAAGACTTTCAACCCGCTCCGAGTAGCGATCGGTCAGTTCGGGCCGTCCACGGGTAAGTAATGTAAAGCGCACCAGCTCTTCCATGACATCGACGATCCGATTGTAGAGCGGGCCCGCCTTCATGCGGCCATTCTCGAATTCGGACCACGCTTTCGGCACGGATGACTGATTGGGGATTGTGAGCAAGCGCATCCAGCGGCCCAAGATGCGCAGCTGGTTGACGGTGTTAAACGATTGCGACCCACCGCAAACTTGCATAACCGCCAAGGTCTTGCCTTGCGTCGGGCGCACCCCGCCAATCGGTGACAGTGGGATCCAGTCGATCTGGGCTTTCATGATGGCGGTCATCGCACCATGGCGCTCGGGGCTGGACCACACCATGCCTTCGGACCACATAACAAGCTCGCGCAGCTCTACCACCTTATCATGGGTGTCCGGCGCATCGTCGGGCAGTGGCAGACCGGACGGGTCAAACATGCGCGTCTCGCAGCCCAAAGCGCGCAAAATCCGCGCCGCCTCCATGGCCGCTAGCCGGGAATAGCTGACATCGCGCAATGAGCCATAGAGCAGTAAGATGCGCGGCGGATGACTGGGGTCACCGCCCGCCTTCAACGCATCGAAATCGACGGGAAAAAGCGCATCTTCTGCGATATTGGGCAGGTCGGAAAGGTCCATCCTAGACCGGTTTGCCTTCTTCCAGATGCAACTTCATATCGAGCAAAACCTTTTGCAGCGCCGTCGTTTCGCGCAGCAATCGCTTGGCCTCATTCATCGAGATCACCCCGTCTTCGATCGAGATGTTATACTCCCCCATCAGCATGGCAAAGCGCTGGCTCAACTTGATCACATCAGAGTTGATGCCACCCTCGGTATTGTTCCTGGATTCATCATAAGACAAGGTGATCCCACGCATTTCCGCCAAAGCGGAGGTCACATGCGGATAGGACGCTGCGGCCTCCAGCGCGGCAACGGCATCCACAGGCATAAAGCGGTCGGCATGTTCGTCAGCATCCGAATAATAACGCCCCAAAGTGGCCTTCGACTTTCCAGTCAGTTCGCAAGCAGCTTCGATGCCGACGTCCTTTACAAGTGCCTCAGTGTGCTTTTTCAGATAGCTACCGTAGCCTGCCATATTCTTTCCTCAACTAATGCCGTACCCCTGCGGGGAAAACTCTTATGAACTTCCCATTAATGGCTGGCGCCTAGTTTGTCATTGATAAAACAGTCTCACGTTTCGGGACAGTAACCAGTAGATGCCAACTTACATCGCAGACCCAAGTTACGGGGTTGCACAGTTTCGCGTGTCTCGTTCCCTCGATCTGGACCGCAGTGCAACGCCACCTGTTTGTGTAACAAGTTTCTTTCGGGACTGAATGTTCACAAGGAGAGTTGGCCGTTAATCCTGTGGGGTGGTCTTGCCAAAGATCACTCCACAGCGATATTCAGGCGGCATGGCAAAGCTTTACTTCAATTACTCCACCATGAACGCGGGCAAATCGACCGTGCTCTTGCAGGCGTCGCACAACTACATCGAACGCGGGATGCAGACCTATCTGATCATCGCCCAGTTCGACAAACGTGCCGGCGAAGGTCGCATCGGTAGCCGCATCGGGATCGGCGCGGATGCCGATACCTTTGGCCTGACCGAAAATCTTTATACCAAGATTGAAACCCGTCTCGCGGCGGGCCCCTGCGCCTGCATTTTTATCGACGAAGCCCAGTTTCTGTCAGAAGATCAAGTCTGGCAGCTGGCGCGCGCGGTCGACGATCTTGGCGTGCCAATCATGTGTTTTGGCTTGCGGGTCGATTTTCAGGGCAAGCTCTTTCCGGGTTCTGCGGCGCTTCTCGCCCTCTCGGACGAGATGCGCGAAATCCGTACGATCTGCCACTGCGGCAAGAAGGCGACGATGGTCGTGCGTAAAGACGCCGAAGGCAATGTGCTGACCACTGGCGATCAGATCGCGGTGGGTGGCAACGAGCGCTATGTATCGCTGTGCCGCAGCCACTGGCGCGAGGCCGTGGGCGATACCGCCTAATTGACCAATTGCGGCAGCGGTGCCCCGTCGGCCCAAGCGATCAAATTGTCGACGGCCATTTGCCCCATCGCTTCGCGCACCTCAAGTGCTGCCGTGCCCAAATGAGGCAGCAGAACCACGTTCTCAAGCGCACGCAACTCTTGCGGCACCAGCGGTTCACGCGCGTAAACATCCAAGCCCGCCGCCGCAATCCGCCCCTCTTGCAAGGCCGCAATCAAGGCAGTTTCGTCAACCACGTCGCCACGCGCCACATTCACCAGAACTGCGGTTTTTTGCATTTCGGCAATCATTTCAGCGCTAATCAAATTGGTATTTGATCCGCCACCTGGAACTGTGATCACGATAATGTCCGCTTGGCTCATCAAGGCATTCAGGCTCTCGACCTGCCGCGAGGGAACATCCACCTCTTTTTCAGAGCGGTTGTAATAGATCACAGGCATGTCAAACCCGTAGTGACAGCGCTTGGCCACAGCTTGCCCGATCCGCCCCATTCCCACGATCCCGAGCCGCTTGCCCGTTACATGGGTGCCCAGCATTTGCGTCGGCTGCCAGCCCAGCCAGAGCCCCGAGCGCACCAGCCGCTCACCCTCGCCCGCCCGACGGCAGGCCGACAAGATCAACGTCAATGCGATATCGGCTGTGGCATCGGTCACGGCATCAGGCGTGTTGGTCACAGCCACCCCCACCGCACGGGCCGCTTTCACATCAATGTGGTTATAGCCGACACCGAAATTCGCAAGCACCTTGCACCGGATGTCGCCCGTAAAGGCCGCTGCGGTAAATTGGTCACCCAAGGTCGGCAAGATCGCATCATAGGCAGCCAAGGCCGCCGCTGCCTCATCGGGCATCATGCCGTCCACGCTTTCGCGCAAATCAACCTCAAATCGCAGACGGGCGGCCGCGATGGTTGCATCGGGCATGGCACGGGTAATCAATAGTTTTTTCAATGCAGCCGTCCTCCTTTGGGCACGTCAAAATCAGGTTGCGCCAAAACCACGGCCCCGTTTTCATCTGGAAATCCAAGCACGAGAACTTCGGACATGAACTTGCCAATCTGGCGCGGCGGAAAGTTCACGACCGCCATGACCTGCCGCCCGACAAGGCTTTCTGGTGTATAATGCACCATGACTTGGGCAGAGGTCTTTTTCTCACCGATCTCATCGCCAAAATCGACCCACATCTTGATCGACGGGTTGCGGGCCTCGGGGTAATGCTCGGCGCGGATCACGGTGCCGACGCGTACGTCAACCTTTACGAAGTAATCAAAGCTAATCTCACCCACGAGCCAATTCCTTCGAGCGTTCTGTCGCGGCCTTGACCGCGCGGTTCAAAAGCGCCGGAAAGCCCTGCGCCTCATCCATCAAGACCTCCAACGCGGCCTGTGTGGTGCCGTTGGGCGAGGTGACATTGACCCGCAATTGGGTCGGGTCTTCATCCGCCGCCTCGGCCAAGGCCCCTGCCCCGGCAACTGTGGCTTTCGCCAATTGCAGCGCCATCGCAGCAGGTAATCCCTGCGCCTCCCCTGCCGCTGCCAATGTCTCTATCAGATGGAAGACATAGGCAGGACCAGAGCCAGAGACGCCAGTGACCGCATCAATCTGCCCCTCATTCTCCAAATGCACGACCTGACCAACAGCCGAAAGCAAGGCGTCAGCCAGTGCCAGATGTGCCGCCGTCGTATGCGCATTGCCGACAATCGCCGAAATCCCACGGCCAATCGCAGCGGGGGTGTTGGGCATGGCCCGCACGATCGGGGTCTGATCGCCCAAAACGGCCTCAAACTTCGCAATCGGCGTGCCCGCGGCAACAGAGACGAACAATGTCGCCCCGTTGCCAAGCGCCTGCATCGCTGGCAGCGCCTCTCCCATCATCTGCGGCTTGACGGCAATCAAGGCAATCGCCGGATCATCAGGTACACCCGCATTCACATGCACACCTGTCGTTTTCAGCCACGCGGAGGGAAACGGATCAAGCACCCAAACCGACGCTGCAGGCAAACCGCCCTCAAGCCAGCCCTTCAACATAGCGCCCCCCATCTTGCCACAGCCCAAAAGCACCAGACCGCGCCGCGCAACATCGTCCATATTCATCGCATGAGCCCTTTTCCGAGGTGAAATATGCTGGGGGGGTCTGGGGGGGGCTAGCCCCCCAGCGGGGCGATGAGGGCAAAGCCCTCAGCGCAAGTCAGGCGCGACCGTAAGCGCCGCCAATGGCCACCTGCACGGCGTCCGCAGGGGTGCGGTCGGCCCAAGTTACCAATTGAATCGCAGGGTAATATTGCTCGCAGGCCGCCACAGCCGCATTGATCATCGTGTCCACCTGATCGGGGCCAGCCACCTGATCCCCCGCCAGAACCAAGCCATAGCGGTAGACCATCATCTTTTGCTCTTGCCACCATGTGAACGATCCAGCCCAAAGGCGGTCATTAATCACATTCAACGTCTCATACAGGGCGGGCATACGGGCCGCAGGCGGCTCCATCTCAAAAGTGCAAATCAGGCGCAAAGTCTGATCATAAGCCGACCAAGCCAATGTGATCGCATAGGTGCGCCACTGGCCGACAACCGCCATCGCGATCTGATCATCGTGGATACGGTCAAAATCCCATGCGTGATGCTCGGCAATATGCTCAACCAAATCAATGGGATGCAAATCGTCTGCGTATTCAAACTGTTCAGCTAGCGACATGGCTCGGCCTCTTTATTTTACGTCAAACTGCCGGGCAGATCGGCACTAAGACTAGTTGGCTGCTCTAGGAACGGTATGGTTCACGACTTGTTCCTACTCCATATGGTGCCTGTCCCGCCCCCCTGCTGTAAAGCAATTTCTTGGGGATAAGTCGGCTTTGGGGCAATTAACATGTGGATAACCACTGTTAACGCCTGAAAAGCGCAAATCGGACCGACACCACAAAAAACATCGCCCGCTCTAACTGTGCAACTGTCGTATTTATGAAAGCCGTTCAACAAACGGTGGTTTTTGGGAAGTCATGAGTGTCGGCTTCGAGCCCAGACTCACCGATGCTGCGCCAGGCATCAAGGTCTGTTAGTCGCATCAAAGCGGTCTTTGCAGTAGTCCCATGATCAATTTGATGGATTATTTCCCAAATACAAATCTTGGCTGGCACCGCGTGCACTTTGTTTGCAACTGGGGATCGACACCTCAAGCTGACAAAGCGAAACAGGCATTTGACGAAGCTCTGGCTGGCGGACATGTCGCCTTGGCAGGCCGAGAACCTTCCTTATTAAAATCATGTACTTACAGGCATCTGGTGTGTTTTGAAAAGCCGTGATGTTGCCGTAGTCAATACCGCTTTCGCAAAACGCCCTTCAAGTTTGGTGCCAGTGACCAAAGGATAAAGAGCAGTGCGAGACCCAGTATCGTGGCACTGATGGGGCGGGTGAAAAACACGGTCCAGTCCTGCTTTGCGTTGGCCATGGATGTCAGGAAGTAACGCTCTGCAAGCGGACCGAGGATGACGCCAAGAACCAGCGGTGCCGACGGAAATCCGACCCGCTTCATTCCCCACCCCAAGACTCCGAAGGAAAGGCAGACATAGACATCAAAGATGTTGTTACGCACCCCGAAGGCGCCAACCACGCTAAGCACGATGATAAAGGCCGCGAGGATTGCGGGTGGTGTCCGCATCAGGGTTGAAAACAGCTGAGCCACACCGATCCCGGCAAAGATCATCAGGACGTTGGCGATGATCATCGCGGCGAAAATGGTGTAGACCATTGTGGGGTCCATGATGAACAACAGCGGTCCGGGGCTGACCCCGTGCAGCATCATCGCGGCGAGCATGATCGCTGTCGCCGCACTTCCGGGGATGCCCAAAGTCAACAGCGGCACCATCGCGGCACCTGTCGTTGCATTTTTGGCGGCTTCAGGGGCTGCAAGTCCTTCCTCGACCCCGGTTCCAAAGGCGCTGCCGCGTTTGGAGACCTGCTTTTCGATGCCATAGGCGATCACGGCGCCCGGCGTGGCCCCCGCACCCGGGATCATGCCAATCAGGCAGCCGATTCCGGTGCCGCGCGCAATTGCCCCTTTTACATCAAGAATGTCGCTCAATTTGGCCCCGATCGCTTTGCCGCCGGTTTTCTTGGGCCTGAGGTCCCTGTCTGTCGCCAAGAGGTCGACAACCTCACCAATCGCGAAGAGGCCAATCATCACCACAACAAAACGAATACCGCTTTCCATTTCGGGCACACCGAAACTGAAACGGGCCTGACCATAGAGCGGATCGACCCCGACAGTGCCCACCACGATCCCCAGCAACAAGGACACCAATGTGATCACTGGCTGATCCTTGGCGATTGCGATCACGCTGACCAGCCCCAGCAATGTGGCTGCAAAAAACTCGGGCTGTGAAAACTTGAGCGCGAAACTGGCGAAGGGAGCAGACAGAAATGCCAGAACGAGTGCGCTGACCAGGCCGCCCGTGGCCGAAGCTGTCACTGCTATCGTCAGCGCGCGCTTGGCTTCCCCGCGTTTGGTCATGGGGTATCCGTCCCATGTGGCAGGTAGGGACGCGGGCGTGCCAGGCACGTTGATCAGAATGGCCGAGATCGAGCCGCCAAAAACGCCACCAACGTAGATGCCGCCAAGGAACAACATCGACTGGGTGGGTTCCATCACATAAGTAAAAGGCAAGGCCATGGCCATGGCGTTTACGAATGAAATACCAGGCAAAGCCCCTGCCACCACGCCGACCAGAAGCCCGGTCACGATGGTCATGAATGCCCAAAATTGGAAAGCAGCCAGAAACCCGCCGCCAAGAAGTTCTAACGCAGCCATGGCGCTTCCTATCTGCTAGTAGATGCCGGTTGCACGCAGCAACCAGATACTGAAATTATCGAATGTACCGTAGCCCCGTGGCAGTGGCATCAGGGCCAGGCCCATGAACAACCACAAAAGGCCAATTGTCCCGATCACTGTGACCGGAACCACGACCAACAGGTTGCGAAGCCCGCCAAACAGGCACCAGATCATGATGAAGGCGCTAGTCGAGACTGCAAAGCCGAGGATTGGCAGGCACCAGCCATAGACCATGATCATAACCAACCCGACAACGGCTTTGCCAAAGTGGTAGTGACTGTCTTCGACGGGCACCGACAGGGTCGGTTTTCGGCTGACTGCGCCAAGCGCCCAGATATCGCGCGCAATCCACAAGACACAAAAGACGGCCATGCCCTTTAACATTGCGTTTGGCCATGCCGCCGGGCCAAGTCCGATCGCACTCGCGGTCTGATCGCTTTCAAACATGAAGCCGGGTAGGACAAGCGCCATCAGCAGCAATCCGACCGGCAAGAGCGTCGGCAGGTTGGCGGCCAGACCGGGAGGAATATTCCTCCCGGTCCGAGACGTCTGTCTGTTTGGATCGTTCTCGCGTGCAGACGCCATCAATGCCTCCTGCGCCTAGTTGGCGAGTTGCGCCGCGATCAAATCGCGGAAGTCGCTGACCATAGCTTGCGCTGCCTCACCGGTTACCGGAGTGATGCAGGAATAGGTCTTTGTGCAAAACGCTTTCCATTCATCGGAGGCCGTCGCGGTTGCCACAGCATCAGTCAGTTTGGCCACAACATCAGCGGGCGTACCGGCAGCGACGGCAATGCTGCGGTAGTTATCAAGGCCGGAGATGTCGATACCAAGCTCTGCCGAAGTTGGAACGTCGGGAAATTCTGGATGACGCTCCGCGGCGAACACAACGACAGGGGTCAGCTGACCTGCCTGCACGAACTGTGCCACGTCGCCCGGTTCTTCGTAAATCGCAGACGTATGGCCACCGATGGGTGAAGCGTAGCGCTCGGCAGGAGCCTGAAACGGTACGTTTTCCATTGCGATGCCCGCATTTGCCAAAAGCTTGAGTGTCACGTCGTCCTGAGTCCCATAACCGGATGTCGCCACCGTGATTGCGCCGGGATTGGCCTTCGCGAATTCGAACAAGGCTTCGGCTGTCTGATGCTCACCACTTGATGGCACGAACAGGAACGAAGGAGAGCTTTGCACCACGGCGATGACTTCAAAATCCTCGGGCTTGTTGTCACCAAGGCCAGAGGCCCATGACGCCACCGTCAGCGAAATCAGCGTGCCCATGGTATAGCCATCAGCGGAATTGGTGCGCAGTTGTGTCAGACCTGCGTTGCCCGATGCACCGCCAACGTTGGACACGGGGATTGATACGCCCAGCGGACCTTCCATCAGTTGGGCCATTGTCCGGCCCATCAGATCCGCGCCGCCGCCCGGACCAAAGGTCACGATCAGTTCGACCGGGCGGTCAGGGTAACCTTGGGCCATAGCGGCCCCGCCGATGGCTATTGCGCTTGTCAGCAGCGTCGCGCCGAGGGCCAACTTTCCAAAAAGTTTCATACTTTCATCCTCCCATTTGGTTGTCTTTCCGGTTTGCCATGCTGGCTTTCCCGGGTCTTTGGTTGCGCGGCGCCTCTCTCCTCCAAGAGACTTGCCGCATCGTTCAGGCCGTCATTTCTGCCAGCCTTAAGCGTTGGATCTTGCCGGATGGCCCTTTGGGTAAATCTTCCAGAATATGGATCACGTCGGGGCATTTGAATTTCCCGAGTTTCTCCATACAGAGCGCAATAAGATCGGATTGCGCGACAGTGGCGCCGTCCCGCAGTTTGACCGCTGCTTCGACCCGTTCGCCATAGGTGGCGCAGGGGCGTGCAAAGGCCGCAGCCTCAACCACATCTGCATGAGTGTAGAGCACTTCGTCGACTTCGCGCGGCGCGATATTTTCGCCGCCCTTGATAATCAGCTCTTTCAGGCGACCGGTGACAAAAACATAGCCGTCGGCATCAATCTTTCCCAAATCGCCAGTGCGTAGCCATCCGGTGTCTGTGAATGTGGCCTGCGTCGCGTCGGGGTTTTTGTAGTATTCCAGCATGACGTTCGGTCCGCGAATGGCGATTTCGCCTTCGATATCGATGCCCAGTGGTTTCTGCTGGTCTGACAGGATCACGACCTCGTTGCCATAGGCCTTGCCCGGTGATCCGATCTTGCGAAGTCCCGGCGGCAACGGGTTTGACAAGATCTGTGCCGCGGTTTCAGTCAGGCCCATGGTTTCCACAATCGGGATGCCAAAGCGGCTCTCAAACGCTGACTGTGTTTCCACCGCCAACGCAGAAGACGCTGACCTGCCAAACCGAATGCGGGCCTTGGTCGCGGCATCGGGATCCCTATCGCCATGCAGCAAGTGCGAAATGATCGTCGGGACAACGGAAAACCATGTCACCTGTTGCTCGGCACAGACAGACCAGAACCGACTGGCAGAAAATTTGTCACAGACCACGACCGATCCGCCAGCGATTAGGGGGCCCATGATCGTCACACAGAGGCCGTTGATATGATATATCGGTAGCACGCAAAGCCCGCGATCAAGCGGTGAAAGGTCATGCGCCAGTGTTGTGGTCCAGCCGCCCGCCAGCAGGCTGGCGTGGGTATGCAGCACACCCTTGGGCCGCCCTGTTGTCCCAGAGGTATACATGAGTATTGCATGATCCGACGCCACAAGATCAGGCAGTGGGGCATCGGGCGCGTCATCTGGCCAAGCGACGCTTTGCCCCACGATGATTGCACGCGCTTGGTTGTCATGCGCAGATGAGGCGGCGGTCAGAAGGTCCAGCTGTTTTTCGCCAACCAGAACAACCACCGCATCGGAATGGGACAGGGCATAACCCATCGCTTCGGCACCGGCGACAAGGTTGATGATGGCGGTGCGAAACCCGCCGTAAAGCACACCAAACAGGCACAAGATGCCCTCGCGACTATTGGGCAGCATCAGCGCAACACTATCGCCCTTGGACAAGCCCATGCCCGAAAGTTTACTGGCAATTTGTGCCGCCTCGGTGCGTAGCCCTCCCCAGGTCAGCGGATCTGCGTCTATGAAAAAGTGACTGATGTCAGCGCCTTGTTCATCGGCCCGCCGGTCAAGCCAGCTGCGAACGGTTCCCGTGGGCGGCGTTTTCTCGATGGCGCTCATTTCCCGGCCTTTTCCCAATAAGCGCTAAAAATATCGTCAAGGCTCGGTTCGCGTGCCGGGATTGGGCGCACGACTTTTGTGCGTTGCATGAAATGCTTCCAATGCAGGTTGTCGTCAATGGAATTGCCGCCCCAGCTACCGCACCCCATAGAAAGTGAGAATGGCAAGCCGTTTTCAAAAGATCCGCCGGTTGCAAATGTGTGCGCCTGATTGACGATGACACGACAGGTTGGCATGTGCCTTCCAAGGTCTACCGGCCGGTCCATATCGGCCGTATGCAATCCAATGGAATGACCTGCACCCTGATAAGTCAGAATGCGTTTTGTGATTGCGACCGCATCGTCATAGTCGCGGGCGCGGTAAAGGGCCGCGACGCGGCTTAGCTTTTCTCCCGACAGCGGATGATCCGGACCTATACCATCGGTCTCCACGGCGATGAACTTGGTCTCGGCGGGCACCGAGCCAGCCAAGCCCAGTTTTTCAATCAGCACATTGGCATCCTTGGCGATAACATCACGGTTCAGGTGACCGTCGGGCCAGAGCCTTGCTATAATGCCCGCCGCCTGTGCCGCCCGCACCAAGGCACCACCCTGTGCCGCCATCGCGGAAACGAAGGCATCATAAACCGCATCCACAACCACCAGCGCGTTTTCCGAAGAGCAAGATGTGGCATTGTCAAATGTCTTGGAAGCCGTAATTTTTGCAGCAGCAGCCGCAAGATCAGCGGTCTCGTCAACAATTACCGCCACGTTTCCGGCCCCGACTCCAATGGCTGGCGAACCGCTTGAATAGGCGCGGCGCACGTTGTCCTGGCTGCCGGTGACAACCGCAAGATCCGCCAGTTCAAGAAGACGCTGGGTATCGGCCTTTGTACCCGGCGCAGGGATCATCTGGACCAGTCGCTTATCCTCGCCAATTTTGTCGAATTCAGCGTGGATAAACTCCAGAAGCATCTCGCAACAGCTGACGCCCTTGGGCGAGGGGGACAGGATGATGGCATTGCCGCATTTGAGTGCGTTGACCACATTGTTTGCGGGCGTGGCCGCGGGGTTGGTCGAAGGCACGACGGCCCCGATCACCCCCAGCGGGCGGGCAATTTCCGTGATGCCTGTCTCGGCATCGTCTGACAGGATTCCAAAAGTCTGTGCACCCGCGATGTCGCGCATCAACCCAAGCGTTTTACGATGGTTTTTTGTGATCTTGTCGGGGACATTTCCAAGGCCCGTGACCTCGACAGCCAGTTCTGCCAGCTGCTTGTTTCGCGCAGGTTCCATGATTGCCCAAGCAGCTGCTTGGGCGGCGCTATCATACCGCGCCTGACTGCCACGCTCCTCATAATCTGCCTGTGCCGTACGTGCTTGCGAAAACAATGCGTCTACGTGGCTGGTCTCGGCGGAAAACGGCATTCAAAGCACCCCTGTTAATGATCGGACCACTTCAGGCTATTGGATGAAAATAGTATTGCAAACGTTTTCATAAAATTGCAGAATGCAGCCTGAATATTATGAAAAAACAATCGCATAAGATCGACATCATCTCGGTAGCAAAGGCGGCAGGTGTTTCTGCAGCTACAGTATCGCGCGTGATGAATCATCCCGACCTCGTCAATCCGACAACCCTCAAGAAGGTCGAAAAGGTGATTCGAAAAACGGGTTATGTGCGCAATCGGGCCGCCCAAACCATCCATGGTCGGCGCAGTGCGACGGTGGGCCTTGTCGTGCCGACAGTGAACTATTCGATCTTTGCGGAACTGGTACAATCCTTTAACGACACCGTCGCTGATCTTGGCTTTACGTTGCTACTGGCAACCCATGGGTATGATCTCAGGGCCGAGTATCAGGTCTTGCGGAAACTGCTGGAGCATCGTGTGGACGGGATCGCCCTCATCGGTCTTGATCACAGCGAAGACACCTATCAACTACTGGGATCGCAGGATGTGCCGGTTGTAGCGGCATGGAATTATTCCGAGACGTCACGGATATCGTGCATCGGCTCTGACAATCGAGAAGCCGGGCGTGAAGCCGCAAAACACTTGATTTCATTCGGCCACCGGCGGATTGGCCTTGTTTTTCCCCCAACCCAAGAAAATGATAGGGCCCGCGGCAGACTTCAGGCGGTTGAGCTTGAACTGCGCGACGCCGGGATTGAGATTCCTGACGCCTGGCGGGTCCGCTCACCCTATAGCGTGGCGCACGCAAAGTCTGTTTGCCGAGAGCTTTTGAGCGAACATAAAGGGATCACCGGACTGATCTGCGGAAATGATATCATCGCACAAGGTGCAGTATCATCAGCAATGCAATTTGGTTTGCGGATTCCAGAGGACCTGTCCATTGTCGGTATCGGTGACTTCGCAGGTTCTGCGGATATGTATCCCACCTTATCCACTGTGCAAATTCCGGCGCAGCAAATTGGTATTCATGCAGGGAAGTATCTCGTTGAAAGTATCGGTAATTCAGGCGCAGTAGAGATAGTAAGGCGCAAGATGGAGGTGGCCCTGAAACCTCGAGCAACAACCGGGCACGCTGTCGGCGGATGACATCAACAGCACTTAAAGAGAAGAGCCGGGCCGATACGTCCCGCGTTGGCCGACTGTGATAGAGTGTAGGCTGAGGTCTTACGCAATGCTCCGGATCTATGGTGCGAGTATTCGATCAATCATTTCAAGCAAGACATGATTTCTAGCGCTGCGCGTGCAATGGAGGATGGACAGATTGTGCGTATGGATCAATGCCGTGGCAATGGGGTAGCACCCAATCTGTGAGCGAGGCTAAGTGAAAGTCTGCAAAGTACACCAAAGCAGCAATCCGCGCAAACGCAGCGAACTCAACCTTTGTCCCGCACAGCGGACCTCGGACTGTTCCAAAAACCCTCCTTTTTGGAACCCACGAAAATTGCTTTCTCTTACGCTACCAAAAACCCCGTTCAAAACCCAAGCGGTTGTTGAATGCTTTTGGCGCATAACATTCGTCAGATTGCAGGCCTTCACCCGAACCCGCTTCCACCTTTGCTGCGTGGCTTGTGTTACTTCTTTTGGGCCTCAAGCATCTCAATGCGCGCAAGAAGTGCTGCGTTCTCTTCGCGGGCCTTTTGCGCCATGCCGCGCACGGCTTCGAATTCTTCGCGCGTCACGAAATCGCGGTCCGCAAGCCAGCGGTCCATCATGCCGCTCATCGCCGTGCTGGCCTCGTCTTTTGCGCCTTGAGCCACGCCCATCGCGTTCGTCATCAATGCGCCAATGTCGTCGAGGATCTTGTTTCTGGTCTGCATCGCAGCCTCCAATTCTATCTAAATCTTATATGGTGCAAGGTTCCACCGCGTTCAACCTCTTGACTTCGACAGGGGCCTTAGAAAGGTAGTAGCCATGATAGCAGCCATCACCTTCCCCGATATTTCACCCGAGATTTTCGCCATTGATCTCTTTGGCTTTCACTTTGCGCTGCGCTGGTACGCGATGGGCTATATCGTCGGGATCGCGCTTGGCTGGCAGCTGCTCAAAGCGGCGCTCAAGCGTGACAAGCTCTGGGATGGTGGCGCGCCAATGGCCCCAGCTAAGCTCGAAGACCTGCTCACCTTTGTCATCATGGGTGTGATTGCAGGCGGTCGGTTGGGCTATGTCTTTTTCTACAAGCCAGCCTATTACCTCGCCAATCCGCTGGAAATACCGCAAATCTGGACAGGCGGCATGTCGTTTCATGGTGGTTTTATCGGCGTGATCGTGGCGGTCTATCTGTTTAGCCGCCGTCATAACGTCGCTTTGCCAAAGCTTGCCGACGGTATCGCCCTTGCGGCAACCCCTGCGATCTTGCTCGTGCGCATCGCCAATTTCATCAACGGCGAACTCTGGGGGCGTCCTACCAACATGCCTTGGGGCGTCATTTTCCCGACGGCAGATGGTGGCCCACGCCACCCCTCACAGCTTTATGAAGCCGGCATGGAAGGGTTGTTCCTTGGCGCGGTTCTCATCCTGCTTGCCTTTCGTTTTGGAGGCCTCAAGAAACCGTGGCTGCTTACGGGCACATTTTTTGCCGGTTACGGTCTTGCGCGTTTCCTCGTGGAATTTGTCCGCCAGCCTGATGCACAATTTGTGTCCGAAGGGAACCCGCTCGGCCTTGCCTTCCAGATGAACGGTTACGGGTTGACCATGGGGCAAACACTGACCCTGCCCATGATCCTGATCGGGATCAGCGTTGTCATATGGGCCGCCCGCAAATGACCCCGCTGGCCGCCCTTCTGACCCAGCGCATCGCCGCGACTGGGCCGATCAGCCTGGCTGACTACATGGCCGATTGTCTGATGCATCCGAAATACGGGTATTACGCGACCCGCGATCCCTTTGGCGCCAGCGGCGACTTTACCACCGCGCCCGAGATCAGCCAGATGTTTGGCGAGTTGATCGGGCTGTGCCTCGCGCAGGCCTGGATCGACCAAGGCATGCCGTCCCCCATCATCCTCGCCGAGATTGGCCCCGGGCGCGGCACGTTAATGGCCGATGCGCTCCGCGCCACGAAAGGTGTCGCGGGCTTCCACGCCGCGCTGACCGTACATTTCATCGAAACCTCGCCGACCTTGCGCAAGCGGCAAGCCGAAGCCGTGCCAAACGCCATTTGGCACGACAGTATCGAGAGCCTGCCCAAAGGCCCGCTCTACCTCGTTGCCAATGAATTCTTTGACGCACTGCCAATCCGTCAGTTCACCCGTGACGCGGCCGGCTGGCGCGAACATATGGTCGGGGTTGAGGGCGATACGCTACGGCTGGGTCTGTCGGCGCCTGCCCCGATTGCGATGCTGGAAGACCGCCTTGCAGATACCAAAGCCGGTGACATTGTCGAATACTGCCCTGCGCTGCCCAGTATCGTGGGCGAAATCAGCGCAAGGATAGAGGGGCACGGCGGGGCGGCCCTCATTATCGACTATGGCGACTGGCGCTCATTGGGCAACACCCTGCAAGCACTGCAAGATCATGCCCCCGCCAACCCATTCGCCAATCCGGGACAAGCAGACCTGACCGCCCACGTCGATTTCGAAGCGATTGCCAAGGCGGCGACCTCTTTCACCCGCGTCACCACGCAGGGCGTGTTTCTGGAGCGGCTCGGCATTACGGCGCGCGCGCAAGCCCTCGCCAAGGGCTTGACCCAGGCGGCCCTTGAGGCGCACATTCAAGCACATTGGCGGCTGACCCATCCAGACGCCATGGGTGCCCTTTTCAAGGTAATCGGTTTGTTTCCCAAGAACGGCAGGCCACCAGCTGGATTAGAGACATGACACTCGACATCATCACCCATGATCTTTTGGACGGGCTCGCGCACGGGTTCTTTGGGCGTCAGGGCGGAGCCTCTTCGGGGGTCTTTAAAGGGTTGAATTGCGGGTTTGGTAGTACGGATCAACACGATATCGTGGCCATCAACCGCAGCCGCGTGGCCCATGCAATGGGTGTGCCGGACACCCATTTGATCGGCGTGCATCAAATCCACTCTGCCGAAGTCGTGACCGTGACCGATGTGACTGCCGAAAACCCCAAAGCCGACGCGTTGGTGACAGCCACCAAGGGGATCGCCCTCTCGGTGTTGACGGCAGACTGCCAGCCGGTACTTTTTGCAGATAAGCACGCGGGCGTGATTGGCGCGGCACATGCCGGCTGGAAGGGCGCTCTGAACGGCGTTCTCGATGCAACACTTGATGCGATGGTAGCACTTGGCGCTGCGCGCGAAAACATTGTTGCGGTCATCGGCCCCTCAATCAGCCAGAAGGCATATGAAGTCGACGAGGACTTCGCAGACCGCTTTATCGACGAAGATCGCACAAACGCACGGTTCTTTGCAGATGGGGTCGCAGGTAAGATGCAGTTTGATCTGCCTGCCTTTGGCCTCGCGCGGTTGCGGGCTGCCGGGATCAAGGACGCGGCTTGGACGCGGCATTGCACCTATGCCTCTGAGGAGCGATTCTTTAGCTATCGGCGGACCTGCCACCGCAAAGAGGTGGATTACGGTCGGCTGATTGCCGCGATCCGGCTCTGACTTGGGCAAGATTGCGGCAGCCTATTGCCGCAATTCACGGAAACAATCCGGGGGTTTACCCCCTTATTGTTTTCACACCTTGCAGATTTCCTTTGTTTTACTGGGCTTTCCCGACATCTGCCAAATGCGGCCAAAAAATTGGACTATTTTTTGGAAAAAGAATTTGATGGTCAAATTCTTGCCCCCCTCACCCCGCAAGATGGCCTCAACGCCGCCAATCAAGACGGCAAACATGAGGAGCAAGACGATGGGTACGAGCAAACGTTGGATCGACAAGACGATCGCAGAAGCGAACAAATGCGAGACGAAAATGCCATGGGAACGCGGTCTGCACCGCCAAGCGATGATCGCCCGGAGACTTGAAAACGCGACCAAACCGGCAAAGGTGTCTTTGCCACCAATGCCGGCGTTCATGACGATGGCCATAAGCGCCTGAACCAGATTTCCGGCCATGACGGCCATGCTTCCCAAGAGCACCGAAAGCCGTGTGGTTCTCCCGCCAAGCGGCTTTTCTGCTTTGCCAGCCTTCTGATTCGAACCGCTTTCTGCGCAAAATATGGCAGATCTTTAGATGAATCGGGGACAATCCTACCTTATTAACCATGATTATTTCTGATTTTTAGGTACAATGCGAAACACTTTGACACCTTCGCCACTTTTGCGCCACATTCACCGCAACAGCAATCATCTCCTCAGATGTTGTCGGTGGGGCCGACAGATGATGTGACAAACCGAAAGGTAAGACACATGACTCATACGCTCCCCGCCACCGCAGGCCTCGCGGTGGAACCCAATACCTCTCCGGCCCGTTCGGGACGGATCGCTAGTCCAAGTGGGCAACTTTCGCGCGTGATGCCTCTCATGCGCAAATATGAAGTTGCCCACCTGACGCCCTCCTCCCAAATCTGTGAAACACTGGTCTCGGCGCCTGCTGCGCTCTTGTTCGAAGCCGCATTCGCAGCGTTCGGGCGCGGCGCGATTTTGCAGACCGATCACGGGCCCATGGCTATCGAGGATATCTTGCCCGGAGATCGGGTTATGACCACAAATCACGGGCTGCAAACGCTCTTATGGAAAGGTGCGATGACGCTTGAGCCATCTCAAACCCGCGCCAGCGCCATGACGCGGATCACCGCCGATGCGCTTGGCCTCGGGCGCCCTGCCATGGATTTGGTCCTCGGCCCGTCTGCGCACATTCTGCACAAGAGCCCCGCCATCAAGGCGCTCACGGGCACCACCGAAGCGCTGATCCCGATCAGGGACTTTGTCGACGGCAATCAGCTCGTCGCGCTGCACCCTGCCAGCCGCGTACAGGTCTATCAAATCGGGTTTGCCCGCCATACCTGCGTCAACGTCAATGGGATTGCCGTCGAAACGCTGCATCCCGGTCCTGCGCATCTGTTCAACGCGCGCGCCGAGATACAGCAGCATTTCGAGGCACTGTTTCCGCATGTTCAGACACCAGCCGCTTTTGGGCCGATGGTAGCACCCCGACTGCGGTTGGACGACCTTGCTTTGG
Organism: Yoonia sp.; assembly: GCA_965658825.1. Lineage (GTDB taxonomy): Bacteria > Pseudomonadota > Alphaproteobacteria > Rhodobacterales > Rhodobacteraceae > Yoonia. Next base: position 65,049 of record CBFHTU010000008.1, read on the forward strand.
TGCAGGTGGCTTAGGCGTTTTGCGCCAAGCGCGCTTCGAGCACGTCAAAGGGCACGCCCGGTTCGTCCTTTGCGCCACGGATCACCAGCGATGTTTTCACGCTGGCCACATTGGCCGCGCTGGTCAAATCTTCGGTCAGAAACCTCTGGAAGCTGCGCAAATCCGGCGCCACGCATTTGAGGATAAAATCAACCTCGCCGTTGAGCATATGGCACTCACGCACCAGCGGCCATGACTGGCAGAGTTTCTCAAAGGCCGAAAGATCGACTTCGGCCTGACTGACCAACCCGACCATTGCAAAAACTTGCACTTCAAAGCCCAACTCGCGCGGGTCTACATCCGCGTGGTAGCCACGAATATACCCCTGTTCTTCAAGCGTGCGCACACGGCGCAAACACGGCGGCGCGGAAATGCCCACGCGCTTGGCGAGTTCGACGTTCGTCATACGGCCGTCAGCCTGCAATTCGGCCAGAATCATACGGTCAATTTCGTCAAGCTTGGTGCCGGCCATCGTGTGCGTATCCCCTCTAAGATTTGGCAAACACTACGCCAAACGGCCCATTCGCGCAATAATCTTTCAAGGGTGCGCAAGATAATTCTGTGACCACCGCGATTATCTGCCTTTTCAGACGGGGTTTTAACCGCGCCCGCGCATCGCTATATCTGAGGAAATTGTTATTCAAAAAGGGGTCCGTCCCATGTCTGCCACCCGTCACACCAAAGTTCTGATCATCGGCTCCGGCCCGTCCGGCTATACTGCGGGCATTTACGCCTCGCGCGCAATGCTGGAGCCGATCCTGATCCAAGGGATCGAGCCCGGTGGCCAATTGACCACCACAACCGAAGTCGAAAACTGGCCGGGCGATACCGAGGTTCAAGGCCCCGACTTGATGGTCCGTATGGAAGCACATGCGCGCGCCATGGGCTGCGAGATTGTCGGCGATATCGTCACATCTCTGGATTTGTCCAAGCGCCCCTTCACCGCCCAAACCGATAGCGGCACGGTCTATACCGCCGACGCAGTGATCTTGTGCACAGGTGCGCGGGCCAAATGGCTTGGCCTGCCGTCTGAGGAAAAGTTCAAGGGCTTTGGCGTCTCCGCCTGTGCGACCTGCGACGGCTTCTTCTATCGCGGTATGGAAATCGTGGTTGTCGGCGGCGGCAACACCGCCGTGGAAGAGGCGCTCTTCCTGACAAACTTTGCCTCCAAAGTGACGCTGATCCACCGCCGCGACGAGCTGCGCGCCGAGAAAATCCTGATCAACCGTTTGGAAAAGAACCCCAAGATCGAAACGCTTTGGTTCCATGAAATCGACGAGGTTTATGGCACCGACGCGCCTTTGGGCGTCGAGGGGGTAAAGGTCAAGCACACCAAAACCGGCGATATCACCGACATTCCGTGCAAAGGTGTGTTCATCGCCATCGGGCACGCGCCTGCGTCAGAGTTAGTGAAGGATCAGTTGGCGTTGCATAGCGGCGGCTATGTCTCGGTTGAGGCCGGATCAACCCGCACCGCGATCCCCGGCGTTTTTGCGGCGGGGGATCTGACCGACCACACCTACCGTCAGGCTGTGACGTCTGCGGGTATGGGCTGTATGGCGGCCCTTGATGCGGAAAAATTCATCGCTGAGCAAGAATAACACGATAAATCCTCCTGAAGCACAACCGCCCGACAGCCCGGCGCCGTTGGGCGCTTTGATTTGAAAGCCTGTCCAAATGACCCACGACTTTGCCGCCCAAAAGGCCGAAACCTACGCCGTGTTCTCCGAAATCCAAGGCGATGCCGATCTGCCGGAAACCTCTGATATCGACTACATGTTCGAAGCCGAAGACGGGGCAAATTGGGAGGCCTGCGAAGCCGCCCTTGATGCCGCCGGCTTTGACACCGAGCGCGAAGCAGGTGAAGGCGTGCCCTATCTGGTCGCAATTCTGGTCGATCAGCCGATCTCGGCCCTGACCATCTGGATGGGCGAAGAAATGGCCACGAAAATCGCGCTCCAACATGGCTTCACGCCCGATGGTTGGGGTTTGCTGGCCTAAATTTTGCCTCCAGACCACAACCGCGCCAATTCAGCCCAATCGTCCGCAAAATTGCTTGATTTGCAGTTAGAATAGGGCCAAGACCCCCGCAACCCAAGTTAATTTTACGCAGAATAGAACAGAGAAGACCTGAATGACCGATAATCTTACACCGATCCCCGAGCTTTATGTGTCTCCCGAAAACGCGCAAAAACTTAAAGTTGAGGCTGGCAATCTGACCAGCCACGACCTGACGCCGCGCCAGATTTGTGATCTTGAGCTCTTGATGAACGGTGGATTTAACCCGCTGAAGGGCTTCCAGTCCGAGGCAGATTACAACAGCGTTGTCGAGAACATGCGCACGGCTGACGGCGCATTGTGGCCAATTCCAATCACACTTGATGTGAAATCTGCTTTTGCGGATAAAATCGAGATCGGCCAGAATATCGCATTGCGCGACCAAGAAGGCGTGATCCTCGCGACCATGACCGTCACCGACAAATGGACCCCGAACAAGGCGCGTGAAGCCGAGATGGTTTTCGGTGCTGACGATAGCGCCCACCCTGCGGTAAACTATCTGCACAACCAAGCGGGCGACGTTTACCTTGGCGGTCCTGTCACAGGTATCCAGCAGCCAGTGCATTACGATTTCCGCGGTCGTCGTGACACGCCAAACGAGCTTCGCGCCTATTTCCGCAAGATGGGTTGGCGCAAGGTGGTTGCGTTCCAGACACGCAACCCGCTGCACCGCGCGCATCAGGAACTGACGTTCCGTGCCGCGAAAGAAGCCCAAGCGAACCTTTTGATCCATCCGGTTGTGGGTCTGACCAAGCCGGGCGATGTGGATCACTTCACACGCGTGCGTTGCTATGAGGCGGTTCTGGATCAATATCCGGCCTCGACAACCGCGATGTCGCTCTTGAACCTTGCCATGCGTATGGCTGGCCCTCGCGAGGCGGTTTGGCACGGTCTGATCCGCAAAAACCACGGCTGCACCCACTTCATCGTTGGCCGTGACCACGCAGGCCCTGGCAACAATTCCCAAGGGACCGATTTTTACGGCCCTTATGATGCCCAAGACCTCTTCCGTGAGCATCAGGAAGAAATGGGTATCGAAATGGTTGACTTCAAACACATGGTTTGGGTCTCCGAGCGGTCCCAGTATGAAGCCATGGACGAGATCAAAGACAAAGACAAGGTCACGATCCTCAACATCTCTGGCACGGAATTGCGTCGTCGCTTGGCCGAGGGCCTTGAGATCCCCGAGTGGTTCTCTTTCCCGCAAGTTGTGGAAGAACTGCGCCGCACAAAGCCTGCCCGCTCCAAGCAAGGCTTCACCGTGTTCCTCACCGGCTTCTCCGGCTCCGGCAAATCCACCATCGCCAACGCGTTGATGGTCAAGCTGATGGAAATGGGTGGCCGCCCGGTGACGCTGCTTGACGGTGATATCGTGCGCAAAAACCTGTCGTCCGAGCTGGGCTTTAGCAAAGAGCACCGCGATCTGAACATTCGCCGCATCGGCTATGTCGCTTCCGAGATCACCAAGAACGGTGGCATCGCGATTTGTGCGCCGATCGCGCCTTATGCGACCACCCGTCGTGCGGTGCGTGAAGAGATCGAAGAATTCGGGGCCTTCATTGAAGTCCACGTCGCGACATCCATCGAGGAATGTGAGCGTCGTGACCGCAAGGGTCTTTACAAGCTCGCACGCGAAGGCAAGATCAAGGAATTCACAGGCATCTCCGATCCATATGATGTGCCAGTGAACCCCGAGATGGTCATGGAAACGGAGAACGTCGAAGTCGACAACTGCGCCCACCAGATCATTCTCAAGCTGGAAAGCATGGGTCTGATCAAGGCTTAAGGCCACGATCCAGACTTCAAATCAGCCCGCCTCGGTGATGCCGACGGCGGGCTTTTTCTTTGCCTTTGGTGACATTGTCACCGACCCCGACCGCAAGTCTGCTATTGTGCAGCGTCTCTCATTAAAGGATCGCCAGATGGCCTATACTGAAAAATTCCAATCGATGGCCGACGCCGCCCGCGCCTCTGTCAACGAAGTGCAGCCCGAAGAGGTTGATGCACTGATCGCAAAAGGGGCGATTGCCCTCGATATTCGTGACAAGGAAGAGCACGACGCAGGCCATATTCCAGGCTCGATGAACATCAGCCGCGGCAAGCTTGAGATGAACGTCGAAGGCCAGATCACCGATATGGACGCGACAATCCTGTGCTACTGCAACGCCTATAACCGCGGGGCGCTCTCGGCGGCCTCACTCAAGGACATGGGCTATAAAAACGCGACGTTTATTGCCGGCGGGCTGAACGCCTATCGCAAACTGAAGGCTTAAAACGCAAAAAGCCGACCATGGTTTTCACATGGTCGGCTATTCGTTCTCGTCGCAGCTCAATGCCTAAGCGACATCCGCTTGGGCAATCCGTCCTTCAAAATGAAGTGATGATACTGCGCCGCTGCCACATGAATTCCAGCGACAATCAACAGCGCGTTCATCAAGACAACAAGGACTTCGGCCGCCAATTCAATGCAGGGTGACGATCCGCACGTTATTTTCCTGCGCCAGATTGTTCGCGAATTTTAGGTCGGCGATATATGCTACCTGCTCGCCCATGCCATTGTGGACTGCAAAAATCTGCTCAAGTCCGCCAGCCTGTTCGCGCAACTCATCCGGCAGGTCCGCCGTCATCATTGGCTTGAGGTATACGATATTGGCGCCCATTTCGGACAGATCGAATTTCGTATTCATGACTTATCCTTTCCGAATATTGATAGTCTGGATCACCCGATCAGGGACGGAGCGGTTGAGATCCACATGTAACAGGCCGTTCTCAAGAATGGCCTCGCCGACATCGACACCATCTGCCAGCACGAAAGAGCGCTGGAACTGGCGGGCGGCAATGCCACGGTGCAAAAACACGCGACCTTCGCTGTCATCAACCTGTCGGCCCCGAATGACCAAGGCGTTATCTTCAACTGTGATCGACAGATCTTCCATCGCAAAGCCTGCGACGGCGAGTGTGATACGGTAAGCGTTTTCCGACGATTGTTCGATATTATAGGGCGGGTAACCTTCGTTCCCCGATTTCGCTGTGCGCTCGACCAAGCGCTCCAGCTGCTCGAACCCCAACAGGAACGGATGCGTTCCCAAAGCCAATTTTGTCATCCGACACGTCCTTAATCCAAGCGACATCTCATTTTCGGCCCCTTTATGGCGACCTTACCCAAAATATGGGGATCAAAGCGTGCATGTGCAAGAGGAACCACTAGGAGGAATCGCCCCTACCCCGTATACGACACCCAAACGCCGCAAAGGGCCCCCGAGATATGACGACTGCCAAAATGGAACAGATCGACGTTTTACGCGTTGAACTTGCAATCTTGCGCCAGCAACACCGCGACCTTGATCATGCGATCGAAGCGCTGCACGCACAGAATTCGACCGATATGCTCACGATCAAGCGGCTCAAAAAGCAAAAGCTGGCGATCAAAGACCAGATGACCGCACTCGAAGACCGCATCACCCCGGATATTACGGCCTAATTGCCGTTGCGTCGGGGCAGGTGCTGGCTATAGTGCCGCTTCCTTTCACTTGGGCGATAGACATGACACAACCACTTGTCGGCATCATTATGGGCAGCCAATCGGATTGGCCGACCATGCGCGAAGCAACGGAAATTCTGGATGCGCTTGGCGTCTCTTACGAGACCAAGATCGTCTCGGCGCACCGGACCCCTGACCGGCTTTGGTCCTACGGAAAATCGGCTGTCGAGCGTGGCTTGCAGGTGATTATCGCAGGTGCGGGCGGTGCCGCCCACCTACCAGGCATGATGGCCTCGAAGACGCGCGTGCCCGTGGTCGGGGTGCCGGTTCAAACCAAGGCTCTTTCGGGCGTTGATAGCCTTTATTCGATCCTGCAAATGCCCAAGGGTTTCCCTGTTGCCACCATGGCGATAGGCTCCGCTGGTGCCGCGAACGCGGGCCTTATGGCCGCAGGTATCCTTGCGCTGCAAGACCCCGCCCTTGCCGCCCGATTAGACACATGGCGCGCCGATCTTTCCGCCTCTATTCCAGATGAGCCCGTTGATGAATAACGTGAAAACAATCGGCATTCTCGGGGGCGGCCAGCTTGGCCGTATGCTCTCGGTCGCGGCCTCGCGCCTTGGCCTGAAAACCCACATCTATGAGCCATCAGCCAACCCGCCCGCAGCCCATGTCGCAGATGCGGTGACAACCGCATCCTACGATGATGCGTCCGCATTGCAGGCGTTTGCGGCCTCGGTCGACGTCATCACTTACGAATTCGAAAATATCCCGACCTCGGCGCTTGATCTGCTGGAATCCGTCCGGCCGATCCATCCGCCGCGTGGTGCCTTGGCGACATCGCAAGACCGCCTGACAGAAAAGACCTTTCTGCAAAGCCTCGGCCTGCAGACCGCGCCCTTCGCAGACGTGCAAAACGCAGATGATCTGGCAAAAGCGATTGCAGACATCGGCACGCCCGCGATCCTGAAGACGCGCACGATGGGCTATGACGGCAAGGGCCAAGCGCGGATCATGTCGCCCGCGGATGCAGACGCAGCACTGGCCGATATGGCAGGCGCATCCTCGATCCTAGAAGGGTTCGTGAATTTCTCGCACGAGGTCTCGGTCATCGGCGCGCGCGGCGCGGACGGCGCAGTGTCCTGCTTTGATCCCGGCGAAAACGTGCATGTGAACGGCATTCTTCGCACGACCACTGTACCTGCCAAGCTGACGCCCAGCCAGCGCACCGACGCGGTGCTGATTGCCGCGCGCATCCTGAACGCGCTCGATTACGTTGGCGTCATGGGCCTTGAGTTATTCGTGACGCCGCAAGGGCTTATCGTCAACGAGATCGCACCTCGCGTGCACAACTCCGGCCACTGGACGCAAAACGGCTGCACCATCGACCAGTTCGAGCAGCACATCCGCGCTGTGGCGGGCTGGCCCTTGGGGGACGGGTCGCGCCATAGCGATGTGGTGATGGAAAACCTGATCGGCGATGACATGGACAAGGTCCCTGCGCTGGCCAAAACCAATGCAGCGATCCATCTCTACGGCAAGTCAGAGGTCAAAGCGGGCCGCAAGATGGGCCACGTCAACCACGTCAAAAAGGGCGCGTAACACCCCGCCCTCTTCTGATCATAAGCTTACTCCGTGCCGAGAACCTGCTCTATACTGGACCCCAAGACCCCGCCAAGGGTCAACGCGCGGTCAAAATGGCCCTTTTCCAAGAAGGCCATGACTTGCGCGATCACAAGTGGATTGTTCATCATGAACGTATGGGTGACAGGCAGCTCAATGTGATCCGCCTCGCCCGACAGATGGGTGCTAGCGACCGAGACCTTGCCATCATCAGGGCCCTCGATCATGGAGGAAAAGACAGGGTTCATCGAGCGGTTCCCAGCAATCACGCCCACGTCATATTCGGGCAGGCCAAGCTGATTGGGCAGGCTCGACGCTTCTGTCCCAAGCTGGAGGCCCGCAGGCCCGTTAAACCATTCAAAAGGCTCGAAATCTCCGAAGATATCCACGAGTTCCGATCCGCCATTAGGTGGCCCGAGCATCACAACACGGCCCATCTTTTCGGGGCGATTGGTCGCCAGCCACGCACGGACCAAAATCCCGCCCATAGAGTGGGTGACAAAATTGATGCGCCTATCGCCACAGGCGGCGACATCTGCGGGCAGGTTTTCGTCGACCAACTGCTGCACGGTGGCTTCGGTCGAAGGATACCCGCTGTTGACCACACGGTAGCCCGCGCGCTCAAGAACCACCTGCATGGGTGCGAAAGAATACTCGGAACGTGCCAAGCCATGCAGCAAAACAACGCAGTCTTGCGCGGCGGCGGCGGCGGCTAGAATACTGAACAAGGTCGCGGCGATAAGTGTCTTCATGTGACATCACATAACACCTCTGGCGCGCATATAAAGAGAGGCCCTTCTAGACCTTGCGTCTTTTCGCTCTTACGCGCAGGTTGTGCGCATGAAACGTCCTATTCGGCTCGCCGCCCGCGCAATCATCCTCCACGAAAACCGTCTTCTGCTTGTCAACGCATGGAAGGGGCGGAGCGATCTTTGGTGCGCGCCCGGGGGGGGTGCGGAATTGCACAGCAGCCTGCCCGATAATCTGGCCCGCGAAGTGATGGAGGAAACCGGCCTCACCGTTGCTGTCGGCGAACTGTGCCTGGTCAACGAATTTCACGATCCCAGGAGCGATTTTCACCAAGTCGACATCTATTTTCGCTGCAACATTACGGCAGGCGAAACGAGCGATACATGGGTCGACCCCGAGGGTATCGTGACACGACGACGCTGGGTGACACGGACCGAAATACAACAAATGCGCGTCAAGCCCGACAGCCTCGCGTCCGTTGCGTGGGGTGGTGACAAGGCCATCAGCTATGACGCTTTGGAACCCATTTTGCGTTAGATATCGCGATCCCGCCAAGGACCAGCCCGCCTGCAACCATGATGCGTGCTGTGAGCGGTTCTGCCAAAAGCAACACACCTGCGCCGACCGCGATGACGGGCACCGAGAGTTGGGCAACCGCGGCGATGGTTGTCGGCAAGTGCGGTAGAACCCGATACCACAACGCATAGCCCAGCCCTGACGTTACCGCCCCTGCCATGACGGCTGCGGCGAAACCGCCCGCTGCAATCGGGCCGCCTGTTCCGCCAAGCAACGGGAGCGCGACAAGGGGCAAACATAAAATGAAATTGCCTGCCGTGGCCGCCAATGGGTCCCGCGCGCCTTGCCCTAATATCGTATAGACCGCCCAGCCCAAGGTCGCGATCATCATCAGAACAGTCCCGGCAAACGGGACAGAAAAAGCTTGGGTCGGCCAGAGCAAGACCAGCAGGCCAACGATCGCAAAGCCAGCCCCGACCCAGCGCAATGGCGGAATGTCCTGCCCGCGCCAAACCGCCCAGCCGAACATCATAATCTGCAACGCGCCAAAGAGCATAAGCGCGCCCAACCCTGCGCCAAGTGTCAGATAGGCCCCCGAGAATCCCAGCATATAGGCAGCAAGAGCCACAGCCCCCCGCCATCGCGACAAGAGACCTGCAAAAGGGGAGCCCCCATGCAGAACCACCAAAAACGCGAGCATCAAAGCACCCGCAGCGACGCGGATAACGGCAAATGTGACGGGGGCCATTTCAAACCGGGCGATGCCAATGCGGGTCAAAACAGAGTTGGCGGCAAAGGCGCACATCGTAAGCCCCACAAGGAAAAAGAGTCGCATCTGACCTCCGAAAACAGCTGCGGGCAAAAATGACCCACGTAGGATGGGTTTTAACCCATCACACCCCGTCAAATGCCTTGGCATAGACCAAAGCCTGCGCGGGCGCACCCGTCAGACCACACACCATCGTGTGATCAAGCGGATAGGGGCTAACGAGATGTCGGGCAGCCTCTCGCGTAAATCCGGTCCTCTCGTAGAAGGCAGGATCGCCTAGCACAACAATCGGTGTCTGCGTAATACGGGACCACTCTGTCAGCATGCCTATCATGCGCTTACCATAGCCACGGCGCTGCATGTCAGGAGCGATTGCCACGGGGGCAAGGCAAAGCCAGCCCTTTGGCCCCAGCATATTTGACAGCGCATAATAGCCAACAACGCGGTCCCCCATTGGCAGCACTTGCTCGCCCGCAATCAATCGTCCCTTGCGCAGCTTCACGACAAGTTCTGCCTCGACCGCGCCACCAAAGGCCGCGCGCAGCAACTCATCGACCTGCCCCTCCTCACCGTGCTTCATATCGCGGGCAAACTCGGGGGCGTTGAACATTGGCTCTCCTGACAGAATGATGGGTTAAAACCCATCCTACGCAGTTGCGCAAGACCAACAAGCGGGAATGCCGATGGCACCCGACCCCGGATTGCCGCAATTGACGCATATCAAAGACCAGTCACCCTGTCCTGTGAGAAGGTAAGCCACACAGAGAATGGAAGGACAGAATATGTTTGGTAAGATTGTCGTGGGGATCGATGGCTCGGAAACGTCTGAAACCGCGCTCAAACTGGCGTGTGACCTCGCGGAGAAATATGGCTCCGAGATACACCTTATTCACACCCCCCAACCCCAGACCGTCGCCTTTGCGATGGGCGCGGTCACGGGGTATCATGCCGTGACGACCATGCCGTCAGCGCAAGAAGTGCAAGCCGCCGGAGAGAAAATCCTTAACTCAGGCAAGGCTATTGCCCAAGACTGCGGCCAGTCCATTACCCAGACATATCTGGGTGAAGGCGATCCTGCGCATGAAATCGTGGGCTGCGCAGAGCGGTGTGGCGCCGATTTGATTGTGACGGGGCGACGTGGTCTGGGGAGCTTGGGCGCACTTGTTCAGGGAAGCACATCCCAAAAGATCAACCACTTGGCGAAATGCGCCTGTCTTTCCGTTGTCTGATATCCGGCAAGCCTGTCACCGCTGAAGAGCTGTGATGTCTTACATCGAAAAAAGGGCGGCCCATTGCTGGACCGCCCCTTTTATTGATCGACACTGCGGTTCTGGGCATTTCCTATGGAAAGGCCCGTCGCCTCGTCAAAATCGTTTGGGCAAGGCCCAAACCGATTTTTACATCATGCCGCCCATGCCGCCCATGTCAGGCATGCCGCCGGCGCTACCGCCATCTTTCGATGGCTTATCAGCGACCATAGCTTCTGTTGTGATCAGCAGGCCAGCAACAGAAGCCGCATCTTGCAGCGCTGTGCGAGTCACTTTGGCTGGATCAATCACGCCGAACTTGAACATGTCGCCATATTCTTCGGTCTGCGCGTTGAAGCCAAAGTTCTTGTCGGAAGACTCACGGATCTTGCCAGCAACGACAGAGCCGTCAACGCCGGAGTTTTCAGCGATCTGACGCAGTGGTGCCTCAAGCGCCTTACGGACGATTGAAATACCAACGTCTTGGTCAGAGTTGTCACCCTTAAGACCATCAAGTGCCTTGCCAGCCTGAACCAGAGCAACACCACCGCCGACAACGATACCTTCTTGCACAGCTGCGCGTGTCGCGTTCAAAGCGTCGTCAACGCGGTCTTTGCGTTCTTTCACTTCGATTTCGGACATGCCGCCAACGCGGATGACAGCAACACCGCCTGCCAATTTGGCAACGCGCTCTTGCAGCTTTTCACGGTCGTAATCGGATGTTGTTTCTTCGATCTGGCCGCGGATTTGCAGAACGCGTGCGTCGATCTCGGACTTCTCGCCGCCACCGTCGATGATGGTAGTGGTGTCTTTTGTGATCGTGATGCGCTTGGCGGTGCCGAGCATATCAATTGTCACGTTCTCAAGCTTCATGCCGAGGTCTTCGGAGATCACCTGACCACCTGTCAGGATCGCGATGTCCTGCAGCATTGCCTTGCGACGGTCGCCAAATCCTGGCGCCTTGACAGCAGCAATCTTCAGGCCGCCGCGGAGCTTGTTCACAACGAGCGTTGCGAGAGCTTCGCCCTCAACATCCTCGGAGATGATGACAAGTGGCTTGCCGGACTGGATCACAGACTCGAGCAGTGGAACCATTGGCTGCAAGGAAGACAGCTTCTTCTCGTGCAACAAGATGATCGCATCTTCGAGCTCTGCCGTCATCTTTTCGGTGTTGGTTGTGAAGTAAGGGGACAGGTAGCCACGGTCAAACTGCATGCCTTCAACAACGTCAGTCTCTGTTTCAAGACCCTTGTTCTCTTCAACAGTGATAACGCCTTCGTTGCCGACTTTTTGCATCGCATCAGCGATTTGCCGTCCGATTTCTGCTTCGCCGTTAGCGGAGATTGTCCCGACTTGCGCAACTTCGTCGCTGTCGTTCACTGGGCGGGCCATCGCGATGATCGCTTCGACAACTTTCGTCGTTGCCATGTCGATGCCGCGCTTGAGGTCCATTGGGTTCATCCCAGCGGCAACCGACTTCATGCCTTCGCGAACAATCGCTTGGGCCAGAACTGTTGCTGTTGTCGTACCGTCGCCAGCTTCGTCATTGGTACGGGAAGCAACTTCCTTAACCATCTGCGCGCCCATGTTTTCGAACTTGTCTTCCAGCTCGATCTCTTTGGCCACGGATACACCGTCTTTGGTGATGCGCGGTGCGCCGAAGGATTTGTCCAGAACCACGTTGCGGCCCTTTGGACCGAGCGTGACCTTCACAGCGTCAGCCAGAATGTTGACACCGCGAAGCATCTTGTTGCGGGCGTCAGTGCCGAATTTTACGTCTTTAGCAGCCATTTTCATGTGCTCCTTGAATGTGTTGCGTAGGGTGCGCGTTTATGCGCACCGACATTGGTCGTCCTCTTAGAGGATGCCCAGAATGTCGCTTTCTTTCATGATCAGCAGGTCTTCGCCGTCGATCTTTACTTCTGTGCCGGACCATTTGCCGAACAAAACTTTGTCGCCAGCTTTGACATCCATTGGGATCAGCTCGCCGCTGTCTTTACGCGCGCCTGCGCCAGTAGAGACAACTTCGCCCTCAGCAGGCTTTTCTTTTGCGGCGTCTGGAATGATCAGACCGCCCTTAGTTTTCTCATCGCCCTCAATGCGGCGAACCAGAACGCGGTCGTGAAGTGGTGTAAATGCCATCTTGGAATTTCCCCAGTACGTGTTTCTCTTGCTGTTATCACTCACAGTATGTGAGTGACAAAAGGTAGGTAAGGGAGCAAAAGGGCTTCGTCAAGCGGCACATGAAACCAATTTTCGTCGAAAATTGGAAAACCTCAACCGACGTCGGTTTTCCCGCGCCGATCACTGCGCAAGTTGGCGTAAAGCACATGGTTGCGCCAGCGGCCGCTGATCTGTAAATAGGACTGGGCAACGCCCTCGTATTTATAACCGCACTGCTCCAAAAGCCTGCGGGACGCGGTATTCTCGGGCAAACAGCCCGCTTCGATCCGACTCAAATCCAACGTGCGAAATGCGTAATGCACCACCGCTTCGATCGCCTCTCTCATATAGCCGTTGCGGGCATAGGGCTTCCCGATCCAATAACCGGTCGTGCCGGCCTGCGCAGGACCACGGCGGATATTATCCAAAGTAATCGCGCCCAAAAGCGCCTCATCGGCGCGGCGCACCAAAAACAGCGGCACCGCATTGCCATTAGCAATCGAGCGCTGCGCCCAATAGACACGGTTGGTGAACCCCTTACGCGACAGATGATCATCAGCCCATGTCGGCTCCCAAGGGGTCAGGAACGCAGCGCTATCGTGGCGCAACGCTGCCCAAGCGCGAAAGTCGCTGTGCATCGGCGGACGCAATGTCATCCGCTCGGTTTCCAGCTTCACCTTCTTGCGCGAACCGAACATCAGGCCACCATACGCGCCTTAAGGTCAACGAGTGTCGGCGCGGATTCGGCGGGGCCATAAAGTGCCATAGCCGTCGCGGCCTTGCCTGCCATCTGGCCGGCAAACTCTTTGACATCCCCTGTCGTCACCGCGTCAACCAGCGCGATCGCCTCATCAAGCGAGGGGATTCGGCCCCAGATCGACCACAGCCGCGCAAGACGTTCGGCCCTGTTCGACGGGCTTTCGAGCCCCATCAACAGACCAGCCTTCATCTGCGCGCGCGCACGGGCGACCTCGGCGGCGGTCATATCATCCGCCGCCCGCTTCATCTCGTCAATCGTCACCGTGGCAAGCTCGTCAATCTGCTCGGCACTGGTGCCGGCATAAATCGTCATCATGCCGGTATCTTCATAGGCCCCGGCTTGCGCGAAAATCGTATAGCACAGACCGCGTTTCTCGCGGATTTCCTGAAACAGGCGCGACGACACGCCGCCGCCCATGACAGAGGCATAGACCTGCGCGGTATAGATCGCGGGGTCGCGGTAATGCGGGCTTTCCATCGCGAGGGCAAAATGGACCTGCTCCAAATCCTTGTTTTGACGGAATTCGCCGCCACCAAAGACAGCAGGCACCAAGTGCGCAGACGGGCGCTCGATACGGGGCAAGTGGCCAAAAAGGGCCTCGGCCTGGGCAACGATTTTATCGTGATCAACGCCACCAGCGGCGGCCAAAATCATCTGGTTCGGACCGTAATGCTCTCCGACAAACTTCACCAGGTCATCTCGGTTGAAGCTCGATACACGTTCGCTTGGCCCCAGAATTGACCGCCCGATCGCTTGCTCGGGATAGGCCACTTCCTGCAACCAATCGAAAATGATGTCATCTGGCGTGTCATTGGCCTGACCGATTTCTTGCAAGATAATGCCGCGCTCGATCTCGATGTCTGCATCCTCAAACACAGAGTTCATCAAGATATCGCCGATGACATCGAGCGCCAAAGGCACATCCTCTTGCAGGACGCGCGCGTAATAGGCCGTATTTTCGCGGCTTGTATAGGCGTTGATAAACCCGCCCACATCCTCGATTTCTTCGGCAATCTGTAACGAACTGCGCGTCTTGGTCCCCTTAAACGCCATGTGCTCCAGAAAATGGGCTATACCGTTTTGCTCGATCCGCTCATGGCGGCCGCCGACGTCAACCCAGACCCCAACACTTGCCGATTTCAGGCCCGGCATATGCTCGGTAACAATCTGGAACCCATTGGAAAGGGTGTGGTGTTCTATGGTCAAACTTTGATCCGTTCTTTGATGAGCGCCTGTAGGGCGGCCATGTCATTTGCGACGCGAGTCACGCGCTCGGGGCGGTCATATAGATCCGCCATGCGTGGGGGAAGAGGGGCCGAAACACCACTTGCCGCTTTTACGGCATCAGGGAATTTCGCAGGATGTGCAGTTGCCAGTGTAACCATTGGAATGATGCCCAAATGATTCTCCGCCACATGCACACCCACGGCGGAATGCGGGCAAAGTAGCTCGCCGTGTTCCGCAAGATAGGTTTTGATCGCGGCAGAGGTTTCCTCCTCCGATGCGCGACCCGATTTGAAGGTCGCCTTCAACATCTGATAGGCCCCTTGCGAAATCTCGAACCCACCGCTTTTGAGATCATCCATTTGCGCTGCGACAGCAGCCCCATCACGCCCGTAAGCGTCAAACAGGGCGCGCTCAAAGTTGGACGACACCTGAATATCCATCGACGGGCTGATCGACGGGATCACGCCCTCTTTGGTGTAAGCGCCGGTTTCGAGTGTGCGGTGCAAAATGTCATTCTGATTTGTCGCGACCACCAGATCGGCAATCGGGAGGCCCATTTTCTTGGCAATATAACCTGCGAAGATATCACCGAAATTGCCCGTTGGCACCGTGAAAGAGACCTCGCGGTGCGGTGCGCCAAGACTGACCGCCGCAGTAAAGTAATAGACAACCTGCGCCAGCACCCTACCCCAGTTGATCGAGTTCACACCCGCAAGGCGCACCTCGTCGCGAAAGCTGAAATCGTTGAACATATCCTTGAGGATTGCTTGGCAATCATCAAAGTCACCATCCATCGCCAGTGCATGCACGTTGGCCTCAACGGGCGTCGTCATCTGACGGCGCTGCACCTCGGACACGCGACCATGCGGGTAAAGGATAAAGACATCCACGTTCTTGAGCCCGCGAAACGCCTCGATCGCGGCAGAACCGGTGTCCCCGGAGGTCGCGCCCACGATCGTGATACGGTCACCCGACCGGGTAAGAGACGCTTGGAACATTTGGCCGATCAGTTGCATCGCGAAATCTTTAAACGCGAGGGTCGGGCCGTGGAACAGTTCTAGCAAGAAATGGTTCGGCGCGAGTTGCACCAGCGGCGCGCGGGCGGCATGGCCAAAGCCCGCATAGGCCTTGGCGATCAATCCCTG
This sequence comes from Yoonia sp., assembly GCA_965658825.1. Classification (GTDB taxonomy): domain Bacteria; phylum Pseudomonadota; class Alphaproteobacteria; order Rhodobacterales; family Rhodobacteraceae; genus Yoonia. Next base: position 80,827 of record CBFHTU010000008.1, read on the forward strand.
AAACTCCGCGTCCGTGAATGTATCACCGATAAACGGACGCATCACCTCAAAGGCAACTTCCTCATAAGACTTTCCCGCCATATCCGCGATCTGCGCGCGGGTCAGCGTTGGCACCTCCTCAGGCACATAAAGCCCACCGTCGCGGGCCAGTCCTGTCATCATCGCCTGTTCAAATGTCAGCGCCGCGGAAGCGCCGCGCGTAGAGATATAACGCATCGTTTAAGTGTCCTTCGAGCGTAAAGTACGGAAAATCAGAAAGAGGGACATAATGCCCCAAACAAGAGCCAGACCAAACCACGTGATCGCATAGCTCAAATGGTCGTTCTTGATACCAACGGTATCGACTGGCAACAGCGTCGTGCGCGGATCAGGCTGCGACATCTCGCGGGCGATGACCATGACCGGCTCTGTACCCAAGGTCTCGGCCATCGCCTGCACATCACGGCCAAACCAGATATTTTTCGACAGATCCGGCGCCGGCGTAGCACTATTCACATCGTCGGGCCACAGAAGTGTGCCTGTGATCGCGCCAAGCGGGGCGTCTTGCGGCGGTGTCTTATCATCAAGCGGCAGCAACCCCAGATCAATCATGACACGCCGCCCGCCCTGTTCTTCGAGCTTGCGGATCACGCGGTACCCTGTCCCCGCTTCTGTGCCCGACACCAGCACGTGTAACTCTGGGCCGATCAAGGCGCCGTTCACGACGACATTTGCATATTCATCCTCGGCTTCCTTGGGCGCCTCGGGCAGAGGCGACGGGGCCGCGCTCAATCGGGCATTGATGTCGGCAAGGACGGCCTCTTTCCATGCCAACCTGTCAAGTTGCCAAAAACCCAGCCAGCACAGAACGACAACGCCGCCAATGCCGAGGACCAAAGGGAAAAGAATACGTCGCACTGCTCATCTCACTTCCACAAACGAAAGAGGCGCACGCAGGTAACCACGTGCGCCTCGGTATGTTTTGACAGGGAAGATGGGTCAAGACCCATCCTACGTAGGATGCGTTTTAACGCATCGCACGCTATGCGTATCAGGCGCCCCAGATATAGACGGAGGCGAAGAGGAACAACCAGACCACGTCAACAAAGTGCCAGTACCAAGCTGCCGCTTCAAAACCGACGTGACGCTCTGGCGTAAAGTGACCCTTCTGCAAACGGATCAGGCAAACCAGCAAGAAGATCGTGCCGATCAGGACGTGGAAACCGTGGAAACCGGTCGCCATGAAGAAGTTCGCGCCGTAGATGTTGCCAGAGAACCCGAAGGATGCGTGCGAATACTCATACACCTGAAACACGGTGAAAAGCGCGCCGAGCAGAACCGCAAGGATCAGGCCCCACTTCATATCTTGACGGTTGTTCTCGTGAACCAGTGCGTGGTGTGCCCAAGTAGCTGCCATTCCGGAACACAGCAGGATCAATGTGTTGATCAGCGGCAGGTGCCAAGGGTCAAATGTCTCGATGCCAGCGGGTGGCCAAACACCGTCGACGAGCGGCGACATTGGACCCATCGGGTACATCGCGTGCTTGAAGAACGACCAGAACCATGCGGCAAAGAACATGACCTCGGACATGATAAACATGATGAAGCCATAGCGCAGGCCGATGCGCACCACAGGTGTGTGATCGCCGACGTGGCTTTCCGCCACAACTTCCGCCCACCAAGCGTACATAACGTAAAGCACGCCAACAAGGCCGATCAACCCGAGGTATGGGCCAGAGCCGTGCATCCAGAGCACACTCCCAAGGAGCATAACAAAGGCGGCAACTGCGCCGAGCATCGGCCAGATCGAAGGTGGCAAAATGTGATAATCGTGGTTCTTTTCATGCGCCATGGCGGTCTTCCCTATCGGCTTCGTCGTTAGTTAGTGTCTATGGCGACTTGCGGCGCCGTTGTCAAAGTCGTTGGTGTGTCCAACGCAGCCTGGATCTCAGTTTCAGGCAGGTCGATTTGATAAAACGTATATCCCAAAGTGATCGTATGAACATACCGTCCTTCACGATCAGTCACGATTGCGGGGTCCACAAAAAACGAGACAGGCATCATCACTGTTTCACCGGGCTGCAAGACTTGCTCGGTAAAGCAAAAGCACTCAATCTTGTCAAAGAAAGCGCCGGCCTCGTATGGGGTCACATTATAGGCTGCTTGCCCTGCAACCGGCACGTCGAGCGGGTTATGAGCCTCATAAAACGCAAGCCCGGTCTCCCCGATGTGCAAGGTCATTTCACGCTGCGCGGGCTTAAACGTCCACGGCATATCGCGATCCAGAGAGGCGTCAAAACGCACAACAATTGTCTGGTCGAGAATGATATCCGAACCTGCCTCGGCCGTATTCGTAATCCCTCCGAAACCGGTCACCTTACAGAACCAATCATAGAATGGCACCGACGCCAATGAGAGCGAACCCATCAAGACCACGACCCCGACAGTTTGGGCCAAGGTCCGCTTCGGCCCTGTCAGCGACGGGAATACCTTCATTCCGAGGCTCCTTCCTCTGGGACAATCGCAGGGCGCGCAACATGATCGAAATTCTCAAACTTCTTCGCGTCGCCAAGTTCGAGAACCTTCACGACTGTAAGTGCAAAAACCAACCCGACAAACCCAATCAACAGTGCAAGCACACCGAAGTTGCGGCCTTTGCGGCGCTGATGGATCTCATGTTCGACTTTAATTGCCATGTTACCAGCCTCCATATCCGTAGGGGCGCAAGGCGGCCTCCGCCAAAAGCGCGCCGAAGTGCAAGAAGAGGTAGAACAAAGATACCTTAAACACATGTTTTTCTACGGCATAATTATCTGCATCTGCGTCAGCGTCATTACGCTTGTAGATCTCATAAGAGCCTTTGACGAACCAAAGGTTAAGAATGACCGAGGTCGTCAAATAGATCGGACCGCCGATCGAGGTAAAGCCAAGGCCAATGGCCACCGGAACGAGCAGCACGGCATAAGCGATCACGTGTCGGCGCGTCACATCGCGACCATGTGTCTCAGTCAACATTGGCACGCCTGCATCACCATAATCAGTTTTTACAAACAAGGCCAAAGCCCAGAAATGCGGCGGTGTCCACATGAAGATCAAGGCAAACATCAAGACGGATTCGATGCTGACCGACCCTGTCGCAATGGCCCAGCCGATCATCGGAGGGAATGCGCCAGCCGCGCCTCCAATTACGATGTTCTGCGGCGTAGACCGCTTGAGCCACATGGAGTAGACAACCGCGTAGAAGAATATCGTGAAGGCCAAAAGGCCAGCCGCCAGCAAATTCGTCGCAAGTGCCAGCAAAATCACGGCGAAGCCGGACAAAGCCATGCCTATTCCCAGCGCTTCACCGGGTTGGACCCGTCCCGAGGGGATCGGGCGTTTGGCCGTACGCTTCATGACCGCATCGATATCTGCGTCCCACCACATATTAAGCGCGCCAGAGGCACCTGCCCCGACAGCGATACACAACACACCGACAAAGCCGATGAAGGGATGCACAGGCACAGGTGCGACCAAGAGCCCCACAAGTGCGGTAAAGATCACAAGTGACATGACGCGCGGCTTCAGAAGGGCGAAATAATCACCCATGCCGGCCTCATATGGAGTTTCCTGCGCGGTCATATCGGTCATCATACTTCCCAATGTGGTGCGATGGGTCAGCCCCATCCGACAAACAGAGATGTAGCGCAGACCCAAGCCTGCGCCAGTCCCTGCTTAGACACCATAAAGCTCTTTTGCTTCAGCAAGCCACTTGTCATAGGACTCCTGGCTGACAACCTTCACGGTGATCGGCATATAAGTGTGATCTTTACCGCAAAGCTCGGAACACTGACCAAAGTAGATGCCTTCCCGCTCGGCGGCGAACCAAAGCTGCGACAAGCGACCTGGCACGGCGTCTTGCTTCACACCGAAGGCGGGAATGGTCCAGGAGTGGATAACATCCGCGCCTGTCAGCTGCATCACGACAGTCGCACCGATTGGCACAACAACAGCGGTATCAGTTGCCAAGAGATACTCTGCTTGGGTGTAGCCGTTGTCTTCCAGCTCGTCGCGCTGCAGCATGTAGCTCTCGAAAGCCACCGCATCGTCGACATACTCATAGCCCCAATACCACTGGTATCCGGTGACCTTAATCGTGATGTCCGCTGTCGGGATCTCTTGTTGCTTGAACAAAATCGGCAAAGAGAACGCGCCGATAATCACCAGAATGACGACGGGAATGATTGTCCAAGCAACCTCAAGCGGGGAGTTGTGTGTAAATGTCTTTGGCGTCGGATTCGATTTCTGGTTGTAACGCACCATCACCCAGACCAGCAAACCTGTCACAAACAATGTGATTGCTGTGATGATGATCAAAAGCAGGTTGTCGAGCCAGTGCACATCGCGGGCCAATTCGGTCGCCGCATGCTGGAAGCCCATCATACCACTCTCTGGAGCACCAACGATTTCAAGGTCTTGGGCTACATCCTGAGCATTGGCGCCCGCGCCTGCCAGAATCAAGCCAGCAGAAGTCCAAAGTGAAGTCGCAATTGTTTTCAAACGCATATCATAACCTGTCTGTCATGGCGCCAAATGGCGCGTCTCAAGGATGTTTCACCCCAACCAAGGGCGGAATCCCGTTGTATCTGTCCGTTCATGTCCCATATCTTGATGAACAACTCAAGAACTGCAATCGCGGTAAACAGCCGCATGTGTCAATATTTTTGCCCCGACGACAGGAAACTTCATGTCTGCTGACCCATTTCGCCCCTTCGAAACCGCTTTAGACCGCGACACTGCCCTCAAACTTTTGCAGGAGGCGACATTTGGCGCCGATGACGGCGAGCTTTTCCTGGAGCGGCGCAAATCCGAAGTGATTTCCTTCGATGACGGTCGGGTCAAGACCGCCAGCTTCGACGCCAGCGAAGGGTTCGGGCTGCGGGCCGTGCGCGGCGAGACTGCGGGCTACGCGCATTCGACCACCATCGACGAACATGCCTTGCGCCGCGCGGTCGCGACTGCCCGCCTCGCTGTCGGAGACGGTGGCGGCACCATGGCGGCAGGTCCGCAGGGCACGAATAAAAAGCTCTACTCTGATGCCGACCCGATGCTACAAGCAACTTTTCCAGCGAAAATCGACATTCTGCGCGAAATCGACCAATACGCCCGCGACCTCGACAATCGCGTTGTGCAAGTCTCTGCCACCCTCGCCGCCTCGCACCAAGAGGTGCTGATCCTGCGCCCCGAGGGCACGCTTGTGACTGATACGCGTCCCATGTCGCGGCTCAATGTCTCGGTCATTATCGAGGAAAACGGCAAACGTGAAAGCGGCACCTCTGGTGCTGGCGGGCGGGCCGGGCTGATCGGCCTGATTGCCCCCGACCACTGGCAGGCCGCCGTGCGCGAGGCGCTGCGCATCGCGGTTGTGAACCTCGACGCCGTCCCTGCTCCGGCAGGCGTGATGGATGTGGTCCTCGGGCCTGGCTGGCCCGGAATCCTTTTGCATGAGGCGATTGGTCACGGGCTTGAAGGCGACTTCAACCGCAAAGGCTCCTCTGCCTTCGCAGGGCTCATGGGCCAGCAAATCGCGGCGAAAGGGGTCACTGTGCTCGACGACGGCACGATCCCTGACAGACGCGGATCGATTACCATCGACGACGAAGGCACGCCCTCGGCGAAAAATGTGCTGATCGAGGACGGGATCCTTGTGGGCTACATGCAAGACCGCCAGAACGCGCGGCTTATGGGTGTTGCGCCCACTGGCAACGGTCGGCGCGAAAGCTACGCCCATGCGCCGATGCCACGCATGACCAACACCTATATGCTAGCAGGCGACGCCGCGCCGGCCGCGCTGGTCGCGGACCTCAAAGACGGGATCTATGCGGTCGGCTTTGGCGGCGGACAAGTTGACATCACCAACGGCAAATTCGTGTTTTCGTGCACCGAGGCCTACCGCGTCAAAGACGGTGTAATCGGCGCGCCTGTCAAAGGAGCCACATTGATAGGCGACGGGGCCACGTCGCTCAAGAATATTCAAGGCATCGGTAATGACTTGGCCCTTGATCCCGGCATCGGTAATTGCGGCAAAGCAGGACAATGGATCCCCGTCGGCGTCGGGCAACCAAGCCTCAAGATCGGCGGATTGACGATTGGCGGGGCTGGCGGCTGACGCCACTGCGCGATTCGCGGCAAACGGTTCACTTGGACCGAACAACGGCTTCCCACCATTAATGGGGGGGCGTTCGATATTTCGGAGCTTGGGTTCCGGCCCTGCGCGCGCCCGTGACCCTTAAAATTTGATTTAAAATCAATAACTCACACTTTTTTCAACAATTAGTAGCTAGGTTTCATCAAGACATTCACACCTCGTTAACTTCCGTCAGGCTAGCATCACAGGGCAATAAGGCGGAGGATAGGATGTCTGGAAAATCAAAAACTTCCACTCACCCCCCAATCCCACCCACCTTGGAAGAAGATGCAGCGACCTGCCTCCGCCTGTTGCGCTCCAAACGTGTCGGCCCTGCAACCTATCGCCGTCTGATCCGTGAATACGGATCGGCGGCAGCAGCGCTCAGGGCCTTGCCCGAAATCGCAGCGGCAGCGGGTGTATACGACTATGAGGTTTGCCCCGAAGGCGTTGTTTACGCAGAGCTGAAAGCAGGGCGGGCCAATGGCGCGAAGCTTCTAATCACCGGACGGCCTGATTTCCCCAAGACGCTCGACGAAATCCACGATTCCCCGCCAATTCTGTGGGCAATGGGCGATACCACACTGCTGTCACGCCCTATGGTTGCCCTTGTCGGCGCGCGTAACGCTTCGTCTCTTGGGACCCGCATGGCGAAACATTTGGCGGCAGAGCTAGGACAAGAAGGCTTTGTCGTGGTTTCGGGTCTGGCGCGCGGCGTCGATGCGGCGGCACATATCGGCGCGCTTAAATCCGGCACCATCGCGGTGCAGGCTGGCGGTGTCGATACGATTTACCCTATTGAAAACAAAAAGCTCTCAGAAGACATTGCGAAATGCGGGTTGCGGATTTCGGAAATGCCGATGGGCATGCAACCGCAGGCACGGCACTTTCCGGCACGCAATCGGGTCATCTCGGGGCTGTCGCGCGCCGTCGTCGTGGTCGAGGCCGCCGCAAAATCCGGCAGCCTGATCACCGCCCGCACCGCGCTTGACCAATCGCGCGAGGTGCTCGCCGTGCCCGGGCATCCGTTTGACGCGCGATCCTACGGCTGCAACATGCTCATTCGTGACGGGGCCACTTTGGTGCGCAATGCTGCCGACATCATCGAGGCGCTCGGGCCGGTGCACATGACGGCCACACCCGAATTGCCGCTGGCCCCGCCCGCGCCGCAACAAAGGTCGCTCCGCGAAATTGCCGGGCTTCACACTCAAATTCTGCAGCGGCTTGGACCTTCTCCCATCGCCGAAGACCAGCTTATCCGCGACCTTGGCGTGGGCTCGCGCGAGGCGGCCCCTGCGATTGTGATGCTTGAACTTGACGGCAAAATTGCGCGCCAAGCTGGTGGACTTTTGTCGTTGCGCAACTAGCTTGGCGGGGAGAGTGTGATGCATGAACCGCCAAGTTTCCCCTTTGACAATTCCTTGCATTGACATTCATTAGCCGCCAACACCATGTTCCGCGGTCATAGTCACTGCTTCGTTTTTCAAAGGATTCCCATGCCAGTTGTCGTCGTCGAATCCCCCGCTAAGGCCAAGACAATAAACAAATATTTGGGGAGCAACTACACTGTGCTCGCCTCCTATGGCCACGTCCGCGACCTTCCCCCCAAGGACGGCTCTGTCCTGCCCGAAGATGATTTCGACATGAAATGGGAGATTGCAAGCGATAGTAAAAAGCACGTTAAAGCGATTGTTGATGCGCTCAAAAACGATAACGAACTTATTCTGGCAACCGACCCCGACCGCGAAGGCGAGGCGATTAGCTGGCACCTGACCGAGGCGCTGATCGCGAAAAAAGCGATCAAAAAAGACACCGCCGTGTCGCGCGTTGTGTTCAATGCGATCACCAAATCCGCTGTGACCGAGGCCATGAAAAACCCGCGTCAGGTCGACGTGCCGTTGGTGGACGCCTACCTCGCCCGTCGTGCGCTGGATTATCTCGTGGGCTTCAAGCTTTCCCCCGTGCTGTGGCGCAAATTGCCCGGCGCAAAATCGGCAGGACGCGTGCAATCTGTCACCTTGCGGATCATCGTCGAGCGCGAGATGGAAATCGAAGCCTTCCGTAATCAAGAATATTGGTCCGTCAAGGCCGTGCTCGAAAACCCGCGCGGCGTGACATACGAGGCCCGCCTGACCACCTTGGCGGGTGAAAAGCTTGAGAAATTCAGCATCACCAACGCAACGCAGGCCGAATTGGCAGTCCAGGCGATCAATAGTCGCGACCTGACCGTGCAAACGGTGGAGGCGAAACCCGGCTCGCGCAATCCGTCCCCCCCGTTTATGACCTCGACCTTGCAGCAAGAGGCCAGCCGCAAATACGGCTTTGGCGCGCGGCAAACCATGTCTGTTGCCCAGCGCCTCTATGAGGCAGGCTTGATCACTTACATGCGAACTGACGGCATCGACATGGCCCCCGAAGCCGTCGCAGCCGCTCGCGATGCGATCGCTGCGAAATTCGGCAAGGCCTATTTACCCGGCGAGGCTCGCGTCTATAAAAACAAGGCCAAAAACGCGCAAGAGGCTCACGAATGTGTGCGTCCGACTGATCTGATGGTCTCCACCGAGGAGGCCAAGATCACGGATGCGGACCAACGCAAGCTGTACGATCTGATCTACAAGCGCACGATTGCCAGCCAGATGGCCGCCGCCCGTTTCGAGCGCACGACCGTCGATATTGGGTCCAAAGACGGGCAAGTGATGCTGCGTGCGAACGGTCAGGTGCAGCTGTTCGACGGCTTTCTTGCGGTTTACGAAGAAGGCAAAGACGACAGCACGGATGAAGACGACAAGAAGCTGCCGCAAATCGAGCAAGGCGAGGTCGCGAAGAAAAACGCCATTGATCCCGAGCAGCACTTCACCCAGCCGCCGCCCCGCTATACCGAAGCAACGCTGGTCAAGCGCATGGAAGAACTGGGCATCGGTCGCCCGTCCACCTACGCCTCAATTGTGACCACGATTCAAGATCGCGGTTACGTCGAGAAAGACAAAAACCGTCTCATCCCGCAGGATAAGGGCCGCCTTGTTACTGCCTTCTTGACCAATTACTTCAACAAATACATCGGTTACGACTTTACCGCCGATCTGGAAAACCAGCTTGACGAGGTGAGCGCGGGCAACGCCGACTATAAGAAAGTGTTGGAGCGTTTCTGGAAGGATTTCTCGGCAGCGATTGCCGAAACAGCCGATCTGCGCATCACCGAAGTCCTTGAAAAAATTAACGATGTCCTCGAACCGCACCTCTTCCCCGCTCTGGAAGATGGTGGCGACCCACGCCTTTGTCCCAACTGTGGTGCGGGCCGATTGTCGATGCGCACGGCGCGTTCTGGCGGGGCTTTCATCGGCTGCTCGAACTATCCGGAGTGCAAATATACCCGCCCGTTTGGTCCACCGAACCCAGAGGCCGAGGCGTCGGCCATTCCGCCGGAAGGCAAGCTTCTGGGCACTGATACAGGCGACGAAATCCGCGTCTTTAAGGGGCGTTTTGGCCCCTACGTCCAGCGCGGCGAGGTGACGGACGACAACAAAAAGCCACCCCGCCAGTCCATCCCCAAGGAGTGGGAGCCTGAGGAGCTGGAGCTGGAGCGTGCGGTTATGCTCTTGTCCCTGCCCCGCGAAATCGGCCCGCACCCCGAGGATGGCATCACCGTTTGGGCCAATATCGGGCGCTATGGCCCTTACCTCAAGCATGCGCCGTCAACCTCTGATCGCGGCGGCACCAATGCCAACCTTGAGGGGATCGAAGACGTCTGGACCGTGGGCATGAACCACGCGGTCGAGCTTTTGGCTGCCAAAGTGGCGAGCCGCGGCGGGCGCGGTCAGGCCGCTGTACCGATCCGTGAATTGGGCGAGCACCCGGAGGCTGGCGGCCCTGTAAATATCTACACAGGCAAATATGGCCCCTATGTGAAGTGGGAAAAGATCAACGCGACGATCCCCGATACGATCGAGCCTGCCGATCTGACTATGGCACAAGCAGTTGATCTTATTGATGAACGCGCGGCCAAAGCGGGCAAGAAAAAGCCAGGCGCAAAGAAAGCGGCCCCACAGAAGAAACCCGCCGCCAAGAAACCAGCAGCCAAAAAGCCAGCGGCAAAGAAACCCGCTGCGAAAAAGGCAGCCAAACCTGCCGATGACGGGAACGTTATCGAATAGCCCTGGCCTGACGACTTCGTGACCACCCTGCGCTTGACCTGTTTCATGATCATTCATATTCAAAACCATGATTATGAAACAGGAGCGCAGGGTGTCACATCGCAACCTCGATAGACGATTTGTCTTATTCACAGGCGCAGTTAGCCTGTTGGCAGTCCCCGCACTGGCACAAAGCTCGCGCAATATTGCAAGCTTTGTGAGGCAGGACTGGCAGGATCACTTTGACACGCTTGGCGTAGCCTCGATTGT
>CBFHTU010000009.1:0-88216 GCA_965658825.1 Yoonia sp.
TGCTGTCGCCGGTTGACTATGAAGTCAAACAAAGGAAAATGAAAGAGGCAGGTGTCTAGAAAACTAGGGGCACCTCAATCTTAGTCATATCGTGCAGGCCGCGCGCATGGCGCAAGACGGGCGCTTGAAGGCGCCGCTATATGTGCAATTTGTGATGAACGTGAAAAATGCGATGCCCGCCGACGAGCGGATTTTGGACTTCTATATCGAGACACTTCAGCGTTTTGCTCCCGACGCGCAGTGGTGTGCGGCGGGTGTTGGCCCAGCCCAAATCGTGGTTAACGAATGGGCGATTGCCAAGGGCGGACACACGCGCACGGGGTTGGAGGACAACATGCGCCTCGACCGTGACACGCTGGCACCATCGAATGCGGCGCTGGTCAAACGGGCCGCGGACCTGTGTGACAAATACGAGCGCCCCGTGGCGACGTGGCAGCAAGCCCGTGAAATTCTTGGCCTGAGAGAGGTTGCCTCATGAAAAAGATTTATCCAAATGCCGCCGCCGCCCTCGACGGGCTGTTGCATGACGGCATGTTTATCGCGGCGGGCGGCTTTGGCCTTTGCGGTATTCCCGAGCTTTTGCTCTCTGCGATCAAAGACGCTGGCACCAAGGATCTGACCTTTGCGTCAAATAACGCAGGCGTTGACGATTTTGGCATCGGCATTTTGTTGCAGACCCGTCAGGTCAAGAAGATGATCTCGTCCTATGTTGGCGAGAACGCGGAATTCATGCGGCAGTATTTGTCCGGCGAGCTTGAGTTGGAATTCAACCCGCAGGGCACTTTGGCCGAGCGGATGCGGGCTGGCGGCTGCGGTATCCCCGGTTTTTATACGAAAACGGGCGTGGGCACCGTGATTGCTGAGGGCAAAGAGCACAAAGATTTCAACGGCCAGACCTACATCATGGAAGAAGGCATTTTTGCCGATCTGGCCATTGTGAAGGCGTGGAAAGCGGACGAGACGGGCAACCTGATCTTCCGCAAGACCGCCCGCAACTTTAACCCGCCAGCCGCGATGTGCGGCAAGGTTTGCGTGGTCGAGGTTGAGGAAATCGTGCCGACAGGCTCGCTTGACCCCGACCATATCCACCTGCCGGGCATCTATGTGCACCGCATTATCCAAGGTGATCATGAGAAACGCATCGAGCAACGCACAGTGAGGAAATCATAATGTGGGATCGTGATCAAATGGCGGCGCGGGCCGCGCAAGAACTCGAAGACGGCACCTATGTGAACCTTGGCATCGGCATTCCGACGCTGGTGTCCAACTACATCCCCGAGGGTGTAGAGGTGACGTTGCAGTCCGAGAACGGCATGTTGGGTATGGGTCCTTTTCCGACAGAGGATAAGATAGACGCAGACTTAATCAATGCGGGTAAACAAACCATTACGGAACTGCCGCAGACCGCGTATTTTGACTCTGCGCAGTCCTTTGGCATGATCCGTGGCGGCAAAATCGCAATGGCGATCTTGGGTGCGATGGAAGTGGCCGAGAACGGCGATCTGGCGAACTGGATGATTCCGGGCAAACTGGTTAAGGGTATGGGCGGGGCGATGGATCTCGTCGCGGGCGTTGGCCGCGTGGTTGTTGTGATGGATCACACGTCCAAGCATGGCGAGAGCAAGCTGCTGAAATCCTGCACCCTGCCGCTCACAGGTCAGGCCGTCGTGGACCGCATCATCACCAACCTTGGTGTCTTGGACGTGGTCGAAGGTGGCCTGCGGATCGTCGAATGCGCCGACGGCGTGACCGAAGAAGAGCTGCGTGCCGCAACAGAAGCGACTATTGTGTAAAATTGAGAGGGCGCGGCTTTGCCGCTGCGCCCCTACGCCCCGTTGTTGTGAAACACACAGCCGTCCGTCATCAACTCTGGTGGCGTCTGACACAGGCCCTTGGCCACCTTCCACGCTGCAAGCACCTTGGGCACATAGGCCCGCGTTTCCGCATATGGCGGCACGCCCGCATTGTCGCGCACAGAGCCCTCGCCCGCATTATATCCGGCCAGAACAAGGATCGGGTCATTGTTGAAGTGCTTCATCAACCACGCGAGATAAGCGACCCCACCTTTAATATTGTCGGCAGGGTTCATACTGTCGGTCACACCAAAGCGGGCGGCAGTGGCTGGCATAAGCTGCATCAGCCCTTGCGCACCTGCGCTGCTGGTCGCAGCAGTTTTCCCCGCGCTTTCCACCGAGATCAGCGCCAGCACCAGCGCGGGCGACACCTCCGTGCCGACGGTCGCGCGCAGAATATCAAGTCCGTGAGCTGACGCGATGGTTTGCAGTATCTGCAGGCGCGGCGCAGGCACCGCTTTCCCGTCCGGCGCCTTATCCATCTCTCTGAGAGCCTGCTCTAACCGCCCCGGCCCAGAATCGGACAACTTTGGTGACACAGCCATCCAGAACCATTCCAATCCCGTGACCTGAGGCGCAGCGTTCGGCACAGCGGCCCCTGCAACCGCGGCACCCGCCAAGGTTGGCACTGCGGGCGGACGTGGGGCCGTGGAATCGATCTGCACTGTGATCCTGCGCGTCGCATTCGCGGATGGGACGGTGACACGTTTGAAGCTGAAATCGCTCTGCAGTCGCGTCGATTCCGCGCTTCCTGACGACGCCACGAGCGAAAAAACCGCAAAACATGCGAAGATTGATGTGCGAACCATGAAACTACTGCCTGATATGTCTTTTTATTACGGTCACCATCGCAGGAATCAGTTTTTAAAGCGATTCCTTTGATAAAAATCGCCGCCATTTGGGGCGGTTTTGACACAATTCGCCCTACGCGTTAACAAATGATTTACCGAATGTCCATATTTTTATCATTATAAAACAATGCGATAAGCAAAAACATTCGTGATTTTTACCTGCGCCCGAAATTGTGCGATTGGTGTCAAACTCCCGCCCCAATCAAAGTGCAAAACATATTCAACCAAGACGGGGATTGAGCCAACAAGAGGCCGGCACGATTTGATCCGACACGGTTGAAACTGAAAATCTAGCGATACCCTGAGGAGGGACCACAATGCTTAACATGATCAAAACATTCCGCAACGACGAAGACGGCGCAGTAACAGTAGATTGGGTTGTTCTGACAGCCGCTATCGTTCTCTTGGGCGCTGCAGTTGGCGGTTCCATCAAGACTGGCGCAACAAACCTCGCCACAGACGTTGGCGGCGACATGACCGCGATGGTTACACCATAGGATTTTGACATCCTCAAACATTGGCCGTCGCTCACTTTGAGCGGCGGCCTTTTCCATGTCCGGGACACTGCAAAAACCTTGGTAAAAGCACACACCCGCCACAAACCCGCCGCAAAGCTCCGCAAAACTGAGTTTTAGAAGCGAAACGCTAACAAACTGGAACGTAGAATGTATGACGCATTGAAAAGTTTTTGCCGCGATGAAACAGGCGCGATTTCTGTAGATTGGGTCGTCTTGACGGCCGGTATTGTGATCCTTGCAACTGCGGTCGGCGTTGCCGTGCGGGATGGTGCCATCGTCGGTGGCGAGAACATTCAAGCCAAGGTGGAAACATATATAACCAAGTAATTTGCTGCCTGCGCAGCAGACGAAACACAGGGCACTGGCTCTGTAGCCGAAATATTAAGGGGTAAGACAATGCGTGCATTATTTGGACTGGTACTGGTCGTTGGTATGGGCCTCGCGGGCTTTGCCGTCTATATGGTTCAGGGTTTTTTGAGTGAGCAAGAGACAGCCCTCGCCCAAGAACGCGCGAAAGCCGCAGACGTCGTGCCGACGGTCAAGATCTATGCGCCAACACGGACCATTACATATGGCGAGAGCGTCAATGAAGAAGACGTGGCACTGATCGACTATGCCGTGAACTATGTGCCGGAAGGTGCCTTTTCGACGATTGAGGAGCTCTTCCCCAAGGGTGTGGAAACACCCCGATTTGTTCTGCGCCAGATGGAGAAGAACGAACCGATTATGATGGCGAAAGTCACTGAACCAGGTCAGAATGCGAGTATCACATCTCGTCTGACCCGCGGCATGCGCGCCTTCACGATTAAGGTCGATGTGGCCTCTGGTGTCTCGGGTTTCCTACGTCCGCAAGACCGTGTGGATGTCTATTGGTCGGGCTCCGTGCGCAGCGAAAACGGCATGAGCGGCGAAAACAACCAGACCTTCACGCAGCTGATCAAATCTGGGGTCGAGATTATCGCCATTGACCAAAGTGCGAATGGTGAGATTGATAATTCCAGCATTGCGCGCACTGTCACTGTGCAGGTTTCGCCGCAAGACGTCGCAATCTTGGCCCAAGCCCAATCCACAGGCGCGCTTTCGCTGTCTTTGGTTGGTAGCGGAGACGAGACTGTAAACTCTGAAATTCTTGTCGATCAACGCGCTTTGCTTGGTATCGCTGAAGCCCCTGTTTTGGCCCAGATTGAAGAAGCGCCACAGCAGCAGGCTTGCTTTATCACTACAAACAAAGGCGGAGAGAGACTGCAAGTGCAGATCCCCTGCACCAACTAATCCGCTGATTTCTTTTTGAAAAATAGAGGCACGCCACCGACCGGATGGCGTGCCTTTACAATGCGGCCCTTGTGGCAATTGTCACTATTTCACATCACTTAGGTTGCGCAACTCATTGATTCTTGCAATATTTGTCAATTAAAGGCAGATTACAAAGAATGCGGGCAAAAAGACCCGAAAAATGAGGCGTGATCGGAAGGGCAGGTCACCATGACATGTACGAACTTTATCAAAGTGGTTGCGGCCAGCTTTGCGATATCTATGGCGGTAGCTCCGACTGCGGGGCATGCAGAGACCTTGCGCGTCATGCGTGGATCGCCGTCCACCGCATTGAATGTACCGATGAACCGCGCTGTCGTTGTCGAAAGCGACACTCCATTTACAGAACTTTCGATCGCCAATCCGGGGATTGCGGATATTTCTTCGCTCTCGGATCGCACGATCTACGTTTTGGGCAAAGAGCCTGGGCGCACGACACTCACGCTTTTGGGTGGGGATGGTCGTCTGATCACAAACGTCGAAGTCCACGTGACCCCCGACATTGCCGAATTCAAAGAACGCCTTGAGCAAATCTTGCCCGGTGAGAACATCGAAGTCCGCACTGCAAACAATGGCATCGTACTGTCAGGCACGGTCAGCTCGATCGCCCGCCTTGACCGCGCGATGGAATTGGCCCAGCGCTATGCCCCTGATCGCGTCTCGAACTTGTTGTCTGTCGGCGGCACACAGCAGGTCATGCTGAAGGTGCGATTTGCCGAAATGCAGCGGTCGGTCAGCAAATCACTGTCATCATCTATTGCGCTGCAAGGCTCCACGCTTGGCAACAACCTTGGCCTTCAGATCGGGACCAACAGCACGAATAATTCTGGCGCGATCACAAGCACCCTGAACGGGGCCACGCCCTCTTCAAACGATGCGAATGGTGCGTTCTTGTTTGGCTTTAATGCAGGCGGCGTCGAGGTTGGCATCCTGCTCGAAGCGCTTGAGGCCCGCGGCGTTGTGCGCACATTGGCCGAACCGAACCTGACCGCGTTGAGCGGACAGGAGGCGAAGTTCTTGGCAGGTGGCGAGTATCCGATCCCTGTTTCTCAAGACGGCGGCACAATCACGATTGAATATAAACCGTTCGGTGTTGAGCTGAACTTTACGCCACGCGTGATTGATAACGATGTGATCAATCTGGAGCTATCGGCGGCGGTGTCATCACTGGATTCCTCAAATGGCTTTACCGCCAACGGGTTTACTGTGGATGCGTTCAAGCGTCGCGAGACCTCCACAACGGTTGAAATGCGAGACGGCGAAAGCTTTGCCATTGCGGGTCTTCTGCAAGACGACTTTCTCGATCTGAGCGGCCAAGTGCCATGGGTCGGGGATATTCCGATCCTTGGCTCTTTGTTCCGCAGCGCCGAATATTCGCGCCGGCAAACCGAGCTTGTGATCATCGTCACACCGCATTTGGTGACGCCGACACGCGGCGAAGTGCTTGCATTGCCAACCGACCGCGTGCAGCCTCCGACAGAGCGTGATTTGTTCCTCTTTGGACGCGTCACCGCAGACAAAGCGCCAAAATCTGGCGGCGCGGGCGAAGTTGCACGACAAGACTTTAGCGGATCTTACGGCTATGTGCTGGACGATTGATAGGGACCTGAGGCTGATGAAAAATATTCTGACAGTGACCGCTGCTTGCGTTCTCATGACGGCCTGCTCGCAACAAGCGGGCATCGGCCTTGGGTTTAACCAGCAGGCTGGTTCTCAAATTGACGACGGGACATTTGGTGCCGCGACAATGAATAACTCGCTTATTCATACAGGGGCGTCAGATTTCACGATCAATCTGGCACGCCGGTTTGCCGCCGAGGTGAACACAACGATCAACTTCCCGTTCAACTCGACCGCATTGGATGAGGCTGCACGCGAAACACTGCGTCAGCAGGCCACTTGGATCAAGCAGTTCCCGGAAGTGCGCTTTAAGGTATTCGGGCACACCGATCTGGTCGGCTCGACGAGCTATAACCGTGCATTGGGTCTGCGCCGCGCCGAAGCGGCGGTGCTTTACCTGACAAGCCAAGGGGTCAGCCGGTCCCGACTGGAGGCAGTTGTTTCGTTTGGCGAAACACAGCCCCTGATCGTGACCGAAGGCCAAGAACGCCAAAACCGTCGGACCGTGACCGAGGTTTCGGGCTTCGTTAAGAGCAACCCTATGGTTTTGAACGGAAAATACGCCGAAATCGTTTTCCGTGAATACGTAGGTAGCGCGCAAGCGGCCACGAACGTCACCTCTGCTACTGCAGGCGCTGTCCAATAAGTTGTGTTCACGCAAGATAATTGCGTGAACAACCTTCCCGAAAAGACGTCATCGTTGCGAAAAGCCCAACAATTACGATTTTTTCGCCCCAGTCTCGACATGATTACCCCCCACAACAGTCCAAAGGGTTAACCACGAATGCCGACTCGGCGCCCGTGGCAGGCTATTTGAACGCGTTGACGTGATTTTCATGCATAGCGTTCATATTCAGCCTGCGACCCGTAAACAAAGGACGTACGGTTATGAGCAATGCAGTTTTGAAAACAGAACCCCACGCGATCGTGGCGTGTACCATCAGTCGCGATGTACAGATCTTTGATCTGTTGATCGAAGACATGGAAACGGCGCTTGGCGAGAACTGGGGCGACCTGTCATTTAACGACGCCACCGCCTATCTGGCGCAGCCCGAGGCAGAGAGCCTGGAGTTTGTCACTGTCGCGATGGATCACGAAGACGAAGAAAACCTCGATCAAATCGCGGCCATTATCGGCCTCGCCAAGTCCAAAGGGATCAAGGTTATTTTGATCACCGAAGACGTGAGCCCCGCATCGCTCCACCAATTGCTGCGTGAAGGCGGAGACGAGTTTATCCCCTACCCGCTTCCCGAACACGAGCTATCCAAAGCTATTGAACGGGTCTTGACCCCGCAAGAACACGCCCCTGTTGGGCCGGAGTTGACTAATAAACTTAAACCGACCGGCACCCATTCCGGTGTGGTCATTCCGGTGCACGGTATGGCAGGCGGCACCGGGGCGACGACCTTTGCGGTCAACCTTGCGTGGGAGCTGGCGAATGTCGGCAAGACAGAAATGCCGCGCGTTTGCCTGATCGACCTTGATCTGCAATTCGGGACGGTCTCGACCTATCTCGACCTGCCCCGCCGCGAAACGGTTCTCGAGCTTTTGAGCGATACCGAGGCGATGGATAGTGAAGCCTTCATGAACGCCCTGTTGTCTTACGAGCACAAGATTCATGTTTTGACCTCGCCGACGGATATGATCCCGCTTGATATGGTGACGGGCGAAGATATCGGGCGCGTGATTGAATTGGCCCGCGCGAACTTTGACTATGTGGTCATCGACATGCCTTCCACGATGGTCGAATGGTCACAGACCGTGCTGGAAGCCGCCCATGTCTATTTCGCGATGCTGGAACTCGACATGCGTTGCGCGCAAAATACGCTGCGCCTGAAACGTGCGCTGCAATCAGAGGATCTGCCGTTTGAAAAGTTGCGCTTTGTGCTCAACCGTGCGCCAGGTTTTACGGATTTGAGCGGGAAAAGCCGCGTGAAGCGTCTGGCCGACAGTCTGGGCATTTCGATTGACGTGCTGATGCCTGACGGCGGCAAACCCATCGTGCAAACAAACGATCACGGCGCGCCGCTCGGCGTTTCCATCCCCAAAAACGCTCTGCGCAAGGAAATCGCGAAACTCGCGAAATCCGTCCATGACGTCAATAGATCCGAAGAAACTGCGGCCAAAGGCTAAGGAAGTAATCCCATGTTCTCTAAGTACAAAAAGACCGGCGACGCAGCGCCAAAGGCAAAACCCGGTGCAAAACAGGCAGTTACCGCTGTGGCCTCGGCGCCAACCGAGACGCCGCGCCCGTCCCTGATGCGCGCGATGCCAAAAGGCGCTCCGGCTGAGGCCGTACCGCAGGACAAGGAAAAGCGCCGTAAAGAGCGACTTGGCGAGATCAAACTTGAGCTGCACAAGGCCTTGCTCGACAATCTGAACCTTGCCGCACTTGAAACCGCCTCCGAGGCAGATTTGCGTGCGGAGATCAATGCAATCGCACAAGAATCCTTGGAAGAACTCGGAATCGTGTTGAACCGCGAAGAGCGGCAAACCCTCAGTCAGGACCTCTTTTTCGAGGTCACTGGCCTTGGTCCGCTTGAGACTTTGCTCAAGGACGATACCGTCAACGATATTCTGGTCAACGGCCCGCAGCAGATTTTTGTGGAACGCAACGGTAAGCTGCAACTAACCGACGTCACCTTCAAAGACGAAAAGCACCTGTTGCGAATTATCGACAAGATTGTTTCCGCCGTGGGACGTCGCGTTGACGAATCCAACCCCTATGTCGACGCCCGTTTGGCCGACGGTTCGCGTTTCAACGCGATGGTGCCGCCGATTGCCGTGGACGGAAGCCTTGTTTCTATTCGTAAGTTCAAGAAAGACAAACTGGGTATCGACGATCTTGCACGGTTTGGGGCCTTTACCGAGGAAATGGCCGCCTATTTGCAGGCCGCCGTCTCGACCCGTCTGAACGTTATTGTTTCAGGCGGTACGGGTTCTGGTAAGACGACGACGCTGAACGCGCTTTCGTCATTCATCGACAACGACGAACGTATCCTCACGATCGAAGACACGGCCGAACTTCAGCTCCAGCAAACCCATGTGGGCCGGATGGAAAGCCGCCCGCCAAACGTCGAGGGCAAAGGTGGCGTCTCGCAGCGCGACTGTCTGAAAAACGCTCTGCGCATGCGTCCTGACCGCATCATCGTGGGGGAAACCCGCGGCGAAGAGGTTATCGACATGTTGCAGGCCATGAACACGGGCCACGACGGATCCATGACCACAATCCACGCCAACTCAGCGCGCGACGGCGTGTCGCGTCTGGAAAACATGATTGCAATGGCAGGGATCGAGATGCCGATCAAGGCGATGCGCAGCCAGATTTCCTCGGCCGTAAACCTGATCGTGCAGGCCTCGCGCCTGCAAGACGGCTCGCGCCGCATGACTTCGATTACCGAAATCACCGGTATGGAAGGCGACGTGATCTCCATGCAAGAGGTGTTCCGCTATCAGCGCGTCGGCCTCACCCCTGACAACAAAATCATCGGTCACTTCACGGCCACCGGCGTGCGGAGCCACTTCTCTGATCGCTTCAAGCTGTGGGGTTATGACCTGCCACCGCAGATTTTTGAACCAATGGTTGCGGAGTAAACATTATGGTTTCGGCAGCACCAATCATCTACATCGTCATCTTCATCGCCGTTCTGGCGATTGTGCAAGGCGCCTATCTGGTGATCTTTGGTAAATCCATTTCGATGGATGGCAAAGTTAACCGCCGGCTTGATCTTTTGGAAAAAGGTGGCGGTCGCGAACAGGTGCTGGAACAGCTCCGCAAGGAAATGACCCAGCACATGAAATCGCAGAGCATTCCGCTCTATTCGATTTTGGCCTCTAAGGCGCAAAAGGCAAATATCGCCTTCACCCCGTCACAACTGATTATGATCATGATCGTTGTCAGCTTTATGGCCTTTGTCGGCTTGACAGTTGGCACCGCCGTAAGCCCGCAAGTGCGTATTGTTCTCGCAATTCTGATGGGCGTCGGTGGCGTATTTGTCTGGATCAACGGCAAAGCGAAAAAGCGGATGGCGATGATCGAAGAGCAACTGCCAGAAGCGATCGAACTGATGGTGCGCTCCTTGCGCGTCGGCCATCCGTTCACCTCTGCGATTTCAATTGTGGCCAATGAGGTTGCCGACCCGCTTGGCACTGAAATGGGCGTGATTTCCGATGAGGCGGCTTACGGGCGTGACATCGGTGAATGCCTCAAGGCGATGGCAGAACGTCTAGATATGCAAGACATGCGCTTCCTCGCTGTCGCGGTGACAATCCAGCAAACCTCCGGCGGTAACTTGGCCGAGATCCTTGATGGACTGGCAAAAGTGATCCGCTCGCGCTTCCGCCTGTTCCGCCGCGTGGCCGCGATTACCGCTGAGGCCAAATGGTCTGGCAAGCTTTTGTCCGGTTTCCCGATCGTGGCCATGATTGCCGTGAACGTGGTGGAGCCGACCTATTTCGACGAAGTGATGGAAGCACCTGTTTTCATCCCAGCCTGTCTCGTGGTGGCCGGATTGCTGATTGCAAACCTGTTCGTCATGCGCGCGCTCGTAAACATTAAAGTGTAAGGGGCAGACAGATGCAGACACTAAACGCAATGATTGTTGATCTTCTGGGGCCCTTCGGGCCGCTGATGGTCGTCGGTATGCTTGGCTTCTTTATGATTTTGGTGACGCTCCCAGTCCTGATGAAGAAGGAAGAGGATCCGCTTGACCGCCTGAAAGCGGCGCCACGCAAAGAAACCCAAAAGGGCGAGAAACTGCGCTCTGCCCATGCCAACGACAAGCTTGATAAATACGCAAACTTTCTCGAGCCGCAAAACCACGAAGAATACTCGGCGGTCAAGCTTAAGCTGGTTCAGGCCGGGTATCATTCCAAGAATGCCGTGCGCTTTTACTTCTTTGCGCAGTTCACCCTTGGTATCCTCGGGCTGATTGCAGGGGCGATCTATGCCTTTATCAATATGCAGCAGGGGGAAGTGACGACACAAAACCTGATCATGATGATTTTGGTGCCTGCGGGTGCGGGGTATATGGGGCCGAAATATTGGGTCACGCGCCGTCAGGCGAGCCGCCAAGAGGCGATCACCAATGGTTTTCCCGACAGTCTCGACATGATGCTGGTCTGTGTGGAAGCGGGCCAGTCACTGGACCAGTCAATCATCCGCGTCGCCCGCGAGTTGAAATCCGGCTTTCCTGATTTGTCACATGAATTCGAGGTGGTGAGCCACGAGATGAAGGCAGGCAAAGACAAAGGGGCCGTGCTCAAGGACATGTCCGAGCGGTGCGGCGTGCAAGACATCAAAAGCTTTGTGACCGTGCTCGTCCAATCGCAACAATTCGGTACGTCGATTGCAGATGCGCTGCGGGTCTATGCCGCCGAAATGCGTGACAAAAGGGTCATGCGCGCCGAAGAAGCCGCAAACAAATTGCCGACAAAGATGACTTTGGCCACGATGATGTTGACGGTGCCGCCGCTTCTGATCATCTTGATCGGGCCGTCAGCCTACGCGATTTCGCAAAACCTCTGACGGGGTAAGGAACCTGTCCGATGCTGCACAAAAGGGCGCTGTCAATTCTGGGCCTCATTGCCTTGGCCGCCTGTTCATCGGGCGGCTTTGGACAATCTAACGATCCGTTCTTTGCGCCGGGTGTTGCGGGTGAATCGGATATTGATGGGCTGTTGGTCGGGCATCGGCTTATGGCGGCCGGTGAATATGAGCTTGCGCTCAAGGCCTATACCCGTGCGGCAGCACAACAGGGCCTCAATGTAGATACGCTTTCAGCGCTCGGGTCGGCAAATTTGCGGCTTGGGCGGCTCGGTCAGGCCGAGCAGCTTTTGCGCCGTGCAACCGATGACGACCCCGACTTTCCCGCCGCGTGGAACAATTTGGGCGTAATTTTGATGGAAAAGGGCAATTATGCCGAAGCTGCAGAGGTATTCCGTCGCGCCTTTGCAACGGATAATGGGAATTCGGATCAGATCAGGGAGAACCTTCGGATATCTCTCGCGCTTGTCGACGATCCATTCTACGATGATAATCAAAATGAAGACGTAAAATTGGTGCGGCGGGGTGCGGGTGACTATGTGATCCTGACTGCACTTTGAGGCAAGAGCAGTAAAGGACGCAGAAACATGCGCCACCCTATTTTTATTTCGCTGGTTGCGACTGCGGTCGTTGGTTTATCTGCATGTGATCAGTCTGGCGATGCGCAAGTCCAGCGCGCAATCGACGATATGAATATCGTTGACGAGACCAATCTCAACGAGGTCATGTTGACGGTCGGCGACCCTGATGAAGCCGTAAATTACTTTGCAGGTGCAAACCGCAATGATCCGGGCCGGATTGATCTGCAGCGCGGTTTGGCGACGTCTCTAATTCGTGCGGGCCGCACCCCTGATGCGGTGGTCGCTTGGAAAGCAGTTGCCGCACACCCGCAGGCCACTCCTGACGATAGCGTCGAATTGGCGGATGCCTATATTCGCACAAACGATTGGGATAATGCCGCAGCAACGCTCAACAGCATTCCGCCGACCCACGAGACCTATAAACGCTACCGGCTCGAAGCGATGGTCGCGGATAGCAAACAGCAATGGGCCAAGGCCGACAGCTTTTACCAAACCGCCTCAGGCCTGACGACGACACCCGCAAGCGTCTTGAATAACTGGGGTTTCTCAAAGCTTACCCGTGGCGAGTATAAAGAAGCCGAAAGGCTGTTCAGCGATGCGCTGCGCCATGACAGCGGCATGTTCACCGCAAAAAATAACCTGATTTTGGCGCGTGGGGCCCAACGCAAATATGATTTGCCCGTGATCCCGATGAACCAGACAGAGCGCGCCCAGTTACTTTATACGCTCGCGCTGACGGCGATTAAGCAAAACGACGTGACCATCGGCAAAGGCCTGTTGCGCGAGGCGATTGATACGCATCCGCAGCACTTTGACGAAGCCACGCGCTCGTTGCGGGCGCTCGAAGACAACGTGTCCAACTAAATGATCGCCTTGCCCGCATCCGCAGCCATGTGGCTTTTGATTGCCGCCGTGCCTATCTCCATTTTTGTGGCATGGAACGACATGCGCGCTATGAAGATTCCGAACCTCGCTGTTATGGCGCTCATGGCGGGATTCGCCGTTTTGGGACTTATTGCGTTTCCTTTTGAGCAATACCTTTGGCAATGGAGCCATTTTGCGGTGGTGCTTGTGATCGGATTTGTTCTCAATATCATCGGGGTATTTGGGGCAGGCGATGCGAAATTTGCAGCCGCAGCCGCACCTTACATCATGCTGGCCGACCTGCAGCTATTGGCGTGGGTCTTCACGGTTTGCGTCGCGGCCGGATTTGTGACCCACCGCATTGCCAAGCATAGCCCCCTGCGCCGACTGGTCCCGGAATGGGAAAGCTGGACGTCGGGACGCAGATTTCCGATGGGGTTACCCCTTGGGATGACGCTGGTGACTTATCTTGTCTTGGCGGCTACCCAAGCCTGACCTGCGTGAACAATGCCACAAAACATGGCGGCTTTGTCCATCATTTAGCCATAAAGACTGACGATAGTTTGCTCTAACGCCGCCATCATGACGTGCGGTCCGAGATAACAGTCAGGCGATCCAAAATGAACATGCAGACTTCGAATGTGATGGCACCTCCCGCGCCAAAAACACTGGCGCAAATGCAGTTGCCCACCGCCATGATGCGCGACATCTTGTTGAAAACGATGTTCCGCATGAACCTCAACCTGGTGTCAGAGTTGAGCCGCGTAATCTGCCTGCCGATCCCTGTTGTGCAAGAACTGATTGATATCGGGCGCAAACAGCGCCTGATCGAGGCCACAGGCACGCTCAACGCCAATAGCGGCAATGAGATGGGCTATCAACTGACCGACGCCGGATCCGACCGCGCGCATGATGCGCTCAAGCAATCCGAATACTTTGGCGCGATGCCCGTGCCGCTTGCGGTGTACCGTGAGCAAATCAAACGGCAGTCCATCCGAAACCTTGCAGTGACCCGCGACCAATTGGCCAATGCGATGGGGCATTTGATTTTGCCGCCCACCTTGCTTGATAACCTTGGTCCCGCCGTAGGCGCAGGACGGTCCATCTTGATGTACGGGCCTCCGGGTAACGGGAAATCCTCTATCTCCAACGGTATCCGCGACGCGCTTGGCGACAAAATCTATGTGCCGCGTGCGATTGAGTTCTCCGGGCAGGTGATCACGGTTTATGACCCGATTGTGCACTCGGCTGCCGAGGATGACATCGACGATCCCAATAGCCTGCGCCGCACCTCGGGGCGTTATGATACGCGTTACGTCCGCTGCGAGCGCCCCACGGTGATCACGGGGGGGGAATTGACGCTCGACATGCTTGATCTAGTCTACAACCCGACGGCGCGAACATATCAGGCACCGCTGCAACTAAAGGCCACGGGCGGCATTTTCATCGTCGACGACCTTGGCCGTCAGGTCGATCCGCCCCAAACACTGATCAACCGCTGGATTGTTCCGCTTGAAGAAAGCAAGGATATTCTGGCTCTCCAGTCGGGTGAGAAGTTTGAGGTGCCCTTCGACACGCTCGTCATTTTCTCGACCAACTTCCACCCCAACGCGATCTTTGACCGCGCGGCGCTGCGTCGTATCTTCTACAAGATCAAGATTGACGGCCCGTCTCAGGCCGACTTCCTCAAGATTTTCGCGATGGTCGCCCGCAAGAAAAAGATGCCTCTCGACGAGGCGACATTGATCCACTTGCTCAACAATCGCTATCCGGAAATCGATAACGTTTATGCGAACTACCAACCGGTGTTCTTGATCGATCAGATGATTGCGATCTGCAACTACGAGGGCATTCCCTATCAAATGACCCCCGAACTGGTTGACCGCGCCTGGGGGAACATGTTCGTCGAGGACGAAGATATCGTGCGCTAAACAGGGTAGAAAATGCGGGCGCCACTTGACGCCCGCCGCGCAAAGCGCAGTTTGGTCATATGACCACCCTGCCCCCATCCCTTGCCTCTTGGTTCACCGCACGCGGTTGGTCGTTGCACCCGCATCAGTCCGATATGTTGGCGCGCGCGGATGCGCCCGCTTTGTTGCTCATTGCGCCCACGGGGGGCGGCAAAACGCTTGCGGGTTTCTTGCCAACTTTGGCGGAATTGGCGACGGGCACCCACGACGGGCTGCACACGCTTTATGTCTCGCCGCTGAAGGCGCTCGCAGCTGACATTAAACGCAATTTGCGCAAACCTGTCGCAGAGGCCGGCCTGCCCATTCGCATCGAAGACCGCACAGGCGACACGAGCTATACCCAAAAACGCAGGCAAAGGGCCGATCCGCCCCACATCCTGCTGACCACGCCAGAAAGCCTCGCGCTGTTGACCAGCTATGAGGATGCGCCGCGCATGTTTGCGGGGCTGCAACGTGTTGTTGTCGATGAAATTCATGCCTTGGCCGAGAGTAAACGCGGCGACCAGTTGATGCTTGCTCTCAGTCGCTTGCAGGCCATCGCGCCCGACATGCGCAGGGTCGGGTTGTCGGCGACTGTCGACGACCCCGATGCGATCGCCACACTTTTGGCCCGTCACCCCGACCCCTGCCCGATCTTGCAGGCCGAACCGGGACCGATGCCTGATATCGCGATGCTCGTCACCGCCGAGCAGCCGCCTTGGGCAGGCGGTGGCGCAAGATACAGCATCCCTGCAGTATTGGAGGAGGTCAAAAAGCATAAAACCACTCTGATATTTCATAATACCCGCGCGCAGGCAGAGCTGTTTTTCCACAATCTCTGGCTCGCCAACGATGAAAGCCTGCCTATCGGGATCCACCATGGCAGTCTTGATCGCACACAACGTGACCGCGTTGAGGCGGCGATGGTTGCTGGCGATCTGCGCGCTATTGTCTGCACGGGCACGCTTGATCTCGGGATCGATTGGGGCGATGTGGACCTCGTCATTCAAATCGGTGCGCCGAAAAATGTGAAGCGTCTGGTGCAACGCATTGGCCGCGCAAATCACCGATACAACGCGCCATCCAAGGCGCTCCTTGTGCCCGCCAACCGTTTTGAAGTCGTCGAATGCGTCGCTGCCCTTGAGGCGGTCGTGGCCCATGATCTTGATGGTGATCCGCGCGGTGCAGGGCCGCGTGACGTGCTGTGTCAACACATCCTGATCCGCGCCTGTGCAGGACCGTTTGATGAAACCGACCTCTATCACGAGATCAAAACCGTGGGGGCTTATGCGTCATTGTCCCGCGCCGCTTTCGACGATTGTTTGGATTTCTGCGCCACAGGCGGCTATGCCCTGCGCGCCTATGATAAATGGAATCGCTTGCTCAAACGGCCGGACGGGCTGTGGCAATTACGCGACCCGCGCGCCGCCCAACGCATTCGGATGAACATCGGCACGATCCAAGACACCGACACGCTCAAGGTCCGGCTCAAGGGTAACTTCAAACCGCTGGGCGAAATCGAAGAGGCTTTTGCGGCGACCCTTACCGTGGGCGACACCTTTCTGATCGGCGGCAAGGTCGTCCGTTATGAAGGCCTCCGCGAGATGACAGTCGAAGTCAGCAATCGCGCCACAAAGGCCCCGAAAATCGCGACCTTTGCAGGCACCAAATTCGCGACCTCGACCCAACTCTCTGCGCGCATCTTGCGGATGTTCGCGCAAGATAGCTGGCCGCAGCTTCCGGCGCATACTGGCGCTTGGCTTCAGATGCAGCGCGATCTGTCGCAACTGCCGCAGACGGGGCGTATCCTTATTGAAAGCTTCCCCCATGACGATCGCCACTACAGCTGTTTTTACGGTTTTGCCGGGCGTAATGCGCAACAAACCCTCGGGCTTTTGCTGACGCAGCGGATGGAAACAAACGGGTTAAACCCGCTGGGCTTTGTTGCGACCGATTACGCGACACTGGTCTGGGGGCTGAACGCCGTCACGGACCCTGCGCCGCTGCTTGACCCTGCAAATCTGCGCGACGGGCTTGAGACCTGGCTCGCGGGCAATGCGGTGATGAAACGGACCTTTCGCGGATCGGCCACCATCGCAGGGTTAATTGAACGGAACCTGCCGCAAGCCCGCAAATCAGGGCGGCAAGCCACGTTTTCCAGTGATATCCTTTACGATACGCTGACCAAATACGACCCCGATCACCTGATGCTGAGGATCACGCGCGAAGAGGCCATGCGCGGCCTTGTCGATTTCGGGCGGATCGAAGAGATGCTGACGCGCACGCAAGGGGCCATCGACCACGTGACCCTTGATCGCATTTCCCCGCTGGCCGCACCGATGATCCTTGAGATGGGCAAAGTGCCTATCGCCGGACTAGGCCGCGAAAAGCTATTGCAAGACGCTGCAGCCGCCATGATGGGGCCAGCGGTATGACAGCAGGTCACCGCCTCACGCTCGGGCAGACCACCGTCGTTGCCACGGCGGCGCGCGCGCTTTGGCTGCCTGCAGTACAAACGCTTTGCGTGAGCGATTTGCACTTGGGCAAGGCAGGACGAATCGCGCGCCGTGGCGGGACAATGCTTCCGCCTTATGAAACGCTTGATACGCTGCACAGGTTGGCCACGGTGATCGAAGACTTCGCGCCAAAGACCGTGATCTGCCTCGGCGACAGCTTTGACGATCTGGACGCCGCCGACGAGCTCTTGCCAGACGCGCTCACCACGATCACGCAGCTTCAGGCAGGCCGGCTTTGGTATTGGATTGAAGGGAACCACGACGCAGGGCCGATCGGGATCGGCGGGACGCATGTGCAAAGCCTTCCTCATGCTGGCCTACACTTTCGGCATATCGCAACCGAGACCCGCGGAGAGGTCTCTGGTCACTACCACCCCAAACACGCGATTGCAGGCACGGGGCCGGCACGGCCCTGCTTTGTCTACGACGCGCACCGGCTGATTCTGCCTGCCTTTGGCACTTATACAGGTGGGCTAAAGGCCACGAGCCCAGAGGTCAGCAGCCTTTTCGATCAAGACGCGATTGCGGTTTTAACGGGTCCATCGACCATCGCAGTGCCGCTTAAAAGAAGCCCGCCGCCACGAGGTTCTCGCGGTAGGTTTTACTGACAGGCACTTCTTTGCCGTAGGACAATTCGACGAACTCGCGATTGCCAACGCGCTTGGCCGTCTGAATCTGATTTGCAGCGACCCAATGTGACCTGTGAGTACAGAATCCCGGCGTTTCGTCCATTTCTTTCACCGCATCGGCGAACCGCATCAAGACGCGATGCTCGGATCGGTCGCCCAGAAATATGACCGCATAGTGATCGCTTACGGTGATATGGGCAATTTCTGACACCGTCCCCTCGGGCAAACGCGCATAAAGTCTTGGGCGCATGACAGCAGCTTGCGAAACCCAATCCTGTGTCGAGATCATGATCCAGGCGACAACAATCGACGTCCAGATAAAATCTATAATCAGTAGATTCCAGAAAGGGATGATAGGCTCTGGCCTGCCAAACAGAGCGTCCCGCGAAATGGCGAAGTCGATGGGTGTGTAGATGGCCGTAAACAGGGAAACACACAGAAAGCCCCGAACAATCCGCGAGACCGGTGGCAAAAAACGATGAATGACTTCGTAAGTGAAGCCGCCGACAATCAATGCGATGAAAATGTGGGGCGCCCAATAGATAGTGCGCTCGGGGATAGACATCGCGCCGAAGGTACCGAAAGGGCCGGAGAAAATGAAGCCTACAAGCACGAAGCAGGCCACAACAATGTGGTATGGCTTAAATGACAAATTCCAAACCGCAACAAAAAATTCTTTCACCCGAGTACCTTACAAATCACCGCATTCCAACTTTGGAATTTCTAGCGTGAACATAAGTCAATAAGAAGGGGAAAAAATTGATGTAACTGACCCTACGGCACCTCGCCCGATTTAGATCTCTAGGCCGTCAATCCTTCTGGCTCTGGCAGGTTATTTGCGCGGCAGCACGCTGTGATTGTGTTGGCCAGCAAACACGCAATCGTCATTGGCCCGACACCGCCCGGCACAGGGGTAATCGCCCCAGCAACAGCAGCACAGCTCGCATAATCCGCATCTCCCACAAGGCGGGTGCCACCGTCGGCTTTTTCAATGCGGTTGATGCCCACGTCAATGACCGTCGCACCCGGCTTGATCCAATCACCGATCACCATTTCGGGGCGACCGACAGCAGCCACGACGATATCTGCGCGGCGCACAACCTCGGCCAGATCCTTCGTGCGGCTATGCGCGATTGTCACCGTGCAGCTATCGCCCAGGAGCAATTGCGCCATAGGCTTGCCCACGATGTTGGAGCGCCCGACAACCACGGCATTGAGGCCAGAGAGGCTCCCGTGGTGGTCGCGCAGCATCATCAAACAGCCAAGCGGCGTGCAAGGCACCATGCTCTTTTGCCCAGTGCCCAGTAGGCCCACGTTGGAGATGTGGAATCCGTCAACGTCCTTGGCAGGATCGATAGAATTGATCACCAGATCGCTGTCCAGATGATCCGGCAGGGGCAATTGCACCAGAATACCATGCACCTTCGGGTCATTGTTCAGCTGATCAATCAGCGCCAGCAAATCGGCCTCGGTAATGTCCGCATCGCGCTTGAACTCAAAGCTTTCCATCCCGACTTCGACAGTCTGCTTGCCCTTGGAGCGCACATAGACCTGGCTCGCAGGGTCTTCACCGACCAAAACAACAGCCAGACCCGGTGTGATCCCGTGCTCTTCCTTCAATCGGGTGACATGGGCGGCCACCTTCTCACGGACTGTTGCGGCAAAGGCTTTTCCGTCGATCACTGTCGCTGTCATGGTCTCATCTTCCAAAATCTAAAGACCCCCGAGGGGCAAAGGAAACGGCGCGAGGACACATGCCCCGCGCCGCGTTTGTTTAGAACAAGCCTTCGATCTGGCCTTCGGCGTTCAGCATAATGCTCTCGGCAGATGGCACACGTGGCAGGCCGGGCATCGTCATAATCTCACCGCAGATAACGACCACAAAGCCGGCACCAGCAGACAAGCGCACTTCACGCACAGGCACAGAGTGGCCTGTAGGCGCACCGCGACGCTCTGGATCGGTCGTGAACGAATACTGTGTCTTCGCCATACAGATTGGCAAGTTACCGTAACCCTGATCTTCCCACTCCTTGAGCTGCGTGCGGATCTTTTGATCGGCCAGCACTTCGTCGGCGTGGTAAATGCGCTTGGCGATAACGTTGATCTTGTCCAGTAGCTTCATCTCGTCTGGGTAAAGCGGTGCAAAGTTGGAGACGCCGCTCTCGGCCACTTCCGCAACTTTCTTAGCAAGCGCCTCGGAGCCTTTGGAGCCGAATTCCCAGTGCTGGGACAGGATCGCTTCGGAGCCTTGGGTCTTAACGTAGTCCTTCACCGCTTGGATTTCGGCCTCTGTGTCGGTCACAAAGTGGTTGATCGCGACCACAACAGGCACGCCGAACGACTTGAGGTTGCCAATGTGACGGCCAAGGTTGGCACAGCCAGACTTTACCGCCTCCACGTTTTCGGCACCAAGGTCAGCTTTGGCAACGCCACCGTTCATCTTCATCGCACGCACAGTCGCCACCAGAACAACGCAATCCGGTGCAAGGCCAGCTTTGCGGCATTTGATGTTCAGGAACTTTTCTGCACCAAGATCGGCACCAAAGCCCGCTTCTGTCACGACGTAGTCCGCGATTTTCAGCGCTGTTGTTGTCGCGGTCACAGAGTTACAGCCGTGCGCGATGTTGGCGAATGGACCGCCGTGAACAAACGCAGGGTTGTTCTCAAGTGTCTGCACTAGGTTCGGCTGCATCTCGTCTTTCAGCAATACAGTCATCGCGCCGTCTGCCTTGATGTCACGGCAGAACACTGGCGAACGGTCACGGCGATACGCAACAATCATTGAGCCCAGACGTTCCTGCAAGTCTGTCAGGTTCTTCGCCAAGCAAAGGATCGCCATGACTTCAGACGCAACCGTAATGTCAAAACCGGTTTCACGTGGGAATCCGTTTGCGACGCCGCCCAAGGACACGTTGATCTGACGCAGCGCACGGTCGTTCATGTCCAGAACGCGACGCCACACAACGCGGC
Source organism: Yoonia sp. (assembly GCA_965658825.1). Lineage (GTDB taxonomy): Bacteria > Pseudomonadota > Alphaproteobacteria > Rhodobacterales > Rhodobacteraceae > Yoonia. The sequence goes on from CBFHTU010000009.1 coordinate 21,208, forward strand.
GGATGTCGATCTCAAGCGCGTTGCCCCAATAGATGTGGTTGTCGAGCATCGCAGCAAGCAGGTTGTGCGCGGACGTGATCGCGTGGAAGTCGCCTGTGAAGTGCAGGTTCATCTCTTCCATCGGCACGATCTGCGCCATGCCGCCACCAGCGGCCCCGCCCTTCATACCGAAGTTCGGCCCAAGCGATGCCTCGCGGATACAAACAGCGGCATTTTTGCCGATGCGGTTCAGACCATCGCCAAGACCAACAGTCGTTGTTGTCTTGCCTTCGCCTGCAGGTGTCGGGTTGATCGCTGTCACGAGGATCAGCTTGCCGTTTGGACGATCCTGTACGGAATCGATGAAGCGCTGGCTGACCTTTGCTTTGTCGTGGCCATAAGGCAGCAGATCGTCTGTGCCGATCCCCAGCTTGGCGCCAATCTCTTGGATCGGAAGCTTATTCGCGGCGCGCGCGATTTCGATGTCTGTCTTATAGGCCATGTAAATTTTCCCTGTGCACGAGCCGACGGCTCATAATTCCTGCCCCTGTGTAGCGAGGTGAATTACGACCTCGAAACGCGATTGCGACATTTTGCCCCTCGGAATCGTCGGCTGTCGTGAATCGCGTTTCTGATGCGAAACGAAAGCACCCTTCTAGGGACGCCACGCTCGTTGGTCTGGCACATGCAGACGCAGCTTATCGCCGACCTTGATCGTGCCCTCGCCCTGCACCCAAGCGGTGACACCGCGCTTGCCTGCTGCTGCCGATTTGAACGGTTTTCCGTGGGTCGGATGATCGGCCTCAATCTCGCGGGCGGGCAGATTGCAGGGACGGTTCTCCATATCGACGACAAGCGTGGTCCCATTGGGGGCCTGCAAGCGCGACGACGGCGGAACATGGGTAAAGTCAGAAATGCCTTTGACGACGATAGAACACCCCAAAAGCGCAGGGTCGAGCCAGTCCAACCCACAGGCGGCGGCGATGGCGTCGATCTCTTCTTGGGCCAAAACCGTCAACTGCCGCTCGTTGCGGATTTCGGTCCCTTGTTTCCACAGAGACTTTACGCGCACACACGACGCCCGTGTTAAACCACTATGCGCCTCGCCCTGTGCCCCTGCATAGGTGAGCTGCAACGCATCGCGCGCCACACTGCGCAAGCCGGCGTCGGGTGGAACGCTGCCAAGCCATGTGATTTCGCCGTATTGTTCTGTCGGGGCTAATGCGGGCATGAAAATCTCCTGTTGCTCGCCCCTAGGTAATGGGGCGGCGCGACAGGTTCAAATCGCAATTTGTTACGTTTGGCCTCACAAAAAACGCCGCCCCATTTCTGGCGCGGCGTGATATCTTATGGTGTTGGCTCTGGCTCTAGTCCCGCATCGGGGGCTTTTGGCTTTTTCGGTTTCGTCTTTGGGATCGACGTGACCGAACTGCCGCTTTCAGGCGGAGTATCATCGGCGTCGTCCCCACGGTTCAGCGCCTCGCCAGCAATCACTCGCGTGATCTCGCTGCCTGTCAGCGTTTCATACTCAAGCAAGCCTTGGGCCAGACGCTCCAGATCCTCTGCCTTTTCGGTCAGAACCCGCTTTGCAGTCTCATAACCTTCATCAATGAAGCGGCGCACCTCTTCATCAATCAGCTTTTGGGTTTCGGCCGAGTGGCTCGTGCCACCACTATACGACCCCAAATGAGACTGCTGTTCGTTGGCATAGTCGATGTGACCGATCTTTTCAGAGAAGCCGAACTGCGTCACCATGGCACGAGCGATGCGCGTGACTTGCTGAATGTCTGATGTCGCGCCAGAGGTCACATGTTCATGGCCGAAAATCAGCTCTTCGGCGACCTTACCGCCCATCGCCATCGCAATCTTGGACTTATACTTGCGGTAGCTGACAGAAAGCTGGTCGCGCTCGGGCAAAGACAACACCAGCCCCAGCGCACGACCGCGCGGAATGATCGTCGCCTTATGGATCGGATCGTGATCCGGCACATTGAGGCCCACAATCGCATGGCCTGCTTCGTGATAAGCCGTCAGCTTTTTCTCGTCGTCGGTCATGACCATCGAGCGGCGCTCTGCGCCCATCATGACCTTATCCTTGGCGGATTCGAAATCATGCATGGTGACAAAGCGGCGACCAATACGGGCCGCCATCAACGCGGACTCGTTGACCAGGTTGGCCAGATCGGCCCCCGAGAAACCCGGTGTGCCGCGCGCGATGATGCGCAGATCAACGTCGGGACCAAGCGGCACTTTGCGCGCGTGTACAGCGAGAATTTTCTCGCGGCCTTTGATATCCGGATTTGGCACTTGAATTTGACGATCAAAACGACCCGGACGCAGCAGAGCTGGGTCCAGAACATCTGGACGGTTGGTCGCGGCGACGATGATCACACCTTCGTTGGCGTCAAAGCCGTCCATCTCAACCAGAAGCTGGTTCAAAGTCTGTTCACGCTCGTCGTTACCGCCGCCGTGACCTGCGCCACGCGAACGACCAACAGCGTCGATCTCGTCAATGAAGATGATGCAAGGCGCGTTCTTTTTGCCCTGCTCGAACATATCGCGCACACGGGATGCGCCGACGCCGACGAACATTTCAACAAAGTCGGAGCCGGAAATCGTGAAGAACGGCACGCCAGCCTCGCCCGCAATCGCGCGGGCCAAAAGCGTCTTACCGGTACCTGGAGGACCAACAAGCAACGCGCCCTTCGGAATTTTACCGCCCAAACGGCTAAACTTCTGCGGGTTGCGCAGGAATTCCACGATCTCTTCGAGCTCTTCCTTGGCTTCATCAATGCCAGCCACGTCATCGAATGTGACACGACCGTGCTTTTCGGTCAGCAGCTTGGCCTTGGATTTCCCAAAGCCCATCGCGCCACCCTTACCGCCGCCTTGCATGCGGTTCATGAAGTAGACCCAAACACCAATAAGCAGAACAAACGGCAGCAGGCCCACGAGGAATGTCTGAAGACCCGACTGCTCTTGCGCTTTTGCGGCAACAGGCACGTTCTGGGCCAAGAGCAACTCGGTGACCTTCGCGTCCCATGGCAAGATAGTCACATAGTCCTGACCGTCGGTGCCGCGATACCGGACCTGTTCGCCATCCAAGGTCGCTTGCGCCACGGCACCGCCCTCGACGGCTGCAACAAATTCGGAATAGCTTTTTGCGTTGCTCATTGCTGTATTGGACGTTCCGCTAAACAAATTGAAAAGCGCGAGCACCAATAGGAACAAGACGACCCAGAAAACGATGTTACGTGTGTTGCCCAAGGGGACACTCCTTAAATTCGGGAAAGAGAGGCGACAGAGTCGCGTCAAACGTTTCCTTTAAAATAGAGGCTAAACCCTAATCTTCAATGCGCAACCAAAGAAGAATGGAAATCCGCGACAATCCGCGCTGCCCAGCCTTGCGAATAGCCTGCCAATGGGGCGGAAACAAGGTGATCGCCGCGCCAAATTGCGGGGCTGGCCATTAAAGAGGCGCGCGGCAGGCCTGCCTCCCGCCAATCGGGACAACCTGCTATTCCCTCACCCAAGGCGCGCACCTGCAAATCGGCGGCGTGCGGGCCATCAAATGCCCAGCGTCCGTCCCAAATCTCAGAGGTTTTGCTGACCGTCATCCGCACCGCATTAGGTTCGCGCATGAACCGCAACTGCCCGTCTTTGAGCGTCACAATCGCGCCGCCAAGCGTATGCGTGCCCTCAAGCGCAAGCCCCTCCATCAAATGCTGCATCGAGGTCAGACGCGGCGGATAGGGCATGTGCCCCATCCACTGGATCGCCTTTGCACGCAAACGGCGGGCAATCTCGTCGGGCACGTCGGGGCGCTGCGGCATGATCAAATCCGCACCCTTGGCCACGACCAAACGGCGGGCTTCCTGAGCGGTGTAATACTCCAACGCATCGCGGGCTTGCCGCATCACAATGCTACTATGCTGCAAAGCGTCCGCGCCAAGGCCCAGCCCTTCCAGTTCGGTCAAAGCCTTGCGCACACGGACCCGCTCGAAATCGACATCATAGTTTGACGGATCTTCGACCCACGTCACGTCGTTGCGCGTCAGATAATCGCGCAATTGTTTGCGCGTCACCATCCAGAGCGGACGGGCATAGCGCATCCCGCCCCGCTCGAATTCGTTATCCATCGCGGCCAGACCATCGATTCCGGCCTTGCGCGACAGGCGCATGACAAATGTCTCGGCGCCGTCATCCTTGGTATGCCCCAAGACAATGCCGCCAACGCCGTTGCGCTTGGCCCAATCGGCCATAAGACGATAACGGGCATCGCGGGCCACGGCCTGCAAGTTCCCGTGTCCGTCCCAATCTTGCCAAAGCAGAACCTCATGGGGCACGCCAATTTCGGCGCAATATTTCGCGACAGCGGCGGCCTCGCGGTCCGATCCATCGCGCAAACCGTGATCGACCGTAACAGCCGCAATCGGGCGGCCTGTTTGCGCCGACCAACGGGCGAACAAGTGCAGCAAAGCCATACTATCGCCGCCGCCAGACACGGCGACACCAATCTTGGCAGGAGGGTGACGAAAGGCCCGCGAAATCCAGTGAACGAGCCGGATATCCTCGCCCGCAGGCGGGGCTAGTTGCATGCGAAAGTGGCCATCATGTCGCGGGCATCAGCCTCGGCAGGGCTTCCTGGAAAGCGCACACCGACCTCGGCCAATGTGACGCAAGCGTCTTGAATCTGGCCGATCGAGCCCAACGAAAACCCGAGCTTGAACAAGGCGTCAGGCGCTTTGTCACCCTCCGGCTTGGTTGAGAAAGCTTCAAGATAGGCGCGGGCGGCGTTTGTCATTTCGCCCAAACCTTCAAGCGCCTCGCCGCGCAAATAGGCAGCTTCGGCAGCTACTGGAGAGCCCGGATAGGACGTGCCAAAGGTCGCAAGCTGGTCCGCGGCGCCGCGAAAGTCACCTGATGCGAGCGCCTCCTGCGCCCGCTCGAAGTCTTCTTTTTCGCCAATCGCCAGCTCAGGGCCGGTCGACGGAAGCGGAGATGGTTCAGCCGTCGGTACGCTCACGCTATTATCGACCCCGCCCAACGACGGCGTGTCACCAAGGCTGCTGATATCGCAAGTTGGCTCCAACTCGCAAAGGCGGAACTCGAGATCGCCAATCCGGTTCGTGCCATCGGTCGTGACGCGGTTCACGCGGTTCTCGACCTCTTCTGTCTTGGACGTGAGGCGGACCAACTCCGCCTCAATCGCGTTCAATCGGTCCAGCGGCGTGTTCCCGACAGACCCCGTCGTCAACGCACCAGTCGTCGAAAGCTCGGTGCGCAACCGTTGAACATCCGTATAGAGCACCGTCAGTTGCTGACGGATATCGGCCAAAGTTGTATCTTGGGCAAAGGCCGCAGGGGCGCTTAGTCCAAGAGCCAAAATCAGAGCAAGACGATGCATCATACGCGATATTCCTTAGCTAAGAGAGGCGATCGAAATCACGGTCACGGCACGGCGGTTTTTGGCATAGCACGACTCGTCCGAGCAGATTTCAATCGGGCGTTCCTTGCCGTATGATGTCACCCGCAGACGGTCCGATGGGACGCCTTGAGAGACGAGGAACTCGCGCACAGCATTGGCACGGCGGAAACCAAGACCAATGTTATATTCGCGTGTACCCACTTCGTCGGCGTGGCCTTCGATAATCGCGAGATAATCCGCGTTTGCCAGCAACCAGCGGGCCTGCCCCATCAGGATCTGCTTGCCCTGCTCGGTAAGCGTGGAGGTATCAACTGCAAACAATACGCGGTCGCCGATAGTCTGGTTGAAGAAAAGCGGGCTTGTCGGGTCATTGGCACCGCCCAAATTGGCATTTGCTGCCGCATTCGGATCAAACGCGCCGGCACCCGCACCGTCACCGGCCCCGCCAAAACGATCAGGGCGTGTGCAAGCTGCGGTGGTAAGAACCAGCCCGATCAGGGCGGCTTTGGTTAGCATATTCATTCTCAAGTTTCCATTTCTGCTCTTTTGCGAGGACATTAACATGGAATGCCCCCGCTTGGAAATAACGCGTTATTACGGCTGGAGGGGGCCCCATGACGGGTCGGACGCACCGCCCTGAATGGGAACCGGCTTCAGGTTGCGGCCTGAAATATCGACCGAATAGAGCGACGACGTGCCGCCAGCGCCTTGGGTTTCGCGCATGAACATCAAGACGCGCCCGTTTGGCGACCATGTTGGCCCCTCATCAAGAAATGACGCGGTCAGCAGACGCTCTTCAGAGCCGTCCGTGCGCATTACGCCAATGTGGAAGCGGCCTGCGTTTTGCTTGGTGAAGGCCACCAGATCGCCGCGCGGCGACCAAACCGGCGTACCATAACGCCCCTCGCCAAAGGAGATCCGGCGCGGCTCGCCGCCACTGGCGGACATGATGTAAAGCTGCTGGGACCCGGACCGGTCGCTCTCGAAGACAATCTGCGAGCCATCAGGCGAAAAGCTGGGCGCAGTCTCGATCGAGGGCGCTTCGGTCAAGCGGGAATTGGCGCCTGTGACCAGATCGGTGCGATAAATGTCAGTATTGCCACCATTGGCGAGGCTATAGATCACCTGACGGCCATCATTAGAGAACCGTGGGCTAAACGCCATTTCGCCATCAGCGGTTGTAATTTGCTGGCGACCAACCGAGGCCACATCCAAGACGTTGATGCGCGGGAAGCCGGATTCAAACGAGGTGTAAAGCACGCGGTCGCCGGAGGGCGAGAAGCGCGGCGCCAAAACGATGGACCCGCTATCGGTCAGATACTTCAGGTTCGCACCGTCGTAATCCATAACAGCCAAACGCTTTTGACGGTTATCCTTTGGGCCTGCCTCGGCCACAAATACGACACGACTGTCGAAATAGCCGCTCTCGCCCGTGATCCGGCTATAGGCGGCATCGGCGACCTTATGGCCCATACGACGCCAGCCATCCACGGTGCCCGCAAATTGCAGACCACCGCCCAGTTCAGCGCCCGAGAACACGTCATACAGACGGAATTTCACGGTCATCTGATTGCCCGACACAAAAACCGCGCCTGTAATCAGAGCCTGCGCATTGATGGCGCGCCAATCGGAGTAAGCGACGGTCTGGGCAAATGAGCTATGCTGACTAATGAAGGCCGACGCGGGAACTTCGCGAAACAGGCCTGTGCCGGACAGGTCCTGCGCCACAATGCGGCTAATGTCAGAGGCCACTTGGACCGCCTCGCCGTTTTCGGCCTCGAAAGTTGGCACCGCAAAAGGCAACGGCTCGATCACGCCGTCTGTAATCACCAACCGCAACGGACCACTTTGTGCCAAAGCGGGACCGCTTAGCACCAAAGCCATCATCAAAATCGTCAAACGCTTCAACATGTCTCGCCTCATTTCATAGCGGGTTTTCAAACCCTGCATTTTCTTAACGTTTTATTGCATATCTCAAAGGGGAATTCACGGACTTTTGAGCATATCTTTGCCTACCGCAGCCGCATCCCTGACGGGTCAAAGGTGATCTCGACCTCTTTCCATTGGTCGTATTTGTCGGCGGGCAGTTTGTAACCCCCCGACTGGCAACGCAAAATCGCCCGTCGCGCCGCCTGAAACGCGATTTCCGTCGCGCCGACATCGCCGCCCGTGGCCGAAACTTGACGCACATCGCCGTCAACGCGGCCATCTGGCAGCAGCTTAAATCCAACGGTCATGGTCACGCGCGCGGCTTGGGAACCAGGATCGACGTTCCAGCAGGCATTCACAGCGACGCGAAATCCTTCTTTTTCAGAGCCGGACATCGGCGGGCCAGCCGCCACATTCGGCGATGACGTTGCCGCCAAAGCATCAGCCAGCGCAGCCTCGACAGCTGCATCCGTTGCCGCCGTATCGGTCGCGGCATTATCGCTGCTCGCTGTTGTGGTGGCTGCCGGCGTTTGCAGCACGGGGTCTGCGGCAGGTGTCGGGCGGTTCGGACGCACGGCAGGGCGTGGCGAGCGTGTCGGCGCGCCGGAAGGCACCTCGTCGGCAATCGCAATCTCGGTTGCGGTCTCTTCTGGGGCTGTGGCCTCTATGGCAGGCTCTGCCACTTCGGCGGCCACGGTCTCGTCGGGCACAACCGCTTCTTGCACAGTCTCGGCGACGGCTGTGTCAGGCGGTGGCGGGGCCACTGCCTCGGGCGCAATGCGCTGCGCGGGACGCGGTTGCGGACGCGGGCTTACGGTTAATTCGGGCGCAGCCGCCTCGACAGGGGACGGCGGGACAGGCTCTACGGGGGCGCTATCCGACACTTCGGCCGGCGCTTCAGGCGGTGTCGGCGCTGCAGGCGGCGGGGTTTCCTCGGCGGGTGGTTTGGCAGGCGCAGGCGGCGGGGTTTCCACCGGTGCGGCGTCTTCAACGGGCGCAGGCGGGCGCGCGTCCTCGACAGGCGCGGCGGGCGCTTCAGGCTGTGCTGTGTCTGGCTGCGGGGTCGTCGCGGCAACCATCTGGGCATATTCTTCGCCGCTGACAACCGAGAGCGGCGTGATCTCGAAATCCAATGGCTCTGAATCCAACCCCCATCCTAGGATCAGCCAGCCAATCAATACCGCGTGGCCGATTGCAGATACTTTTGCGCCCGTCGATTGCACGTGCTTACCCGCCCGATCCATTCGACGCCGAAGGCGTGGCGATATCCGTCACCAGACCGATATTCGAGAACCCACCGGCATTGAGCGCGCCCATAACCTCGGCAACTGTGTTCCAATCATTGGCACCATCAGCACGCAAGAAAATGCGATCCGAGGTGCGCTCAGCGGCAATCGCCTGCAACTTGGCAACCAATTCCTCGCGCGAGGTTTCTGTGTTCTGGATCGTGATCAGGCCTTCTGCGGTGATCGTCACTGTCAGCGGCTCTTCCTCATCAGAAGGCAAGGCGTTGGCCGCGGTTTTTGGCAATTCCACGGGCACGCCCACGGTCATCAAGGGGGCTGCGACCATAAAGATGATCAAAAGCACAAGCATCACGTCCACGAACGGCGTGATATTGATCTCGGCCATCACATTGGCGCGGCGACCACGGCGGCGACGGCGGCGCCCGCCCCCATCATCGCCGGATTTCATGACACCGGCAGCCATTTAACTGTCCAACTGACGGCTAAGGATGGTGGCAAACTCGTCGGCAAAGCTCTCGTAACCCGCGACGATACGGTCGCTATCAGCCGATAGCTTGTTGTAGAAAATAACCGCAGGGATCGCGGCCAAGAGACCCAGACCCGTGGCCAAAAGGGCCTCCGCGATACCAGGGGCCACGACTGCAAGGTTCGTGTTTTGCGATTGGGCGATTTCAATAAAGGCGTTCATGATGCCCCAGACTGTCCCGAACAGACCCACAAACGGGGCGGTCGAGCCGACAGTGGCCAGCACCGGCAAACCTTTTTGCAGCTTGGCAGCCTCTTTCAAGATCGCGACATCCATCGAGCGATCAATCCGCGCCTGCGCCCCTGCAATCAGCCCGCCATCCTGACGGTGCGATCTGCGCCATTCAAGCATACCTGCGGCAAACACTTTCTGGCTTTGGCCTTGCGGCGTTGTGCCGATCTGGTCAAACAGCCCGTCCAAAGGCTCACCCGACCAGAAGGCGCGGTCGAACACGTCCGCTTCTGCGCGGGCTTTGCGGTATTGGATGAGTTTGTCGACGATAATGGCCCAACACCAGATGGACGCGCCCATCAGCATCACCATGACCAATTTCACAGTAAGTGTCGCGCGGGCAAACAAGGCCCACATCGTATAATCGGTTGCTACTTCCATTTGCCTGCTCTGCTAATTTGGCCCATTTGGGCTCCCATTATGATCAGCTTAGAGCAATTGATAGACAAAATCCAACGGATCTGCGCAACTTCGCGTGAGATTACGCCCCGTCTCGGCGAATGTTCGCTGGAAGCCGCGCGGCGGCACCGTTCGCGGCAACGGCGACAATGGTGACAAGCGCTTCAAACAGCGGGATTTCATCGCGCAAGACCGTTTGCTTCAAGACCCAACGGGCACCCGTCATTTTCTCCGAGGACGTCTCGACAACCAGTTCATCGTCATAATTGGCAGGCATAAAGTAATCCGCTTCGACTCGGCGCACGGCAAAAACGACACCTGTCTCGGCCTTCATTCCGGCCTGATCGACACCCATCTCACGGACCCATTCGCTGCGCGCGCGCTCGATAAACTTAAAGTAATTGGCGTAATAGACAAACCCCGCCAAATCGGTGTCTTCATAATACACACGGATCGGAAAGCGGTGGGTCAAAGCGTGATCCTCGCGCCCAAGCGTAGCGCATGGCTGGCGTCTTTGGCCACCGGCGGCAAGACAGGGTCATAACTGGCGGCAATCAGCGCCGCGACCTCGGGGCGCACCACTGCATTGCCATTGATCAAGGCCAGTGGCGGCACCTCGCGAAATGCGGCATCCGACCACAATAAAATCACCTGCACCGCTTGGGAGAGCGCCAGCGTATCGGCGGGTGTTTCCGCCAGGTGGTCATCCATCCTCAAGAAAACAAAGCACCCGCAAATCGCACCTGCCTTATCAAACCTGAATATCCGATACTGATTGGCCCCCGCCGCCTTAAGCCGCCCGACAAGCGATTCGATGTCTGGGATCATCTGCTCCAGATGCGGCACTTGCGCCAATTCATCCCAGTCACGGCAGAAAAACATCATCAGGTTAGTGCCCAGATTAGGATCAAACTCGGCCATCTTATGGCCCGCCAAAGTGACCACAGCCTCTATCGCGCCTTTGAACAGGCCCAGCGTCCGGTCATCGACCCCAAACACCACGGGCACAATTGGTACGCCCCAGCGGGCAAAAACATAATCTCCGTCCGCGCGCGTAAAATATGGTGCCACATCCAGCATGTTCAAAACCCCTTGCTTCTTTGGTTTTCAAATATCCTCCCCGAAGGGCCGATTTCAACCAAACAAATCCACCTGCGATTTTGGCGGCGCCAGCCCCAAGTGCTGCCACGCCGCCTGCGCGAGCATACGGCCCCTTGGTGTGCGCTGGATCAGCCCTTTCTGCAGCAGATAGGGCTCGATCACATCTTCCAGACTATCGCGGCTTTCTGACAGCGCCGCCGACATCGTCTCGATCCCCACAGGGCCACCGCCATAGCTTTCCGCAATCAGGCGCAAATAGCGGCGGTCGGCGTTATCAAGACCCAAGTGATCGACGCCCAGCCGCGTCAGCGAGCTATCAGCAATCGCCTGCGTGACCTTCCCGTTCCCTTCGACCACCGCAAAATCCACCACACGGCGCAGCAAACGCCCCGCAATCCGCGGCGTCCCGCGTGCGCGTTTCGCGATCTCGCGCGCACCCGCGTCCTCGGCAGGCGCCCCCATCAAACGCGCACCACGCGTGACGATTTCGTGCAACTCGTCCTCGGAATAGAACTCCAACCGCGTCGGAATCCCGAAACGGTCGCGTAAAGGCGTGGTGAGTAGCCCCATCCTCGTCGTCGCGCCCACCAGCGTAAACGGCTGCAATTCAATGCGCACGGTCCGAGCCGCTGGCCCCTCACCGATCACCAGATCAAGCTCGAAATCCTCCAGCGCGGGATAGAGCACCTCTTCCACCGCAGGATTGAGCCTGTGAATCTCGTCAATGAACAGCACATCGCGGGCTTCCAAATTCGTCAGGATTGCTGCCAAGTCACCGGCCTTGGCCAACACAGGCCCTGACGTCATGCGAAAATTCACGCCCAACTCGCGGGCCATGATCTGCGCCAATGTCGTCTTGCCCAAGCCCGGAGGCCCATGAAACAAGACGTGATCCATCGCCTCGCCGCGCATCTTCGCGCTCTCGATAAATACCTTCAGATTGGACCGCGCCTCGCGCTGCCCGATAAATTCATCAAGCGTCTGCGGGCGCAGCGCACGGTCGGCATCACCAGCCTGCGGCTCGGGGCGAAGATCGGGATCAGGTTCCATAACGCACCCTTACCCCTTCGGGGCCAAAAGCTTCAAGGTCGCGCGGATCAACCCAGAGGTATCCAACTGCGCATCCGCCCCCATTGCCTGAGCGACAGCCCCCGCCGCATCGCCTGGCGCGTAGCCAAGGTTGATGAGCGCCGACAAAGCCTCACCCTGCGCGGGGTTGACAACTGGGGCAGACGCACGGCGCCTCGGCGCAGGTGCATTCTCGATCACCTCGTCCCCCAGGGCTTCCGCAATCGTGCCACCCATCGCCATCACGGCGGGCGCTTTATCCTTCAACTCAATCGCCACACGTTGCGCGGTTTTCGGGCCAACACCCTTGGCCTTGGCCAGCGCGTTCCAATCGCCCAGCGCAATCGCACGGCTCACACCATCCGCACCCAGCGCGCCCAAAATCGCCAGCGACGCCTTCGCTCCAATGCCTTGGACAGACATCAGCAAGCGGTGCCACTCTTTTTCAACCAGCGTGGTAAAGCCGAAAAGTTGCAGGTTATCCTCACGGACCAGCAGATCGGTATAAAGCGCGACCGCCTCGCCATTGCTTGGCAACCCTGCCAGCACGCGGTTCGTCACATAAACAATATACCCGACCCCGCGCACATCAATCAAAATGTGATCGGCGGCGCGATATTCCAGAATCCCTGCGATCTTGCCGATCATGCCGATGCCCTCGCCAATGCCTCGGACAACCTGCCCGCTGATTGCGCATGATGTGCATGGCAAATCGCAATAGCAAGCGCATCTGCGGCGTCAGGCCCCGCCAGTTTCACCCCCGGCAATTGCAGGCGGACCATATGGTCAATCTGTTTTTTATCAGCATGACCGACGCCAACGACGGCCTTCTTGATCGCATTGGGGTAATATTCACCTATGGTCAGACCCGCTTGGGCGGGGACCAGCATCGCAATCCCGCGCGCTTGACCCAGCTTCAACGTGCCGGCGCCGTCTTTGTTAACAAACGTCTGCTCGACGGCGGCGGTATCGGGTGCATAGGTCGTCAGAACATGCGTCAGTTGGGCGTGAAGCGAGGCCAGCCTTGCGCCCAAATCTTCGGTCGCAAGCGAGGTGCAAATGCCATTGGCAATATGGGTGATGCGCGAGCCATGCACCTCAATCACGCCCCAGCCCATGTTGCGCAAACCGGGATCGATTCCTAAAACGCGCATGCTCTGCCCCTGTCATTCATTTCTTGTTATTTTTCTTTAACCGAGAATTAGCACAAAACGCGAACAAAATCCAAGTGGCGTTTTCTGCGTGTCATTTTTGCTGCACCTGAAAATGGTTGAAAAACGACACCCACAAAACGCGAACCGACAAATGCAGTCAAATTTACCCCTTATTTACCAGATACTTCGTCTATTTTGGCGTGGTTTTGCATATGTCGAAAATGCATAAGAGATATGCATTAATGATAGTGGTTTTAGCGAGGAGCCGCGACTAAATGCGGATCATCAGTTTCATTGCTGCGAGTGCAGCATTCCCAAGGAAAAGCCCAATGTCCGCATTTACAACTTCTACACCAGTCGCTGTTTTCTCCGCTGGCCGTATCACGAAAATGGCTGCAACCCTCTTCGGCGCAATCGCGTCTTGGAACGATACCCGCATTACACGCCAGTCCCTCTCGAAGCTCTCCGCGCGCGAGCTGGAAGATATCGGTCTGTCCTTCGGCGACATCGACACAATCTCGACACGCGCTGTTCGCTAAGTCCCGCGTCACGAAATGCCAAAAGGCCACAACCGATCCCTCGGTTGTGGCCTTTTTCTATGTCTCGCGTAAAAAAAGAGGCGGGCGCCTAGACGCCCAGCTTTTTCAAGACATCACTGATGAACAAAGTCGCGGGATCAGACTGCATAACCCATGCACCCGCCTGCTCTACTGCCGTCCCCGACGAAAGCTGCGCGACGCGGGCGTCATAGACGCTGGCGCTCAAATCCGCGTGCAAGTAGCCCTTGAAGGCAAAGCCTGCCATGACCAAAAGGACCAGCCCTTTGAGCGGGAAGCGTGGGTTATAAATACGAGGATGGGCCACGATCAGGCCAGTGCTGTCGATTTTATGAACGGCCCCGACATTCAGGCGACTGTGACGGCGAACAATCCGCTTTAAGCGGCGATCAAATGGCGTAGCTGTAAGGGACATAATAAGTCTCCGCGTGAAGCCCCCACCTCACATGTCCAAATTCGCGCCCAAATGTGGCAAGATTAAGGCAAACAGGTCAAATGCTGGAAAAATTAAGGCAATTTAACGAGCGTTAACGTTGTCCAGTCAACAATGCTATCGCGCTGGATAAGATTAAATCCATTGGCGCAATAAACCTCGATCACCGCGTCAGCTTGTTCGTTAAGAATCCCCGAAAGAATCACATACCCCCCCGCCTTCACAGCAGGGCCCATCTCTGGCGCGAGCCCGATAAGCGGCCCCTTAAGGATATTTGCAAAGATCAAATCGTAGGGCGCGTTCTCTTTGAGAGCAGGCGCGTCAAAGCCAGCGGCGACAACGCACACGACCTTGCCCGTCAGCCCATTGGCCTCCACATTGGCCACCGCTACATCCACGGCCACCGGGTCAATATCGCTCGCGAGCACCTTGGAGGGCAAAACTGCCGCTGCGGCCATTGCCAGCACAGCCGTGCCACAACCCACATCAATGATCGTCTCGCCTGCAAAGCCTTCGCCTAGCAAACGGTCAAAAGCCCGCAAGCAGCCAAGCGTCGTGCCGTGATGCCCCGTGCCAAAGGCCATCGCGGCTTCGATCAACAACGGCACGCATCCCGCAGGCACCTTATCTGCGTCGTGGCTACCATAGACGAAAAACCGGCCCGCCGCGACAGGGGCCAGCTCGCGGCGTACATGGCTGACCCAATCGGTCTCGGGGATCTCGGAAATGATGAAATCTTTCACACCGTGCATCGAGGCCAGCACGGCCAGACCCGCTGCATCAGGGGCTTCGGTGAAATAAGCGCCCACTTCCCAAAGCCCTGATCCATCCTCGACTTCAAAAATACCAGTGCCTGTCGGCTCAGGCATCAGCGCCTCAAGATCCTCGCAGAGGGCGGAGGCGATATCTTCGTTATCAGCAACAGTCAGGGCGGAATAGGACAGCATCGGGTTAGCCTCTCAAAAGCGTTCCCGAACCTGCTAGGCAATCAGGTCCACTTCGTCAATCAGCCGCCGCCGTCAAACGATGCTGAAACACGGTCTCATGGCCCTTACTTGGATGACGCGGGATGAGCATCGCGAGCAGGAACGAGATCGACGCCATACTGGCCGCCGCGACAAAGACCGCCGCAGGCGACACCAGCCACAAGTAGCCCAAGCCCGCTGGAAGAAAGACAGCCGCGATATGGTTGATAGTAAAGGCCACTGCCGCAGTCGGGGCAATATCCTGCGGGTCTGCAATCTTTTGGAAATAGGTCTTCAACGCCAAAGCCAAAGCAAAGAAGATGTGATCCACCACATAAAGCCCCGCCGCGATCAGAACGCCCCAGCCAAAGAAATAAACGCCGCCATAGGCCAGAAACACAGCCACCAGCCCGGCATATTCAAACAACAACGCGCGCCGCTCGCCAAACACGCCGACCACTCTACCGACCACCGGCGCGATGAATACGTTCGACATCAACGTCAGCAGATAAAGCGACGTGATCTCATGTACGTCAAACCCGAACCGCTCGACCATCATAAAGCCTGCGAAAACCACAAAAATCTGCCGCCGCGCGCCCGCCATGAATTGCAGCGCATAATAAAGCCAATAGCGTTTGCGCAGAATAAAGGTCTTAAGCTGCGGATTGGGTGCCTCAAACTGCGGATAGGCGAACAGGCAGAACAAGGCGATAATCGCCGTCAGTCCACCCGAAATCATATAAACCGTATTATAAGTCAGCCCCATCCGGTCCCACATCAGCACGATAAGGCCGTAAGCCACAAACGTCACCGCCGACCCCATCGCCATCAGCCAGCCCAAAACCTTTGGCGCGTCTTTCTTTGCGATCCACTGTAGCTGCAACGACTGGTTCACTGTCTCGTAGTAGTGAAACCCGATCGACGACAGCATTGTTAACGTCAGGATACCGCCCATCGTCGGAAACTGCGCGGTGAGCGCCGTGGCAACACCAAGCATGATCAAGGCCACCAACCCCAAGATTTGCTCGCGGATAAAGATGATCAGCGCAATCACACCAATCGCCAGAAACCCCGGGATCTCGCGGACAGTATGCAACCAGCCAATATCAGACCCGTCAAAATCCGCGACCTCAATCACAAAGTTATTCAACAACGCCGACCACGTATTAAACGCAATCGGCATGGCCAAAGCCATCACGAACAACAAGAAAATAGGACGGCGCCAAATCGGCTGATGCTGCGCATCACTCAGGGATACAAATTTCATAAAAACCGTCTAAGCGCGAACTGCGCCCTTGGCGAGAAACTTTTCGCGCACATCCACGACAATCGCCTCCGCCTCCCGCGCAGCTTGGGCCAACTGCCCATTTGGCGGCACCCAATATGAGCAGAAATAGAGACCCTGCGCCGCCGTCGCAGTACCGCTGGCAAGAGGTGTCCCCGCATCATCCAAAATACCTGCGTCGTCCCCCAAAAGGTCGCGCAAGTCCGCGCGATACCCCGTGGCGCAGATCAGCGTATCATAGGTGCCCGTCTGACCGTCAGCAAAGCACGCACCATTTGCCTCAAGCGCCGCAATCGCTGGGCGCACATAGATTTGACCCGCCTTGATCCGTTTCAGGTTGCCCGTATCAATCAAGGGAATCCGGCCATCCTCGACAACCTGCGCCATCGGCCCCTTGCCCGCCGCCTGCAATCCGTAATCCTGCGCCCGGCCCAGCACGAGCCGCAACACAGGAGCGGTCAAGAGATCGGCCACGCGGCAAGGCAAAATCTTTTGCAGCACCCTGAAGGATGTAATCGGCAGGCCAAACAACTCTTTGGGCAAGATGTTCACAGGACCGCGTACCGACATATCCACCGCCAACTCCGGGTCCGCCAAATCACGCGCAATATCGCCACCAGAGTTGCCAAATCCGACGACCAAAACACGCCGGCCCGCATAGGGCGAAGCCGATCTATAGGCTGACGAGTGGATAACCCTGCCCCCGAAATCCTCCTGTCCCTGCCAAACAGGCCGGAACGGGTGACGCGTCATTCCCGATGCCACAATCAGGATTTCGGCATCAAAAGCCAGATCACTCGCCTGAACCCGCCAAAGATCGCTGCGACGCGAAACCTTTGTTACTTCGGTGTCAAACCGCGGTGCTAAACCGTGATGGGCCGCAAAGGCCTCCAGATAGGCCACAACATCATCGCGCTTGGCATAACGGCCGACCGATGCAGGCATCGAAAAATCAGGCAACCCCGAATTTCCCCGCGAGGTATGCAACCGCAGACTGTCATAATGCCGCGCCATGACGCCCCGACTTGACCAGCCTTCTCCAAGATAGAAACCTGTGCGCCCTCGCGCCGCAAACACGCCGCCGCAGCCAGTCCCGCAGGCCCCGCCCCAATCACAATTGTACGCACCATCTGTGTCTCTCGCCACTGCGTAGGATGGGTTTTAACCCATCTCACCTCTCAAAACAGAGGCATTCCGGTGCACGCCTCAAAGAGTTCGGTCCTTGCGCATTCGACCCTTAATAAAAACTTTGCGGGTCGATATCGATTGCCATGCGCAATTCGCCTTTGAGCTTGAATTGCGCAGCCCATTCCGCCAGCGCTTGCTGCAACGGTACCGCCTTATCCGCCTTCACCAAAAGGCGCACGCGGTGCCGCCCACGTACCCTTGCAATCGGCGCAGGTGCGGGACCAAAAACCTGCGCGCCAATCTTGCGCAATGGCCCGTCTCGCCGCGCCATATCAGTGCCGAGATCAAAGACCTCCTGCACATTTGTGCTGCTCAAAATGATCCCCGCCATGCGCCCGTAGGGTGGCACGCCAGCGGCCTTCCTTTCGGCCGCCTCAGCCGCCCAAAAGCTCTCTTCATCGCCTGCCAAAATCGCGCGGATCACCGCATGTTCGGGCTGGAACGTTTGCAGCATCGCCGCCCCCGGCGTCTCGGCCCGACCAGCGCGGCCTGCGACCTGCCGCATCAGTTGAAACGTCCGCTCGGCGGCGCGCAAATCGGACCCCTGCAACCCCAGATCCGCGTCAATCACGCCGACCAAGGTGAGGTTGGGAAAGTTGTGCCCTTTGGCCACCAATTGCGTGCCGATAATGATATCCGCGCCACCTTGGGCGATCTCTTCGATGTGAGCTTTCATCGCCCGCGCAGAGCCATAAAGATCCGACGACAAGACCACGATCCGCGCATCAGGAAATAGCGCAGTGACCTCTTCGGCCATCCGCTCCACACCGGGGCCTACGGGGGCGAGTTTGTCTTCCGCCTGACAGTTTGGGCAGACGGTCGGCATCGGTTTTGTCTCACCACATTGATGGCACATCAGGCGCTTCAAAAAGCGGTGCTCCACCATGCGTGCATCGCAGTGGTCGCAGCCGATTTGATGCCCGCAGGCACGGCAGAGCGTGATCGGGGCATAGCCCCTGCGGTTCAGGAAAATCAGGCTCTGCTCGCCCTTCTCGATCCGATCGGCAATCGCGCGGCGCAGCGTGGGCGAGACCCACTTGCCGTTCGGCACCGTCTCTGCACGCATATCAATCGCCGTCATCTCGGGCATGACAGCAGGCCCGAAACGGGAATTCAAAACGAGCCGCTGATATTTGCCCGCCTCGACATTGGCCCAACTCTCAAGGCTGGGGGTGGCGGATGCCAACACGACCTGCGCGCCATTGATCGCCGCGCGCAGCACCGCCATGTCGCGCGCGTTATATAGTACGCCGTCCTCTTGTTTATAAGAGGTATCATGTTCCTCATCGACAACGATCAGCCCAAGGTTTTGGAACGGCAGGAACAGCGCCGACCGCGCGCCCACAATCAGCTGTGCGCCGCCCTGCCCGACCATGCGCCAACAGCGCCGCCGTTCGGTCATCGTCACGCCAGAATGCCACTCGGCGGGTTTCATGCCAAAGCGGGCCTCGACGCGGGTGATGAACTCGCCAGAAAGCGCAATTTCGGGCAACAGAACAAGCGCCTGACGGCCCATGCGCAAACATTCGGCAACGGCCTCCAGATAGACCTCGGTCTTACCTGACCCCGTCACACCCTTGAGCAACGTTGTCCCGTATTTGTCGGTGCGCAATGCGGCACGCAGCACCTCGGCCCCAGCCGCCTGATCGGCGCTTAGCTCTTTGCCGCCATAGTCGGGATCAAGCCGTGGATAGGGCGTATCGCGCGGGGAATCTTCTTCGAAAACAGCGCCTTGCTTGACCAGCCCCTTGACGACGGACGTGCCCACACCCGCCATTTCGGCCAGCTCTCCAAGGGTAAACGCCAAGCCGCCATAATCCCGCAAAACCCCCAGAACCTTGGTGCGCGCATCGGTGACCCGATCCGGCGCGCTGTCGCCCAAACGGTAGACCTTGCGCATGGATGGCGCATCGCCAAGGCCCGGGGCGCGGGTCGCAAGCCGCAGCATCGCAGACATGGGCGTGAGGGTATAATCGGCGGTGCGGGTCAGAAATTGTTTCATCTCGTCGCGCATCGGTGCGACGTCCAAAACACGGATCACGGGGCGGATTTTAGCGTAGTCGTAATCGCCCGTTCCCTCGCGCCAGACCACGCCCAAGACTTTGCGCGGGCCAAGCGGAACCTCGACAAACGCGCCCAAATGACAGCCACCTTCGGGCGCTTTGTAGTCCAAAAAGCGATCGATCGGCTGCGCGGTCAAAACCGCGACCAACTCGCCTTCGTGGAAAAACTCTGCGGTCATCGGCTCCCATCCGTTTTGGCACAACGCCATCACCAAGAGGTAGACGCTAAGAGCGCAAACGCCAACCGCCCGCGCACAACCGCATCAAAGTTTTTCGCAAAGCCACCATCCCTTGTGGCGCGCTCTCACCGCGTCCCAATATCTGTCAGAATTTCACAAAACCTTGCCGAAACCAAAATTTGGGGGAGAAATCGCAGGGGTGAGATGCTATAAGACCGCAAAATCAAAAGAACGAGCAGGCATATGACACCCAAACCGCAAATGGACGCCAACGTCCGTGAAAAGATTATTGCTGACCCTGAGGTTCTCCTTGAGGATCAAGACATCATGCGTGCGCTGGTCGCCGCAAATGAGAAATCCATGGGCGGCAATATTGTCGATTTACGCGGGATCGCGATGGAGCGTCTCGAAGCCCGCCTTGACCGTTTGGAAGACACGCATCGCTCTGTCATCGCCGCCGCCTACGAAAATCTGGCCGGCACCAACCAAGTGCACCGTGCGGTGTTGCGGATGATGGACGCGACGAAGTTCGAGACCTTCTTGCATGACCTGTCCACCGATGTCGCCGATACCTTGCGCGTCGATAAAATGCGCCTTGTGCTTGAGACCGAAATCGAGGCCGCAGAGCCTGCTGTTGCGCAATTGGGCAATGTGCTGGGCACGGTCCAGAAGGGCTTTATCGACAATTACATCAACCGCGGGCGCTCTGCCCCTGTGCGCCAAGTGACCCTGCGCCAGATCCAAACCGACGACGCTTCGCTTTATGGCGACAAGGCCGCGTTCATCCGGTCCGAGGCCTGCCTCAAGCTGGATTTCGGCGCAGGTCGTTTGCCAGGGATGCTTTTGCTCGGAGCAGAAGACCCGCATCAGTTCACGCCGCAGCAAGGCATTGATTTGCTCTCATTCTTTGCGGGCGTATTTGAGCGCGCGATGCGCCGCTGGCTCGCTTAGGCCGATGATTGCTCCGGCTCTTACGCATGCGCTGGCCTCTTGGCTTGACCACTGTCGCGCGCTTGACGGAGCGGCCGAGAATACAATCAAAGCCTACCAAGCGGACGTGATGGGCTTTTTAGCCTTCATGACGTTGCACCACGGCGCGCAACAAGGCCTTGGCCCTTTGTCGAAAATCACGCTCACCGACATGCGCTCTTGGATGGCCTCCGAGCGCGGGCGGGGCGTCGGCGCTCGGTCCTTGGCGCGGCAACTCTCTGCGGTGAAAACCTTTTACCGCTGGCTGTCCGAGCGCGAAGGGTTCGAGCCGACCGCCGTGCTCTCGACCCGCAGTCCGAAGTTCACCAAGAAGCTCCCCCGCCCACTTGCCGAAGATGCCGCCACTGCAATGATCGAAACCGTCGAGTTGCAAGCGACCGACGCATGGGTCGCAGCGCGTGATAGTGCCGTCGTGACCCTGCTTTACGGCTGCGGTTTGCGGATATCAGAGGCATTGGCATTAACCGGTGCAGATGTGCCTTTACCGCCCGTTCTGCGGATCACAGGGAAGGGCGGCAAGGAACGGATCGTGCCGGTGATTGATGCCGCGCGCGCGGCCGTGCAGGCCTATTTGCAGCTTTGCCCGCATCCCATGGCACCTAATGCCCCGTTGTTTCGTGGCATCCGTGGCGGTGCACTCAACCCGCGTGTTGTGCAAAAAGTGATGGAAAAATCACGCCTGCAACTGGGCTTGCCTGCATCCGCCACCCCACACGCCATGCGCCACAGCTTTGCGACCCATCTGCTTACGGCAGGTGGTGACTTGCGGGCGATCCAAGAGCTGCTTGGCCATGCCAGCCTCTCGACTACCCAAGCTTATACCGCCGTCGACACCGCGCATTTGATGGACGTATACGCACGCGCGCACCCGCGTCATGAGTGATTGATTGCAAGTAGCCGCGTTTTCCCGCAAAGAGACCCCATGAAAATTCAGACCAAAGCTCTCCTCGTCCATCTTCTCACCGCCACTGGCGCCGTATTTGCCATGCTTGCGATGCTTGCAGCGGTGGATCAAGAGTGGTCGCTGATGTTCTTGTGGCTGGTCGTGGCATTTTTCGTGGACGGAATCGACGGGCCATTGGCGCGCCGCTACGACACCAAAACCAACGCGCCGGTCTTTGACGGGGTGCTGCTCGATCTGATCATCGATTACCTCACTTATGTCTTCGTGCCAGCCTACGCGCTCTTTAAATCCGGCCTCTTGCCCGGCTGGACGGGCTGGATCGCTATCATCGTGATCACCTTTGCCTCGGCCATGTATTTTGCCGACGGCCGCATGAAAACAAAGGATTATTCCTTCTCCGGCTTTCCGGGCTGCTGGAACATGCTGGTGCTGGTGCTCTTTGCCCTGCAACCGAATTTCTGGGTCATCTTGGCGCTCGTCGCGGTGCTGGCAATCGCGATGTTCTTTCCCGTGCGCTTTGTGCACCCTGTCCGGACCCAGCGCTGGCGCAGCATCACCCTGCCGATGGCCATTGCCTGGACGTTCTTTGCGGGTTGGGCCGCTTGGGTCGATTTTGACGCCGCAAGCTGGGCGCATTACGGGCTTCTAATCAGCTCTGTTTACCTGCTTGGCGCAGGCGCCGTGCAGCAGATTCTTTACAGCAAAGACGGCTAGATCCGCGTCACGATAACGCCCGCCACAATCAGCGCCGCAGCGAGCCCCTTTTGAGCGTTCATCTTTTCGCCAAAGGCCACTGCCCCAATCAGCACAGCAAACAAAATTGACGTCTCTCGCAGAGCGGCAACAAGAGCAATCGGTGCCACCGTCATCGCCCATACCGCAATCGCATAAGCGCCATAGCTGAACACGGCGGCCAAGCTGCCCATTGCCCAAGCCTTGCGATTGGCGCGCAAAACGGGCCACCCGCGCAGTGCCAAACAGCAAGGCGTGAAGAATACCGCATCCAGCGCAAACAACCAGCCGACATAGGCCAGGGCATCCCCCGATACCCGCGCGCCCAGCCCGTCGACAAGCGAATAGCCCGCCGTCGCCATCGCCGAGCCAAGCGCAAAGGGCAGCAGTTTTCGGCTTTCTCCCGAAGAGAAAACCCCCCGCGCCATGAGCAAAATCCCAGAGCCTAAGATGATAATCCCGACATACTCCCAGCCCGCGATTTTATCGGCGAGAAACAGCGCCGATATCACAAGAACAACGATCGGTGCCGTGCCTCTGGCGATCGGATAAACACGGCTCAAGTCGCCCTGCTCATAGGCGTAAGCGAGGAATAATTTGTAGACCGAGTGGAACACACCGGAGGCCAAAAGCCAGAGCCAGACATGCAACTCGGGCATTGGCCGCGTGAGGGCAATGACAAGGCCAAAGCCGCCCTGTACCACCGTCAAGATCAGCATCGAGGTGAGCTTGGACGTGCCCAGTTTGATCAATGCATTCCATGAGGCGTGCAAAAATGCCGCCCCCATCACCGCCGCCAAAACCCAGACCGTCATCCGAAACCTCGTGTCAAATCAAGAGGCCCGCGGCCCCTTCATGGCGCAACAATTGCACCTTTGCCTCGACGCCACCAGCGCCAGAAAAACCGCCAAGGCCATTGGCGCCAAGCACGCGGTGACACGGAATAATAATTGGAATCGGATTGGCACCACAGGCCTGCCCGATCACTTGCGCGGGCACACCCAATTCGCGGGCAAGGTCGCCATAGGTGCGGGTTTCCCCAAAAGGGATTGCCCTGAGCGCTGCACCAAGTTTCTGCTGGAAATCGGTGACTTGCGGGGCGAGTGGAAGATCAAAGACCTGCCGCTCGCCTGCAAAATACTGCGCCAACTGCGCGACGGCCTCAACGGCAACTGGATCGCCGATCCCATCCACCACCGACCAGTCCAGCCGGACAACGGCCCCATCCTGCACCACCACCGATAACGGGCCCACAGGGCTGTGAGGTAACGATGCTGCGTAGGATGGGTCTTGACCCATCTTAGCCAAGGGCCTCGTCACAACGCCCGCAAACGCCCGCATGAGCATGCGTGCCGACATCCGGCAGGATCTTCCAGCAGCGCTGGCATTTCTCGCCTTCCGCCAATGCAAAGACCACGGCGACACCTGTCACGTCGTCCAACCTGAACGCCCCCTCAGGGGCCGCTTCGGTCGAGACATAGATGCCCGATGTGATGCTCAGATCGTCAAAGGCCACGGTTTCGAGTAGCTTGGCCGTTTCCGCGTTCACGTAAACCGTTGGCGCCGCTTCCAAAGACGCGCCAATGACTTTCGCGGTCCGCTCGACCTCCAAGGCCCCCGTCACGACGCGACGCACGGCGCGGACTGTCGCCCATTTCGCCGCCAGCGCGTCGTTGCGCCAATAGGCAGGGGTCGCGTCGAAATCGACAAGGTGCACGGAGCTATCGTGACCGGGGAAGCGCTCTAACCAGACCTCTTCCATTGTGAACACCAGCACGGGCGCCAGCCATTTCGTCAGGCGATGGAACAAGATATCAAGGACAGTGCGCGCGGCACGACGGCGCGCCGTATCGCCGTCACAATAGAGCGCATCTTTGCGGATATCGAAGTAGAACGCGGACAGATCGACCGTCGCAAAGGTGAACACAGCGCTGAATACACCTTGGAAATCATAGGCGGCATAGCCCTTACGCACGACGTCATCGAGCTCGGAGAGGCGGTGCAGGATCACCTGCTCCAGCTCGGGCATATCCGCCACGTCGACACGATCGGCCTCAGAAAAGTCGGCCAAAGACCCCAGCATAAACCGCAGCGTGTTGCGCAGGCGGCGATAGCTATCCGCCGTTCCTTTCAGGATTTCATCTCCGATCCGCTGGTCGTTCGTGTAATCCGTCTGCGCCACCCAAAGCCGCAGGATATCCGCGCCATATTGCTGCACGATCTTCTCGGGCACGATGGTATTGCCGATGGATTTGGACATCTTCATGCCCTTCGCATCCAGCGTAAACCCGTGGGTCAAAACACCCCGATAAGGCGCATGGCCCATCGTTCCACATGCCTGCAAAAGCGAGGAGTGGAACCAGCCACGGTGCTGGTCGGTGCCTTCGAGATAGAGGTCGGCCATGCCATCTGCGGACCCGTCCGCACGATCGCGCAGGGTGAAGGCGTGGGTCGAGCCGGAATCGAACCACACGTCCAAGATATCCATGACCTGATCATAGTCATCAACGTCCACAAGACCGCCCAAGAACCGCTCTTTTGCGCCGTCCTGATACCACGCATCCGCGCCTTCAGCTTCAAAGGCCGCAACGATCCGCGCGTTCACCTCAGTGTTGCGAAGCAGGAAATCGTCGTCCGTTGGCAAGGCGCCGACCTTGGTGAAACAAGTCAGCGGCACACCCCACGCGCGTTGACGCGACAGCACCCAGTCAGGGCGCTGTTCGATCATCGCGAAAAGGCGGTTACGGCCCTTTTGCGGGGTCCAAGTGACCAATTCGTCGATAGAGCGCAATGCGCGCTCACGGATCGTCGTGCCGTAAGTGTCCTGCCCGTCGCCCACCGTTTTATCAATCGCAGCAAACCACTGCGGCGTGTTGCGGAAGATGATCGGGGCCTTGGAGCGCCAAGAATGTGGATAGCTATGTTTGGTCTGGCCGCGCGCGATGATGCTGCCCGCCTCGACCAACTTTGCGATCACAGCCGTGTTCGCCTTGCCCTCTTTGCCCTTGCGATCAAAGACCTCAAGCCCCGCAAAGAACGGCACATGCGGCAAGAACTCGGAGGCCTCGCCCACGTTATGGGTCATCCGGTCAAGCCAGTTGCGCTTCATGAACGCCTCATAGTCGTCGGCACCATGGGATGGGGCCGTATGGACAAAGCCCGTGCCCGCATCATCTGTGACATGGTCGCCGTCGATCATATGGACGTCATAGGCCCAATAGTCGTCCAGCTTGGCAAACGGGTGCGCGCAGATCAGGCCATCCATTTCGGCGGGCGTTACATCGCGCAGGCGGGTGAATTCCGTCACACGCGATTTGGTCAGCGCATCCTCGGCCAATGTATCGGCAAAAAGGTATGTCTGACCCGCAGCGGTCCAGCTTTCCTCTTCGGTCGCGTCAACGCGGTAAAGGCCGTAAGCGATCCTGCTGTTGAACGCGACCGCCTTGTTGGACGGGATCGTCCACGGGGTCGTCGTCCAGATCACAACGCGGGCATCGGCCAGATCACCCGTGGCATTCTGGAAGCTGAACGGCACCCAGATCGTGTGCGACTTGTGATCGTGATACTCGATCTCGGCCTCGGCCAGCGCTGTCTTTTCAACAGGTGACCACATCACTGGCTTGGAGCCTTGATAGAGCGTGCCGTTCATCAGGAACTTCTGGAATTCTTCCGCAATCACGCGCTCGGCGTGGAAATTCATCGTCAGATAGGGATCGGCCCAGTTGCCCTGCACGCCCAAGCGCTTGAACTCTTCGCGCTGGATATCGACCCAACCAGCGGCAAACTCGCGGCATTCCTGCCGGAATTCAACGACTGGCACGTCGTCCTTGTTGCGGCCCTTGGCGCGGTATTGCTCTTCGATCTTCCACTCGATGGGCAGACCGTGGCAATCCCATCCGGGGATATAGCGGGCGTCTTTGCCCATCATTTGCTGCGAGCGGACAACCATATCCTTGAGGATCTTGTTGAGCGCGTGACCGATGTGCAAATGCCCGTTCGCATAGGGCGGACCATCGTGCAGCGTGAAGGGCGGGCGGCCTGTCTTGGCACGCAACTGGCCATAAACGTCCATCTTTACCCAACGGTCCAGCCACTCGGGCTCGCGCTTGGGCAGGCCGGCGCGCATCGGAAAATCCGTTTTCGGCAGGTTCAATGTATCTTTGTATTCAGGGGTGTCGGCGCACATTTGGGGCGTCCTTTATCAACATCTTTTCAGGGGGTTTGGGCGGCGCGAGACTGTCTGCACCATTGGCCCGGCGGCGCTGACGTCAGCGCGCCGGGGACATAATTCGTATGTGCGCCCAGAAATTCATAAAACGGCTTATAGACCCGCACCAAACCCAGAACAAGACCCCGCCTGTTGCGGCTTGTCGCCAGTCGGCTGCAGGGTTGCAGATCCGTGCCAGACGGTGCTTGTGCGGATCACTTGGTGTCGCTTTGGACCCGCCCAAAGTTTGGTGCCGCCGTATCCTGACCCGCTTCGATGATGGAACGGCGGATCGACCGCGTGCGGGTGAAATAGTCGTGCAAATGGGCGCCGTTGCCTTCGCGGATGGCGCGTTGCAGCACGAATAATTCCTCGGTGAAACGACCCAGAATTTCCAGCGTTGCGTCTTTGTTGTTCAAAAACACATCGCGCCACATTGTCGGGTCAGAGGCCGCAATACGGGTGAAATCGCGGAAACCCGCAGCGGAATATTTAATCACTTCACTGTCAGTCACGCGGCCCAGATCATCGGCGACGCCGACCATCGTGTAAGCGATCAGGTGCGGCGTGTGGCTGGTGACGGCAAGAACCAGATCGTGGTGATCCGCATCCATCGTGTCGACATTCGACCCCATCGCGCGCCAGAGATCTTCAAGCTTTTGCACAACCGCTGTGTCATCGCACAGATCAGGCACGACGATACACCAGCGCCCGTCGAACAATTCTGCAAAACCGGAAGTCGGGCCAGAATGCTCGGTGCCCGCAAGCGGGTGGGCTGGCACAAAATGCACCCCCTCGGGCAAATGCGGGGCCACGGCGTCAATCACCGCCCGCTTGACCGAGCCGACATCGCTCACTGTGGCGCCTGCCTTCAGAACGGGCGCAATCTCGACAGCGACGCTTTCCATCGCCCCGACAGGCACGCAAAGCACAATCAGATCGGACCCTTCTGCCGCTTCTGCCGCAGTGTCATAGATACGATCACAAAGCCCCATGTCGCGGGCAATTGTGCGAGTCTCGTTGCTGCGGGCGTAGCCTACGACCTCGCCTGCTAGCCCTGCCCGTTTGATGGCATGAGCCATAGACGAGGCAATCAGGCCCAAGCCGATCAGCGCAATACGATCGTAAATCCGGGTCATGAACGAAGACCTTTGAACTGCGCGACAGCGTGCACGATGCGGCGGCAGGCGCTCTCGTCGCCAACGGTGATCCGCAAGCAATTGGGCAGCTTGTAGCCCGCGACACGGCGCACCAGAATGCCCTCGGACCGCAGATAATCATCGCATGCGTTCGCCTCGGTTTCGGAGCCAAACCGCGCGAGAATGAAGTTCGCGGTCGAAGTATCCGACGGCACCCCGATCTCGGCCAGACCTGTGGCCAGCCACTCGCGCCAGCGCGCATTTTCTTCGCGGCATTTCACGATATAGGCGGTATCCTTGACGGCGGCCTCGGCAGCAGCAAGAGCCGCCGTTGACAGGTTGAACGGCCCACGGATGCGGTTGAGCACATCGACAATCGCACGCGGACCATAGCCCCAGCCGACTCGCAGACCACCAAGGCCATAGATCTTCGAAAACGTGCGCGTCATGACGACATTCTCGCGGGCCTCAATCAGCTTGAGCCCCGCATCATAGCCTTCGACATATTCCGCATAGGCCCCGTCAAGCACAAGGATCGCCTGCGGCGGCAGCCCCTCGGCCAGACGCGCCAGTTCCGCTTGACAAATCATCGTGCCTGTCGGGTTGTTCGGGTTCGCCAAAAACACCAGTTTGGTCTTTTTGTTACAGGCAGCAAGGATGGCGTCCACGTCCGTCATCCGCTCGTTCTCACGCACTTCGACGGGGGTGCCCCCAGCGGCAAGTGTCGCGATGCGGTACATCGCAAACCCATGTTCTGTAAAGATAACTTCGTCGCTTTTGCCAACATAGGCTTGGCAAAGGAAGTGGATAATTTCGTCGGAGCCAACGCCGCAAATCACCTGCTCCGGATCGACAGACCAAACATCGCCAATCGCTTGACGCAGGCTTGCGTGGTCTGTGTTCGGGTAGCGGTGCAAGCTGTGAACCGCCCGCGAAAACGCCTCTTTAGCCGCATCAGACGGCCCCATCGGGTTTTCGTTCGAGGAGAGTTTCAGCACGTTCGAAACGCCTTCAACGTGGGCCGCGCCGCCAACGTAAAGTGCGATATCCATAATGCCGGCTTGCGGTTTAATCTGATTGGCCATGTTAAAACTTCCCCAAGGTTGCCACGTTCTAGCCTGACACATTGCGCATGACCAGTGAGGTGGCGCGAAAAAGCGGTTAGTGAAACACAGGCGCCATAGCTCGCCCCGCAGCGAACCACGATTGTGACTGCGTCTAGGAAACGCTAGGCTTGGGCAACAATGCAGAAAGGTGTAAAAGATGTCTCATCAGGTCAACGCGTTAGGTCAACCTATCGGTCTGGATGTCGAGGGCTGGGTAAGCTGCCCGCGCCCACCGCTTGTCCCGCTTTTGGGCCGCTGGGCACATGTCGTACCGCTCAATGCGGCGACCCACCTCAATGACCTCTATGACGCGATCTCGGCCGATGAGACGGGCAAGATGTGGACCTATATGCCCAACGGCCCTTTTACGGATAAGGCGGCCCTTGCGAATTTCTTGACAGGTGCGGAGAAAAGCCAAGATCCGCTGTTTTATGCCATTGTCGACGCGGCAACCGGACGTGCCTTGGGCTTTGCAAGCTACTTGCGGAACGAACCGAGCGTTGGCGTGATCGAGGTTGGCTTTATTGCCATGTCGCCGCTTTTGCAAAAGACACGGATCGCGACCGAGGCGATGTATCTGATGATGGCGCATATTTTTGATGACCTCGGCTATCGCCGCTATGAGTGGAAATGCGACAACCTCAATGGCCCCTCCAAGAAGGCGGCGCGCAGGTTCGGGTTTGCCTATGACGGGATGTTTCCGCAGGCGACCATGTATAAAGGGCGCAATCGCGACACGGCATGGTTTTCGATCATCGACAAGGATTGGGCGGAGATCAAAGCAGGCTATGAGGCTTGGCTCGACCCTGCGAATTTCGATGCGGATGGGGTGCAAAAAGCGCCGCTGGTGACCCGAGAGGTTTGAAAACCCAAAGTAACAACCTTCGGATGTCAAACCACCGCCAAAGTCGCCCATGCCAGCACGAGATACCGCGTCCCTTTTGCCAGTGTCACCAACACCACAAATGGCACGATTGGTTCGCGCATCAGCCCCGCCACGACGGTGATCGGGTCTCCGATGAGCGGCAGCCAGCTCCCGAGCAGCGACCAGCGCCCGTAGCGGTGATACCAACTTTGGGCACGGTCCAGTTTTTCAGGCGATGTCGGGAACCATTTGGCGGTTTGGAACCGCAAGAGATACCGCCCTAGCACCCAGTTGATCACCGCGCCTAACACGTTGCCTGCCGTGGCCACTGTGAGCAACGCCCAGACAGGATGGGCGGTCGTGGAGATCAGCCCCACAAGCACGGCCTCTGATTGCATCGGCAGGATTGTCGCCGCGACGAGGGCCGACAGGAAGAGCGAGATGTAGGCGATCATAGGCGGCTTTCGATTGTGGCGTCTGCTTTGCCTACATCTTTGAGCGCGCGTAAGCCATGGTATCCAAGCTGCAAGTTTGCGTCAGTATGTTGCGACCCCTGCAAATCGTCCCGTTCCTTTTGCCGCTCTTTGCTCCAGCTTTGCGTTGCCATCTCGCAAGACAGCGCAGCGATTGGGGCGAAGTTCCAAGATTTGATTGAAAGCCGTGTTTGGCTGCACATTGTTCGCAAGTTGGGCTGGGTGAAAGTCTCAAGAGCGCGGCGAGGCGCGTTCGTCATGCCAATACGCCGGATGCGCACTTAATCGCGTGATATCGGGATACATTTGCGCCCCCGAACTCGCCCTATCCTTACCCAAAAAGCAAAAAGGGCCGCACCTGAGTGCAGCCCTTTGAGTATCGAGTGTCTAAGAACCTTAGTTCTTAGCGTAGAATTCGACCACGAGGTTTGGTTCCATTGTGACTGGGTATGGAACGTCGCCGAGTTGTGGTGTGCGTGTGAAAGTTACGGTCATCTTGTTGTGATCAACTTCCATGTAGTCAGGCACGTCGCGCTCTGGCAATTGTGTTGCCACGAGAACGAGCTCCAACTGCTTGGACTTCTGACGCACTTCGATCACGTCGCCTTCTTTCACGCGGTAGGAAGGGATGTTTACCTTCTGGCCGTTCACCGTGACGTGGCCGTGGTTTACGAACTGGCGCGCAGCAAAGATTGTTGGCACGAACTTCGCGCGGTAAACAACGGCGTCCAAGCGGCGCTCAAGCAAACCAATCAGGTTCTCGCCCGTATCGCCTTTTACGCGCTCGGCTTCGCCATAGATGCGGCGGAATTGCTTTTCTGTCAGGTCGCCATAGTAACCCTTCAGTTTCTGCTTTGCACGCAGCTGCAGACCGAAGTCGGACAATTTGCCCTTGCGGCGCTGACCGTGCTGGCCTGGGCCGTATTCACGACGGTTAACTGGCGACTTTGGACGGCCCCAGATGTTTTCGCCCATACGGCGGTCAATTTTGTATTTGGCAGCGGTACGTTTAGTCATACGCTGATCTCCTTCGTTGTAGTGCATCCCAAGGGTAGGATATGAAGGGCGTTGTCCTTTGGCCGAGGCCTGACAGGGTTCCTCTTGCGAGGTCCACCAACACCAATGAATTCGCAGCTTATACGGGGGTGGCTGGCAGAGTCAACAGGTGGGTTGCAAAGCTGGGAATAAAGGGCAAAAGAGATGTCATGACTGATACTCCAGCCCCCCGCTTCATCCACTTCCTCGGCGCATTTGGCGCTGGCGGATTGATCACGCTGATGTTGCTTACCAATGGCACGCTGGCGCAATATGGCAGTTTGATGTTTTCAAGCTGGGTGCCGCATTTGACAGGCACCGCGCTTGCGATTGTGATCCTGTTGGTCCTTCGCCCTGTCCGCACCAGCCCCAAACGCCCGCCGCTGTGGGCGTATTTGGGCGGCGTTTCGGGCGGTTTGACCGTCATTGCCACCTCGGCCGCGATGAATTCGGCATTGGCGCTCTCGGGCACGATTGCCTTGGGGTTGGCTGGACAGATCGCATTTTCCCTCTTCGCCGATGCCCGCGGCCTGTTTGGCTTGCCACAGCGGATGCCGAACCTACGAGACCTGACGGGGCTTGGACTGATTGTTGCGGGTGCGCTGGTGATCATTTTCTGGGGCGGTGCGGCATGATCACAGTCATTGGAATTGCGGTGGGCGCGGGGCTACTGGTTGGCGTGAGCCGCCAGCTCAACGGGCGGCTGGCGCTTTCCACCAGCGCGGTAGAATCGTCGTTTTGGAATCACTTTGTCGGGCTGGCGTTTGTCAGCGTTCTGGCGCTTGTCATTGGCGGTCTGTTTGACGGTGCCCCTCTGGATGCCCCATGGTGGGCTTACTTGGGTGGTCCAAGCGGGTTCATGTTTATCGCGGCAGGCAGTTGGGCCATCAACCACATCGGGGCGGCGCAAACCGCAATGCTGATTATCGCAGGGCAGATGATTTCGAGCGTCTTACTGGATGCCGCGTTGGGGGTATCTGGCAATATCTGGGCGCGCGCGCTCGGGGTCGCGCTGATCCTTGGCGGCATGTGGGTGACACGCGCCGCCAAGGCAAAGCCTTAAGCCACGAAGTGACCCACAGGGATGGAGACCTGTGATTTGGCGTCCGCGCCAAGCTCTTGGGCAAAGTGCATTGCCGCAAAAGGATCGCGCAGGAATTGCCGTGCCATCAGCGCGATATCGGCCTGACCAGAGGCCACGATTTCTTCGGCTTGAGTGGCGGTGGTGATGCAACCAACGGCCGCCGTGATCAGACCGGTCCCGGCGCGCATCTGTGCGGCCAACCCGACCTGATCGGCGGTGCGCGTGCCAACAGAGCCGCGGGCGTCGGGCGTGGCCCCGCCACCCGAGCAATCGACCAGATCAACGCCAAGATCGCGCAAGGCTTTTGCCAGTGCGATGTTGTCCTCGATGGTCAGACCACCGTCGACCCAATCGGTGACCGAAAGGCGTACGGCAAGC
The DNA here is from genome assembly GCA_965658825.1 of Yoonia sp. Classification (GTDB taxonomy): domain Bacteria; phylum Pseudomonadota; class Alphaproteobacteria; order Rhodobacterales; family Rhodobacteraceae; genus Yoonia. Next base: position 53,853 of record CBFHTU010000009.1, read on the forward strand.
GGTAAACGGTCAGGCCAAACCGCGCGGACAGCCGCAACGGTTTCGCGCATCATGCGGCTGCGGCCCTCAAAGTCACCGCCGTATTGATCTGTGCGGGTGTTCACCAACGGCGTGAAGAAGCTGTGCAGCAAGTATCCATGTGCGCCGTGGATTTCGAGCAACTCGTAGCCCGCATCAAGCGCTCGTTTGGCGCTGGCGACAAAATCGGCCTGCACGGCTGCGATATCGGCAAGCGACATGGCTCTGGGCGCTTTGTAAAGCCGTGTGCCGTCAAGATCAAAGGCCGCGTCAGTGGGGCTAAGGGTTGGCCAGCCGCCCTCGTTGTCGGCCAGATGCGCACCGCCTTCCCATGGACGGGCGGCAGAGGCCTTGCGGCCTGCGTGGCCGATTTGCACGCCGATCACTGCGCCTTGCGATTTGGCGAATGCGTTGATCGGGATCAGCGCCTCGACCTGCGCGTCATTCCACAATCCCGCACAACCGGGCGTGATGCGCCCCTCGGGCGAGATCGCCGTTGCCTCTGCAATGATCAGCCCCGCACCTCCCACAGCACGCGCGCCGATATGGGTCATGTGCCACGGCTGGGCCAGTCCGTCGATCGAGGAATATTGGCACATCGGCCCCATGCCAAGGCGGTTGCGCAGGGTGACATCTTTGATTTTGAGCGGCGTAAAAAGAGCTGACATTATGTGTTCATCTTCTTGATTTGCGCGACGCCGGATTCACCCAGGGCAATCGACGCGAATGGCCCGCCAATGCACATATGCATCGGGTCTTTGTTATTGGCAGGAGGCGATTTGGCAAAGACCTCTTTGGCATAGTCTTCGGCGTTGTCTTTGGGGCGATACCCAAGGTGGCCCGCTTTGGTGTTATCGACCACCGCGCGATCGTTGTCCGAAATGCCGTAGATGGTTGTGAAGCCGACAACTTGGCTATCAACAGCGCGCTCCACAAGATGGATCAGATCGCCAGTTGAGAGCCATGTACCGATAGCCCGCGCGTTTGTCGGCGGGGCGGCAGAGAAGATGCGCAGGCAAACCGCCTCGACACCGCGTTTGTCCCAATAGAGCGAGGCGAGGTCTTCGGCAAAGCATTTTGCAAGGCCATAGTAGGTGTCAGGCCGATGCGGTGCATCAAGTCCGATGGTGTCGGTCTTCAGGTGCATCCCGACCGCGTGTACCGAAGAGGCATAGACCACCCGCTTCACGCCATTGCGGTAAGCCGCTTCCCAGACGTTATAAGCGCCGATGATATTGGATTGCAGGATATCGTCCCATGGGGCCTCGTCGGCAATCGCGCCGAAATGGATGACCATTGTGGCGTCCTTCAAGAGGGCCTCCATGGCGGCAAGGTCGGAGACATCGGCCTTCACATAGGTCTCGTTTGCGCCCAGATCGGGGAGGCTGTCCACCAGATCGGAGGAGACGAATTCATCGCACATCGCGGCCAGTGGCGCGCGCAGTTGAGAGCCGAGTGCGCCTGCCGCACCTGTGAGGACGAGCTTTTTCATGAGATATCCTTTCGCCGTTTAGATGACGGCTTTTTCTACAAACTTTTCGCCGCGTTCAATGCGGGCAAAGGCGAAGGGGGTCAGATCAAGCGTTTGATAAGCCCCCGATCCGATGAATTCTGCAATGCCGCGCCCGATGGCGGGGGATTGCTGGAAGCCGTGACCAGAGAAGCCATTGGCGAAGATGAAATTCTCGACCTCTGTATGCGGCCCGACAATCGCGTTTTGGTCCAGCGTGTTATAGGCATAATGCCCAACCCAAGAATTGACCAGCTTGACCCGTTCGAAAGCGGGGATGCGGTGGGCAATAGCGGGCCAGACCTTGTCTTCCCAGATCGTGTGATCGGCGGTAAAGTCGGCGGGGTCAACGGCGGGGTCATCCTCGGGCGGGCAACCTGCCATGTAGTAGCGCCCGTCGGTACGCACGTGCACGCCAACAGGGTCGATGGTGAGCGGCAGATCGCGGTCGAGCGGCTCTGCGGCGTCAAAGACGAACGTGTAACGCTTGCGCGGCTCAACGGGCAGGTCGATCCCCGCCATGGCGCTGGTCAGGTTCGCACGCGGGCCGGATGCGTTGACGACCGTGCCGCAAGACACCACCTCGCCAGAGGCCAGCGTCACGCTTTCCACGCGGGTGCCGTTTGCGTTCTTGGTCATGGCGACGACCGCGTTGTGGATGTATTCGACGCCAGCCGCGCGGGCCTTCCGTTTCCACCAGTCAAAGATCGTGGCGCCGTCGAAATAGCCCTCGTCGATCAGGTTGTGATTGCCCGCGACGATGTCTTCCGTGTTGTAGAACGGGTAGGCCGCTTTGATCTCGGCGGCAGTCATGTGTTTGGTGCCTGCGCCATTGGCGGCTTGCACCGCTTGGGTCGCGCGCAAGGCCTCGGCACCCGCGTCAGAGCCCGCCAGATACATATAGCCGAATGATTGCAGCGTAATGGCGGGCACGGCAGGATCGCCGCCCATATAGGCGCGAAAATTCTTGATGTACTCCGCGCCGAACTGGCTGATCTTGATATTGATAGGCTCCGAGAATTGCTGGCGGATGCAAGAATTCGTATGCACCGTAGAGGTCCATTCGTAGGTCGGGTCACGCTCGACCACGAGCACGGAACCGTTGAAATCCGTATTGTCGCTCAGCCACCAAGCGATGGAGGAGCCATACATCGCCCCGCCCACGATAATGACGTCGTAAGAGCGGGCTTTGGGGGATTGGGTCATATTTAAACCGTTGATGAGACGCGCGGGACCAGTGCCTTGACCAGATCGCGCATGTGTAATTCGCCTACCGCAGTGTCACCATCCATCACGCGATAATGCAAGGCCGTATCGCCCTCTGAGCGTGCAATCAGGCTTTCCAGATTGTCGAGGATACCCACGTCTCCCGCGAATGTTTTTCCCTTGAGTTTGTCGAGCATGGTCGCGTCGTGCAGCGGGGTCATCACCGACTTGACGCGCAGCACACGGGCGCGGTTGATGTCGGAAACGAAGTCTTCGACGTAGGGGTCGGCAGGGTTCAGAAGGATGCCCTGAGGCTCGCCCTGCTGGACGACCGCCCCGTCTTTGAGGATCACCAGATGGTCGGCGATCTTGAGCGCCTCATCGAGATCGTGAGTGATGAAAACGATAGTCTTTTGCAGCTCTTTTTGCAGCTCCAAAAGCAGGTTCTGCATATCGGTACGAATGAGCGGATCAAGCGCGGAAAACGCCTCGTCCATCAGCATGATATCGGAGTTGGAGGCAAGCGCGCGGGCAATGCCGACCCGCTGTTGCATGCCGCCAGAAAGCTGCGAGGGGTAGCGGTTCTCGTAACCCTCAAGCCCGACGCGGGCGAGCCATTTCATGGCCTCAGCCTCGCGGGTGGCGGTATCGACATTCTGCACTTCCAAGGCCATCGCCGCGTTCTGCAAAACGGTGCGATGCGGCAAAAGCGCGAATTTCTGGAACACCATCGACATTTTTTCCTGCCGCATTTTGCGCAGGTCGGCAGGCGACAATCCGGTCACGTCAACGCCGTCCAGCAGGATTTCGCCCGCCGTCGGTTCAATCAGGCGGTTAAGGTGCCGGATCAGCGTGGATTTGCCGGAGCCGGACAGCCCCATGACCACCGTGATCTCGCCCGCCTGCATATCGACATTGATGTTTTGCAGGCCAAGCACGTGTTTATGTGCCTCCAACAGGTCGGGCTTGCCCATCCCTGCGGCGACATGCTGCATCATCTCTTTGTCGCGGGAACCGAAGATTTTATAGAGGCCGCGCAGGCTGACTTTGGGTGTGGTTGTCATGATGCGCCCCTATTGCTTACCGGCTTTGTCAACACGGCTAAGCGCCGCTTTCGACGTGCGATCAAGGATCACGGCGAGCAGCACAATGCCAAAGCCCGCGACAAGCCCGACGCCCAGTTCAAGGTTGCGAATACCGCGCAGGACGAGCACGCCAAGACCGGGTGCAGAGACCAGCGAGGCAATTACAACCATCGCAAGGCTCATCATGATCGTCTGGTTGACACCTGCCATGATATTGGGCAGCGCCAGCGGCAATTCGACCTTGGTCATGCGCTGGCTGGCGCTCATGCCGTAGGCGTCGGCGGCCTCGAGAACGTCTTTATCCACCAGCCTGATGCCCAGATCGGTCAGCCGGATCACGGGCACGATGGCGTAGAGGATGATTGCGATGCCATAGAGCTTGGATTCCGTGACCGAGAACAGAAAGATCAGCGGGATCAGATAAACGAAGGTCGGCAGCGTCTGCAAAAGGTCGAGGATCGGAACCATGATTTTTTGCAAGAGGTTTGATTTTGACATGGCGATGCCGATAGGCACGCCCAAGAGCACCGATATCCCCGTGCACACAAAAATGATCGACAGGGTTTGCAAGGCCACATGCAAATGATCGATCGCGCCCAGAAACAGGAACGAGCCCGCCACAAAAGCCGTGACCCATTTGGAGCGCGACACGACCCATGCGAAAGCCACCAAAAGCGGAACGATAATCCACCACGGCGTTATCTCGAAGACATAAAGCGTGCTGTCGAGCGCCCAGGACAGCGGTTGCGTAATCGGATCGAGCACGGTTTTCAGCCCGGCGCGTGCGGCCAGAAAGCTGTCTTCGATCCCTGTCGTGAAATCGCGAGTCTGGCTGATTTTGCCGCAAGCGCTGTGCAATTCGTCCAGCGATGGAAAGGGAAAGGCCTCGGCGTTGGGGTCAATGGCATCGGCCTGATTGGCCTTGAGCAGATCGGCCATCGACATGGGTGCCGCCACGGCATCCTGATCACACCAGTCGCGCAAGCCCAGCGCGTTAAATAGCCCGTCATAAAATGCCATGTCGTTCCCCCAAAATGACGGCAGCCCCCCACCCTGATTTCAAGGTGAGGGGCTGCATCATATTATGTGCTTACTTCAGAAGTACGGCAAGTTTGGTTTTCGCATCATCGCTCAGCCACTCGCCCCAGACCTCCGGATAGGTCGTCAGGAAGTGTACCGCGGCCTCTTCATAAGAGGCGTTGTTGGTTTCCTGCCAAGCCAAAACTTCGCCCATTTGCGCGTTGGTAAAGGTCATGCGCTTGAGAAGCTCTGCGACCTCTGGCTCGCGATCCGCGAATGTAGAGGTGACAGCCGTCACAACATTGGCCGCAGGATAGGCTGACAGGGTTGGCGTCGCGCAATCTTCAAGGCCGTTACAGATGTGCGCATCAGCGTTGTAGGGAGGCATTTCGACCTGCACCATCGGGTATTTGCCAAGCACGGATGTTGGCGCCCAGTAGTAGCCGAACCAAGGCTCTTTGGCCTCATAGGCGGCGGCCATCGCTGCGGCAAGGGTCTCGCCCGATCCGTGCTGGAAACGCTCGACGCCAGCCTCGCCAAGACCTGCTGCCTTGAAGTTGTTGAAGTTGGTCACGTCACAGCCCCAGCCTGTCGGGCAGTCGTGAAAGCGGCCACCGACAAGTGCAGGGTTCGCTTTGATGCCTTCAAGCGTTGTCAGCTCGGGGTGTGCTGCCGCCAGATAATCCGGGATCCACCATGCCTCGACACCGCCATCCGACAGCACCTTGGACATCTCGACGAGTTTGCCCTCGGCGCGCAGTTCTTCATAGACTTCGGTGTAGCTTGTCCAAAGTTCAGTGATGATGTCAGGCTCGCCGGTTTCGGCGACGGATGTGATCGCAGGCACGGTTGTTGTTGGCACGACTGTCACGTCACAGCCATACCCTTGGGTCATCAAGAAGTCTGCAATTGAGGTCACAACCGAGGCCGAAGCCCAATCCATTTCGGTGATCGAGACATCGCCACATTCTGCCATAGCGGAGGATGCGCCAAGTGCGAGTGAGAGTGCGGAGACCGCACCAAGTTTTTGAAGGTTCATTTTTATCTCCTTGTAATTGCCAGCAATAGGCGCGTTATCGGCGCCGAATTGCAACCGAAAACGACGCGGGCCGCTTTCGGTTGCAGAATATTTTTATTCGGCAGCGTCGAGATATTCTTCCATTGGTGGGCAGGTGCAAACGAGGTGTCTGTCGCCATAAACATTGTCCACGCGGTTCACCGGCGGCCAGTATTTATCGACGCGGAACGCCCCTTTTGGGAAGCAGCCCTGCTCGCGGGTATATGGCCTATCCCAAGCGGAGACGAGGTCTTCGACGGTATGCGGCGCGTTCTTGAGGGCGTTGTTTTCCTGTGGCATCTCGCCGGTTTCAATGGCGCGGATTTCCTCACGGATCGCCAGCATCGCGTCGCAAAAGCGGTCAAGTTCGGCTTTGGTTTCGCTCTCGGTCGGCTCGACCATCAAGGTGCCCGCAACAGGCCATGACATCGTGGGCGCGTGGAAGCCTGCGTCCATCAGGCGCTTTGCGATGTCGTCAACGGTGACATGCGCACTTTCGGCAAAGGGACGCGTGTCGATGATGCACTCATGCGCGACGCGGCCTGTTGGCCCTTTGTAGAGCACATCAAAGGCGCCCTCCAAACGCTTGGCGATGTAGTTGGCGTTCAGGATCGCAACACGTGTCGCTTGCGTAAGCCCCTCGCCGCCCATCATCAAAACATAGGCCCAAGAGATCGGCAGCAAGCTGGGCGAGCCATAAGGTGCCGCAGATACAGGGCCGTCACCGCCGTTCGGATGTCCCGGAAGGTGCGGGATCAGATGCGGCTTCACACCAATCGGCCCCATGCCCGGACCACCGCCGCCATGCGGAATGCAGAACGTCTTATGCAGGTTCAGGTGGCTGACATCGCCGCCCAGATCACCGGGGCGCGAGAGACCCACCATCGCGTTCATATTGGCCCCGTCGATATAGACCTGACCGCCTGCTGCATGGGTGATGTCGCAGACGTCGATGACCGTTTCCTCGAACACGCCGTGCGTCGAGGGATAGGTGATCATGCAGGCTGCGAGGTTGTCTTTGTGCTTCTCGGCCTTGGCCCTGAAGTCCGCCAGATCAATATCGCCATTGGCCGCCGATTTGATCGGCACGACATCCCAGCCAACCATATGCGCCGAGGCGGGGTTCGTGCCATGCGCGGACATCGGGATCAGGCAGACATTGCGATGACCTTGGCCGTTGGCGCGGTGATAGGCGGCAATTGTCAAAAGCCCCGCATATTCGCCCTGCGCCCCCGAATTGGGCTGCATCGAGATCGCGGCATAGCCTGTGACGTCGCAAAGCTTGGCTGACAGATCGTCGATCATTTCCTTATAGCCCAGCGCCTGATCCTCAGGGCAGAACGGGTGCATCAGCGCAAATTCCGGCCAGGACACGGGCATCATTTCAGCAGCCGAGTTGAGCTTCATCGTGCAAGACCCGAGCGGGATCATCGCGCGGTCCAGCGCCAGATCACGGTCCGCCAAGCGGCGCATGTAGCGCATCATTTCGGTCTCGGCGCGGTTCATGTGGAACACAGGGTGGGTCAGGTAATCGGTTTGCCGCACCAGCGCATCAGGCAAGCGATACGCGACCTCATGCGCGTCGTCCTCGGCCTCGATCCCGAAGGCGCGCCAGACGGCTTCGGTCACATCGCGACGGGTCAACTCGTCAAGCGTGATCCCGATGCGATTGTCGCCTATCGCCCGCAGGTTCACGCCGTTCTCGACGGCACGCGCCATGATCGCGTCACGCTCGGCTCCCACGTTAAGGGTGACCGTATCAAAGAAGTGCTCTTGCTCGATCTTATAGCCGCCCGCCTCTAACCCCTCGACCAGACGCACGGTTTTGCGGTGGATACGCTGGGCGATGGCACGCAGCCCCTCGGGGCCGTGGAACACGGCATAAAAGCCGGCCATAACGGCCAGAAGCGCTTGCGCGGTGCAGACATTCGAGGTCGCCTTTTCGCGGCGGATATGCTGCTCGCGGGTTTGCAGCGACAGACGGTAAGCCTTGTTGCCATGGGCATCAATCGATACGCCCACAATACGGCCAGGCATATTGCGCGCAAGGTTCGCCTTGGTCGCCATATAGGCCGCATGTGGCCCGCCGTAACCCACAGGCACGCCGAAACGCTGGGTGGAGCCCACGGCAATATCCGCGCCCATCGCGCCCGGCTCCTTGAACAGCGTCAAAGAGAGCGGATCGGCGGAAATGATGCCGATACCCCCCGCTGCGTGCAGGCTCGCGATATGCGGAGTGAAATCACGCAGATGACCCGTCGTGCCCGGAAACTGGAAGATGGCGCCAAAGACTTTGTCGGCTTCCAGCGCGTCAGGAGAGCCGATGATAATCTCGATCCCAAGCGGGGCTGCGCGGGTTTGCATCACGGCGATGTTCTGCGGATGGCAGTTTTCATCGACGAAGAACGCGGTCACTTTTAACTTGGAAATGCGCTGCGCCATGGTCATGGCCTCGGCGCAGGCGGTAGCCTCGTCAAGCAAGGAGGCGTTGGCGATTTCCAGTCCCGTCATATCAGAGACCATCGTCTGGAAGTTCAAGAGCGCCTCAAGGCGGCCTTGGGAGATCTCGGGCTGATAGGGCGTATAGGCCGTATACCACGCGGGGTTCTCGAAGATGTTGCGCTGGATCGCGGGCGGCGTGACGGTGCCGTGATAGCCCTGCCCGATCAGCGAGGTGAGCACTTGGTTCTTCTTGGACACCAGCTTCATATGGTGCAGCAGTTCGCGCTCGGATTTGGGTTTGCCAAAGTTGAGCGGCGCTTTCTGTCGGATCTTCGCGGGCAAAGTATCGTCGATCAAAGCGGCGAGAGAGGGCGCGCCAACAACCTCAAGCATCGCCTCCATTTCAGCCGGAGACGGGCCGATGTGACGGCGGTTGGCAAAGTCATAGGGCAGGTAAGAGGTGGGTGCATAGGGCATTGGCGCGGGTCCTTAATCGACGAGTTTCTTGTAAGCGGCTTCATCCATGTATTCGTCCATCTGGGACGGATCGGAAGGCGCGATTTTGAACATCCAGCCGCCACCGATCGGGTCTTCGTTCACGGTCGCTGGGTTGTCGGTAAGGGCCTCGTTGACCTCGACGATTTCACCGTCGATGGGGGCGAGAATGTCGGAAGCCGCTTTGACGGATTCAATGACGACAACTTCTTCGTCTTTGGTCACGGTCGTGCCGACATCAGGCAGTTCGACAAAGACGATATCGCCCAATTGTGTGGCCGCGTGCTCTGTGATGCCGACGACGATCACGCCATCCTCTTCGCGAAGCCATTCGTGTTCTTCGGTGAATTTCATCAGGGGGGTCCTTTTCTTATCGTTTGAAATTTGCGGGGGTAAAGGGAAGTTTCGCGAGAGCGAGCGGTAAGCGTTTGCCGCGCAACTCGCCAAAAACGGGGCCTGTGTGGCCAACGGGCAGATAGCCCATGGCGACGGGATGCCCGACCGTGGGGCCAAAGCCGCCGGAGGTGATTTTGCCGATGGGTGTGGTGGATGTTTCATCCGCGAAGAGTTCAACGCCTTCGCGCATGGGCGCACGGCCCTCGGGGATCAGCCCCACGCGTTTGCGGGGCGCGCCGTTTGCGATTTCGCCCAGCACGACATTAGCGCCGACAAAGCCCCCTGCCCGCGCGCCGCCCGTGCGGCGCACCTTCTGGATCGCCCATGTAAGGGCCGCTTGGGCGGGCGTGACAGTTTCGTCAACGTCATGGCCGTAAAGACAAAGACCGCCTTCAAGGCGCAAGCTATCGCGCGCACCGAGGCCGATCAGTTCAACCGCATCATGGGCAAGCAGGGCAGAGGCTAGCCCGACTGCGGCATCATTTGGCACCGAGATCTCGAAACCGTCTTCGCCTGTATAGCCCGAGCGCGAGACCCAGCATTCCGCGCCGTTCAGTGTAACGGTTGCCACATCCATAAAGCCCATGTCGCGCACGGCGGGGTTGAGGGTCGCGAGGGCCTCTTCGGCGCGCGGGCCTTGCAGGGCAAGAAGCGCGCGGTCGGTGATCTCGGTCACAGTCACACCTGCGGGCATATGCGCTTTCATATGGGCGATGTCGGCCCCTTTGCAGGCCGCGTTCACAACAACAAAAACGTGATCGCCGCGATTGGCGAGCATCAGGTCGTCGGTGATCCCGCCATGGGCGTTGGTAAAGAACCCATAGCGCTGGCGGTTCTCTGCAAGGTCCAGAATATCGACAGGAACAAGCGCCTCAAGGGCCAAAGCAGCCGCCGCATAATCAGGGCCACGCACAATGACTTGGCCCATATGGCTCACGTCAAAGAGCCCTGCACTCTCACGCGTTTGGATGTGTTCCTTCATCACGCCAAGTGGATACTGAACGGGCATATCATAGCCGGCGAAGGGCACCATTTTGGCACCGTGCTCCATATGGAACCGATGTAGCGGCGTGTGCAGTAGATCAGACATAGAAAAACCCTTTAGCGCATCATTTCCGCGCAAGCCCAGCCCGCGCCTTGATGCCCCCCCTGTCCGTTCGCCTGAGATCGTTATCCCTTCGGCGGGTGCGCGTGGCACCTCTCTCCAGAGTTTTCTTTGCGGCTCGACGGTCCTTTGGCCTGAGAGTTTCCGGGGCGGTTGCTCCTTCGGCACCGCTTGCGCGGTTCTCCCATCGAGTCCCGGTCACGTTACGTCGGTACGGAAATTCTAGCAAGGGGTTTTGCATACATTTGTGTGCAGCGGGCTTGAACAGGAACGCCAATCCGGGGACACTCGACCAGAACAGTTTTGAAAGCCTACACTATGCTGAAAATCTCTGCCGCCGAAATGGTCGCCAAGGCCCGCGCCCGCATTGAAGAGGTCGAGACCAAAGATGCGATCGGCATGGTTGGCCGCGAAGATGTGGTCATCGTGGATCTGCGCGATGTGCGCGAGAGGGAGCGGTCAGGGTATATTCCGGGCAGCTTCCATTGTCCGCGTGGCATGGCCGAATTCTGGGTCGATCCCGAAAGCCCCTATTTCAAGGAGGTATTCGGACAGGACAAAACCTTCGTGTTTCACTGCGCCTCTGGCTGGCGTTCGGCGCTCACTGTCGCGACGCTCAACGACATGGGGTTTCCCTGCGCCCATGTGCGCGAGGGGTTCTCGACGTGGGAGGCCCAAGGCGGGCCTGTCACACGGAGTTAAGAATCGCCGCTTCGCTTTGTGACAAAACACGGCGGGCATAGTCGCCGTAGTTGGCAAGATCACCGCGCAACTCTGGCAGGCGGTCATAAATGCGCCCTTCCTCAATCTCGTCCATGGCGCTGAGGTCAGCGCTGGCCGGATGGAAGCTTTCGGTCGGCACGCCATTGGCAAAGACAATTTCGTGCTGCGGCAACATCATGTGAATATAGGTGACGTCTGGCAAGGAATGGTCGCGCATGATCGAGTGATCGTTGACCAGATCGCGGGCCGTCACCAGCACCTCGTCGCAATTATACAGCGCGCGCGCATGTGGCCCATGTAGGACGATGCGGTGGTCAGGCGACACCAATAGACCCGCGTCCGGCACGTCCTTGTCCAAGGCCCCTGCCCGCAAACGCACGGGAACCAGCGACGGGGACACCTTCATCCGCGCGCCAGAGACGCGCCGCTTACCAAGCCAGAGCACTTCCGCGCTGCCATTGTCGGCGGTTTGCACATGGTCGCCCTCGACAAGGCTCGCGATATCGCGCACGCCCTTTGGCGTCATGATCATCGTGCCGGGCGTGAAGCAGATCACGCCCGTAGGCGGTGCCGTCTCCTGCTGGCGCTGGGTCTCCTTGATGTGGTGATCGACCACCCAAAGCGGGGTGGTACGCGGCGGAATTTCGTTCATGAACATGCAGAGCGGTTTGCGGCCTGCACCTGTCTCAATCAGCGTCACAGTCCACACGTCAAACCCGTCGGTCACACGAAAACTGTCGTCAAACAACGGGTCTTGCAGCACGGGCGTCTCCAGCCGGCTTGTGTCCATCTGCACGGATGCCAAAAGCTTGCGTACGGTTGCGCCCGCCCGCTTACGAATGTCTGCCTCTCCGGTCGCCAGCCCCAGCGGCAAAATGCCACTTGGTCCGTCAACACGCACCGCCTCGCCCGTCCAGGACCACGCGGTGCCCACAGTCAAATCCGTCACAGGCATCCCTTGCAGCCCGTCGATTTCGATCTGTGACCAGGAGATGACAAACGTGCCATTAAAGCCCGTTTTCATGCCTGCTATCTGCCTCAACTTATTCGCGTCATTAAACGCGCGAAATGATTGGGCCAAGCGTAACGCGCAAGCCAAGTTTCGATCAAGCCTGTTCGGCCTGAGCCATTCACTTTTGATTTAGAAGTTGAAATTCACTTTGAGCGAGCCCACTATCTGACCCTCGCTCTGTCCTTGAAATTCTTCGGACAAATAGGTCGCCCCGTAGAAGAACGACACATCGTCCGTCCATTGCCAAAACACACCAGCCCTAGCGCGTGTGCGGGTTTCAGACACAGTATACCCTGCGTCTTGCGGCAAATAGCGGCTGTCAAAAACCGTAGCGATATCAGCCCCCAAAAGGTAGGACATGCCAGAGACACCCGCCTTTTCGGTGGCCCGATAGAGTTGCCCAGTTACCACATCACGCAGCAGTAAATCATCCTGTCCGACAGCACCAATGATCACGTCGCCACCGACACGCAGCAAATCCTCGGTCCCTGCCAGCGCTTCGACAAAGGGGCGCACCGTCACCGTGTCACTCAGCGCATAACGCCGTGAGGCAGCCACGGCCCCGTTCAAAAAGACCTGATTGCCAAGCTGTTGTGCCACATAGGGCGGGTTGGGCAAGTCATAGATATCATGGAACGCCAGCTGGAAATCGGAAAGACCGGTTTTCGGCCCGATCGCAACCAGATCTCCGCCAAGGCTCACTTGCGTGCCGCCATAATCAAAATGCGTGTGCGCACCCAGAGACAGAGTGCCGGCATAGGGACGGTCACCGGGAGCGGCGCTGCGGCGGCTTGGCGCGATAACAGCGGCGCGGAACCGGTATTCGATCAAATCGCCAAACGCCTCTGTGCCGGAATATGCCTCGCGTGCACGGATGTTGGAGTAGGTATAAGACCCCGTGTGCCACCGGTCTTTGCCGTCACCCAAATAATCGTTGTTAAAAAGGCGCCCCTCGCCGATATTCGCGCGACCTTCGGAAACGGCACGCGTCGCAAAGGTTAGAAGGGCGGCAGCAAAAAGAATCGCGCAGTTCATGGCATTATCCAAATCAATGCCCCCCCGAGCCTGATTTTGATAACGTGTCTGCATCAGCGGCACCAGCGGCCCAAAATGAGAAGCTGCGGCTATTGCGCAGGTGCCACAGTGGCACCTGCCTTGCGTTGCCCGCAATTTGCACTCAAAAAGCAGACACCATTCGCGAATTCACAAAGGCAGGCCTGTAATGTCCGACCCATCCCCCCGTCCAAAACCCGCGCGGATTACTGGCTTGCGCCACTTTTTCGCGGCAACAACCTATTCAATCGGTGGCATCAGGCGGCTTTGGCAAGAAACCGCGTTTCGCCATATTATGCTCGTCTTCGGGCTTTGCCTGATCTTGTTGATTGGCATCGGTGCCTCGGCAATGGAAATCGCCGGGTTTGTGATCCTGTTCTTGCTGCTCGTGGCCGTCGAGGCGCTCAATACGGCGATAGAATGCATCGTGGACCATCTCGCCCCCAACTGGGAGGTTTTTGCACGCGACGCCAAGGATCTGGGATCGCTGGCCACCATGTGCCTGCTCTTTGCGAATGGCGTTTATCTGCTCTCGCTGATCGCGGGCTTTGCGGGTATCATTTGACGTGACTTGACCCTAAACAGAGTCATGTCGTATCGCATCTCGTTAGCAGATGACGGCAAAGGAAAGAACAGCATGGTCGAAAATAGTCGGGTTAGATTAAGCCAGATCGCCCCAAGCGTCATCACGGTCTTTGCGATCTGTGCGGGCATGACCTCAGTGCGCATGAGCCTTGAGGGTCGCCTTGAGGCCGCATTGCTGTTCATACTGATTGCGGTCTTCCTTGATGCGGCGGACGGCAAACTTGCCCGCTACCTCGATACCGCAAGCCCCTTTGGCGCCGAACTGGATACGCTTGCCGATTTCTTCAACTTCGGCATCGCACCGGGTATTCTGATTTTCAACACGCTGTATCTGGGGACAGAATACGAAAACCTTGGCTGGTTGGCGTCGCTGGTTCTCGCGGTCTGTTGCGCGCTGCGCCTTGCCCGTTTCAACCTGTCGCTGGACGATGAAAAGGCCACGGTTAAACCGAAGGGTTTTTTCACAGGTGTGCCCGCGCCCGCACTGGCCTGCCTCGCGCTCTTGCCGGTTTTCCTGCAGCTTTCAGGCTGGGAAAACGTCGATTTCCCGATTGCACGGGCGATATATATTCTTGGCGTCGGCCTGCTCGCCGTCAGCACGATCCCGACATTTTCGATCAAACACACTTCAATCAAACGCAAAAACCTCGCTTTTGTCGTCGTGGCCAGCGTGATTTTTATCGTCTGCGTGATGACCTTTCCGTGGCGGACACTGATCGCGATTGACCTGATTTATATCGCCACGCTGCCGCTGTCCTACCGCGCCTATCAAGCGCAATTGAAAGCGATGAACCCCGCCTAACCCCCGCGAAACAGATCGAATTCCGGTTTGTAGATGTCGCTGCGCATCCCGAACGCGCCCATCACGCTGTGGAACGGCCAGTCGTGCGGGTGGCCTTGGGCGGGCGTGATGCTGTCGTAGCTTAGCCCCCGATCGCGCATAAAACCCTCGGACATCCAGACCAGAAACGGGATGTCGCGCTGCTCTTTCGGGGCCACGCTCAGCGGCGCGCCGTGCAGGTAATAGCCGCCCTCGCCCAAGGATTCGCCGTGGTCGGGCACATAGATCATCACCGCGTCGCTGTCGGGGATCGCTTGCAGTTGCGCGATCAGATCGGCAAGCAGGAAATCGGAGTAGAGAATCGAATTATCATAAGCGTTCTCAAGGGCTTGGGTGCTGCATTCCGAGACCTTTACCGTCTCGCAAACCGGCGTGAAACGGGCGAACTCTTCGGGGTAGCGCTTGGCATAATCGGGGCCGTGGCTGCCTTTGGGGTGCAGGGTCACAAAGATGCGCTCCGCAGTTGAGGCGGCCAGCGTTTCGCCCAGTTTCCAGTTCAGCGCGGCGTCAAGCGTGCCCGTCGGGCAGTCGTCCGCGCAGGTCGCGACGATGTCCTTTCCCGATTGCGAAAAGCTGGTCACAAGCGGCGGCGGGCCGGAATTATTGCTGCGCAAATAGGTCTCGACCCCGCTGCGGGTCAGGTAGCTTGGCAGCGGCTCGAAGACGGTGTGCGAACTTGCCGCGCTGCCCTCATGGGTCAAAATACAGGCCGTCCCGTGGATCGTATTAGTGGCGCAAGACTGGCCCATTGGCAGGGCGGCAAGCGAGGTCCGGGCGGTGAACGCGTTGGTGTTTTGGTCATGACCATAAAGCGCAAAATTCCGCGCCCGCGCCGATTCACCGATCACCAACACAACGATCTGCTTGCGCAAAGGTGCCGCGTCAAAGGTGGCGGCAGGCAGCAGGATCTGGTCGCGTTCGCGCAACGCCTTTTGGTTATAGTGCCGCCCCGTGTTGACCACATAGGACCACGGCAAAATCTTGCTGCCCATGCGCGTCGCGTTCTGATCGTACCAAAGCCATGTATGCGAGGCCGCAAAGAGCACCCCGATCAGCACGCCAAGTGCGGCAAACCCCGCTCCAAACCGCCAGAACCACCGCGAGCGATGCACGGGCGTGCGCCAGATCAACAGGCTCGGCAACACCCCGAAAACCACCAGATAGGGCAGGATCGCATTGTCCCAAAGCCCGGATGCCTCGCCTGTATCGGTGTTCAGGATGTTCCCGATCATCGAGATGTCGATTTCCATCTTATAGGCGTTCATGAAATAGAGCGCCGCCGCGTTGGTCATAGCAAGGGCGATGGCCACAAGCTTCATCGCGCGCAGCGAGATCGTCGCGATCCAGAAAAGCACGATGGCCAGCAGACAAAGTTGCAGCACCTGCAACGAGGCCAGTTGGATATAGCCCAGACGGTTCGGCAGATCCGACACCGCGACCGCATGCATGAACAATGGTTTTTGATAAAGCAGCACATTGCCCAAGCAGATCAGCCCGACGAAAGCGAAAACGTTCATCGGCTTTTTGCGTGGTCCGTAGAGCCGCTTTAGAAAGGTCAACATAGTGAGTGCCTTTGGTTGGGATGTGGCCTTGCCTACATTTCTAAGGGCCGCTTGGAAATCGTCAAATACGATACGACGATTTCTTGCGCGGATTTGATCTAGCGCAAAGTGTGCCGCTTTGGCCTGTCCTAATTCTGTGCCCATGGAACATATAGATAAACTCGCGCCCTTGGGGCTTTTTGATGCGCGCGTGCCGCGCTACACCAGCTATCCGACTGCGCCGGTCTTTTCGTCCGCGACGGATGAGGCCAGCCAATCCGTCTGGCTTGGCGCACTTGACCCGCAAGTGCCCGTCTCGGTCTATGTGCATATTCCGTTTTGCGAACGGCTTTGCTGGTTTTGCGCTTGCCGCACCCAAGGCACGACAACGCTCAACCCCGTGGCCCGCTATCTGGAGGTCGTTGAGGACGAGTTGAAGATTTTGGCCAAGACCTTGCCTGCGGGCATCCGCATGGGCCGTTTGCATTGGGGTGGCGGCACGCCTACGATCCTGTTGCCAGAAATGATCCACCGGCTCGCCCGCGCGGTGAAGGCCGCGATCCCGCCTGCCAAAGACTTTGAATTTTCCGTCGAGATTGATCCGACGATGGTGGACGAGGCCAAGATTGCGGCCCTCTCCGCCGAAGGGATGAACCGCGCCAGCATCGGCATTCAGGATTTCTCCGACGATGTGCAGGCCGCGATTGGCCGCGCGCAACCCTACGATGTGACCGCCAATTGCGTGGCCATGCTGCGCCGCGCGGGGATCACATCGCTGAATGCCGATCTGGTTTACGGTTTGCCGCATCAGGATATCGCCAAGATCACCCGCACCGTGGAACAGGTTCTAACGCTGGACCCCGACCGTATCGCGCTGTTTGGCTATGCCCATGTGCCGCATATGGCCAAGCGTCAAAAGCTGATTGGCGAGACCACCCTGCCCGATGACAGGCTCCGCTACCGCTTGGCCGAAAGCGCCGCAGCGCAGTTTGAAGCCGCAGGGCTCCAGACCATCGGGATCGACCACTTTGCCAAGCCTGAGGACAGTCTTGCGATGGCCGCCACTGCGGGCACGCTGCGGCGCAATTTTCAGGGCTATACCGCCGATACCTGTCCGACCCTGATCGGCGTCGGGGCCTCTTCGATTTCGCGGTTCGCACAGGGCTATGTGCAAAACGCGTCAGCGACGGCGGCCTATATAGAGCGGATTTCCGCAGGCAAGCTGGCAGGCTACCGCGGCCATGCGATGACAGATGACGACCAATTGCGCAGCCGTGCAATTGAAATGCTGATGTGCGATTTCCGCATTGATTTTCGCGCACTAGCAGACACCTATGGCACCTTGGCGCAAACGCTTGTGCCACTGCATGCGCTGGTTGTTGACCGCTTTACCGATCATGTCACGCTGACCGACGAGGCGCTCACGATCACGCCGGAAGGCAAGCCTCTCTTGCGCATGATCGCACAAGTCTATGATGCCTATGCGGATGCGGACGCGGTTTACTCCAAAGCCTCTTAAAGCGCCTCGTGGGAGTGAGGCGATACGGTGCAACCACCAGCCTCTGTGCGGGGCCTGTGTACGGGGTCTGTCTGACTAAGCGAAAATCTGGATGATCAGCGGCACGATGAGCGCGGTTAAAATCGCGTTTAGCCCCATGCCGATCCCTGCAAAGGCCCCTGCGGTCTCGTTGACCTGAAACGCCCGCGCGGTGCCGATCCCGTGGGAGGCCACGCCGAGAGCAAAGCCGCGCGCGCGCCAGTCTTTGATCCCCAAGAGGTTCAAAAGCGGCGTCGCCATGACCGCCCCCATGACCCCTGTCAGGATGACCAGCACCGCCGTGAGCGTCGGCGATCCACCGATGCTCTCGGAAATGCCCAGCGCGACAGGTGCGGTGACAGATTTTGGCGCCAGCGACAGCAAAATCTCGCCGCGCACACCAAAGGCATAGGCAATCGCAAGCACACTGACGATGGCGGTGACGGACCCCGCGATCAGGGCCGCGAACATCGGCAAAGCCGCGGCGCGGACCTTGTCGAGATTGGCATAAAGCGGCGCGGCAAGTGCCACTGTTGCGGGTCCAAGCATAAAGTGAACGAACTTCGCGCCTTCGAAATAGGTCGGATAAGACACATCCGTGACCCAAAGCAAAAGCGCCAAGAGGGTCACGGCAATCAGCACCGGATTCATATAGGGCCGCTTGCTTGATCTAAGAAAAACCGTGTCACCAACAGCATAGGCAAGCAGCGTCGCCGACAGCCACAAAAGCGGCTCTTGGCGCAGGTATGTCCAGATTTCAGGTAATGCGTTCATTTGCGCCTCTCGACCAGACGGCTCATCCCGACAAAGACAAGCGCACCAACGGTGATCGCCAGCGCCGTGCTCGCAGCGAGCGCGAAAAGGATCGGCAGCCCGTCGGAGCCGAGCTTGTCCAGATGCCCGACAATACCGACACCCGCAGGGACGAACAAAAGTGAGAGATGCGAAAGCAGCCCCAAGGCAGTGGGTTGTACAGCCATCGCCAGCTTGGGCAGGAGCATGAACAAGCCCAGCAGGATCACCATGCCCACAACCGGCCCCGGCACGACGAGGTTGAACGACTGGGACAGAAACTCACCCGCCAACTGGCACAGCAACAGTAAGGTGAGGTGGTAAATCATCGCGCGCTCACTTTCCTGCGATCATGAAGGGCGCGTCTTTAGTGGCAGCCTGATACCAATCGCGGATCGCGGCCCGCTCCGCGCTTTCCATCAAGGTCACATTGGCGGGCGGCATCGCGACGGAGGCCCCCGCTTGCAGATAAATCAGCCGCGCATTCTTGGCAATATCGGCAGGTGTTTCGAGCAGGATGCCCTTGGGCGCATGATAGATCCCGTCATAAAACGGCTCGCGCGCATGGCACATCGCACAGCGTCCCGGGATGATCGAGGAGGCTTCTTCAAAGCCTGCCGCATCCGCGAAGACCTGCTCGATTGGTGTCAGAACGCGGGCCTCCGATTGCTCGTAAGTGTCGTGTTCCATCGCCGCCGTCGAGAGCCACATGATCACAACAAAGAGAAGCCCTGTCACCCCCCACGTCCAATGCACGCTTTTACCAGTAGAGTGTAACGTGTTGAAATAATGTCGGATTGTGACGCCCATCAGGAACACGAGGGCGGCAATCAACCAGTTATATTCGGTCGCAAAGGCGAGCGGATAGTGGTTCGACAGCATCAGGAAGATGACCGGCAACGTCAGATAGTTGTTGTGGGTCGAGCGCAGCTTGGCGATCTTGCCATATTTCGGGTCCGGGGTGCGGCCCTCTTGCAGGTCTTTGACCACAATCCGCTGGTTAGGCATGATGATGAAGAACACATTGGCCGTCATGATCGTCGCCGTGAACGCGCCCAAGTGCAGCAAGGCCGCGCGGCCCGTGAAGATCTGGTTATACCCCCAAGCCATCGCGACGAGCAGGACGAAGAGCAAAACCATCAGCGCCGTCGGGCTATTGCCGAGCTTGGATTTGCACAGGAAATCGTAGATCAGCCACCCGATTGTGAGCGAGCCAGCCGAGAGTAAAATCGCTTGGAAGGTCGACAAATCCGCTTTGGCGGCATCAATCAGATAGAGATGCGCGCCGCCCCAATAGACCATCATCAGGAGTGCAGCCCCAGAGAGCCACGTCGTATAACTCTGCCATTTGTGCCAGATCAGATGCTCGGGCATGTTGTCAGGGGCGACCAGATATTTCTGGATGTGATAGAACCCGCCACCATGCACCTGCCACTCTTCACCATGCACACCTTCGGGCATATTCGGGGCTTTCTTCAAGCCCAGATCAAGGGCAATGAAAAAGAACGACGCGCCGATCCACGCCATCGCCGTGACGACGTGAAGCCAGCGCACCGCAAAGCCGAGCCATTCCCAAATTGATGCAAAATCATGCATGATCGTCTCCCCTGCTGCTTGCGCACGAGCCTAATGCGCCTTGCCATTTTCTTATAGAATACAATGAAGCTGAGTTGCTTCAAAAAAAGCCGAACACTGTTTAGCTGCCGCGATAGGTCGAAAAAGAGTAGGGCGAAAGCAGCAGCGGCACATGGTAATGGCTCGCCTCGCTCATGCCAAAGCGGATCGGGATCAAGTCGAGGAACTTTGGCGCGGTCAAAGCGATCCCGCAACCGTCGAGATAGTCTCCTGCGTGAAACACCAACTCATAGGTGCCTGTTTCAAACTGATCGGCAGGCAGGATCTGCGCATCCGTGCGCCCGTCTGCATTGGTTTTCATCGTAGTCAACAACGAGCGGCTACCGCCCGTAATCCGGAACAGCTCGATCTTCATATCGGGCGCAGGGCAGCCGCGCGCAGTATCAAGCACATGTGTCGTTAAAAATCCGCTCATCGTGGTCTCCTTGAAGAATCTCACCCCACTCTGGCGGCTTTTGCGCAGCTTGGCACCGCAAACCTGCACAAGGTTGCTTCAAAAATCTTTTGAAAGTATCGCAAGGCAATCGTGTTAGTTTCGCCGAAACACCAAAGGAAGCCCTCCGATGCCAAACATTCTGCAAATGTCGCCCCTGACCGCCAAAGCTTTCGCCCCTTACGGCGATGTGATCGCGCTCAAGGCGACCCCTGACAAGATGATCAACGCGGGCATGTGTGGCCGCCACCACGATCTTGCGCAGATGGATTTCTCCGACGGTGCTGCGGGGATTAGCCTGTTTGATGCCAAGGCGCGGCACCTGCCCTATGTTTTCGATCTGGTCGAGCGCCACCCTGCGGGCAGTCAGGCGTTCATCCCGATGACACAGACCCGTTTCATGGTGATTGTGGCCGATGACCAAGATGGCGTGCCAGTGAACCCCAAGGCGTTTCTGACCAGCGTAGGCCAATCCATCAACCTGCATCGCGGTGTCTGGCACGGCGTCCTGGCCCCGTTCGAGGCGGCAGGGCAATTCGCCGTTGTCGACAGGATCGGCGCGGGGGCGAACCTCGAAGAATTTACCTTCGAGACCCCCTTCGTGATCGAGACCGCCCCTACTTTGTAAATCCACCCGAAAACTTCATGTGGCGGTTCACATCCTTGTAAAGCAGGTAACGGAACGGGCCAGGACCGCCTGCGTAACAGGCCTGCGGGCAGAAGGCGCGCAGCCACATATAATCGCCTGCCTCGACCTCGACCCAGTCCTGGTTCAGCCGGTAAACCGCTTTGCCTTCAAGCACATAAAGCCCGTGTTCCATCACATGGGTCTCGGCAAACGGGATCACGCCACCCGGCTGGAAGGTCACAATCGTGACATGCATATCGTGGCGCATATCGGCCATATCGACAAAGCGCGTCGTGGCCCAAGCCCCATTGGTATCAGGCATGACCGTCGGCGCGATATCGTTCTCGTTGGTCACAAAGGCCTCGGGCGCCGCAAGCCCTTCCACAAATTCATAAGCCTTGCGCACCCAGTGAAACTTCGCAGGCTTCGCGCTGGTGTTGCGGATCGTCCAGTCGCAGGCTGGCGGCAAATAGGCGTAACCGCCAGTGCCCATCACATGCGCTTGGCCTTCAATCGTGACGGTGATCTCACCTTCAACCACAAACAACACCGCCTCTGCGTCTTTGTCGGTCTCCGGCTTGTCAGACCCGCCATTTGGCTGCACTTCGGCGACATATTGCGAAAATGTCTCGGCAAAACCGGAAAGCGGGCGGGACAAGACCCAAAACCGCGCGCCCTCCCAGAAGGGCAGGAAACTGGTCACAATATCACTAAAGGTGCCTTTGGGGATCACGGCATAGGCATCCGTGAACATCGCCCGATCGGTCAAAATCTGCGTTTGTGGTGGCAAGCCGCCATTGGGAGCGTAATACGGATTCTTTGTCATGATCAGCCTTTCGGGTTTGCGCGTCACCGTATCCAAGCGCGTTTACGGCAATTTTCCAACTGCAAACCGCATCTGGCAGGCAAACGGTCCATCTTGGAAAAATTGATAATCAGCGGGGGCTTGGCGGCCCGCTCTTGCGGCGCTATCACGGTCTTCCGAACTTATGAAGGACGCCACCATGACCGCCATTTCCGACCGCATCGCCCGCACTATCGCGACCGACATCGGCGCCCGCCCGGAGCAGGTGAGCGCCACCGTGGCCCTGCTGGACGGCGGCGATACGGTCCCCTTCGTGGCGCGCTACCGCAAAGAGGCGACGGGTGGTTTGGACGATACACAGCTGCGTAAACTGGCCGAACGTCTGGACTATCTGCGCGACCTTGAGAAACGCCGCGCCAGCATTCAGGCCGAGATCACTTCGCAGGGCAAAATGACCGATGCGTTGGCCCGCGCGATTGCGACCGCCGAGACAAAGTCCCTGCTCGAAGACCTTTATCTGCCCTATAAACCTAAGCGCCGCACGAAAGCGATGATCGCCCGCGAAAACGGGCTAGAGCCGCTTTTGCGCGCCATCATGGAGGATCGCGACGCCGATCCCGTCGGGCTTGCGGAGGGCTTTATCACCGGGACCGTGGCCACCACCAAAGACGCGCTGAATGGTGCCCGCGATATCTTGGTCGAAGAGCTGGGCGAGAACGCGGGGCTGCTTGGCCGCCTGCGTGAGGTCATGCAGAAAGAGGCGCTTGTCACCGCCAAAGTCATCGCAGGTAAGGAAGAGGCTGGCGCGAAATTCTCTGACTATTTCGACCATAGCGAGGCGTGGGCCACGATCCCGTCGCACCGCGCCTTGGCCATTTTGCGCGCGTCAAAAGAGGAAGTCGTCAGCCTCAATATCGCTCCTGACGAAGAGGTGGGCCTGCCGCGCATGATCGGCATCGTCGCCGCCGAGATTGGCATTCACGGCGAGGGTAAAGGTGACATCTGGCTGCGCGATGTGGCCCGCTGGGCGTGGAATATCAAACTGTCGCTGTCGATGTTCATGGACCTGATGACCGACCTGCGCAAACGCGCCCATGACGCGGCCATCGACGTCTTCGCCCGTAACCTGCGCGACCTTCTGCTCGCCGCTCCCGCTGGCCCGCGTGCGACCTTGGGCCTTGATCCCGGCATCCGCACAGGCTGCAAAATCGCCGTGGTGGACGAGACGGGCAAGCTCTTGGACACCGCCACGATCTATCCGTTCCAGCCGCGTATGGACGTGCGCGGGGCCTCGGCCACCCTGACCCAAATGATCCAGAAGCACGCCATCGCGCTTATCGCCATCGGGAACGGCACTGCCAGCCGCGAGAGCGAAAAGCTGGTCGCCGACGTGATCAAATCCCTGCCCGCAAGCACCCCGCGCCCGACCCCCGTGATCGTGTCAGAGGCGGGCGCGTCAGTCTATTCGGCATCCGAACTGGCCTCGCTCGAATTCCCCGACGTGGACGTCTCGATCCGTGGGGCCGTCTCTATCGCGCGGCGCTTGCAAGACCCGCTCGCCGAACTCGTCAAGATCGAACCTCAGGCCATCGGCGTCGGCCAATACCAGCACGACGTGGACCAGCGCCGCCTTGCGCAGTCGCTCGCTGCCGTGGTCGAAGACGCGGTGAACGCGGTTGGCGTGAACCTCAACATGGCCTCCGCGCCACTGCTTTCTCACATCGCGGGCCTGAGCCCGTCACTGGCGCAAAATGTCGTCGCCCACCGCGACGCCAACGGCCCCTTCCCGAACCGCAAGGCGCTATTGAAGGTCGCGGGGCTGGGGCCAAAAGCCTATGAGCAATGCGCGGGGTTTTTGCGGATCACGGACGGAACAGAGCCGCTTGACGCGTCTTCCGTGCACCCCGAGGCTTACGGCGTGGCGCGTAAAATCGTGGCCGCTTGCGGGCGTGATATTCGGGCGATTATGGGCGATAGTTCGGCGCTTGCGAACCTGCGCGCAGAGCAATTTGTTGACGATACTTTTGGTCTGCCGACCGTGCGCGATATCCTTGCGGAACTCGAAAAACCGGGCCGTGATCCGCGCCCGACGTTTAAAACCGCGACGTTTGCCGAAGGGATCGACAGCATATCGGACCTCAAGGCGGGCATGTCACTTGAGGGCACCGTGACCAACGTCGCGGCCTTTGGCGCCTTTGTCGATATCGGCGTGCATCAAGACGGGCTTGTGCACGTCAGCCAGCTTGCAGACCGCTTTGTCAAAGACCCCCATGAGGTCGTGAAAGCGGGCGATGTGGTGCGCGTGCGGGTGACCGAAGTGGATGTGCCGCGCAAACGGATCGGCCTGACGATGCGCAAGGACAACGACACCAGCCCCTCCCCGCGTCGCGAGGAAAAACCAAAGCACAGCCCGAAGGCCGCATCGGCAAAGCCCGCACAAGCGCAGAACCAAGGCACCTTTGGCGCGGCCTTGGCGGATGCGTTTAAGAAGCGGAGTTAACCTCGGCCACGGCAATCGCGGCCATCTGCATGATCGCATCGCGCGAGTTTGCCACGGCGATAAAACGGGCATTGTGGCAGAATTTTGCGCCCATGACACCGCTTGCCGCCTCAAGGGCCGCATCGGTCAGGCCCGCCCATGCAGCGGGCAAATCGGCGCGCTGGTCAAAGGTGTCATGTGACAGTTTGATGCAATTGAGCGTCCAATCGGCACCGCGCGGGATCACGACGAAAAGGATATGATCGGCCTCGGCCTTAATCAGCTCTGACAGATAGGGCATGCCCATCGGCAATTCGAGAACGGGCGCGGCACCCGCCGCGACAATCGCCTCCGCGACCACGGATTGCGAGCGCAGCTTGGCCGCGAGGTTGCGCACCAAGGCCTCGACGAACTGCCGCGCGACACCAAGGGCCACATGGAAAGCGTCGTCATCCGCAGTGGGTGACGGGTCGTCGAACACAGGCTTGAGGCTCCCCAAAAGCGACGGCAGGGTCATGATCGAGAGCGGTCCCGCAACAGACGGCTCCATTGCGCCATTGTCCAACAGATCAATGGGCAGGACAAACTTCGTGTCGAACTTGGCATGAACCTCTTCGAGGTGATCGGCAGGCAGACCTGACGCCAAAAGATAGTCGCGCCCGTAATGCGCCCAGATCAGGCCGAAAGAGCTATAGGGCTGCGCGTCAGCGCGCAGCGGGCTGGGGCGCTGGTGGTGATCAAAAATCTGCGCCTCTGCGTTATAGTCGCCACCAACATCAAAGATGACCCGATCCGCCGCAGGCGTGATCCAGCCACGGTCGCGACTGCGGACAAGGTGTGCATCCGGAAACAACTTGGTCAGCACGACCGACGACAAAACTTCATCCGCATGAAATCCGCCCGAATGGGTCACAAGGTGGGTGATTGTCATGAGAAGCTCCGCGATGTTAAAAATGGAAGAAGGCGACCATCATGGCCGCCCTTCGGGGGTCGTAACGCGACGGGTGCAGAACCTTTGGGTCCGAGTAAAGTTGTCGCCAAACTGCATAAAAAACCGAACGCAATCAATATCTCCGAATTGGCTCAGAGTAAAGTTCTTACCAATTCAGGATAAGGTTTTGACCAAGTTCAATAAAATGTGAAAGGGCCCGCAAATGCAGGCCTTTTTAAAATGGAATTCAGCGAAGTAGAAAGACGAGGCTGCGTCCGCCTCTTTGGCAACCAAATGCAACAGAGTGATATACACCCGCATTGCTTTCTTCAACAATCAACAAGTCACCAAATTGATTGAGGACTGCGTCAAGTTGGCGGTTCGCGAATGCAACGTATCTTACCGTGCCGTACCCTTCTGTCGGGAATAATGGCCTGATGATCCCTGCCGAGTATAAGGCGAGAAACTGACCCTTGGTTGCAGAAATGTAATCTGGCAGAACTGCGGCAGCCGCCAGATCGCGGCTCGACACTTAGAAGGGCGTCCAAGGATTGCAGTTCACCGGTGCCGTATGGATCACGACTTTGACCGAAGCTGATATGAAAATATCGATGGATGGGCGGGGTCGCTCATCTTCATCGAACGGATGTGGCGCTCCCTGAAGCAGGAGGCCGGTTATCTGCATGAATTGCAGGACGGCTTCCAAGCCAAACGCGTGATCAAAAACTGGATTGGCTCCTACACTGCCGAACGGCCCCACACAGCTCTCGAAAAACGAACCCCAAACGACGCATTCTTTGACACAGAACAATCGCAGAAAGCGGCATGAAACCAACCGGAGGACATCTTAGCTGAGCCGCGAAACTGTCCGATTAAGTGAGACCACTCCATTTGGTCAAATCTTTACCCCGCTTCACAACCCCTAATGTGTCCAAACACCGCGGCGGTTGGTGGCAAAATTCTCGCCGTAGCCGCCAGCGCGAATGTTCGGCTTACGCTCTTTTGGCTCTTGCACAACCGCGTCTATCCCCTTGGCGGCGGCATAGTCCAATGCGGCCTCCTTGGTTTCAAACGACAGCTTTACCTGCGCTTGAGTATCGGTGGATCCTGTCCAGCCCATCAGCGGATCAACAGAGCGGGCCGCCTCGGCCACATGCTCCAGAACCCAATGATGTGTTTTGGCAGTGCCAGATGACATTGCGGTCTTTGCAGGCTTATAGATTCGTGCGCGCATCGGTAATCTCCGGTTCAACTCCTGCCCTTATCGGCAAAACAGCGTCACAGTGCAAGATGTCGATAAATTCCCCCTATGCTGCAGCGCAGCATTACATTAAGCATGCGCTACCTGCTTTCCTGAAAGGAATAGCCATGACACCTGAACAAATGATGAAACTCAACGCCTCGGTCTCCACTCTGATGATGGACTCGCAGGCCGTGATGTCCCTGCGGATGATGGGTATGATGGGCGCGATCCCAACCGATGACGATGAAACCACGAAAATGGTCTCCGAAAAAGCGCCCGCCTTCGCTGAAGCCATCACCGCGCTGACCCAAGCCGCTCTCTCCGGCTACCGCCCCGACCAGGTGATCGCCGCAGGCATGGAGCCACTGCAACGCGAAGTCAGCAGCAACCGGGACCGTATGACGAAGTAGACGAGCGGCGGCATTGCGGACTTTTCGGACCTTAGCTGCAAACGCACGAATGGCTGGTTTCGACGGATTGCGACAGACTTATGTAGTCGCTATTAGTCGTTCCGCAGCGTCGGAGCTGAAGTTGCGTTAGAAGATCAGAAGTGCTTCCATCTGGGCTCAAAGGTTCAGATCCTACCAAGCCGCCAGTCCGCAAAAAGGTTGGACCTTCGTGAATATGTTTCAGTATCGAAACCCGCAAATAGCCCGTCCTGAGTGACGAGAACGGTCCGCCAACCCCGGGCAGCGGCCCCTAAGGTATCAGTGTGCAGTGTATCCCCACACATCGCAATTCGGTTTGCCGGGACATCAGGTAGCGTCGTTTCAATGAGGTCGTAAACCTCGGGGGACGGCTTTCCAAAGAACCTGACCCTTTCGGGAAAAAGGTCCGCGATCAGATGACCGAAGTGACCGGGTTCGACGGAAAACCCATCGTCGCGGGGGGCGGCCAAATCAGCGTTGCCAATATAAAGGTCGCGCGGGCGGTTTTGCATGGCTGCCACTAAGAGCTTCTGACGTTCTGGCGTCCATGCCGCTGTGGACAGGAATAGGAAACTGTCGACTGTCGCGTAGTCTGTTTCATTATCACCTAAACGCACTGCGTCATGGGGTAGGTCAGAGAGCACATCCTCGTCAGCAGTAATAACGCCCCAACGGCTTTCGGTCAGGTGAGCTAGTGCGGCCTCGCGACTGGTGATGATTTCGTCGTCGGCTAGTGTGAGCCCTAGTCGTTTGAATTTTGCAATAGCCCGCTGCGATCATAGCTTGCCGCGTTGGTCAGAATACGAATAGCGCAACCTCTTGCCCGCAGTTGGTCCAGCCGAACGTCCGCCCCCGGCATCAAAGTTTCACCAACATTCAACACGCCAAAGGCATCAAAAACAAAAGCACCAACCTTGTCGGCAAGCGCGCTATTGGTGAGGCCGCGGCAGGAATGATCCCAGATGGATCGACAGTTTTTATCTCGATCGGCTCAACGCCATTGAGCGTCGCGCAAGCCTTGCGCCGTCGCAAAGGGCTGACTGCGATAACTAACAACCTCAGCGCTGCGATGGCATTGAGCGAAGATATGTCAAACCGGATCATCTTGCCGGGCGGAGAGCTTCGCCTGCCAGACCGTGACATTCTCGGAAATGATGTGCTGGATTTCTTTGCCCGCTTTCGCGCCGATTTTGCCCTGTTTGGTACGGCGGGAATTGCGGGCGATGGTGGGCTTTTGGAGTTTCACACAACCGAAGTCCGCGCCACCCAAAAGATCCGTGAGAACGCACAAAAATCCATTCTAGTGGTTGATTGGTCAAAGTTCGGGCGTCAGGCGGCTGCATTGGGCGACAATATCACAGATATGGACATGACTATTATTGATCGGCGGCCAGACCAAACCTTTACGCCGCTGCTCGACCAAATCAACGACAGGCTGATCGTGGCCGAAGGAGAAGCGATATGACAACGCCCCCATTTGTAGTGCTAAGGACGTAGCGAAACGCTGGAATGGCCAGTTGGGTGTCGCAGGCATCTCGCTTGATATACCAGTGGGCAGTTTTACCGCTTTGCTGGGTCCATCAGGGTGCGGGAAGTCAACCACCCTGCGGTTGCTGGCGGGGTTGGAATTGCCGGATGAAGGTAAAATCCTGATCGATGGCAAGGATGTGACAACAAGTGCAGCGTCCGACAGAAACCTATCGATGGTGTTCCAGTCCTATGCCTTGTTCCCCCACCTTTCCGTGGCGGAAAACGTTGTGTTTGGTCTCAAGGTGCGGCGCGTCCCAAAGGCCGAGCGGCAGCAAAAGCTGCACCGCGCGTTGGAGATCACGGGCCTTCTTGGTTATGAGGATCGCAAGCCGGGCGAATAGTCTGGTGGTCAGCGGCAGCGTGTCGCCCTTGCCCGCGCGATTGTTGCGGGTCAACGGCTGTACCTGATGGATGAACCATTGTCGAACCTTGACGCAAAGCTGCGCAATTCGGTTCGCAAGGACATCAAGAAATTTCAGCGTGATCTCGGCATCACCGTTGTCTACGTGACCCACGATCAAACCGAAGCAATGAGCATGGCCGATACTGTCGTCGTGATGAAGGACGGCCATATTCAACAAATCGGTGCACCAGAGGATCTATATAACAAGCCCAACAATACCTTCGTGGCCGAATTCGCCGGTGCCCCGCCCATGGCCTTGATTGGGGCTGCGGCACTGAACGGTTTTGGCGGCGGCAAGACCATTGGGATCAGGGCTGAGAATATCCAGATCGTGCCAAAAGTAAAAGGTCGTCTCAGCTGCGTCGTGAATGAAAGCGAATTCCTAGGGTCTGAAACTTTGATCGGCCTTGATCATGCCGACACCACCGGGCTTTGCGTATTGAAGTCGGGCCTTTCGATGATGCCTGAGGGCGAAGAAATCGACATTTCTTTTCAAGACGAAAATCTGCACGTGTTTGACGGCGCAGGACGACGGATGGCGGCAAACTAAGGTCCGCGCGTCATCAAAATATCTAAACAAGGGAGAGAAACACGAAACTACTCACAACAACGGGACTGGGCCTCGCGACTGCGATGGCGGCGGGTCTTGTGTCTTCGGCGCGTGCTGAGACAGAATTGACAATGTATTATCCGATTGCTGTCGGTGGCGCGTTGACCGAAGTCGATGACGGGATCGTTGCGGATTTTGAAGCGGCAAACCCTGACATCAACGTCACCGCGATCTATTCAGGCAACTACGACGACACCCGCGTCCGTGCGCTTTCGGCGCTTGCGTCGGGTGAATCCGCGCAATTGGCCGTCATGTTCTCTATCGATGCCTACGACCTGATTGAGCAAGAATTGATCGTGCCGTTTGAAGAGGTCGCAACCACAGATGCAGACAAGGAATGGCTGACCAGCTTTTACCCAGCCTTGATGGCCAACCGCCTGATTTAGGGGCAGACATGGGGCATTCCGTTCCAGCGCTCGACCATCGTTGCCTATTACAACAAGGACATGTTCCCCGCCGCTGGCCTAGACCCAGAAGCACCGCCAACCACTTGGGACGAAATGATCTCGATGGGCAAAGCGCTGACCCAAGGCGACACATACGGCTTGATGATCCCGTCCACCGGCTACCCATATTGGATGTTCCAAGCCCTTGCGATCCAGAACGGCAAAGAGGTGATGTCGGGCGACGGTCTGACGACCTATTTCGACGATCCAGCCGTGTTTGAGACGCTTGAGTTCTGGCAGTCGCTTTCCGCCGAGCATGGCATCATGCCGACTGGCACGGTTGAATGGGGCACATTGCGTCAGGCGTTCCTTGAGGGTCAAACGGCGATGATGTGGCATTCCACTGGTAACCTGACGGCAGTGAAAGATGGCGCCAGCTTTGACTTTGCCGTGGCTGAATTGCCAGGCAATGTTCGTAAGGGTTCACCGACAGGTGGTGGTAACTTCTATCTGTTCAAAGACACAACAGATGAAGGACGTGCCGCTGCTTTGAAGTTGATGCAGTTCATGACAGCACCAGAGCAAGCTGCTGCTTGGTCGATCGCTACGGGCTATATGGGTGTTTCCCCTGCTGCATATGAGACCGATGCGCCGAAAGTCTATACCGCGGAACTCCCGCCAGCCTTGGTTGCGCGCAACCAGCTGGAAAACGCTGTTGCTGAATTCTCGACCTTCGAGACAGCCCGTGTGCGTGATGGTCTGAACAACGCGATCCAGTCGGCACTGACTGGTGCAAATCTCCTGCCGATGCATTGGCGAAAGCACAAGAAGCGGCAGTCCGCTTGCTGAGCGCTTACCAATAAACCTTTCGGCGGGGCCGCTGCAAATTCGCACTGGCCCGGCCACCCCATTTCACCGGAGACCCGATCATGTCAGCTCATGCCAATCTTGAACGTCGCAGGCAGGCCATTTACGGCTGGCTGTTACTGTCACCCGCAGCGGTATTGCTGACGGTCTTTGCGTTTTCCCCTTCCTTCGCAACCCTGTGGTCGAGCCTGTTTTCACGCGGCACCCGCCGCAAGCCGACCGAATTTGTCGGCGCCGAAAACTACGCTGATCTTTTCGCTGATCCGACCTTCTGGCTCGTGGTCAAAAACAACCGGCTTTACGCGGGGATCACGATCCCTGTGTCCATCGGAGTTGCGCGCGCGATGGCGCTTTGGGCAAACTCAAAAATCTCGGCGCGGGGCTTTGTGCGGACCGCCAATTTCACGCCGACTGTGCTGCCGATGATTGCCGCTGCGAACCTGTGGCTGTTTTTTATACACCCCGCCTTGGTGTGCTGGACCAAATCGGCAGCCTGCTTGGGCTTCCGTCGGTCAACTGGCTTGGCCAGCCTGAAATCGCGCTTTGGGCGATCATTATCGTGACCATCTGGAAAGAAGCTGGGTTCTTCATGATCTTCTACCTCGCCGCCCTGCAGACCATCCCTGAAGACCTCAAGGAATCCGCCGATATCGAAGGCACCAGTCGATGGACCTATACGCAACGGATCGTGCTGCCGCTGTTGATGCCGACGACGCTATTTATCGCCGTGAACGCGATGATCAATTCGGTCAAACTGATCGACCACTTGTTCATCCTGACCAAGGGCGGGCCTTCGGACGCCTCCAAATTAATCCTCTATTATATCTGGGAAATGGCCTTTGCTTTCGTTGACGCGCCCCATGCCGCCGCGATGACGATCCTAGTCATTGCAGTCCTTGGTATCGTGGCCGCTGTGCAGTTTCTCTACCTTGATAAAAGGACGCATTACCGATGAAGAGCCTCACAAAATTCATGGACAGCTTTGGCGCGATCCTTTTGGCGATCATCTGGATTGGGCAGTTTATCCTGACAACACTGGCTGGGTTTGCCTTTGCGCAGCTGCAATTTCCGGGAAAGGATTACGTGTTTATCCTTGTCTTGATGCAGCTTTTCATTCTGCCTGAAGTGCTCATCGTGGAAAACGACGCGATGGTGTCGCGTCTTGGGCTATTCGATACGATCCTCGGCGTGGGGATGCCTTATATGGCCTCCGCGTTTGGCATATTCTTGATGCGTCAGGCATTTAAAGGCGTGCCGATCGAACTGCACGAAGCGGCCCGTATCGAGGGTTGCGGCCTGCTTGGCATTCTGTGGCGGGTCTATGTGCCCTTGGCGAAACCTACATATCTCGCCTCGTTTCGACCCATTGGAACAACTTCTTGTGGCCGCTCATCGTAACCAATTCGCCAGACACGCGGCCTTTGACGGTTGGTCTGTCGATCTTTGACGCGCCTGAAAACGGCGTTGATATTAGCGTGATCTCTGCCGCGACCTTGATGTCGGTAGCGCCGCTACTGATTGCCTTCCTCATCTTCCAGCGTCAGTTTGTACAAGCCTTCCTACGCGCAGGGATCAAATGACAACCATTCTGCAAATATCCGATACGCATATCGTGGCAGAGGGCGCGCTTGTTTCGGGGCGGTTAGAAACGGCGCATTTATTGGCAAAGCTGGTCGCACGGATCACATCGATCCGTGGCCAAATCGGACCGATTGATGCTGTATTTGTGAGCGATGACCTGAGCGATGATGGCAGCACCGAGAGCTATGACCGCTTCAAAGCATTGAGGCACCTCTTGACCTGCCGTCGTTGGTCATTCCTGGCAATCACGACGCGCGAGAGCCGATGCGGGCAGCCTTTGGCGATCTGCTCCCAAAAGCAGGACCACTCGATTGGGTCAGACAGGTCGGTGACCTGACTATGATTGGTCTGGACACATTGATTGAAGGCACCGGCAAGGGCACCTTGTCGGCGCAGTCGCTGGCTTTTCTCACAGACGCACTGGCGAAAGCAAAAAACGCCCCCGTCTTATTGGCGCTGCGGCTCTCTTAATTTGGGCTGTCAGATTGGTGCGCACAGGCGTGGAGCGCGGCTTTGCGGCTCCTTTGCGGATTTGGTTGCGGCATTCAGCAAAGAACCGGCTATTGGCTGCGGCAACTGGCATGGGTGTTGCTGTATTTTTGCAAAGCTCCACGGCGGTCCCCGTCTTGGTTTCCAACTTTGTTGCCAAAGGCGGGTTGGCTGCCGCAGTGGGCTTGGCGATCCTATTGGGTGCCGACGTTGGGTCTGCCTTGGTCACGCAGTTATTGATGGTGCGTCAGGCGTTCTTGACCCCTCTTTTACTACTGGTCGGGGTTACGATATTTTTGCGGGGAGAGGGGAATGCACGGCAAGTCGGTCGTATCCTCATTGGTCTTGTGCTGATTTTCGTCTCGCTGGATATGATCCGCGCGGCAACGGGTCCGCTTGTAGACAACCCCAGCACACAAATGGTCATGGCCTATTTGGGGCGTGATCTGGCGACAGCCTTTGTGATTGGGGCCGCTTTTGCATGGGTTGTCCATTCCAGCGTCGCGGCTGTGTTGCTATTTGTCACGTTAGCAGCGCAAGCCGTGCTGCCGACAACGGCGGCTGCGGCGATGATCCTTGGGGCCAATCTTGGCGGTGCACTAATCGCATTTGTTCTGACACTTTCGGCGCCAATCGCGGCGCGACGCATGGTGATTGCCAATTTGATTTTGCGCGGCGGCGGAGCCATCGCAATCACTTTACTGATAGCGGCGCTGCCTGAATTATTGATCTATCTTGGTGCAACACCTGCAGGGCAGGCGATCAATCTGCATCTTGTGTTTAATTTGGCGCTGGCTGTTATCGCGCTCCCGTTTGTCGGTCACGTTATCGGGGCCTTAAGTGGCCTCATTCCCGATCGGCTCACAGACGTCAGCGCTGTTGATAGGACTACCGCACTTGATCCCTCAGCTTTGAACCGCCCACAACGCGGACTAGACTGTGCTGCGCGTGAGCTCCTTGGGATGGGGCAAAAAATTGAACAAATGTTGATTGCCGTCGAGCCGCTTTATGACACGTGGAATGCGACCAAAGGGAAAGCGATTTACGAACAGGATTTGGCAATCAAGCAGATGCACCTCAACGTGAAGCTCTATCTCGCTAAGTTAGGTCAAAACGTTTTGGATGAAGAACTGGCTCGCCGCCATGAGGGCGCGATGGACGGGTATTTCTGTCCCCATTCCGCCTCAAAGTCCGCCAAGGCCTTCTCTGCCTCGCCGTCATCGGTGGCCTGATTGACCCGCTTGAGATCCTTGGCGACGTTCTTGCGATCTTTCCAGCCGCAGAAGTTTAGGGAGTGGCGCACGAGATGCACGATGCATGTCTGGACGGTTGTGTCTGGAAAGGCCGCGTTGATGGTGTCAGGGAAGCCTTTGAGGCCGTCCACAACGGCGATCAGGATGTCTTCGACGCCCCGGTTGCGTAGATTGTGAACCGCCCCCTGTTTGCCGGAGGCTCCAACTCATGAGTAGGATGGAGCATCATGAACAAGACAACAAAC
>CBFHTU010000010.1:0-79918 GCA_965658825.1 Yoonia sp.
AAGGCGAGGCTCATGTACCGGGCGATAAGTCGATTTCTCATCGCTCTTTGATTTTGGGCGCGATGGCTGTGGGGCAGACCCACATTACCGGC
The DNA here is from genome assembly GCA_965658825.1 of Yoonia sp. GTDB lineage: Bacteria > Pseudomonadota > Alphaproteobacteria > Rhodobacterales > Rhodobacteraceae > Yoonia. Next base: position 93 of record CBFHTU010000010.1, read on the forward strand.
CTGCTTGAGGGCGAGGATGTTTTGGACACGGCCAAGGCCATGCGCGCCTTTGGAGCGACAGTGACCAATCACGGCGGCGGCGAATGGACGGTCGACGGCGTGGGCGTTGGCGGCTTTGCCGAGCCGGAAGGCGTGATCGACTGCGGTAACTCCGGCACGGGTGTCAGGCTGATTATGGGCGCGATGGCGACCTCGCCGATTACGGCGACATTTACCGGTGACGCCTCGCTCAATGGCCGCCCTATGGGCCGCGTGACCGACCCGCTCGCACTTTTCGGCACCCAAGCCGTGGGCCGCAAGGGGGGGCGTTTGCCGATGACCTTGGTGGGGGCCGCCGACCCGGTGCCTGTGCGCTACACCGTGCCTGTTCCCTCGGCACAGGTGAAATCGGCTGTGTTGCTGGCGGGGCTGAATGCGCCCGGCCAGACCGTCGTGATCGAGAAGGAAGCGACACGCGACCATACCGAGCGTATGCTTGCGGGCTTTGGTGCCACGATCACGGTGGAAGAGACCGACGAGGGCCGCGTGATTACGCTCACAGGCCAGCCCGAGCTCAAGCCGCAAACCATTGTTGTTCCCCGCGACCCCAGCTCTGCCGCGTTTCCGGTTTGCGCCGCGATCATCACACCCGGATCTGACGTCTTGGTCCCCAATATCGGACTGAACCCGACCCGTGCGGGCCTGTTCACCACACTGCAGGAAATGGGCGCGAATCTGACTTACGAGAACATGCGCGAAGAGGGCGGCGAACCTGTGGCCGATCTGCGCGCGAAATTCTCGCCCGACCTGAAAGGGATCGCTGTGCCGCCAGCACGCGCGGCAAGCATGATCGACGAATATCCTGTGCTCTCGGTTGTGGCGTCTTTTGCAGAAGGGGTCACCGATATGCAGGGCGTCAAGGAACTCCGCGTCAAGGAATCCGACCGCATTGACGCTATGGCCAAAGGGCTGCGTGCGGCTGGCGTGACCGTGGAGGAGGGCGATGACTGGTGGAAGGTCACGGGGCTTGGCCACGGCAAGGTGCCCGGTGGGGTGACCGTTGCGTCCGTGCTCGATCACCGCATCGCGATGGCCTTTATGGTTATGGGCATGGCGACCCAAAAGTCGATGACGGTCGATGATGGCAGCCCAATCGCCACCTCTTTCCCGATTTTTGAGAAACTGATGGGTGACTTGGGTGCGCAATTGGTGCGCAGCAACGCATGATCTTCACAGTTGCGATCGACGGGCCTGCGGCCGCAGGCAAGGGGACGATCTCCAAGGCCGTGGCCGCATATTTCGGTTTTGCCCATCTGGATACGGGGCTGCTTTACCGTGCAGTCGGTGCCAAGGTTCTGGCGGGGGATGATCCATTACATGCGGCACAAACGCTTGATCCGACTGATCTGGAAAACGACGCCCTGCGCACGCCTGAGGTCGCCCATGCCGCCAGCCAAGTGGCGGTCATCGCCGAAGTCCGCAGCGCTTTGGTCGATTTCCAGCGCAGTTTTGCGGTGCGGAGCGGCGGTGCGGTGTTGGACGGGCGCGATATCGGGACGGTGATTTGTCCGCAGGCGCAGGCCAAACTTTTTGTGACAGCCTCGCCTGAGTGCCGTGCAGAGCGCCGGTTCAAAGAGTTGCAAGAAAAAGGCATGGATGTGAGTGCCGAGCAAGTGCTGGTTGATGTGATTGATCGTGACAGGCGCGACAGTGAGCGCGCAACCGCACCCCTACGCGCCGCGCCCGACGCGCAAGTGGTTGACACATCTGATCTGACGATTGAACAAGCGGTTACTGCGGCTATCGGCTTTGTGCAAAGCCGTCTGCCTCACTGACGCATGAGCCACGCGTTATAGGTGAGACGCACGGAGGAATAGCGGTATTCAATCGTCTGTCGCGTCACATTTTCTTCGGTCGGCCTTAGCGCCGATGCGGGCAAATGCCAGTGTTTGAAGGTGCTCGGGGAGGTGTGCGGATACTTGCGCCAGCTACGCAGGGCAGGGCACGCAAAGCGGCCGCGCCAGTCCGTCCGCCGTGTCAAAATGCGGTGCGCCATATCAATCACGGCGATAAAGACCTGATCTTCTTCGTCGTCGTAACTGTCCAGTTGCCGCCCCTTGGCGAGTTCCTTTTCATAATATTGCGGATTGCAGGTCTCGAAAATCTGCAAAGCGGTCGCGCGGTCACATTTGGGGTGGTGCAAAATCGCTTCGAAAATCTCGACCTCGGCGGCAACGCCATGCAGCGCGGTAAACTGATGCAAATCGTCCGCCGAGCAATGTTCGACAAATGCAATGATATGTGTCGGATCGTCGCGCAATACGTCAAGCAATTCGCTTGATTCCTCCCATGCGCTCGCCTGAGCGGGGGTAATTGTCTGATGTAAGGTCATGGGTGGCAGCCTCTGAGCTAGATTTAGGATCCGTTTGGCAGCGAATCCTGCCAAAATCGGGGCAGGAATAAGGATTTTCCAAGCAGGCCCCGCGATGGGCTCATGCGCGCTGCGCAAGCAAGGCCAGACGCAGCCGTCAAAGGAGGCGACGTTCGCCTCGCGGCGGTCCTGTTAAAAAGACGCCACATCAACATGTTGCGGCATAGGCCATCCGGTTTTGCGCGCCATGCGTTTTTGGGCTCAGGTCGTGCGCGGTCCAAATATGGCTGGCCTTACAAATAAGGGGGGAGAAGGCTTGCGAGCGCAGCATTTTGGGCCTATACGGCCCCTTGTTGAAGCGTCGAGACAGGCGCGGACATGAGAGCCCGAGCGGGGATGGTATCTATCGTCCCTGTGATTTTATGTTCGTAATGACGTGAATACCAATGGAAACCCAAAGACCGGCGGAGACAACCGCTCGGCCCGTATAAACAAAGAATTAGGAAATAGACGCCACATGGCAAATACAATGGAAGAGTTTGAAGCACTCTTGAACGAAAGCTTCGAGATGGACACACCTGCAGAGGGTTCCGTCGTCAAAGGCAAGGTCATCGCGATTGAAGCGGGCCAAGCGATCATCGACGTAGGCTACAAGATGGAAGGCCGCGTTGATCTTAAAGAATTTGCAAATCCAGGCGAAGAGCCAGAGTTGAACGTCGGCGACACCGTCGAAGTGTTCCTCCGTCAGGTTGAAAACGCACGCGGCGAAGCTGTGATCTCCCGTGAGATGGCGCGCCGTGAAGAAGCATGGGACCGCCTTGAGAAGGCCTATGCAGACGAAATCCGCGTTGACGGTGCGATCTTCGGTCGCGTCAAAGGCGGCTTTACTGTTGATCTGGGCGGCGCAGTTGCGTTCCTTCCAGGTTCTCAGGTTGATGTGCGCCCCGTGCGCGATGCGGGCCCATTGATGGGTCTCAAGCAGCCGTTCCAAATCCTCAAGATGGACCGTCGTCGTGGCAACATCGTTGTGTCCCGTCGTGCGATCCTCGAAGAGTCCCGTGCTGAACAGCGCGCTGAAGTCATCGGCGGCCTGACCGAAGGCCAAGAAGTTGACGGCGTCGTCAAGAACATCACCGAATACGGTGCGTTCGTTGACTTGGGCGGCGTTGATGGCTTGCTGCACGTCACAGATATGGCATGGCGCCGTGTGAACCACCCATCCGAGATCCTCGCAATCGGCGAGACCATCAAGGTTCAGGTGATCAAGATCAACAAAGAAACACACCGCATTTCGCTCGGCATGAAGCAGCTTCAGGACGATCCATGGGATGCAGTTGAAGCGAAATTCGCGCTTGGCACAGTGCACACTGGCCGCGTGACCAACATCACCGACTACGGCGCATTTGTTGAGCTGGAAGCTGGCGTTGAAGGCCTCGTACACGTTTCTGAAATGTCTTGGACAAAGAAAAACGTACACCCAGGCAAGATCGTTTCCACTTCTCAGGAAGTTGAAGTGATGGTTCTGGAAATCGACAGCACAAAGCGTCGCGTTTCCCTTGGCCTCAAGCAGACACAGCGTAACCCATGGGAAGTCTTTGCCGAGACACATCCTGAGGGCACCGAAGTTGAAGGTGAAGTTAAGAACATCACCGAATTCGGTCTGTTCATCGGTCTCGAAGGCGACATCGACGGCATGGTTCACCTGTCCGACCTGACATGGGAAGGCCGCGGCGAAGACGTCATCGGCGATTTCCGCAAGGGCGACATCGTAAAAGCCAAAGTTGCTGAAGTTGACGTTGAGAAAGAGCGTATCTCTCTTTCCATCAAGGCGCTCGACGGTGATCCGTTCGCAGATGCAATCGGCGGCGTAAAGCGTGGGTCTGTCATCACTGTTGAAGTGACCAAGATCGAAGATGGCGGCATCGAAGTTGTATACGAAGGCATGACATCGTTCATCCGTCGTTCCGACTTGTCCCGTGATCGCGCTGAGCAGCGTCCAGAGCGTTTCGGCGTTGGCGACAAGGTCGACGTTCGCGTCACCAACATCGACAGCAAGACACGCAAGCTTGGCCTGTCCATCAAAGCACGCGAAATCGCAGAAGAGAAAGAGGCCGTCGAGCAGTTCGGTTCGTCCGCTTCTGGCGCATCTTTGGGCGACATCTTGGGTGCTGCACTCAAGGGCGACGAATAAGTCTTTTCGCTGAAAGAATAGGAAGGCCCCGCAGCGAAATCTGCGGGGCCTTTTTGCGTGAAAAAAGGAGGGGATATTGATCGGATTCAAATGAACGCTTGTTTAAAATATTAAGCCGTCGAAGGGGGTTGGCCGAAAACAGGCGCGCACTAGTCATGCGCCCGTTCTGCGCTCTGCACTGATGGCCTGTCAGAAACGCATTATCTGACCGATCACAAAAGGTGAATTTAACCACACCGAATCGCCCGATTGCATCTGCAGGAAATCCCGTCGCTTTTCTGGATTGCGATTAATCCGCCTTTATCAACAGCTTGTCGGGGTTCGATAAGTGCCAAAAACGCCAAATTTCCGCGATTATCGTAAAGGACACTATTTCTAGAAAGGAAGTTAGCGCCTATAGTTTGACGGAGCGTGACGACAAGTGGCGCAAGTTGAGTTAAAAACCTTTGGGGGTTAACACCTATGATCCGGTCGGAACTTATTCAGAAGATCGCGGACGAAAATCCACACCTGTATCAACGCGATGTCGAAAATATCGTCAACACGATTTTTGAAGAGATCACTGGCGCGATGGCCAGAGGCGACCGCGTCGAATTACGCGGCTTTGGAGCATTCTCGGTCAAGAAGCGTGACGCGCGTGTGGGCCGAAACCCGCGCACGGGCGAAAGTGTCGCGGTTGAACAAAAGCACGTTCCGTTCTTTAAGACAGGTAAGCTACTACGCGATCGTCTGAACGGAAACTAAGAGGTCATTTATGAAAACCCTACGTTATGCCTTCTGGGCAATTGTTGCGCTGGTTCTGATCCTCGTAGGGTTGGCAAACCGCGGTATGGTCACCCTGCGTGCCATGCCCGCGTCTTTCAGTGATTATCTGGGGATTTCCACCGATATCGAGATGCCACTGTTTGTGGCGGTTTTTATTGGCGTTGGCGTCGGTCTCCTGCTCGGGTTCATCTGGGAATGGATTCGCGAGTATAAAGAGCGTGCGGAGGGGCGTGCGAAAGCGCGTGAGGTCGAGGCACTGCGCCGCGAATTGGCCGCGCTGAAAACCTCTGATGCATCAAAAGGTGACGATGTATTGGCTCTGCTGGGTCGCTAATGCCCCAAGATACCAGAGTAAAGATTTGCGGCCTTTCGACCTTGGAAGGGCTACAGGCGGCTGTTGATGCCGGCGCTGCTTACGTCGGATTTGTGTTCTTCCCCAAATCACCCCGCAACGTGGACATTGCGACGGCGCGCGCGCTGGCGCAGCAGGTCCCTGTTGGCGTGGCGAAGGTGGCATTGGTCGTCGATGCAGACGATGCCTTGCTCGATGCGATCACCGAATCGGTCCCGTTGGACATGTTACAGTTGCACGGCCATGAAAGCCCTGAGCGGGTTCTTGAGATCAAAGCACGCTATGGGTTGCCGGTCATGAAAGCAGTCGGCATAGCGGATGCCAGTGATCTTGCGTTGCTTGAGACCTATCAATCTGTCGCGGACCAGATCCTCGTTGATGCCAAGCCCCCAAAGATGGCGGACCTGCCAGGTGGCAACGGGTTATCTTTTGACTGGACGCTGATTAGCCGGCGGCGGTGGCCCAAGCCTTGGATGCTCGCTGGTGGCTTGACCCCGGAGAATGTGGCCGAGGCAATCGCGCTTACGGGAGCTGCACAGCTTGATGTGTCGTCCGGCGTTGAAATCTCGGCAGGGGTAAAGGACGGGGCGAAGATCGCTTCCTTTATGAAGGCCGCATTAACCTAGTTTTTACGACGTTTTGTGAAAATGCGGTATGACCCGTGACAATGACCCTATAACGCCAGACCTTTGGTTCAAGCATCTGTTCGCCTCTCAGGCGGCGCGTGATGGCGGTGTCGTGCGCCGTAAAGTGCGCGATATGGAGCGGTATGTTGGGCGAGAGTTTTTCGCAGCAGAGTTGATGCGGCGCGGCTATTCAGCGGTCGAGAATGGTGGTCAGGTGATCATTTTCTGTAATGCGGAACCCCTGCGAATTGCGGTTCGCCCCCGCAATTCCTCCCAGGAATTGCCCCAAATCCTTTAAAAGGATTTGGTAACAGACTTTCAAGAAAGTCTGCGTGCTTTGGCGACTTTACGAACTTGGAGAGAGGCGATAGATCTTGTCTGCAATTCAGTAAGGGGCACACGCCAATGTCAGACGATCTTTTCAATAGCTTCATGAACGGTCCCGATGAAAATGGCCGTTTTGGCGATTTTGGTGGGCGTTTTGTGTCCGAGACCCTCATGCCATTGATTTTGGAACTGGAAGAGCAATATGAGATCGCTAAAACTGACGATAGTTTTTGGGCCGAGATGCATGATCTGTGGACCCATTACGTCGGTCGTCCCTCGCCACTCTATTACGCAGAGCGCCTGACAGAACATCTTGGCGGCGCCAAAGTCTATATGAAGCGCGATGAGCTTAACCACACAGGCGCCCATAAGATCAACAACGTGCTCGGACAGATCATCCTTGCCCGCCGCATGGGAAAGTCCCGCATTATCGCCGAGACAGGTGCTGGGCAACACGGTGTTGCGACGGCGACCGTTTGCGCGAAATTCGGGCTCAAATGTATTGTCTATATGGGCGCGCATGACGTTGAACGCCAAGCGCCGAACGTGTTCCGCATGCGCCTGCTGGGCGCGGAAGTGATTCCTGTGACGTCTGGCCGTGGCACGCTGAAGGATGCGATGAACGATGCGCTGCGCGATTGGGTGACCAACGTGCGCGATACGTTTTATTGTATCGGAACCGTGGCTGGCCCGCACCCTTACCCTGCAATGGTCCGCGATTTTCAGGCCATCATCGGCAAAGAGACCCGCGAGCAGATGCAAGCCGCCGAAGGGCGCTTGCCTGATACGCTTGTTGCAGCAATCGGTGGCGGTTCCAACGCGATGGGCCTGTTCTTTCCGTTCCTTGATGACCCGAGCGTCAATATTGTTGGCGTCGAGGCTGGCGGCAAGGGTGTGAACGCAAAGATGGAGCACTGTGCCTCTCTCACAGGCGGTCGCCCCGGTGTGCTGCACGGCAACCGTACTTATCTGCTTCAGGATGACGATGGCCAAATCCTCGAAGGATTCTCGATTTCCGCTGGTCTGGACTATCCCGGTATCGGGCCTGAGCATGCGTGGCTACATGAAATCGGGCGGGCAAAATATGTTGCGATCACTGATGTAGAGGCGCTGGAGGCTTTCCAACTGTCCTGCAAGTTGGAGGGGATCATTCCCGCCCTGGAGCCATCTCACGCGCTGGCTCATGTGATGAAATTGGCGCCGACTTTGCCAAAAGACCACCTGCTTGTGATGAATATGTGCGGGCGCGGCGACAAGGATATCTTCACTGTGGCCAAGGCGCTCGGCTTTGATATGAAGGTCTAGGCGTTGAGCCTAAGCCACCGCGGTTGCAGTCACCGCACCAAACGGGACAATCTGGAGCGACGGGGGGCTGATAGATCTCCCTCGCAGTCAGGCCATTTTTTACGCGCCGATGTCAGGCGTGGGTATGAGGCGGTTCCGCGGCATTCCTACTCGCCTGATTGGGTGGAGTGAAGCCGCAGTCTGCAAGCAGATTTCGGGCCGAATTATTGGCCCTGATCCACCATAAACTTTGGTTTAAGCGTTTGGGCCATGTGTTTAGGCGGGGGCTGGTCAACCTAAGTGCAATGGCCAAAGCAGCCTCAACGCGTTTTCTTGGTGGCAGGTCCTCAGCGGGAGGCCATGACATGACAAAAGGAATACGACAATGAAAAAGCTTCTTATGACGACGGCATTCGCTATGATGGCAACTGCAAGTTTCGCACAATCCGTGAGCGAGCAAGTGATCATGCAGCTTCAGGCACAGGGCTTCACACATATCGAAGTCAAGAACGGTCCTTCTCAGGTTAAGGTGGAAGCCTACCGTGACGGCATGCAATTTGAGGCTGTCTATGATCTTGCGACGGGGCACGTGCTCAAGCAGGAATTTGGTGCTGCCGAAAACAACGAGACGCAACAAGGTGTGTTCGTCCGTAATGAAGACCGCGATTTCATTAGCGAGAGCGATGACGATCGCAATGATGACCGGGACGACGACGGCAATGACGATGACCGGGACGACGACGGCAATGACGATGATAGCAGTGATGATGGTATCGATCATGACGACGATGATCATGACGGCAACGATGATGACCACGACGACGATAAAGAAGACCGCGACGACGACAAAGAAGATGACGACGACAAATAATCGTTATGCTAACAGCTGGGGCTTCGGCCCTAGCGCCATTTTTAAACTGGACCAGAAAAAATGCTCAAACGCCTCATCTTGATCGGGCTACTTAACGCCTCGCCGCTGCCGGCGCTGGCGCAATCCGTGCAAGATCAGATCATTTCCCAACTGACGGACCAAGGGTTTGGCAACTTTGAGGTCTCACGCACATTGTTGGGGCGTGTCCGGATTCTGAGCAAAAGCAATACTTTGTCTCGTGAAATGGTGTTCAACCCCGTCACGGGGGAAATCTTGCGCGATTATTGGTATCGTATTTCGGGTGGTGACGTGACCCCGCAGATTATGGACCCGAATGATCACGATCAATTGGACCGTGCTGCCAATAGCGTCCGCAACGACGACCACGATTATGACAGGTCAGACGACAGAGAAGATGATGGCTCCGACGATTCCGACGACGATCGGGAAGCTGATAAGTCCGACGACAAAGAGGACGACAAGGACGATGACGATGACGATGACCGCAATGACGACTAATCCGCGCGCGTTTTGAGATCATCATGGGGCAGCACAATCTCTATAAGATCATTCTCACGGGGCAGATTGTTTGCGCGGGCTTCTTTGTGTGGAACATTGTGTCTTCCATACTTGGCCTGCGGCCCATCGCGTGGCAGATCAGCGAATATATTGAGCTTGGCGCGGCCCTCGGGCTCTTGATCGGGGTCGGGCTCGGCGCGCGCCTCTTACGGATCACATCGCAGGATAACTTGCGGATGCAGCAGCAGTTGAAGGTTGCCAGCGGCGCGTTTCAAGAGTTGATCGATGAATATTTCATGTCATGGCAACTGACGCCCGCCGAAAAGGATGTCGCGCTTTTTGCGATCAAGGGGATCTCGATTGCGGATATTGCTGCCATGCGCGGGGTCTCTGAGGGAACGGTAAAGGCGCAGACGAATGCGATCTATCGCAAGGCCGGCGTCAGCGGGCGGCCGCAGCTTTTGAGCCTGTTCATCGATGATTTGATTGAATTGCCGCTACAGTAGGTCTTTGCCCGCCGTCACGTCATAGGTGGCGAGTACGTCAATCGGGACAATGTCCAAGGCCCGCACATGGGTGGCATGCAGGTTTACCTCAGGGGCGCAGCCCTCGTCATGGGCCTGCAAGAAACGGCTCGCACATAGGCACCATCCATCGCCAGCCTTGAGGCCTGCAAAACCGAATTCCGGACGCGGTGTGCTCAGATCATTTCCGACGTATTTTGAAAAGGCCAGAAACTCATCGGTCATGATTGCGCAGACTGTGTGGCTGCCCGTGTCTTGGGCGCAGGTATCGCAAGCGCCGTTGCGGAAATAGCCTGTCACGGGGGCGGTGGAACATAGCTGCAGCGGGCCGCCGAGCACGTTAAATGAGGGATCTTTTTCCATTTTAATCAAGACTTTCTGCGATGCTGCGAAAGATTGCAGTGTTCTGGTCTGACACGCCGTCCTCACGGAATTGCCTGTCGGCGGCATGTGTCGCAATCACGACATTGCGGCCACGATCAATATAGATGTACTGGCCATAGATGCCGCGGGCCATAAATTGACCATCTTTGGCGCCATCTGGAATCCACCACTGATAGCCATAGCCAAATGCACCAGCTTCGGTTTTGGCCGAAGGGCGTGTACTTTCGTCAATCCAGTCTTCGGGGACGATCTGTTGGCCTTCCCACAGGCCGCCATCCGCGACCATCTGCCCAAAACGCGCGTTATCGCGGGTTGTGGTATTCAGCCCCCCGAGCACAAATTCGACGCCGTATCCGTCCGTTAAAAAGTAGGGGTCAGCTTCAAGCCCAAGCGGGCCGATGACCTTTTCGGTCATCAATGCGGCAAGGTCGCGTCCCGTTGCACCACGGATCACCATGCCGACCACATGGGTATCGATCGAGACATATTTCCAGCGCTCGCCTGCGGGTCCATCGCGCTCGGTCAGATCTGCCGTGAAGTGATCCATCGAGCGTCCCAAGGCCAAGACGCGGCCCATCTTATTGATATCTGATGAAAACTTGAGGTAGTCCTCGTCGAAAGCAACGCCCGACGACATCTGCAAGACATTGCGAATTGTGGTGCCGTCATAGGCCGAGCCAATCAGAAGCGGCGCATATTGCGTGACCGGATCGTCAAGGCTCGCGATGGTGCCCTCGTTCAGTAGAATGCCGAAGAGGATCGACAGGTAGGATTTGGAAACGGACCAATTGATCCGCAAATTATCGGGCGACGTGCCCAGATAGTAGTCGTCAAAAACGAGTTTTCCGTCCTTGAGCACCACGAGGGCGGTCACACTGCGATCCGCGATCCATTTGGCGACGTCGGCTCGCAGTGGCATCGGCTCTCCCGCGGGCAACGGGGCAAAGTCGTCCACCGCGCGTGCCAGTGTGGTTGTCAGAAACGCGGCGTCCATATGTGAAAAGTTCGAGACGATCTTTTCTTGTGAGAACAGCGAGTTGACGGCCATAAGGCGCCCGATTTCGTCCCGTTTGACCGCCCCCGTAAGCGTGGCAATAAGGGCCAGCCCGATAAGCCCCCGTAAGGCCCATATGCGTATTGATCTCATGGCTCAGCCTTCCATTGCACCCGGCGGCCATGAAAGTCGGCACGGCCAAGGTCGACTGTGATGTCCCCGGGCCAAATGCGCAACGTCAAAGCTGCCCCCGGGCTTTTGCCGTCCGCCTCCATGCCAAACCATGCAATCGGGCTTGCCGTTGTGGCGCTTGCGCCCGCAGCCTTGATGAGTGCGGCTCCGCGCGCTTGGGCGTCGGCGGGGAAATATTGCCAAGCGACTGTGTGGTAGATCAAATGGCAGAGGCCCTCTTGATGGGTCAAATGGTCCGCGAGCCAGTCGATGGCGTCTGCTTGATCGACAGTTGCCTTACAGGCTGCGATGGCGGCTTGTGTGCGGGTCATTCTTTCAGGCTGATCGGCCCAGAGAAAGGCGCGGAGCCTGAGTTGATCGTCTTGGTCATGGGGGTCTAATGGGTTGAGATCAACGCCGCGCCGGGCGACGACGACTGCGTCGACGTCTGGCGGCGGATTGCCCTCCCAAACAGGTGTGAGGACCACATCTGCGTTGGCAGGCCCAAAGCGCGCGTCCCCGATGTCCAAGGCGAACCGGTCCCACATCAGGTTTAGCCCGCCGCTGGCACCCAGCTCTGAGAGGCGCAGCGGCAAGCCGAACCGTTGCGCCAAAAGCCGGCCAACCCCGATCAACACCGCCGCGCGACGCACCTCGTTGGTCTGCGGCGCTGTGGTCAACCAATCGGCCAAGACATCGGCCTTGTCGACCAACGCTGCACTGACGGCACCCCATAATGTATCGTCACTCACGCTGTGCGGCGGATATGCGTCGCCAAGCTTGTCGCCCTTCAAAACAAGCGCATGAAGCCCGCCCGCAAGCCTGAGTGGCAGAGATTGGCCCGCGCTCGATACATCACCTTCCCAGCCGAACATCAGATCGCGCAACGGGGTCTCCGGCCAGTCTCGCTGCGCCAATAGCCTGCAAAGCCGTCCCATGAAGGGCGATCCAAGCGCGTCACAGTGCACCGACTGCGCCAAAAATGCCTCGGCTAGGGCTTGGGTGGTCATTTAAACCGGTCAGCCAGTTTTTGCAGCGCCGTGCGGTTATCTTCCGGCTCTGGCTCGACTTTGGCGGCAGGTTTGTCCGCTTGTGGCTTGGGTGCCGTCGTGCTGGAACGGGCAGGGGTCAGTCGCAGCCCGATGGCATTGAGAAATTTCGGTGCATCGCCTTCAACCAGATAGACAATCCCGTCCGCAATCCCGCGCAGCTCGTCATCGAGCCATTCCGCGTCCGCCTTCGGAAAATCGCGCAGCACAAAACCGGGCACGGCATCTTTATGGCCAGGATGCCCGACTCCCATGCGCACACGGTCATAGTCCGGCCCGATATGGGCATGGATCGAACGCAGTCCGTTGTGGCCCGCGTGCCCGCCGCCGGTTTTACAGCGGATTTTTGCCGGAGCCAGATCAATCTCGTCGTGAAACACGATCACATCGGCAGGCGTCAATTTGTGAAATCGCATTGCCTCGCCCACGGCTTGGCCTGACAGGTTCATAAAGGTTTCTGGCTTGAGCAGGATCACCTTCTGCGAGCCCAAGCGCCCTTCGGCAACCTGGCCCTGAAATTTGGCACGCCACGGGCCGAACCCATGGGCGCTTGCGATTTCATCCAAGGCCATAAAGCCGATGTTATGTCGATTATGCGCGTATTTCGCGCCGGGATTGCCGAGGCCAACGATAAGTTTCATGACCCTGTTTTAAGCCTTAAACGGATGGACAGCCAACGAAAAAAGGCGCCCCAAACGGGACGCCCTCTCGAAATGTCGATGCGACCGGATTACTCTGCGTCGTCAGCCGTTGTTGGCACTTCGTCCGCCGCAACTTCTTCGCTGTCGTCTTCCGCAGCCATGATGCGCGGCGCAGAAATCGATGCGATCACAAAGTCACGCTCGATTGTTGGCAGAGCACCTTCTGGCAATGTAACGTCGCTGATCGAAATGGTCGCGCCGATTTCAACTGCAGCGATGTCGATCTGAATGCTCTCTGGAATATCGCCAGCCAAGACTTCAAGTTCGATTTCGTTACGAACGACGGTCAATGTGCCGCCCTTCTTGATGCCAACGCAAGTGTCCTCGTTGAGGAACTCGACAGGGATCGGCAACTTCACACGGCTTGTGCGCTTGAGGCGCATCAGGTCGATGTGTGTTGGAAGGTCTTTCACAACGTGACGCTCAACTTTACGGCAGATAACGCGAACGTCGTCATGGCCTTCAATCTTGAGGTTCTGCAGTGTGGACATGAAGCCACCCTTGCGCAGACGTGTCAGAAGGTAGTTGAACGGAATGTTGATCGCGATAGGGTCGAGACCACCACCGTAGACCACACCCGGTACAAGTCCATCACGGCGAGCTTGGCGGGCGGCCCCCTTGCCTGTCCCCGCGCGTACCGTGGCTTCTAGATCTGGAATCTTACCAGCCATTTGTATTCTCCAATAAATAAGGGGCCGTCCTCCAAGGGTGAGCGGCCCGGTTAGTAAGCGGTGCTATAGGGGGGAATCGGGGGTATGGGAAGGGGTAAACCAGCCCAAATCCCCCGATATCCTAGGTAATTGGCGTGATTTGCGCCACTTTGAGCGCGCCATAGTGCGCGGCACCCGCAACACGGTGAAGGTCCGCGCCATTTGGCAGGGCGCGGGCTATGGCTTCGGCCATCGCAATCGGTGCCCAAGTATCCGCCTCGCCATGCCAGATCTCGACAGGGCAGGCGACCATTTGCAGCGCGCCCGCCCAATCGCCGGCATAGGCGCAAACCGCCTGCACGTAAGCCTTTGGGTGGGCGCGGAAACTATTTCGCAGGCCCGCCCGCAGGACTTTGCGCACCTCAGGTTCCGCCACCAAGCGCCGCTCATACGGGCCTGCTTTGGCAAACAAACGGTCAAGCACAAAGTCGGGGGAGATGCGCAGGAGCAGCCCTTGCAACCCCGTCAAACCCCGCAATGCCGCAGGCGCGCGCTTTGCTAAGCGAAACACGGTGCGCCCCGCCATAGCGGGCAGAAAATCCCCGAGGCTGAGCGGCGCGGCAGGCGCAATTAACGTGACCTTGCCGACCTTTGCTGGTCGCGATGCGGCCAAGCGCAACGCCACCATCGCCCCAATGGAAAAGCCGACCAGATGCACCGATCCGTCGGGGCTATCCTTGGTCAGCGTATCAAACTGCGCCAAAGGTGCGGCCTCAAAGAGATTCGGCGCGATTACATCCTCAAGACCCAAAAGCGCCGCATCGCTCGGGCCTCCTGGTACGCCGTGGCAAAAGTAGATCATGGTTTTGGCCGTCAAAATCGCGCTCCTTCGCCGCATACATCCAACCCTCACAGTTTGCGACACAAGCCGCACGACGAACTTCTGACATGCCTTAAAGCAGAAGAGACCGCGAGGCTCCATTACGATTGCCACGTCATTTCACCTGCAACGAAGATCGCTTGGCCACCCGAGGGGGCATCTGATTGCCTGTCGCATCGCCCTTTATATCCGGATCAGGCAAGACAGCTTACGGCCAGCACAAAATCGCCCGCTCGAAAAACGAAATCCTCGCCGTGCAGACCCTGCGCAACTGGCAGATGTCGGCCACGTTTCCGGCCATTCCCGTCGAAGACACCAAAGACCTGATATTTCTCAATAAATCCAACGATAAGTCGCGGGCCTCGGTGTTTTCCTTTAGTGGGCTGCGTTGCCTTTATCTCTCTGTGCCTTTGGTCCTGTGGATCCTCGGGCCGGCGTGGCTTTTGATCGTCGTGCTATTTCCGCTGGATTGGGCGCCGCGCTCAAACCGTAATTTGAAACTTGCTTTGGAAGAAAATCTGCGCCAGCACTCCGCCTATGTCCATTATCAGCGCCCTTAAGATCTCTCGCCGTCCCGCCGCCGCTTTTGTGGTCGTGGGGCTATTCTGGGGCTGCTTTGCCGCCTTTGTTCCCGTCATCAAGGCACAGCTTGGGGCCAGTGACGCCCTGTTTGGCGTGCTTTTGTTGGGGTCGGCGACTGGATTGGTTTCGTCAATGTGGTTTGCGCCGAAGGCGGACAAGGTTTTCGGCGCGCGGGCGATGCAATTTGGCATCGGCTTTCTGGCGCTGGCATGGCTGGTGCCGCCCACGATGACGGTCCCGCTTGTTTTCGCAGCGACCATGGCGCTTGTCGGGACGGCTTCGGGGCTGCTGGACGTTGTGATGAATGCACGGGTGTCAGAGTTGGAGGCGACCCATAACCGCCCGCTGATGAACGCCAATCATGCCATGTTTTCCGTGGCTTATGCGACATCTGCCACCATCACAGGTCTCGCTCGCGAGGCCCATATCCCCACGCTCTATGTCTTTGCCGGGTTCACTGTCGCCTCGCTGCTACTCATTCCCTTCATGCGTATGGAGGTGGCACAAATTGATCCTGACGCCGACACATCGGGGCGCTACCCACTGTGGCCGATCCTGCTCGCGGGCGGTATCGTTTTGGTCGCTTTCATGTCCGAGGCAACGGTCGAGGCTTGGTCCGCGCTGCACATCGAGCGCACGCTTGGGGGGGGGGCCGCCGAAGGTGCGCTTGGACCCGCGATGCTTGGTTTCACCATGGCGTTCGGCCGGTTCTCGGGGCAGGCGGTCTCGGAGCGGATGCGCGATTTACACGTTTTGATTATCGCGGCCTGTATTTCGGCCACAGGTGCCGTGATCGCGGCCCTCGCGCCGACACCCTTTGTGGCCTATATCGGCTTCGGCACGCTGGGACTTGGTGTGTCGGTCATCGGCCCGCTGGGTCTGGCCATTGTCGGACGGATCGTGCCTGCGCATTTACGCACAGAGGCGATCAGCAAGGCCGCTGTGCTGGGCTTTTCCGGCTTTTTCCTTGCGCCCGTCGTCATGGGGCTGATCTCGGAAGCCTTTGGCCTGCGGGTCGCCTACGGCTTTGTTGCGGTCTTGATCCTCATGGCCATCCCGCTGGCCCTGACGGTCGCGAAAATGCCGCGCGCGGACGGGAGGGGCTAGGCCCACTCCCCCTCAAAGTCTTTGGGAACAAGCAAGATACTGCGATCCACATCGTGAATATCGCGTTTGCCGCAGAGTGCCATTGTGGTGTCCAATTCCTTGTGGATCACCTCAAGTGCTTTGGTCACGCCAGCCTCGCCCATCGCGCCTAAACCGTTCACAAACGCACGGCCGATGTAGGTGCCTTTCGCGCCTAAAGCCATGGCCTTGAGCACGTCCTGACCAGAGCGGATACCGCCATCCATATGGACCTCCACCTTGTCGCCGACGGCATCGAGAATGGCAGGCAACATGCGGATAGACGACAGCGCACCGTCCAGCTGGCGGCCACCGTGGTTGGACACGATGATGGCATCTGCACCGAGCTTTGCCGCCATTTTGGCGTCTTCCACATCCATGATCCCCTTCAGGATCACCTTGCCGCCCCACATCTCCATCAGCTTGGCGATGCGGTTCCAGTCGAGCGCGTGGTCAAAGGCCTCTGCGGTCCAAGAGGCCAGCGATGACGGATCGGACACCCCCGCTGCATGGCCCACAATATTGCCGAAAAAGCGGCGCTTGGTGCCCAGCATTTTCAGACCCCAAGACCACTTTGTCGCAAGATCGGCCATAGACGCGATTGTGAATTTGGGCGGGGCGGAAAGGCCGTTTTTCAGGTCTTTGTGGCGCTGTCCCAAGATCTGCAAATCCAGCGTGATCACGATCGCAGAACAGCCCGCCGCACGTGCGCGTTCGAACAAGCGGCGCATGAAATCGTCGTCTTTGAGCGTATAGACCTGAAACCAGAAGGGCTTGGTCGTGTTCGCGGCTACATCCTCGATCGAGCAGATCGACATGGTTGAAAGCGTGAAAGGCACGCCAAATTTTTCGGCGGCTTTCGCGGCCTTGATCTCGCCGTCGGCGCATTGCATCCCCGTCAGCCCGACAGGGGCCAGCGCGACAGGCATCGCCACATCCTGACCGATCATCTGCGACTTTGTGGTCCTGTTGGTCATATCGACCGCAACACGCTGGCGCAGTCGGATTTGATCAAAGTCTGACGTGTTCTCGCGGAAGGTTTGTTCGGTCCAGCTGCCGCTCTCTGCGTAGTCATAAAACATCTTCGGCGTGCGACGTTTATGGAGGCGCTTGAGGTCGGCAATTGTGGTAATCACGGGCATGATAGTCACTTTCTGGGTGAATTGGTCTATAACTTTTACCAATTTTGCATAGTTGGCGCAAGCCGCAAAAATGGCGCCTCCGGCGGGAGTTTATGTGGACATAGAAAATAGGGGCGTTTACGCCGCGTGTGTGCCATCCGCGAGGGATTTGACGAAGGCCAGAATGTCAGACACGCTATCGCCTGCGCCGACCCGTTCGACAATTGCGGACCCGACGACGGCACCGTCGGCAATCGCCGCAATATCCTGCGCTGCCTGTGGTGTTTTGATCCCGAAGCCCACAATAACCGGTAAATCGGTTTGCGATTTGATCCGCGCGACCTCTGGTCCGACATCGCCTGCCTGCGCCGCAGCCGTGCCTGTGATACCGGTGACGGAGACGTAATAGACAAAGCCGGAGGTGTTTTGCAGCACTTTTGGCAAGCGCTTGTCATCGGTGGTCGGGGTTGCAAGGCGGATGAAGTTGATGCCCGCGGCTTGGGCGGGGATGCAAAGTTCAGCGTCTTCCTCGGGCGGCAAATCCACCACAATCAGCCCGTCGACCCCTGCTGCCTTTGCATCGACGAGAAACCTGTCGACGCCACGCGAATAGATCGGGTTGTAATAGCCCATCAAGACAATCGGTGTCGTATTGTCCGTTTTGCGGAACTCGCGGGCATATTGCAGCGTCTTTTCAAGGTTTTGACCATTGGCCAAGGCGCGTTGCCCCGCGAGTTGGATCGTCGTGCCATCGGCCATTGGGTCGGTAAAGGGGATGCCAAGCTCGATAATGTCGACGCCTGCCGCAGGCAGCCCCATCACGATTTCTAGCCCTTTGTCATAATTCGGATCGCCCGCCATCACATAGGTCACGAAGGCTTTTTTGCCCTTAGCGTTCAGGTCTGCGAATTTGGCGTCGATGCGGCTCATGGTCGTCCCCTTGGAAAATATCAATCGAGGTTTGAAACAAAGGGGAGCGGAAAGCAATCCCAATCACGGCGCTTCGTCCGTACCAACCATCCAGCGAATGCCGAATTTGTCGGTCAATGTGCCAAATCCGGCGCTAAAAAACGTGGGCTCCCACTTCATGCGGACTTCACCAGCTTCCGAAAGCGCGTCAAAAATGCGCTTGGCCTCTTTCGCCGTCGGCAGGTTCACCATGACCGAGGCACCTTCCATAGCTGGACTATTTGCCATGAAGTCGTCTGACAGATAAATCCCGCTGTTTCCGATCTTCAGGTCGCAATGCATGATCCAGTTTTTTCGTTCTTCAGGAATATCCATCCCCGCAGGCGCGTCTTTCAATGTCATCAACGGCGGCAAAGGCACGCCAAAGATGTCGGCATACATCGTCGCCGCTTCCCGTGCTTGGCCATTGAAAAAGAGATAAGGTCTGATGTCCATTTTCGATCCTCCGGAATTCATTCTCGCACGGCCTACCTCAGTCTAGCACGGTTCGGCTTGCGGCAAATCAATTCTGACCATAGAAGTGCCGCCAAGCAAATAGGAGAGCGCGTCATGGGTTTTAAAATGGGTATCGTGGGTCTGCCAAATGTTGGCAAATCGACCCTGTTCAACGCGCTGACAAAAACAGCCGCCGCTCAGGCTGCGAACTTCCCGTTTTGCACGATTGAACCCAACGTGGGCGACGTGGCTGTGCCTGATGCGCGCCTTGATAAACTGGCCGCAATTGCGGGCTCCAAGCAGATCATCCCGACACGCATGACCTTTGTGGATATCGCGGGTCTGGTAAAGGGCGCGTCCAAGGGCGAGGGCTTGGGCAACCAGTTCCTTGCCAACATCCGCGAATGTGATGCCATCGCTCACGTCGTGCGCTGTTTTGAAGACGATGATATTACCCACGTCGAGGGCCGCGTTGATCCTGTTGCAGACGCAGAGGTCATCGAGACCGAACTGATGCTTGCAGATATGGAGTCTATTGAGAAACGCCTGCAAGGCCTGCAGCGCAAGGTGCGCGGCGGCGACAAAGATGCAGCCGATCAAGAGCGCCTGCTCAAGGCCGCTCTTGCTGCCCTGAACGAAGGCCGGCCAGCCCGTACCGTCACGGTTGACGCGGATGACGCAAAGCAGTGGCGCATGTTACAGCTTTTGACCTCCAAGCCTGTTCTTTACGTCTGCAACGTTGAAGAAGAGAGCGCGGGCAAGGGCAACGCCCGATCCGATGCTGTCGGGGTCATGGCCGCATCCCAAGGCAATTCTCACGTTGTGATCTCTGCCCGCATTGAAGAGGAGATCAGCCAACTCGACGCCGAAGAAGCAGAGATGTTCCTTGGCGAAATGGGGCTGGAGGAGGCAGGCCTCGATCGTCTGATCCGCGCGGGCTACGCACTCTTGCACCTGCAAACCTACTTTACGGTCGGTCCCAAAGAGGCGCGCGCTTGGACGATCAAGGCAGGCACCTCCGCACCGCAAGCCGCAGGCGTCATCCACGGCGATTTCGAGCGCGGCTTCATCCGCGCCGAGACCATTGGCTACACCGATTTCGTGACCCTTGGCGGCGAACAAGGCGCAAAAGAAGCGGGCAAGATGAAAGCCGAGGGCAAGACCTACATCGTCAAAGATGGCGATGTGATGCACTTTTTGTTTAATACCTAAAGGTAAGGTACACATAGCGGCCGATCACGCGGGTGCCGCGTGATCGAATTCGGCTTTGCTTCAGAATAGGATACTCGCATGCCCCTCACCATCCTTGCTCTCATCAACGTCGTCCCTGGCCGTGAGGCGCAATTGATCGCCTCGCTCACAACTCTCGCAGAGGCCTCCCGCAAGGAAGAAGGCTGCATCCAATACGACATGCACCTCGACAACGAGGATCCGTCCTTCATCATGTTCTACGAGACATGGGCGACCAAAGATCTTTGGCTTGAGCACATGAAATCCGAACACCTCAAAGTGCACAATGCCGCGACCGAGGGCTGCATTGCCAAGCTCGCCTTGCATGAGATGACTAAGCAATAAGGGCAGCCTTGTTTGTGGCAAAAGCGGTGCGCACAGACGCGCACCCTGCGTTCACGTAACTGTAGCGCGATTATGGCTTTTCCGGTTCAATTCTAGATTGAGCATGGTGGCATTTTGGTTGGACACTCCCCAAATATAGTGAGTTTTGTGAAAAGTTCCCTAAAATTACTGGATTCCGAACACGATTTTGTCGCATTGCGAAGCGAATTAGAGCTTGCTGCAAATTAGGAGAAATTTAAATGTCATCTGCATCTTTTACGATCCTGGGGGACGTGAACGTTGAGATCATCGTTACCGAAGTCATCGACCCCGTAACCGGTCTTACAAATTTGGAATTTCAGGTCAATGTGCTTGATGAGACCGGCTCAATTGGCGATCTGAACGCCCTGTATTTCGACCTGGCGGACGATTCACTCACCAGCAGCCTTTCGGTTGACGGTGTTGATGTCACAGGGTCGGTATTCAAGGTTGATGGTGTCACCAAGATCGACAACTATACCAATATGAACGGCGAAGTGATCCAGGACCTCGGGCGCTTTGACGGTGGTATTCAGTTTGGCACCGCGGGCATTGGTGACGATGATATCCAAACCACAACCTTCACGCTATCGTCTGATGACACCTCGCTCAGCCTCGCAGACTTCAGCCTGCAAGACTTTGGCGTGCGCCTGACATCGGTCGGTGAAGAGGGCGGTAGCCGTGACGGTTCGTTGAAACTTGGCGGCACTGCACCCGAACTCGACGGCGGAGAGATACTGCCCGTTGCCGTTGGTGACCATCTGACCGTGATGGAAAACGAAATCTTCGGCCCAGACAATTTTGACATCCTCGACAGCGGCGAAAGCTCTTTGCTGGCCAACGACACGTTCGACGGTGGGGCCTATACGGGCCAGTTGATCGGCATAAACGGCGGTGACTTCGTGCTGGGCCAAATGGTTATGGGCAGCAACGGCGGCTACCTTTTCGTTTCTGCGGAAGGTCAATTCGACTTCTCGGCAAGCGACTTCTTGGGCACCAGCGACTTTGCCTATCTCAACGATGGCGAAACCGCTCAGACCACTTTCGAATACGCAATTGA
The DNA here is from genome assembly GCA_965658825.1 of Yoonia sp. Lineage (GTDB taxonomy): Bacteria > Pseudomonadota > Alphaproteobacteria > Rhodobacterales > Rhodobacteraceae > Yoonia. Next base: position 21,616 of record CBFHTU010000010.1, read on the forward strand.
AGGTGGCGCGACCGCTTTGTTGACTGTCGATGTTCTCGGGATCACCGGCGATACAGGTGGTGGCCCATTGGGCTAAGGCTCGCAATCAAATGACAAACGCCCTTCGGTCTCCGGAGGGCGTTTTTGTTTGTGACTACTCTCTGCCGCTCTGGCGCACGACAGCGATCGGGCCATAGCGCCGCCGCGCCTTCGCGGGTCACGTTGCGCGATGAGCTGAACACAGTCAGTTTATAAAACGCGATTTCTGGTCGCGGAGGTGACAACGGCGGCATGATCGTCGCGTCCGAGAATGGCAGCTGAATATTCCGCCCCGGATGCATTTTCGCCACCTCAAATCCCGTGAAGTTGGTCCGCACTCTGTGCCGGCGCGGCGCATCCTGCGTGTATCGCACATTTTCCCCACATTTCGCCTTGCTCCTCCCAAAACCTCCGGCTAAACGGGTGAGTGGAGACGTGGCCGAGTGGTCGAAGGCGCTCCCCTGCTAAGGGAGTATACCGCAAGGTATCGAGGGTTCGAATCCCTTCGTCTCCGCCAATACCCTTTGATTTCATTGGATATTACGGCGTTTTTTTCAAATACCCGCCTTGAAATTTGCACGGCATGACTACTCATGGCCATCTTACCCCTAAACCCAGTTCTAGTGTCGCAATTGAAGGAAAATTCAACACTCACTACGAGAGGTTGCGCAGTTCCTCAGTATTTGCAGGGCGAGTTTGCTTTACTTGGGGCAACGCCACGGTTACGAATTCATTGCAAAATCCGAAGGCCCCCACATGAAGCGCTCCAGCATCAACGACATCATGGCCGAAGCGGACGATATTATTCGTCGGCACGGTTTTCATTTGCCACCTTTTGCCTATTGGACACCTGACGAGTTCGTGGCGAAAAAAGATATCGCGCGTGGCGTGATTGATGCCCGCAACGGCTGGGATATCACCGATTATGGCGCTGGGCGTTACGATGAGATGGGCTTGTTTCTATTTACCCTGCGCAACGGTCGCCAAGCGGATCTGGCGCGCGGGGGCGGCATGTGCTACGCGGAGAAGCTATTGATTTCCAAGCAAGATCAGCTTTCACCGATGCACACGCATGCGCTGAAGGCCGAAGATATTATCAACCGTGGCGGCGCCACTTTGGTGGTTGAGCTTTTCGGCTCTGACGCGGACGGCAACTTTGATACAGCCAAAGGCGGCACGGTTTTTTGCGACGGTATCCGGCGCGATTTTGCTGCCGGTGAAAAGCTGAAGCTTGCCCCCGGCGAGAGCGTCACTCTGATGCCCGGCGACTGGCACGCGTTCTGGGGTGAGGGCGGGGAAGTGCTCATCGGCGAGGTCTCGACGGTCAATGACGACGAAACCGACAACATTTTTCGCGAACCGATTGGCCGCTTTGCCCAGATCGAAGAAGACGTTGCCCCGACGCATTTGCTGGTCAGCGATTACAGCAAGTGGCTGGCATGATAGACAATCCGCGCGCCTTTCTGACCGCACTCTTTCAAGCCGCCGTAGCGCGGGCCGACCCGATGCTTTGTCTTGCCGCGCATTTGCCGCCCAAACCCAAAGGTCGCCTGATCGTGATTGGTGCGGGCAAAGCAAGTGCGCGGATGGGCGAAGCCCTAGAGGCGGTCTATGGACCTTGCGAAGGGTTGATCATCACGCGCTACGGCTACGCGCGGCCGTGCGAAGGCATTGAAATCGTCGAGGCGGCCCATCCCGTGCCCGACGCTGAGGGGGTTGCGGGGACGCAACGGATATTGGATCTCGTCTCGGACCTCGGCCCCGAGGATCAGGTCATTGCCCTCATTTCCGGCGGCGGATCATCGTTGCTTTGCGCGCCTGCACAGGGGCTGACGCTTGATGACAAAAAGGCTGTCAACGCGGCATTGCTCGCCTCGGGTATGCCGATTTCGCAGATGAACATCGTGCGCAAGCAAGTCTCGGCGGTAAAGGGCGGCAAGCTGGCGGCGGCTGTTTATCCGGCCAGACTTCTGACGCTGACCATCTCTGATGTGCCCGGCGATGACCCCTCCGAGATCGCCTCGGGTCCGACCGTCGGCAGTCTTGCTACGCCTGAAATGGCCCTCGCGGCCCTGCAACAGTGGAAGGTCGCTTTGCCTCATAATATCATGCAGGTCATCGCCAACGCACCCGCGCCGGTCCAGCCGGATGACCCGCGTCTCGTGACCGCGCAAACCCGTATTATCGCCGCGCCGGCGCAGTCTTTGGCCGCTGCGGCCGCCTTGGCCGAGGGCGTGGATGTCCGCCTGCTTGGCGATGCAATTGAAGGTGAAGCGCGCGATCTTGGATATGCGCAGGCGCAAATGGCGATGCAGATTGCGGCTGAAAGCCACGCCCGTCCGGTTTTGCTGCTCTCTGGCGGGGAATGCACCGTGACGCGGCGCGGCGACGGGATTGGCGGGCCAAATGCGGAATATGTTCTGGCCGCAGGTTGCGCGCTCGACGGACACCCGCGCATCCATGTCTTGGCCTGTGACACGGACGGTGTTGACGGCGCCGCCGAGGTGGCAGGGGCCTACGCAGGACCAGATATGCACAAACGGGCGCAGCTCGCGGGGGTGCGCGGCTCGGATGCGCTCGCACACAACGATGCGCACGGATTTTTTGCGAAAATCGACGGTCAAATCATCACCGGCCCGACGCTGACAAATGTGAATGATTTTCGCGCCATTGTGATCATGCCCTGAGCGTCAGGCAGAGGGTTTACTGCTGATCCGTCTGACCGAAGCGCGCAACAGGACCAGTCGGTTTAACCGTGGTCGGTCGGGTCTTGTGATGCGTCAAGGCGATTGGCGTTCCATAAGCCGCAGTGCAAACCGTCGGTGAAACCAACCGTTGGTTCGGTTAAGAATTTGTGCGCACGCGTTTTGCAACCGGTTGCAAATAATCCGAATCCGTGTTTGACTTGCGAAGCTAGGCGGCCCGTGCTGCCTGAACTGCCAATTAAAAATGGTATCCTTGGGAGGAAACAAAATGAAATCTATGATGAAAAAGCTGATGCTCACGGCCGCAGTGATTGCATCGCCGTTGATGGCGACTGCAGAATCACACGGCGGCGATGATCTGACATATATCCTCGTGAGCCACGCGCCGGATTCCGACAGCTGGTGGAACACGATCAAAAACGGTATCGCGCTGGCTGGTGAGCAGATGGGTGTAACCGTCGAATACCGCAACCCGCCAACGGGCGACCTTGCCGATATGGCGCGGATCATCGAGCAGGCCGCGGCTTCCAGCCCTGATGGCATTATCACAACGCTTTCCGACTTTGACGTGCTCAAAGGGCCAATTATGGCGGCCGTGGATCAGGGCATCGACGTGATTATCATGAACTCTGGGACACCAGCACAAGCCGCCGAAGTGGGCGCATTGATGTATGTTGGCCAGCCCGAGTATGACGCTGGTCTTGCTGCAGGTCAGCGCGCTGCGCGTGATGGCGTGGGGTCCTTCCTTTGCGTGAACCACTACATCAGCTCGCCGTCCTCGACCGAGCGTTGCCAAGGTTTCGCAGACGGTTTGGGTGTCGATCTGGGCAACCAGATGATCGATTCCGGCCAAGACCCTGCCGAGATCAAGAACCGCGTTCTGGCCTATCTGTCTGCCAATCCGGAAACCGATGCGATCCTGACGCTCGGGCCAACATCGGCTGATCCGACGATCCTCGCCTTGGAAGAAAACGGCATGGCCGGCGACATCTATTTTGGCACATTTGACCTTGGCGAAGAGATCGTCAAAGGCCTGAAGTCAGGCGTGATCAAGTGGGGCATCGACCAGCAGCCGTTCCTGCAGGCATACCTGCCTGTTGTGGTTTTGACCAACTATGACCGCTACGGCGTTTTGCCGGGTAACAACATCAACTCCGGCCCCGGCTTTGTGACCGCCGACGCTTTGGCCAAGGTTGAAGAGTTCGCAGGCGAATTCCGTTAAATTGATCAGAAATCGGGCGGCTTTGGCATTGGCTATTGCCGCCCTTTTTTCGCGCATTCTAACTCAGGATCATCCCCATGTCAGATACCTCTTTCGACGACGAACGCGTCAAGCAGATTTCGCCACTGCGCAAGGCACTTATCCGCCCAGAGCTTGGCGGGATTGTTGGCAATATCGCGGTTTTCACCTTCTTTCTTCTATTCGCCTTCGACAGCGGCATGTTTAGCCCGCAGGGGGTTTTGAACTGGTCGGTCGTGTCGGCGCAATTCATGATCATCGCGGTAGGCGCCTGTCTGCTGATGATTGCAGGCGAGTTTGATCTTTCGGTCGGCTCGATGATCGGCTTTGCGGGGATGATGATTGCCGTCTTTGGCGTCACTCTGGAGTGGCCCATGTGGGCGGCCATTTTGATCACATTTGTGATCTGCATCGCCTTTGGTGCCTTGAACGGATATATCGTTGTGCGCACCGGATTGCCGAGTTTCATCGTGACCTTGGCCACCCTGTTCATTTTGCGCGGCTTTACAATTTTCATCCCGCAGACGCTTGAGCGCAAAACAATTATCGGCGGGATCAGAGAGGCGGCTGAAGGCGATTGGTTGGCCCCGATATTCGGGGGCAAGGTTTTCACGGGCTTTTTCCAATGGCTGGGTGATCAAGGGCTGATCATGGTGTTTGAACGCGGCAATCAAGCAGGCAAGCCTGTCGTGGACGGCATCCCGATGCTGATGGTTTGGGCGCTTGGCCTGATTATCTTTGGCCATATCGTGCTGACCCGCACCCGCTTTGGGAACTGGATTTTTGCCGCGGGTGGCGACGCGCAAGCCGCGCGCTATGTCGGTGTGCCTGTCAGCGCGGTTAAGATCAAAATGTTTATGTTCACCGCCTTCTGCGCCACGGTTTTTGCCGTGTGTCAGGTGATGGAATTCGGCTCTGCGGGGGCCGACCGCGGCATCCTCAAAGAGTTCGAGGCCATTATCGCGGTGGTTATCGGCGGCGCGCTTTTGACGGGGGGGTATGGCTCTGTGATCGGCGCGGCTTTGGGTGCGCTGATCTTTGGTGTGGTGCAGCAAGGCCTGTTCTTTGCCAATGTGGACAGCTCGCTGTTTCGCGTCTTCCTGGGGGTGATCTTGCTGCTGGCTGTGATCCTCAACACCTATATTCGCCGCCTTATCACGGGAGAACGCTGATGGAACCGATCATCCGCATGAACGACATCAAGAAGCATTTCGGCTCTGTTATCGCGCTCAACGGTGTGACGATCGATTTCTATCCGGGTGAATGTCATTGCCTTTTGGGCGATAACGGAGCGGGGAAATCAACGTTCATCAAGACGATGTCGGGGGTTCATAAACCCACCTCCGGAGAGATCTTGTTTGAGGGCAAGCCGATGCACTTCGAGGACCCGCGCGACAGCATCACGGCGGGGATTGCGACGGTTTACCAAGACCTCGCGATGATCCCGCTGATGTCGGTGAGCCGGAATTTCTTTATGGGCAACGAGCCGATCAAGAAATTTTTGGGCTTGCCTTTCTTCGACCACAAGCTTGCGAATGAAACGACGATGTCCGAGATGCGCGAGATGGGCATCAACCTGCGCGGCCCCGATCAAGCCGTTGGCACGCTTTCGGGCGGCGAGCGCCAGACGGTGGCGATTGCGCGTGCGGTCCATTTTGGAGCGAAGGTTCTGATCCTTGACGAGCCGACTTCGGCGCTTGGTGTGCGTCAAACGGCAAATGTACTGGCGACGGTGGATAAGGTCCGCAAGCAGGGGATCGCCGTCGTGTTCATCACCCATAACGTCCGCCACGCGATGGCGGTGGGGGATCGCTTTACGGTGCTTAATCGCGGCAAAACTTACGGCACTGCGGCGCGCGGCGAGATCACCCCGGAAGAGTTGCAAGACCTCATGGCCGGCGGTCAGGAACTGGCGACGCTGGAGGGTTCGCTTGGCGGCACGGTTTAACCGCCGCGGCGCAGTCGGGCTCAAACTGCTGGCCTAAGCTCCTTGGCGATGGTCAGCAGGAATCGGCGTAGAAGCGCTTGCTCGTCGGCGGAAAAGGGGGCCATGAGCGTTTCATTGTAGCGCGCGGCCTCTCCAATAAGATCCTGAAACGCGGCGTGACCCTGCTTTGTCAGTGTCAGAACCTCGTGCCTGCGGTCATCGGGTCGCGTCTTGCGGCTCAGGAAACGCCGCCGTTCCAAGGCCGCGACTGCGCGGCTGATCTTGGTCTTATGCAGGTCGGCCCGCAAGCTGATGTCTTTTGCCGTTAGATCCCCGTATCGGCCAAGATGAAACAGCACACGCCATTCTGTCCGCAGCATCCCGTATTTCGATTTGTAGGATTTCTGGAACGACTGGCTTGTCGCCTCGGCTGCGCGGTTCAGCAGATACGGCATAAACTCCTGAAGCTGGAATGCATCATTTTGGCTCATGCCCCATATTAAAGCGTTGATAGTTACAAATGCAACCACTACCCCAAGAGTGATCTGCAAAAAGGACTGTCCCATGTCTACGAAGTCTGCGCCGCATACCCTGACCCAAGCCCCAAAGCAGGCGGCATATATGCCCGGCTTTGGGAATGATTTCGAGACAGAGGCATTGCCCGGCGCGCTGCCGCAGGGGATGAACAGCCCGCAAAGGTGCAACTACGGGCTTTACGGCGAGCAATTGTCAGGGACGGCTTTTACCGCGCCGCGCCACCAAAACGAGCGGACGTGGTGTTACCGCATCCGCCCGTCGGTCAAGCATTCGCATCGCTATACGCGCATTGACTTGCCGTACTGGAAATCGGCCCCGCATGTGGTCGCGGATGTCACCTCGCTGGGCCAGTACCGATGGGATCCGCTGCCCCATAGCGACACGCCGCTGACGTGGTTGACGGGCATGCGCACCATGACGACGGCAGGGGACGTGAACACGCAGGTGGGCATGGCCACACATATTTATCTGGTCACGCAAAGCATGGTGGACGCCTATTTCTATTCGGCAGACTCCGAGTTGCTGGTCGTGCCGCAAGAAGGCAAGCTGCGGTTCTGCACCGAGTTGGGCATTATCGACGTGGAACCGCAAGAAATCGCGATATTGCCGCGCGGGCTGGTTTACCGCGTCGAAGTGCTTCAGGGTCCGTGTCGCGGCTTTGTCTGCGAAAACTACGGCCAGAAATTCGAACTGCCAAGCAGAGGGCCGATCGGGGCTAACTGCATGGCAAACCCGCGTGATTTCAAGACGCCCGTTGCCGCATTCGAGGACCGCGAAGTGCCCTCCACTGTCACCATCAAATGGTGCGGCCAGTTTCACGAGACGCAGATCGGGCAGTCTCCGCTGGATGTGGTCGCTTGGCATGGCAATTACGCCCCCTGCAAATACGACCTGCAAACCTATTGCCCTGTCGGAGCGGTCCTGTTTGATCATCCCGATCCGTCGATTTTTACCGTGCTCACCGCGCCGTCGGGGCAAGAGGGGACCGCCAATATCGACTTTGTCTTGTTTCGCGAGCGCTGGATGGTGGCAGAGAATACATTCCGCCCGCCTTGGTATCACAAGAACATTATGTCCGAATTGATGGGCAATATTTACGGGCAATATGACGCCAAGCCCAAGGGATTTGTGCCGGGCGGGGTCAGTCTGCATAATATGATGCTGCCACATGGCCCGGACAAAAATGCGTTTGAGGGTGCGTCGCGGGCGGCGTTGAAAGCTGAAAAGCTCGATCACACCATGTCGTTCATGTTCGAAACCCGCTTCCCGCAGCATTTGACCCGTTTCGCAGCCCAAGAGGCGCCCCTGCAGGACGATTACATTGATTGCTGGGAAAGCCTTGAGAAAAAGTTCGACGGTACGGCGGGCGAGAAATGACCTTGCAACGCTCTTGGGTCGCTAGCGCCAATAACGCCGAAACACCGTTTCCACTCCACAATCTGCCCTGCGGGGTTTTCGCGCATCCTGACAGGACGCAGCCGCGCTGCGGTGTGGCAATCGGGGATATGGTTTTCGATCTGTATCAGGCCGAGGCGGAGGGGCTGATTGCGATCACTGACGCACCTGTCTTTGACCAGCCCTCTTGGAACAAGCTGATGGCAACGGGGCCTGCCACATGGGCCGATTTGCGCGCGCGGCTTATGGCGCTTTTGTCCGAACAGGCGCCGCCGCGGCCTGACTACCTCGTGGCGCAAGCGGATGTCGCGCTTTTGATGCCGTTTCAGGTGGCCGAATTTACCGATTTCTACGCGGGCAAACAACATGCCACGAATGTCGGCACCATGTTTCGCGGGGCAGAAAACGCCTTGCCGCCGAATTGGCTGCACATGCCGATCGGGTATAATGGGCGGGCCTCGACTGTTGTGGTGTCAGGCACACCGATCGTGCGACCGAACGGCCAGACCAAGGCCCCTGACGCCGCCTTGCCGACCTTTGGCCCCAGTAAACGGCTTGATATCGAACTGGAGATCGGCGCGGTGATTGGCGGCTCAAATGCGATGGGCTGTCCGGTCTCGGTGCAAGAGGCCGACGCGATGATTTTCGGCTATGTCCTGCTCAATGACTGGTCGGCGCGCGACATTCAGGCGTGGGAGTATCAGCCGCTCGGCCCGTTTCAGGCCAAGGCCTTTGCAACTTCGATCAGCCCTTGGATCGTGACGAAAGAGGCCCTTGCGCCGTTCCGCGTGCCGACACCCGAGCGTGAACAGCCGCTGCTGCCGTATTTGGAAGAGCCCGGTCCGATGCTCTACGACATTGATCTGGCTGTCACACTGGCGCCAAAGGGCAAGTCCCCGACGACAATCGCGCGCACAAACTATCGCCAGATGTATTACTCTGCCGCCCAGCAGCTGGCACATCACGCCGCGTCGGGGTGCGCGATGATGGTGGGTGATCTCATCGGGTCGGGTACGATTTCTGGGCCGCAGACCTCCGAGCGCGGCTCCTTGTTAGAGCTGACATGGGGCGGCACAGAGCCGATCACCCTCGATACAGGCGAGACCCGCGCCTTTGTCGAAGACGGCGATACGTTGACGCTGAAGGGGGCTGCAAAAGGTGCGGGGTTCCAGATCGGGTTTGGCGAGTGTACTGGCACGATTTTGCCCGCGAAACCTTACCTCGTTTGAGGCCAGCGCGGGGTTTGCGGTAGCGGGACGGTCATGGCGGCGTCTATGGTGATCACAAAGCGGCACGGCGTAACATGGTGGGATTTGAAAATGGCAGCACTGAAACTGGGCATGGTCGGGGGCGGGCAGGGCGCGTTTATTGGTGGCGTGCACCGCATTGCCGCGCGACTGGACGGCTGCTTTGATCTGGTGGCGGGGGCTTTCTCGTCTGATCCGGCGCGTGCGCATGCATCCGCTGCCGAATTGGGAATTGCTGCGGAGCGGTCCTATGCGGATTTCCGCGTGATGGCTGCGGCAGAGGCGGCGCGGCCCGATGGGATTGACGCGGTTGCCATCGTGACCCCAAACCACTTGCACGGCCCCATTGCAGAAGCGTTTCTGGCCCAAGGCATCCATGTGATTTGTGACAAACCGATGACGGCGACGCTCGCGCAGGCCGAAGCCTTGATGGCGGTTGCTGAGACGTCGACTGCATCATTCTTTTTGACCCACAACTACACAGGCTATCCGATGGTCCGGCAGGCGCGGCAAATGGTGGCGGACGGCGCGCTGGGCGATCTGCGGATTGTGCAAGCCAACTATTTGCAGGACTGGCTGAGCGAGACACCCGCCGCCGACAACAAGCAAGCGGCCTGGCGCACGGATCCCGCGCAAGCGGGGGGCGGCGCGATCGGGGATATCGGCACACATGCGTTTAACCTGATGAGCTTTGTAACGGGCGAAAATGCCAGCGCCCTGAGCGCGACTTTGCGGGCCCATGTGGCAGGTCGGGCGGTTGACGATGACGCGCGCGTGGCGCTGCACTTTGAAAGTGGCGCACAGGGGCACATCTGGGCCAGTCAAGTCGCTGTCGGCAATGAGAATAACCTGACCTTGGCGGTCTACGGGACTGAAGGCTCGCTCAAATGGGCGCAAGAACAGCCCAATAGCCTTTGGTACGCCAAACGGGGCGCACCGCCGCAATTGATCACCCGAGGCAGTGCGGCGGCGTATCCTGCCGCCGTGGCAGTGACGCGCGTGCCAGCGGGGCATCCCGAAGGCTATCTGGAGGCCTTTGCGACGCTCTATCGCGAGGCGGCAGAGGCGATATCTGGGCAAGGCAACCCCGCGCTGATCGGCTTGGCCGAGGGGTTAAGCGGCGTGCGCTTCGTCGACGCCTGCCAACGGTCATCGGATGCAGGGTCGGTCTGGGTCTCACTGACATAGCGTCGTCGGTTTTTGGGGTGGCATGATCGCTTGGCGCAAGGTCCAAGCGATCGACCTTCTGTATTTAGACGCGCAAACCGCTCTCTTTGTAAAAGTAGTGCGCAAGCTCTGGCTTGACCGTAAACCCGATGGTCTCGCCTTTTTGCGCAACTGGCGGCTTTTCAGACTTTGCGATAAACTCGACACCCGTTGCTGTGACGAGGTGCACCAAGGCGTATTCGCCAAGGTTTTCGACCAGTTCCAGCCGCCCCTGTACAACCGCATTGTCCGCATCTGTTGCGATGAGGTTCTCAGGGCGTAGACCTAGCTCTTGGGTTGCCGCAACGTCTTTACCCAGACCGCGCGCGGCATTCGGCGCAAGATCACCCGCTGAAAAGAAATTCATCTTCGGGCTGCCGATGAACTGGGCGACAAAGGCGTTCGCGGGACGTTCGTAAAGTTCGATAGGCGATCCGACCTGTTCGATCCGGCCTGCGCGCAACACAACGATTTTATCGGCCAATGTCATGGCTTCGACCTGATCGTGGGTCACATAGATCATCGTGGTCTTGAGACGCTCGTGCAGACGGGCGATTTCGAGCCGGGTCTGAACGCGCAGAGCGGCATCAAGGTTGGAGAGAGGCTCGTCGAACAGGAACACGTCCGGATCACGCACAATCGCACGACCAATCGCCACGCGCTGACGTTGACCGCCAGAAAGGTTGCGCGGGCTGCGATCAAGATAGTCGGTGATTTGCAAAATCTCGGCAGCCGCCCTCACACGACGGTCAATCTCGGCAGGATCGGTTTTCGCCTGTTTGAGGCCGAACGCCATGTTCTTATAGACCGTCATATGCGGGTAAAGCGCATAAGATTGGAACACCATCGCCACACCGCGCTTGGCTGCGGCGACATCATTGACGACCTTATCGCCAATTTTTACAGTGCCGCCGGAAATTTCCTCAAGGCCCGCGATCATGCGCAAAAGCGTCGACTTGCCACAGCCTGACGGGCCAACAAATACGACGAACTCACCGTCTTCGATGTCGAGATCAACGCCATGCATCACCTGCACATCGCCATAGCTTTTCAGAACATTGCGTAGGGTTAGACCGGACATTTCAACTCCAATTCTTTGATTTCATGACGCAGTGTTGCTGCGAATTCTGGATAGGTTTCAGGCAGGTCGCCCCAAAGCTGACGGTTGGTGAGAAAGGCCTCCGTGCCCAAAAGCGCCTTGAGGTCGTCCCAGCTTGGTTCAATATATTGAAACGGGACTTTTCCGGCAGCGACGTGGCAGGCAAAGACGTGCCAGCCTGCGATGCTGCGGATGGCGAAGACCGGTGTGATCCCTTGCTCAAAACATCCCGCCAACGTGGGGCGGATGAAGATCGGGAACTTGGCCATTCCATCCGCACAAATGCGCGCGACCGTGTCGCCGATGGCCTGATTGCCAAATCGGCGCGTGATATCTGCCAGATAGGCCTCTTTCGAGAAGGGTAGATCAATGGTGATGGCTGGCAAAACTTCTTTGGTTTCGAAGTTCTGGAAGTGCGCGCTCAGATGCGGCGCACGCATCGCGGCATCAAAGGTGACAACACCTTCAAGTGCTGCCAGATAGGCCAGCGCCGTATGGCCGCCGTTGAGCACGCGGATCTTTGTCTCTTCATAGGGATCGACATTCTCCGTCACCGTTACACCCGCTTTTGCCAGATCCGGCATCGGGGCGGTTGCGCTGTCTTGCAGCACCCATTGGATGAAGTCTTCGGCCATAATCGGCGAGCTCACGTCTTGGCCGACAAGTGCTGTCAATTCCTGACTAAGTTCGATCGGGCTGCGCGGCGTGATCCGGTCAACCATCGAGCAGGGGAAGGCGACATTTGCACCGACCCAAGCGGCAAGCGCCTGATCTCCGCAAGCGTTCAAATAGGCCAAAAGATTGCGGCGCAACATTTTCCCGTTCTGGCGGATGTTGTCGCAACAGGCGATGGTCAAAGGAGCCGCAGTTGCAGCCACGCGTTGGGTCAATGCCGCACGCAAGTATCCGTAAACACTGCGCGGTGCGCCGCCTGCGATTTCGGCCTGCATGGTCGGGTCAGCCGTGTTCAGATTGCCGTTCGGGTCGGTGTAATAGCCGCTCTCCGTGACCGTAATCGTGACCAGATGAACGGAAGGTAGCGACATGATGGCCTCTGCTTCAGCCTTTGCCGCACTCCAATCGACGAACTGGACGTGGGCGCGGACGCGGCGCAAGGCAACCTCGCCCTCGGCGGAAATCGACTTGAGATAGTAGCCGTCGTGGCGCGTCACATCGGCTTCGGCTGTGTTGAATTGATCCGTCTCGGAGCCGCGCAAATTGACGGCTGCAATGCCCCAGCGCAGATCGCCGGAGATGTTCATGTAGTCGTCAATATAAACGGCTTGGTGGGCACGGTGGAAGGCGCCAAAGCCAAGGTGAATGACGCCGACCTGACAGTCGGATCGGGCATAATCCGTCGCGAAAACAGGTGAATTTGTTGCGCTATTCATTGTGTTGACTCCAGTTTCGGTGCGAGATCTTTGCGCGCTGTTTCGCGATATTCAGAAGGGGTCATGCCCTTCATCTTCAAGAAATGCCGGTTAAAATTAGCGAGGTTTTTAAAGCCCGCGTTTTGCGAGATCGTGATAATGTGATCGTCTGAGGCAAAGAGCATGCCGCAGGCCTCTCCGATCCGAATGCGCGTCAAGAACTCGACGAAGCTATGGCCGGTGACGGTCTGAAAATTGCGGCTGAAGGTGATCTCGGTCATGCCTGCCATCTCGGCGGCCTGCCCAAGGGTCAGCCCCTCGCAAAAATCCTTGACGATGTGATCAACCACTGTGGCGATGCGCGCATGCTTGCTGCCGCCTTCGGGCTGAATGAGCTTGTTGATCGAGAGCGTCTTTTTCTCGGCATGCTCATTGAGCCGGACCAGAAACCTGACAAAGGCCAAGATGCGTTCCGCGCCTGTATTGTCGCGGATCGATTCCATGTGGCCTCGCGCAAACGTCGGATTGAACCCCTCGAAAATAATCCCCGATTGGGCCATTTGCAGCAGACGCAGAACCTGCGAAAACTCGGGGAACCCGTCGGCGAGCTTTGCAACGCTTTCGTGGCTGAACTGCACCAACATGTCGCGGGTCTGTGCGGGCTTTTTCCACGCGCTTTCAGTGACCCAATTGTGTGGCAGATTGGGACCCGTCATAAAGAGATCACCAGCCTTAAAGTCGCCGATATAATCGCCTACAAAGGCCTTGCCGCGCGTCGCGGTGATCAGGTGCAGCTCGTATTCCTCATGGGCGTGCCAGCGGCAAAGCTCCGTCGGCCACCCGTGTTGCAGGTAGCGGATAGACCGAGAAGAGCGGTCAACCATCTCAATTTCGGGGGCTATTGTAGACATCGAACTATCCTTGGATGCCGCAAATCACGGCACCCGTGACGGAGCAAGGCGTGCCTGCCATCTCTAAAAGGGCCGTTGCTTGCATCACTTGACCGCTCCGAATGTCAGGCCCTGCACCAGCTGCTTTTGGCAGAACCACCCAAGAACAACGATTGGCGCGATAGCGGCCGTTGATACGGCAGACAGGCGACCAAAGAACAGCCCTTCAGGGGCACGGTTGCCTTCGATCAGCGTCGATAAGGTTGCCGCATTAATCGTGGTCAGGCGGACCGACCAATAGGCCTCGTTCCAGCAGAAGATGAACGTGAGCAGCGCGGTGGATGCGATACCACCCCATGCCAGCGGGATCAGGATATCCTTGATCTCGCCCCATGTGTTCACACCGTCCATTTTACCCGCTTCGATGATCTCTTTGGGGATTTCTTTGAAGTAGGTGAACAACATCCAGACAGCGATCGGCAGGTTGATCAGGCACAAGACCATAATCACCAGAAAATGCGTATCGTAGATCTGAAGGATATTCTTTGTCAGGAACGTCATTGGATAAAGAACCGCAGCGGCTGGCAGCATCTTGGTGGAGAGCATCCACATCAAGATATCCTTGGTGTGGCGGCTTGGGTTGAACGCCATCGCGTAGGCGGCGGGTACACCGACAGCCATGGCAAACAGTGTCGCAAAAGAAGACGTGATCACCGAGTTGATGGCAAAGCGCCAGTAGTCGTAGTTTTCCGTCATGTTGGTGTAGTTTTCGAACGTCGGCGTAAAGAAGAACAAGTGTTCGGCCTTCACCGCGTCAGCGTCAGTCTTAAAGCTGGTGAAGACCAACCAGAAAATTGGAAAGAAAAAGATCAGGGCGATGATCCATGCCATAGCTGGTCTGAGGATATTACCAAGTCTTGAAGTTTGGGTCACTGTTGCCATTTTCTTGTTCCTTAATCCATCAAGCTCTTGCCAACCAAGCGCAGCAAGAAGATCGCGATGATGTTAGCGAGGATAATTGCAAAGACGCCTGTGGCGGATGCCGCGCCAATGTTGTTGTTGGCGAATTCACCTATCAGATAGGGCAGGTTTTTGTTGCCATTGCCACGGCTTACAATTTCGATCTCTGCATAAAGCGAAAGGTGGAAGATCGATTGGATCATAACCACAATGGCGATTGAACGTGCCAAATGTGGCACAGTCAGGTTGATGAACTGAGACCAGTTGCTGGCGCCATCAAGAACAGCAGCTTCTTTCTGGGATTCGTCTTCGGACTGCAAGGACGTCATGAAGATCAGCACTGCAAAGGGTGTCCACTGCCAAGCAACCATCATGATAACAGCATATGAGGATGTCTGCGTCGCACGGAAAGAGATCGGTTCAATTTGCGGCCACATCGAAAAGAAATGCCCCAGAACTGGCCAGTCGCGCAGACCGTCAAGCAAGCTGTTAAGGCCGCCAACTGCGAGGCCGTTCAGACCAAGGACCGGATCAAGGATCATGTTGATCCACAAAACCGCGTTCACAGCGGGCATCACGAAGAATGGCGAAATCAGCAGAACACGCACGATGCCACGACCCAGGAAGGACTTGTTGATCAGAACCGCAATCGCGAGACCCAAGATAACCGTGATGAGCAAGATGCTGACAACGATGAAGACGGAGTTCTGGATGGCAAACCAAAAGTCTTTGGCCTCCAGAACGTATTTATAGTTCCCTAAACCACGCCAGTTGCTCAGCGATGGCACCATCCATTCCGGGCGGACCGTGCTGTTGAGCACATAACGGATGAAGGAGAAAAACAGCGTCATGCTGAGCGGTACAATCATCCAGACCAACAGCAATAAGACGGCTGGGGTTTGCAAAAGGCGGGGGAGCGTTCTGTCGGACATGACTATGGTCACCTTCCCAAGTGGAGGATTCAGTTAACGTTGGATTTCAGGCGTTACTTGGCCAGCAAATTAACAGATATTTTGAAAACAAGCCAAGCAATCAGAAAAATGAACTGTGGAGATATAGGCCTGACCCAAAAAGATCAGGCCTACACCGCGCGCTACTTAGTAGTAGCCAGCTTCGGACATGATCGCATCCGCTGCAGCTTGGCCAGCAGCCAATGCATCTTCTACAGATTTCGCGCCGGACAGTGCCGCTGCGATTTCTTGGGAAACGGCGTTACCGATTTCTGGGAACTCAGGGATCGCTACGAACTGCACGCCAACGTATGGCTTCAGGTCTGTGGCGCCAGGAGCCGCAGAGTTGATCGCTGCCATTTCAGCCTCTGCGAAAGGAGCAGCAGCCTGAAACTCAGGGATCTCATATGTAGATGCACGCTGACCTGTTGGAACGGCACCCCAACCGAAGTCCGGGTGGTTGCCTACAGCCTGAACGTACGCCTTGGACGTTGCCCACTCGATGAACGCTTGCGACGCTTCTGCGTTTGGTGAACCGGCAGGAATTGCCAATGCCCAAGCCCAGAGCCAGTTCGCACCAACCGGGTTACCCGCATTTGGCGACTGTGCGTATGCAACGCCTGGTACTTTAAGGAAAGAAGCGGCGATTGTCGCATCTATCCAAAGGCCACATTTGCCTTCGTTATAAAGTGCAAGGATCTCGTTGAAGGAGTTACCCTCAGAGCCTGGAGGGCCGTAGTTGTTCAGCAGGTTCACGTACATTGTGACCGCAGCGTTCCACTCAGGAGTGTCCAGCGTCGGGTGCATGTCTTTGTCGAACCAGGCAGCACCAAAGGAGTTTGCCACTGTGGTAACGAAAGCCATGCCATCGCCCCATCCTGGCTTGCCGCGCAAACAAGCACCGTAAACTTCGTTTTCAGGATCGTGGATCGCAGCGGCAGCCGCTGTGATGTTTTCCCAGCTGTCGTTGTCAGCGATCGTCACGCCTGCGGCGTCAGTCAGGTCCTTACGGTACATAACCATGGACGATTCACCGTAGAATGGTGCCGCATAAAGCTGACCGTTTGCGGAAAGGCCTTCGCGCATCGCGGGCAGTATGTCCTCGAGGTCATATTCGTCGGAGAAGTTCAGTGGCTCGATCCAACCAGCAGCGCCCCAGATTGGTGCTTCTTGCATGCCGATGTTGATGATGTCGTACTGACCGCCACCGGTTGCTGTGTCGGACGTAACCTGCTCGCGCAGAACGCCTTCTTCCAGAGAAACCCAGTTCAGGTTTACGCCTGTTTCAGCAGTATAGGCTTCAGCAACTTTTTGCATGTTGATCATGTGACCGTTGTTCACGATCGCGATGGTCAGGTCTTGAGCTGTAGCGAAAGATGCACCTGTGACGCCAAGCGTCAGGCTAAGTGCTGTGGTACGTAGAAGTTTCATAATTTTCCTCCCAGAAACAACAGAAACATATTTCAGTCTGTCCACTCAGAGTGTGGTAATTCCGAATTTCGCGCAAATACTATGCCAACAAAAACAAATACGATTTTGTCATACTGAGGGGAAACGATCTGCAGTTGTGTTGGAAACGACTGTCCCGACACGCGAACGTCCGTCACGCAGGTCGCCAAAGCTGGACATAAGCCTGCTTGAAGGGGTGATTCTTGGCTTGGTTCACCGCCGTGTCCCGACGCACCACCTTGGCCGTAACATTGTGCCGCAGGACTCACTCAGCCCTAAGCAGCATGAAGTGGCCGCTACATGGCCAGAAACGCGTTGACGGCCGCCTCGAATTCACGCGGCTTTTCGGCATGAAGCCAGTGCCCGGCGCCCGGAATTTTTGCGAATTTGGCGGCTGGAAACAGCTCTTTGATCCGTGGGCGATATTCTGGCAGGACGTAGTTTGACGCGGACCCCGAGAGGAACAGGGCAGGGCCTTCAAACTGCCCCGACACTTCGGGAAAGCCCACGATCTGGTCCATTTCTGCGGCCAGAACGTCCAGATTCAACTTCCATTTGTGTTCTTTCAAATCGAGCGATTGGAGCAAGAACGTATCGACACCAGCTTCCAGGCCCGTGAGCTGTGCGGCGGCATCTGCGCGGGTCTTTACAGCCGACAGGTCAACGCGGCGCATCGCCGCGATCGGCCCCATCTGGGTATGCGTATAAGCAATCGGCGCGATGTCCGCGACGACCAGTTTGCGCACCTTGTCAGGGTGTTGCAGGGCCAGAACCATGGCTGCCTTTCCACCCATCGAATGGCCCAGAACATTGGCTTGGCCGTCGATCACCTCTGCCAGATCTGCGGCCATATCCGCGTAGCTTTGCGTGTCACGCCAAGGGCTTGCGCCGTGATTTCGCATGTCGACAGTGACGACAGGACGGCGCTCGGACAGCCGCTTTGCAATCACATTCCAGTTGCGCGCCGATCCAAACAGACCGTGGGCGATAATTAAAGGTGTGCCCGCAGGCCCATCATAGGAAACCGTGTTTAACATGCATCTAATCTAACGCTTCATTGCAGGCTTTTACCAGAGGGATTGAGCCTGCCTGCGCTGCATGATTAACCACGCTGCATGATTGGGGACATGCTTGATAATCAAATCGCCGAAGTGCGCAAACTGATGGAAACGCAGTTGCGGATCCGTGGTAAATCGCTTGAGTATCAGGTGCGCAAAGCAGGGCGATTATTGCCGCGCAATCTGCGACATGACGCGGTGTATCTGGCACAGGCGGCCACGATCATGAACCATCCAAAACTAAGCCGCATGGTGGATTTGGATAAAGCGACCAAGGCGCACGCGCGCTTGGTGGCGTTCCTCGAAAAGGTTGACCCAAAAGACCGCGCCAAAGGCGTCTTGCTCAGCTGGCTCGGCTCGCTCGCGTTTGCCGCGATTGTCGTTTTCATCGTCGTGGTGACAGTGCTCGTCAAACGCGGGATCGTCTGACGATATTAATATGCCATCCGCCAATTGTGAAATAGGTCGAACGTGATTAACCTCACTCAACCCTTAATTGTGAGGCGTATTGATGCCAAGACTATCTAGATGATCCGCTGGTTGCATTGTCGGGTGCCTTGGTTGAACGCTTTGAAGACCCGAAAAGCAAGACGGCTGCCACCGCCAATGCGAAGTTTGCGAAAGGCTTGCGCAAGGCCGCGCCCAAGTTGGGGCGGTTGGCGCTGCGACTGGGGGTGTCTTACGCCACTGCTGGGATCATCAATCGTGCCGATGATTGGGTTGGCGCGGATGATAATGAGGCGCAGAATACGTCCAAGGCTTTGACCGATACGGCAGGTGTTGCGGCGCAGGGTGCGATTGATAAGTTCTGGCAAGCAGAGGACGGCAAGCGTGACGCGATGGAGGCATTTCGTGATGCTATAAGTGGCTGGACTGAACCGGATGAAAAGGGGCACCCGACACGCCGTTTAGTTGTTGTGATCGACGAGTTGGACCGCTGCCGCCCAGATTATGCGCTGAACCTATTGGAAATCATGAAGCATTTCTTTGATGTGGCAGGGGTCACGTTTGTGCTGGGCACCAATATGCGCGCCATGCAGAACCACGTTGTCGCGCGGTATGGGGCGGGGGTGGACGCGGGGCTGTATTTGCAGAAGTTTGTACATGTGACGATGCGGTTGGGGGAGAGAGAAGACCGTTACGGTAGTTCGTCTCAGATCGTTCCTTTTTTCCGAAAGATGCTGATCCAGATGGGGGTAAGTGGTGGCTACACGGAAGTCGTGAAGGGCTATCTTCCGAGTTTACGATATAAAAATAGCGTTACACTCAGAGGATTACAGGAGGTGGCACGGTTGTGCGTGATTACGCCATACCCAGATGAGCCCGATAATATGCGAGTTCCAATCCTGATTGGGGGGCTCATGTTGCTCAAAGCAATGCGTCCTGAAGTTCTTGAAAAAGTCCTGGCTGGAGAGGCCAAGTGGAGGGAGGTTCAGGAGGCTTTGGGTTTGACTTCAGATTTGCCAGAGGCGCGGCACACTGAACGGCAAGTATCCGAAGCGTGGCTGCTTTGTTTCCAAAACCAAAAATCACCAGAGTTTTGGCAGGAATATCTGAGGGATGACTATCGTCGTCTTACAAACAGCTATGGCCCCGACACATTGCGCAACCTGTATGATGGCTACATTGGCGCAATCTCGATTGACGGCTTGAGGTAGAACGCAAAAGGCCGCCACAGTGTCCTGCGGCGGCCCAGACTGTGTAGGATGGGTTTTAACCCATCGCCCCGATTAGAGATTTGGATACATCGGGAATTTTGCGCACATCGCCTCGACTTCGGCGCGTACTTTTGCCTCCACGTCGCCGTTGCCGTCTTCGCCATTTGCGGCCAGCCCGTCGGTCACTTCAACGATCCAATCGGCAATCTGGCGGAATTCTGCTTCGCCAAATCCGCGGGTCGTGCCTGCAGGAGAGCCGAGACGGATGCCGGATGTCACGGTCGGCTTTTCGGGGTCAAACGGGATGCCGTTCTTGTTGCATGTGATATGGGCGCGGCCGAGTGCCTTTTCGGTTTCGTTACCCTTCACGCCTTTGGGGCGCAGATCGACGAGCATCAGGTGCGTATCGGTGCCGCCTGTGACGATATCAAGGCCGCCTTTCATCAACTGATCGGCCAGCGCTTGTGCGTTCTTGACGACCTGCTCCTGGTAGCCCTTGAACTCTGGGCGGAGGGCCTCACCGAATGCCACGGCCTTGCCTGCGATGACGTGCATCAGCGGGCCGCCTTGAATACCCGGGAAGATCGCGGAGTTCACTTTTTTGGCAATCGCTTCGTCATTGGTGACGATCATGCCGCCACGTGGGCCGCGCAGTGTTTTGTGCGTTGTGGTCGATGCGACATGTGCATGCGGGAACGGGGAGGGGTAGAGCCCTGCCGCCACAAGACCCGCAAAGTGGGCCATGTCGACAAACAGAAACGCGCCGACGGAATCTGCAATCTCACGCATCTTCGCGAAATCAATGATGCGCGGAATCGCGGAACCGCCTGCGATGATCATCTTTGGCTTATGCTCTGTCGCGAGGGCCTGCACTTCGTCATAGTCCAGCAAGCTGTCCTGCTGGCGCACACCGTATTGGATCGCGTTGAACCATTTGCCGGACTGGTTCGGTTTCGCGCCGTGGGTCAGGTGACCACCAGCGTCCAGCGACATGCCAAGGATGGTATCGCCGGGCTGCAAGAGCGCTTGGAACACCCCTTGGTTGGCCTGAGAACCGGAGTTTGGCTGCACGTTGGCGTATTCACAGCCGAACAGCTGCTTTGCGCGCTCAATGGCGAGGTTCTCTGCCACATCCACATGCTCACAGCCGCCATAGTAGCGGCGACCTGGATAGCCTTCGGCGTATTTGTTGGTCATGACGCTGCCTTGGGCTTCCATGACGGCCGCCGAGACAATGTTTTCGGAGGCGATCAATTCGATCTCGTTGCGCTGACGGCCAAGTTCGGCACGCATCGCGGCATGGATCTCCGGATCGCGGGTCTCGAGTTTTTCGACAAAGAAGCCAGAATCGCGCACGTTAGTTGTCATAGTGGTGTTCCCTTTGGTCACATGAATGGGCCTTTTGCGCAGTCATATCCCAAGGGCCGTCGGGTCAAAAGCGCCAAAACGACGCGATATGATGCGGACGCGCCCCTGCTTGTTTCCGATAGACGCCTTGCGTTTCGCTGCCGAACTTGGGACAAATATTTGACTGACAAAGGAATTTACCAATGGCTCGTCCCAAAATTGCCTTTACGGCCAGTGCAGCCCCTCTTGCCCAAGAGGCTTGCGCGGAACTGATTGCCTTGCACGGCAATGTGCCGATGCAAGATGCGGCCGTGATCGTGGCCTTGGGGGGCGACGGGTTTATGCTGCAAACCCTGCATGCGACCCAAGATTTGGCCGCCCCTGTTTACGGCATGAACCGCGGCACGGTCGGGTTCTTGATGAATGAGTTCCACGCCGACGATTTGCCCGAGCGGCTGGCGGAGGCGGTGGAAGAGGTGATCAACCCGCTCGTAATGATCGCTCAATGTGTCGACGGATCCGAGCACAAGGCCTTGGCGATCAACGAGGTCAGCTTACTGCGTGCTGGCCCGCAGGCCGCGAAATTGCGGATCACGGTCGACGGCAAATTGCGGATGGCGGAATTGGTCTGCGACGGCGCTTTAGTTGCGACCCCGGCCGGATCGACCGCCTATAACTTTTCCGCCCACGGCCCGATCCTGCCCATTGGATCGGACGTGCTTGCACTGACAGCCATGGCCGCGTTTCGCCCGCGCCGTTGGCGCGGTGCCTTGCTACCCAAGAGTGCGGTCGTGCGCTTTGACGTGATCGACCCTGAAAAGCGCCCCGTGATGGCCGATGCGGATGGTAAATCGGTGCGGGATGTTCTAAGCGTCGAAATCCGCTCCGAACCTGCGGTTTCCCATCGCATCCTATTTGATCCGGGTCACGGGTTGGAAGAGCGGTTGATCAGCGAACAGTTCAACTAGGCGATTTGTGCCTTTGAGAAGGTCCAGTCGGGGCGGTGCCCTTTGAGGTGGATGTTCACAAAGGTCTCGGGATTGTCCGCCAAAAAGGCCAGCAGAGAAGGCGCGGCGCGGAGCTGTTCACATAGCAAATCATATGCCGTCTGCAATCGCATGACCCGCGCGACATAGGCGGTATCGTCTTCATTGCGGCGCTGCGTGATCTGATGCGGTGCGGGGGCAAGCGGGTTGCCTGCATGGGTTGTATAGGCCAAGCTGACCTGCATTGCGGGAAGCGCGATGGGTGTGGGCGACGTATTTTGCAGGACAAACCACAGGTCCGGATAGCCGTTGGCGTCCGTAATCACCTCAAACGCCCCTGACACAGGCAAGGCGCGCGGCTGCTTTCCAGCCGCGAGCCTTTTGTCCCAGAGGATAACGCCCACAACAAAAACGCCAAGTGCCGCCAGAACGAAAGGCAGCGGGAGCCCGAGCCGTGAAATCACAAGGCTCAGAAACACCACGATGGCATAGAATTGCCACGGCAGTTTGGCGTTTTTATGCATCCTAGTCTTTCGCGTATCCCATTGGCTGAAGTGCGGCCTTGATCTCGTCCAGGATCGCCGGATCGTCGATCGTCGCGGGCATTTTGAACGGCGCGCTATCTGCGATTTTCACCATTGTCGCGCGCAGGATCTTGCCCGACCGCGTTTTGGGCAGCCGGTCCACGACCGTGATCAGTTTGAAGGCAGCGACGGGGCCGATCTGGTCGCGCACGAGCTTGATGCAGTCTGCCTTGATCTCGTCGTCGGTCTTGGTCGTGCCGTTGTTCGTGCAGACAAACCCCAAGGGCAATTGTCCCTTTAGCTCGTCCGTGACCCCGATCACGGCGCATTCGGCCACGTCGGGATGACCCGCGAGGACCTCTTCCATAGCGCCCGTCGAGAGGCGGTGACCCGCGACGTTGATCACATCATCAGTGCGCGCCATGATATAGAGATAGCCGTCTTCGTCGATCAGCCCTGCATCGCCCGTCTCGTAGTAGCCGGGGAAGGTGGTGAGGTAGGATTTCACGAACCGCTCTTCGGCGTTCCAGAGCGTCGGCAATGTGCCCGGCGGCAGTGGCAGTTTGATCGCAATCGCGCCCAATTCGCCTGCTTTCATCGGGTGGCCCGCTTCGTCCAGAATCTGCACGTCGTAGCCTGGCATGGCGACCGTGGGTGAGCCGATCTTGACAGGAAGCGCCTCGATCCCCGCAGGGTTGCCCGCGATCGTATAGCCTGTTTCGGTCTGCCACCAATGGTCGTAGACCGGCACGCCCATGATATTCTGCGCCCAGATGATCGTATCAGGATCGGCCCGTTCGCCTGCGAGGTAAAGCGCGCGCAGGCAGGAGATATCGTATTTCTTGATCTCGCGGCCCTTCGGGTCCTCACGCTTGATCGCGCGGAATGCGGTGGGGGCCGTAAAGAACGAGCGCACCTGATGCTCTTCAATCACGCGCCAGAAGGTGCCCGCGTCAGGCGTGCCAATCGGCTTGCCCTCGAACACGACAGTGGTGATGCCTGCGATCAAAGGACCATAGCAAATGTAGGAATGCCCCACGACCCAGCCCACGTCGGAGGCGGCCCAAAAGACCTCGCCTTGGTTGACGTTATAGATAGATTTCATGGTCCAGTTTAGCGCAACCAGATGGCCCGCAGTCGGGCGCACGACGCCCTTAGGCGCGCCAGTGGTGCCAGAGGTATAAAGGATATAGGCGGGGTGGTCGCCCGAGACGGGCACGCAATCAGCAGGGGTCACGCCCTCTTGCACGTCGTGCCAGTCAAAGTCGCGGCCTGGGGTTAGGTCACACTTATGCTGCTCGCGCTGCAAAATGACGGTGAAGTCCGGCTTGTGCTTGGACTGTTCAATCGCGCCATCGATTAGCGGCTTATAGGCCACAATACGGTTCGGCTCTAATCCGCAAGAGGCGGCAATGATCGCCTTGGGGGTGGCGTCGTCGATCCGTACTGCAAGCTCATGGGCAGCAAAGCCGCCGAAGACGACGGAATGCACCGCACCGATACGGGCACAGGCGAGCATGGCCACAAGGGCTTCGGTCACCATCGGCATATAGATGATGACACGGTCGCCCGCGACGATACCCTTGGCTTGCAGGGCGCCCGCGAGGTTTGCGGTCATCGTTTGCAATTCGGCAAAGCTGGTTTTGGATTTATTGCCGGTGATCGGGCTGTCATAGATGATCGCGGTCTGATCGCCACGCCCCGCCTCAACGTGGCGGTCCACGGCGTTGTAGCAGGCGTTGACGCGGGCGTCTTTGAACCATTCGTAGAGGGGGGCGTTTTCGGCGTGCAGGGCGCGTGTCGGCGCCTTGTCCCACGAGATTGCGCTCGCCTGTTTCATCCAGAATGCCTCTGGATCGTCCTGCCAGCTTTTGTAAACCTCTGCGTAGCCCATGTTTCATCCTCCCAAATGTTGTGCTGTCAAAGGTGTAAGCAGCAGTCTGACTGTGGGCAAGCTTGGTTTCGGCGCTAACGGAAAAACAATGTCAATTTGTTGACAATGCAACTTCTATGGGCCGATCGTGGGCGCTGTTTTTGGCCTTTCGCGATATTTTCGATCCCTACAGTGTAAAAAGTAGAAATTTAATTTCTAAATTCACTCGCGCCACGCAATATCTGAAAATATAATTTGCTTTTTACGGCGAGATTGGTAAGGATGGTGTCACAGGACGACACTGTGCCGCCTCTGCTTTTCAGGAGCATTACCATTGGACAAACACGGCAAACCCCTCAAGAAAAAACGGCAGCCCTCGCCGCCACCCGCAATGGCTATCACGCCAACGAAAGTGACGCCTAAAAAGTAACGAAGTGAGTTGAGATTGTCGGATTTCAACTGAAGTGGAGCGGGATGGCCCCAAGAGCCATCCCGTTTTCTGTTAGCCGTAGTGCGCCACAGGCGTGCCAGCAATCGCCGACATATTGAGCAAACCGCGCGGTGTGATGGACGGCGTTACGATGTGCGCACGGTTGCCCATGCCCATCAGGATCGGCCCAACCTCAAGCCCGCCGCCCTTCATTTTCAAGATGTTGCGCACGCCAGAGGCCGCATCCGTATTGGCAAACACAAGCACGTTCGCAGGGCCGGGCAAATGCGCGGCAGGGAAGACGCGATTGCGCAGTTCGACATCAAGGGCCGCGTCAATATGCATTTCGCCCTCGTAATCAAAGTCGCGCGGTTGACTATCAAGGATCGCCATCGCGGCCCGCATGCGGCGCCCTGTATCGCAATCAAGGTTGCCGAATTGACTATGTGAGCACAGCGCAATTTTCGGCGTTACACCAAAGCGGCGCACATGGCGTGCGGCACCGATCACCGTCTCTGCAATCTGTTCAGGCGTGGGTTCCGGGTGGACTTGGGTATCCGCGATGAAAAGCGGACCATCCTCCAAAATCATCAGCGAAAGGGCTGCAACAGGGTGCAGGTCTTGGTTGCCAAGAATTTGCGTCACATAGTTCAGGTGCCACAGAAACTGGCCAAAGGTGCCACAGATCAGGCTGTCCGCCTCGCCGCGCTGCACCATGACCGCGCCAATCGCAGTGGTGTTGGTGCGCATGATTGCCTTGGCCAGATCAGGGGTTACACCTTTACGCGCCATGATGTCGTGGTAGGTGTTCCAGTAATCATAGTAGCGCGGATCATTTTCGGGGTTCACGATCTCAAAATCCACCAACGGGCGGATTTTCAGTCCAGCACGCTCGCAGCGCCGCTCGATCACCTCGGGGCGGCCGATCAGGATCGGTTTGTCGGTCGTTTCTTCCATAATCGCTTGTGCCGCACGCAAGACGCGTTCGTCCTCGCCCTCGGCAAAGACGATGTTGCGCGCGACCGTGCGGGCGGCATCGAAGACAGGACGCATGATCATCGCGGATTTAAACACAGATCCGTCGAGACCCTTCTTATAGGCGTCCATGTCGGCAATCGGGCGCTTGGCAATACCGGTCTCAATCGCGGCGCGGGCCACGGCGCTGGCGACCACGCCCATGAGGCGCGGATCAAATGGCTTGGGGATCAGGTAATCGGCGCCAAAGGTGAGCTTTTCACCCGAATAGGCGGCGGCGGCCTCGGCGCTTGTGGTCATGCGGGCCAGTTCGGCGATGCCTTCGACGCACGCGATCTTCATCTCGTCGTTGATGTCGGTCGCGCCGACGTCCAGCGCACCACGGAAGATGAAGGGGAAGCAGAGAACGTTGTTCACCTGATTGGGGAAATCCGAGCGGCCCGTCGCGATGATGGCCTTGGGGTTCACGGCACGCGCGGCCTCTGGGTCGATCTCGGGGTTCGGGTTGGCAAGCGCAAAGATGATCGGCACGTCGGCCATTTTTGCGACCATCTCTGGCTTAAGCACGCCCGGACCAGAGAGGCCCAGAAAGAGGTCGGCGCCTTCAATCACATCGCCTAGCGTGGCGAGGGTGGTGCCCTGTGCATATTCGGTCTTCTGTGGCGTCATGTCCTTTTCGCGGCCATGATAGACCAGACCTTCGATATCACATAACCATACATTTTCGCGCTTAACGCCCAGCTTAAGCAGCATATTGAGACAGGCGATGCCTGCAGCGCCGCCGCCGGTGGAGACGATTTTAATCTCCTCGAATTTCTTTCCTGCCACGCGTAGCGCGTTTGTGGCTGCGGCACCAACCACAATTGCGGTGCCGTGCTGATCGTCGTGGAAGACAGGAATATTCATCCGCTCGCGGCAGATTTTCTCGACAATAAAGCAGTCGGGTGCCTTGATGTCTTCGAGGTTGATCGCACCAAATGTCGGCTCCAGCGCACAGACCAGATCGGCGAGCTTTTCAGGATCCGCTTCGTTGAGTTCGATATCGAAGCAGTCGATATTGGCGAACTTCTTGAACAGAACGGCCTTGCCCTCCATCACGGGCTTGGAGGCCAATGCGCCGATGTTGCCAAGGCCCAAAACAGCAGTGCCGTTGGTCACAACACCCACAAGATTGCCGCGCACGGTATAGTCGCGGGCGGTGTCGGGGTTCACTTTGATTTCCAGACAGGCCTCTGCCACGCCGGGGGAGTAGGCGCGCGAGAGGTCACGACCATTGGCCAGCGGCTTTGTCGCGCGAATTTCTAACTTACCGGGCTTGGGAAACTGGTGGTAATCTAGCGCCGCCTGACGCGCGCGGTCGCGATCATGTGAATCATCAGCCATTTTCTGTCTCTCCCGATCAATGTAGTTTAACGTTAAACTACTTTTCTGCCCTGGGGGCAAGCCTCGCCCCATGAATAAGCATGTATTGATGGCGCTTGCAAATTTATCTACGTCGCGACAGGTTTATACGATGAGACAGTCCATTGAAGTACGCGCCCAAGTGCGCCTTGCCACATCTGATCTACGCGCCGACATCGGGTTTTTCACCAAGGTGTTGGGGATGCGCATGGATATGATTTATCCCGCCGATGATCCGGCGGTTGCGGTGTTCTCGGGGCACGGCTTGCGGGTGCGGCTGGAAACCGGCGGAATCGCGGGACATATCACGATCCTGACGAATGATCCTGATTTTGCCAGTGGGAACAAGTCGTTGATGTCGCCGGGTGGCACAAAAGTGACCGTCGAGGCGTTGAACCCGCCGCTCGTTTTGCCCGATACCGATCACGCTTTTGTCGTGCGCAGACTTGCAGATCAGGCACCTTGGGTGATTGGCCGCGCGGGCATGCAGTACCGCGATTTGATCCCGTCGCGTCTTGGTGGCTCGATTATCGCGAGCCATATTCGGATTCCTGACGGCGGCCCCGTGCCTGATATGGTGCATTTCCACCGTGTCGGGTTCCAGCTGATCTATTGCTATCGCGGCTGGGTCGATGTGGTTTACGAGGATCAGGGTGATCCGATCCGCCTGACTGCAGGTGATTGTTTTATCCAACCGCCTGAAATCCGCCACCGCGTGCTAGAGGCCTCTGACGGGATCGAGGTGATCGAGGTCGGTGTGCCGGCTGAACATATCACCGAAATCGACCATGAGATGACCCTGCCGACCCCGCATCTGCGGCCCGACCGCGAGTGGCAGGGGCAGAAGTTTGTGCATAACGTCGGGGCCGATGCCACGTTTAAACCGTTTCGTCTCAAGGGTTTTCAAGCGCGCGATACGACGATTGCCAAGAACACCAAAGGTGTCGCTGGCGTGCAGGTAGTGTCGCGCGGGCTGGGTGATCCTGTTTGGTCCAAGCATGACGCGGACATTCATTTTACTTTTGTTTTAGAAGGAGAAATGACGCTTGAAGGCGAAGGGAAAGAGCCATACCGCCTGAGCGCAGGGGATGCATTCGTCATCCCGCCGCAGATGATGACGCGTTATAGCGACCCAAGCGATGATATTGCGTTACTCGAAGTCTCATTGCCGGGGTTGTTCACCACGTTCTCCTGACTTGCAAACCTCTGACCAAACGGTCAAACTTGAGGCCAATACAGGAGCTGCCCAATGAGTTTGTTAGACACCGCACGCGCTGTGCGCGGAAACGCCCACGCCCCTTATTCGAAGTTCAAAGTGGGGGCGGCGATACGCGCCACAACAGGCACGGTATACTCAGGCTGTAACGTTGAAAATGTGGCCTATCCCGAAGGGACATGCGCCGAGGCAGGCGCGATTGCCGCCATGATTGCAGGTGGCGACAAGCGCATCGCCGAAATCGCTGTGATCGCAGATAGCCCGCAACCCGTAAGCCCCTGCGGGGGCTGTCGCCAGAAGATCGCAGAATTCGCAGATGGTGATGTGGTTGTAACATTGCACACGACTGACGGCGCGATGCTGCAGACGACGGTTTCCGCGCTGCTGCCTGGGGTATTCGACGCCGACTACATGAGCCGCGTGTAGCCGATGGACGCCCGCGCCATCATCGCCAAAGTCAGGCGCGAGGAGACCCCTTCCGACGCGGAACTTACTTGGTTTACCAAAGGCTTGGCGACAGGTTCTGTGTCTGACGCGCAAGCGGGTGCCTTTGCCATGGCTGTGTGTTTAAACGGCCTGTCCGACGCGGGGCGCATCGCGCTCACCAAGGGGATGCGCGACAGCGGTGACGTGCTCAAATGGGATTTGGACGGCCCTGTTCTGGATAAACATTCGACGGGAGGCGTGGGCGATCCTGTGTCGCTTTTGCTGGCGCCCGCATTGGCGGCTTGCGGTGTTTTTGTGCCGATGATCTCGGGGCGGGGCTTGGGGCATACCGGCGGCACGCTTGATAAACTCGAAGCCATCCCTGGCGTTTCGACGGAGGTTTCCGCTGTGCAGCTTCAGCAGTTCCTGCGCAAAACTGGCTGCGCCATTGTGGGGGCAACAGCGGCAATTGCGCCCGCTGACAAGCGCCTTTATGCGATCCGCGACGTGACGGGCACTGTCGAAAGCGTGGATCTGATCACCGCGTCTATTCTGTCGAAAAAGCTGGCGGCTGGGTCGCAGGGCTTGGTGCTCGACGTGAAGGTCGGCTCTGGCGCCTTTATGAAGACCGAGGCCGAGGCCACAGCACTGGCGCGCGCCTTGGTCGATGTGGCCAACGGGGCAGGCTGCCCAACGGCCGCGCTGATCTCGGATATGGATGAACCTCTGGCCCCCGCACTTGGCAACGCTGTTGAGGTGGCGGTGTGTATGGAGGTTTTGAGCGGTAACAAACTCGCCGCCCCCCGCTTGCACGACCTGACCGTGGCGCTTGGTGCACGGCTTCTGGCGCTGCACGGAGAAGCCGAGGGCGAGGCGGAGGAGAAGCTGGCAGACGCCATCGCCTCAGGGCGCGCGATGACCCATTTCAGCGAGATGATTGCCCTGATGGGCGGCCCCCCTGACATGGCCGACGACTGGCGCACGCATCTGCCCAAGGCCCGCGTGATCGGTGACGTGGCCGCCCCGCAAGCGGGCTATATTGCGGCCATTGATGGCGAGGCTTTGGGCCTCGCTGTCGTGGGTCTTGGCGGCGGGCGCAGGGTCGAGACCGATAGGATTAATCCTGCAGTGGGGCTCACGGATATGGTCGCATTGGGCGCAAAAGTTGAACAAAACGAACATCTTTGCACAATTCACGCCGTAAGCGACGCAGACGCAGAAGAGGCCGCGCAGGCCATTTTGAAAGCGATTACGATCGGTGAAAAGCCAAAGATACAGCCGCTGATCCGCGAAAGGATTTCCTGAATATGGCCCGTGCATTTCTGATTGTAATCGACAGTGTAGGGATCGGCGGAGCGCCAGATGCGGACCGCTTCTTTAACGGGACATTGCCCGATACGGGGGCCAATACTGTTGGCCATATCGCGCAGGCTATGGCCGTGAATGGCACGCCGTTGGGCGTTCCAACGCTGGATAATTTGGGGCTGGGGGCGGCGATCACCTTGGCCTCGGGGCTGGTTCCCGCTGGATTGGACGCGACGCCTATAGGCGCTTGGGGGGCCGCGACCGAGGTCTCCAACGGGAAGGACACGCCCTCTGGCCACTGGGAGCTTGCGGGCGTGCCGGTGCCCTGGGAGTGGCACAGTTTCCCCACAACTGAACCCGCTTTCCCGCCTGAAATCACGGCGCTTATTTGCAGGGCTGCCGGCACCGAAGGAATCTTGGCGAACCGTCATGCTTCGGGGACAGAGGTGATCGACACAGAGGGCCCCGCGCATATGAAAACGGGGTGGCCGATCTGCTATACATCGGTGGATTCCGTGCTGCAGATTGCGGCCCATGAGGAGACGTTCGGGCGCGAGCGGCTGTTGAGACTTTGCGCAGATATCGCGCCGACCTTGCACGCGATGAAGGTCGGGCGGGTGATAGCACGCCCTTTCATCGGCGATGCGGAACACGGGTTTCAACGCACGGAATACCGCAAGGACTTTGCGATTGCGCCCCCGTCCGAGACGATCTGCGACGCCGTGCATCAAGCGGGGCATCCTGTTTATGCCGTTGGAAAGATAGAAGATATCTTCTCGATGCGCGGCATTGACGAGGTCCGCAAAGGCCGCGACGTCAAGCTGATGACACATCTCAATGATCTGGTCGACGAGGCCCCGGAGGGTGCCTTCGTCTTTGCCAATTTCGTCGAGTTCGATAGCGAATTCGGGCATCGGCGTGACGTGGCGGGTTACGCAAAACATCTGGAGTGGTTTGACGCAGAGCTTGCGCAAACCCTGCCCAGATTGCGCGCAGGCGACCTTTTGATCATCACCGCAGACCACGGCAATGATCCCACTTGGTCGGGCACGGATCATACCCGCGAACGGGTGCCTGTGCTGGTGCATGGCATCGGCCCGAGGCCGCTCGGACTTCTCTCTTTTACCGATGTCGGGGCGACCGTCGCAGCCCACCTCGGCGTTCCCTATTCTGGCAAAGGACGCAGCTTCTTATGAGTTTTCAAAGCATCCCGAAGGTCGAGTTGCACTTGCATTTGGAGGGGGCGGCCCCGCCCCAATTCATCGCCAGTCTGGCCCGAGAAAAGAAGATCGATATCTCCAAGATATTTGATGAAAACGGGAATTACGCCTATCAGGGCTTTGACCAGTTTCTCAACACCTATGAGGCCGCCTGCCTGCCGTTGCAGAGCCCGCAAGACTTTTACCGCTTGACCCTGGCTGTGCTTGAAGAGACGGCAAGGCACGGTGTCGTCTACGCCGAAACCTTTGTTTCGCCCGACTTTTGTGGCGGTGGCGACGTGACCGCATGGCGCGAATATCTGGCCGCCATGAGCCAAGCCGCTTCCGAGGCCGAGCGCGATATGGGCATCACGCTCAAGGGCATTATCACCCCGATCCGCCATTTCGGGCCAGAGCGGGCCAAGTCCGTTGCCAAATGCGCAACCGAGACTTACGGCGATTTTGTCGTTGGTTTCGGAATGGCGGGGGCCGAGATGGTCGGGCGCCCCAAGGACTATGCCTACAGCTTTGATATGGCACGCGAGGCGGGCTTGCCGCTGACATGTCATGCGGGCGAATGGGGTGGGCCTGATATGGTCGCCGACACGATCCGTGATCTGGGTGTCGGTCGCATCGGGCATGGGATCAATGCAGTGCACGACCCGAAGCTGGTTGCCGAAATCGCCGAGAAAGGGATCGTGCTCGAAGTCTGTCCCGGATCAAATGTGGCCCTGAACGCGGTCAAGGATTGGGCCTCGCACCCGATCCAGAAGCTGCGGGATGCAGGCGTTGCCGTGACCGTTTCAACCGATGATCCGCCCTTCTTTCACACAACGATGACTTATGAATGCGAGATGCTCGCCCGGACATTCGGCTGGGACGAGGCAGACTTTGCAGAAATCAATCGGACCGCCCTCAAAGCGGCCTATTGCAATGAGGCCACCCGCGCCAAAATCGCCAAAAAACTGGAGTCCGCCCAATGATCGACCACCTGACCCATGTGACCCACCCGCTGGTACAGCACAAACTGACACTGATGCGTGACAAAAACACGTCGACAGGACCGTTTCGCCAGTTATTGCGCGAAATCGGCCAGTTGCTTGCCTATGAAGTGACCCGCGACCTGCCGATGACGACCCGTCGCATCGAGACCCCGATGGAGCCGATGGACGCCCCCGTGATCGACGGCAAGAAACTGGCGCTGGTGTCGATCTTGCGGGCTGGCAACGGGCTTTTGGATGGTGTTTTGGAGTTGATCCCCTCGGCGCGCGTCGGGTTTGTCGGGCTTTACCGCGACGAGAAAACCCTCCAGCCTGTGCAATATTACTTTAAAGTGCCGACCGAACTGGAAGACCGCCTTGTGATTGCCGTGGACCCGATGCTTGCGACGGGGAACTCCTCGGTTGCGGCCATTGACCTGCTCAAAAAGGCAGGGTCAAAGAACATCCGCTTCATGTGTTTGCTTGCAGCCCCCGAAGGGATCGCGCGGATGAAGGAGGCCCACCCCGATGTGCCGATCATCACAGCCGCAGTAGACAGCCACCTCAATGACCATGGATATATTGTTCCGGGGCTAGGGGATGCGGGTGACCGCATGTTTGGTACTAAATAAGGCCCTAAAATCCCGAGAATATCGAACAATCCCTTTACAAAAATGGGATTGTTCTGCATCTTTGCCCCAATATCGAGTGGGGACATGAATGGCGTATCGTGGAATTGTAAGTGCAGCGGCATTGATCTTGAGCCTGACGGGGCAAGCGGTATTCGCGCAATCAAGCGGATCACCTGCGGAAAACCCCCCTGCGACTTTCACGGGTAATCAATATGTGGACAGCAATGGCTGTGCGTTTATTCGTGCGGGCATTGGCGGCGTGGTCAACTGGGTGCCGCGCGTTGACCGACGCCGCGACCAGCTTTGCAATTTCCAGCCGACGTTTGCCGCAGCGACACCTCGTGCCATCGAAGAGCCAGTGCCCGTTGTCGCGCCTGCGCCTGCGCCTGCGCCTGCGCCGACCGTTGGTGAGCCGATAAAAACAATCGCGTCGATAACAACGCCGCCTCGCGTGGTGCAAACCCCGACAGCAAAGACAGCCACGGCGCGGTCGCCACGTATTGTGCCCCGAGCGGCCCCTGCGCCGCAGCCCGCGCCTGTCCCCGTGGTCGCACTAGCACCAGTCGCGGCCCCTGCGCCGCTTCAAAAGTTGGCTGATTTCTGCGTTGGCCGCACGGGTCCGCAGCCGGGCTTCGTGAGCAACCGCACCGGCAAGACCATTGACTGTGGCGGCGCGCCTGCGCCCGTCGCATCTGCCGCAAGTGCGCCCGTGATTGCGGCAGCGCCCGTCCGTCAAACCAAGGCGGCATTCTGCGTGGGGCGCAGCGGCCCACAGCCGGGTTTTGTGAGTAGCACGACAGGCCAAACTATTGACTGCGGCGGCGCTGCGCTCGCACCTGTTATGGCGGCTGCAGCACCGCGCACAATGACGATGGGGCAGATCTGCGCCGATATCAGCGACACGGGGCGCCAGTATATCAGTATCGCGACCGGATTGCCTGTCCGCTGCGGCACGCAAACACAGCCTGTTTTCTCTGGAGCCATCGCAAGTTTGGGCGCTCCCATGAGCCCAAGCGTGCCAATGGCGCCAATCGTGACCCCGCGGGCTGATGCACAAGCACAATGCCCGGCGCTTTTGCTGGGCGTGCAGGGAGGTGTTGTCCGCTGTGGCCCGCAAACCCAGCCGATCACAATGGCCTCTGCGCAAATGGCAGGCCGTGCCTCGACGACTGGCACATCGGCCTTCAGTGCAGTCCAGCCGGCCAAAGCCCCGGCCTCCAACCCCGTTGGCACAGCGCAAAGCGAAGTTGTGGCACCGCCAAAAGGATACACCCGTATCTGGAACGATGGACGCCATAATCCGAACCGTGGTTTGCCAAAGGCGACCCTCATAGAGGCTCAATCCTCGCCCGCATTGCAGGCCCGCGTGTCGTCGCGTGGTGTTGCGCCGCAGGTCACGGCCGCGCCTAGCCGGCGTTTTGTGCAGGTCGGCAGCTTTGCCGATGCCGCCAATGCGCAGCGTGTCGGGCAACAGTTTATGGCGATGGGTCTGCCTGTTGGCATCGCGAACACAACTCGCAACGGCACGGCGATCAAGGTCGTCTTGCTTGGCCCATTCGGTAACACATCCGCATTGAACCGTGGACTCTCAGCGGCACGCAGCGCAGGCTACGGCGACGCATATACACGGAACTAACCAGTCTCCCGGGAAAGGGCCCTGCAATCTTTTGCGGGGTCTTTTCTTGTGCGCAGGGCCGATTAGTTGATGCAGATCCCCTGCAATCGCACCCAATCCGCATCGGATAATATCTCGGGCTCGTCGCGCTCTGCAAAAGGATCGTTGGCGATGAGTGCGCGGGTGCGCTGGCCTGATGCGTCGCGCGCATAGGCGAAGGGGCCTGTGGGAATTTTGGCCGTCGCAAAGGCTGCGACGAGCGCCTTGTCGATTGGGAAGGCTGCCTCGGCTTCTGTGGTGTCGCGGGCGAAATCGGCCAGAGAGGCCGCAGGCAATTCTCCAGTCGTCAAAAGGCCCATCGTCTGGCGCAGGCCAACCGCCTTGAGAACTGCGGCCATCGGGTCTTGACGCGCGCGGGTCTCTGCGGCCGCAACGATATATCCTGCAGCAATGGCGGGGTCTTCGGCGTTTTCGATCACGCGACGGTCGAGCAGAATGAGCCCCCCGGGCAAAGCGACCGAGCCGCTTGCAAGTTGCGGCAAGACGATCACTTGACCGTCGGCTTCGGGCCCGAAAAGCCGGATGTGCAAATCGTCCATCGCCGCAACACCTGCCTCATTGCGGCACCGTGGGCCAGTCAGCCCTTGGATATGACCGAGAATATAAGCCCCAATTTCCGTGCGTTTGGGCAACGGGACCACCGACATCGTTTGCCGCACCAGCGCACCGGGGAGCCAGAACACCGCGAGCCCAACGGTCGCCGCGATCACGCTGACGGTCAGTAAATGCCGCAGCTTGCCCGGTTTGGGGCGCGATTTTGCAAGGGAGGCGAGCACTTTCTCGATAGCGTCAATCATCGCCTGATCGTCGACTTCGAGCGTCTCGTCTTCGCCATCGCTGGGGCCGAAAACCGCAGGCATGACATTCGGGTTCTGGCGCACGATCGCAGGGAGCGACCAATGCGTCAGGGGGCGGCCAGCGCTGTCGGAAATGACCAACGTAGCCTGTCCAAAGCTCACAAGGACGTCGCGGCGCTGCGCATCCGCGTTGGCGCGCCAAAGCCCGCCGCTTTCTAACCGTTCATATTCACGGAGTGCCGTCATGTGCCTGCTTTTTTTACTTATCTCCAGTGTAACGGCGAAATTGCGGAATGGGTAGATGCCTTAGAGTGTCTTGGCGATGACCCGGAGCTCGAATTTCTGGATTTTCCCCGTCGATGTCTTGGGCAGTTCAAGGAAAACCACCCGCTTGGGGCATTTAAAGCCCGCAAGTTTCGTGCGCATGAAGGCAATGATTTCGGCCTCGTCGCCCGCAGCACCCTCTTTGAGTTCGACGAAGGCGCAGGGGACTTCGCCCCATTTCTCATCGGCCTTGGCAACAACCGCGCAAAGGCTGACACAGGGGTGGCTCATCAGCGCGCCTTCGACTTCGACAGAGCTGATATTCTCGCCGCCCGAAATGATGATATCCTTGAGCCGGTCGGCAATCTGCATAGAGCCGTTGGCGTGCTGGATCGCGAGATCCTCGGAATGGAAATACCCGCCAGCAAAGGCTTTTTTCGTGGCCTCGGGGTTGCGGTAATAGCCTTTCATCACGGCATTGCCGCGCATGACAATCTCGCCTTGGGTCGCGGCGTCCATCGGCACCTGAACCATATTCGTGTCCATGACAGTCACGTCTTCCATCATCGGAAACGCGACCCCTTGGCGGGCCTTGATGCTGGCCTGTTCGTCGTCGGGCAGCGCATCCCAAGCCTGATCCCAGATGCATTCTGTCACATGGCCGTAGGTCTCGGTCAGACCGTAAACCTGCGTGATATGGAAGCCGAGCTTGCCCACAGCCGCGAGTGTCGCAGGGGCAGGGGGCGCACCGGCGGTAAAGACTTCGACGGCGTGATCAAATTTGCGCCGGTCAGCATCTTTCGCGTTCACGATGAGATTGAGCACAATCGGTGCCCCGCCAAAATGCGTCACCCCATGATCGCCAATCGCATCATAAATAGCCTTGGCCGTGATGTCACGGCAGCAGACGACCGTGCCACCCAGCGCGGGCATCATCCATGTGTGGTTCCAGCCGTTGCAATGGAACAGCGGTACGATTTGCAGGTAGGTAATGAACAGCGGCAACTGCCAGGAGATCGGCGTGCCCATCGTCATCAGATAGGCGCCACGATGGTGATAGACGACCCCCTTGGGTCGCCCTGTTGTGCCAGAAGTATAGTTGAGAGCGAGGCTTTCCCATTCGTCCTGCGGCATGATCCATGCAAAATCAGGATCGCCCGTGCCGAGAAAATCTTCATAGCTGGTATGGGTGCCTGAGGCAGTATGCCCTGCGACTGCATCAGGCACTTCGATGATCAAGGGGGCCGGCCCGTCCATCATCGCAACCGCCGCCTCAACCAAGGGCAAGAACTGCGTGTCGACCAGCACAACTTTGGCCCCGCCATGGTCGAAAATATAGGACACGGTATCGACATCCAGCCGGGTGTTGATCGTGTTAAGCACGGCAGCACAGGCAGGCACGCCAAAAGCGGCCTCTGATTGCGCAGGGATATTTGGCAGCACGGTCGCCACCACATCGCCTGGCGCCACGCCCGCCTTCACCAGCGCAGAGGCCAGTCGAGATGCCCTTGCGTGATAGTCCGCATAGGTCAGCCGTACATCACCGTAGATCAGTGCCGTCCGATCGGCAAAGACGGCCCGCGCGCGGTTTAAATGGGAAAGCGGCGATAGCGGCACATAATTGGCGGCGCATTTCTCCAATCCACTCTCGTCAGACATCCATCCCATGCGTTACCCTCCCTGTTCCGCTTGCCTGTTGACACTAGGATATGTCAGACATTTAAATCAATGGGTAATTGTGCCCCGTAAAGGATCACCAGATGTCAACGACTATGCACCCGACACGCGCCGCCTTTTTGATCCTCGCCGGCATGGCTGTGCTGGGGTTTGCAGATAATCTGGTACCGCATATTTCCGCCGAAAGCTCGCTTTGGCAGTTCCACATGATCCGCGGTGCGATGGTCGTGCTCGCGCTCTCCGTGGCATCACTTTTCGGGGCGGGAGCGCTTTGGCCGCGCAAGCCCAAAGCCGTCTTGGCGCGCAGCGCCTTTACCGCAGGCGCCATGCTGATCTACTTTGGGTGCCTTGCCATCCTGCCCATCGGGGTTGTCGTTGCGGGGCTGTTTACGGCCCCCCTTTTTGTGTTGATCATCTCGGTGTTGTTTCAAGGGCAAACCGTCGGATGGGTCAGGTGGGTCTCGGTGGCCCTCGGCTTCACTGGCGCTCTCATGGTGATCCGTCCCGACCCGAATGCGCTTGATATCGTGGCGTTCCTGCCCATCGGCGCGGGCTTGCTCTATGCGATTGGCGCGATTGCCACGCGGGCATGGTGCGACGATGAGGACACGCTCACCCTTTCGGTCTGGTTCTTTGGCTTGCTCACGGTCTTCGGGTTGCTGGGCGTGCTTGTTCTCCCCGCCGGGGACAGCGGTGCGGCTGGTTTCCCGTTGCGCGGCTGGATGCCACTTTCAAGCGCGATGCTGGGGTGGTATGTGGTTCTCGCCATCGGCGCACTGACCGGAATCGTGTGTGTTTTCAAGGCTTACCAAATTGGCGAGGCGAGCTACGTTGCGGTTTTTGAATATTCGCTGCTGATTTTTGCAAGCTTCTGGGCGTGGAAGCTGTGGGATCAAAGCGTGCCGCCACTAGGCCTGCTTGGTATGGGGCTCATCATCGGGGCGGGGACCATCATTGCGATCCGGACCGCCGAATGATCCTCTCGACTGGTCGGAGCTATATTTTTGCGCATATACCGAAAACCGGCGGCACCGCCCTTGCCGCCGCCCTCGAAACCCGTGCAATGAAAGACGACATTCTGATCGGCGATACGCCCAAGGCGCAAAAGCGCAAAAGTAAACTGAAAGGCCTTAGTGTCAAAGGAAGGATTTGGAAGCATAGCACTGTGGACGATATGCAAGGTCTGGTTGACCCGGCGGGCATGTTCGTCTTTACCTTGGTGCGTAACCCTTGGGACAGGCTGGTCAGCTATTATACATGGCTGCAAAGCCAATCGTTTGACCACCCTGCAATCACGCTCGCAAAAACAGCGTCCTTCAGTGCATTTCTGAACCATCCCATGACACAAGTGGCGCTTCTCAAGAACCCGTATAAATCCTTTGTGACGGCAGAGGCGCATTTCTTCCGGCTTGAGCATCTCACGCATGATATCGCGCCGCTTTGGGAACACTTAGGCTTTGAGCTTACTATTGGGCGGGCCAATCAATCCGCCCGCCCGCGCGACTGGCGACCGTTTTATGCAAGCGCCGATGCCGATCTTGTCGCCAAGCTCTGTGCCGAAGACATTGCACGCTCGGCCTATCAATTCGACCCGAGCTGATCCCGAAAGACCTCCGCAGGCGGATCGACCCTCAGGCCAGTGTAATGGGCGCAGACCTTGCGAGCGGCGCCCATTTTTCGTCGAAAAATGGTTTACGCGGCCTTCGCATCTTGACCGAAACGCCCGTAGAACGACTGGCCCTTGTCACCCATCTCACGCAGAAGCGCAGGCGTGGCGAAGCGCGGACCAAACTTGTCGGCCAGCTCATCACAACGCTCGGCGGCGTAAGGCGTGCCCATAATATCAAGCCAGCTAAACGGACCACCCGACCAAGGCGCAAAGCCCCAGCCAAGGATCGCACCGACATCGCCTTCGCGGATATCTTCGAGCACGCCTTCTTCCAGCGCGCGGACCGCCTCAAGAACTTGGGCGAACATCAGGCGATGCTGCACGGTAATCAGGTCGGGTTGGTCGGCAGATACGGGGTATTTCGCCTCAAGGCCGTCCCAAAGCAACTGACGCTTGCCTTTGTCGTCATAGGCATAGAAGCCTGCGTTTGACTTGCGGCCCAAGCGGCCCTCATCAAACATCCAGAACAGGACCTCATCCACCTCGCCGTCAGGATAGGCGTCACCCATCGCGGCCTTTGTCGCCTTGGCAATCTTCACGCCCAGATCAACAGAGGTTTCGTCGACCAATTGCAGCGGCCCAAGCGGGAAGCCCAAGAGCTTTGCCGCATTTTCGATCAGCGCCGGCTCCACACCCTCCTTCACCATCCGGATACCTTCGTTGATGTAGGGAATGATACAACGGTTGGCATAAAAGAAACGCTCGTCATTCACGACAATCGGGGTCTTTTTGATCTGGCGCACAAAATCAAGCGCCTTGGCCACGGCCAGATCACCCGTCAGCTTGCCCTTGATGATTTCGACCAGAAGCATCTTGTCGACAGGGCTAAAGAAGTGGATGCCGATAAACTTTTCCGCGTCCATGCTCGCCTTCGCCAGTTCGGTGATTGGCAGGGTCGAGGTATTTGTCGCGAAGATGCAATCGGGACCGGTCACAGCCTGCACGCGTGCCGTCACATCCGCCTTGACGCCCACATCCTCGAACACGGCTTCCACGATCAGATCGCACCCCTTCAGGGCCGCGTAATCTGTCGTCGCATTGATCAGGCCAAGCACGGCCTCTTTCTTCTCCAGGGTCGCTTTCTTGCGGGCGATACCCTTGTCCATATAGGCGGCGGTGTAGGATTTGCCCTTATCGGCCGCCTCTTGTTTGGCGTCGATCAGCACCACTTTGATCCCTGCAAGAGCAGAGACAAGCGCGATACCCGCCCCCATCATGCCCGCACCGATCACGCCCACTTGGGTGACCTTTTGGTCGATCACAGCAGGGCGGTTCGCGCCTTTCTCAAGTGCCTCTTTGTTGATGAAGAGCGAGCGGATCATTGCTTCGGACGAGGGGTTCAGCAGCACATGGGTGAACCAGCGCGCCTCGATTTTGATCGCCGTATCAAACGGGACCATTGCGCCTTCATAGACTGCCGAGAGCAAGGCTTTGGCAGCAGGGAACGCGCCTTGCGTCTTGCCGTTGACCATCGCCGAGGCGCCCACAAAGGTCATAAAGCCGGCAGGGTGGTACGGCGTGCCGCCCGGCATCTTATAGCCCTTCTCATCCCAAGGCTTCACGATGGAAGGTTGCGACAACACCCAAGCTTTTGCGGCAGAGAGCAGCTCGTCGGCAGGGACAACCTCATCCACAAGCCCAGCTTGCTTGGCGCGCATCGGATCGGACAGCTTGCCTTCCAACAAAAACGGCGAGGCACTCATCGCGCCCATTTTGCGCACAAGCCGCGTTGTGCCGCCCATGCCCGGAAAAATGCCGACCATTATCTCGGGCAGACCGATCTTGGCCTTGGGATTGTCGGCAACAAAGATGCGGTGACAGGCCAGCGGAATCTCGAACCCGATGCCAAGACCCGTGCCCTGCATCGCGCAGGCAATCGGTTTGCCGCCTTTGTTGGTCTTGGGATCCATGCCCGCGCGCTCGATCTTGCGCAGGACTGCATGGCTGGCCATCAGCCCGTCCATCAGGCCACGCGCAGGGTCGTCGCCCGCGCTTTCCTTCATCTTGGCGATGATGTTGAGGTCCATCCCGCCTGCAAAAGATCCTTCCTTGCCGGAGGTGATGATCACACCCTTTACCGCATCATCGGCCAGCGCTTGATCAATGAGCGCATCAAGGTCGACAAACCCCTGCTGGTTCATCACGTTCATCGATTTGCCCACGGTATCCCATGTAATCGTCGCGACGCCGTCCGCGTCGGTTTTCATCGTAAAGTCGGTCATCGTCATCTCCTGAGTATGGGGTGCGCGCGCCTTAGAGCGCGTCATTCGTCGGGTTTTGCGCATTGCGCGAAAGTTTCTGTAAAGCCTGTGTCAGGCCTGCATCGGCGCCGACGGCATAGTCGCTTTTGGCAACACGCCAGACGCCATCGGTGCGGGTGATCAATGAAAAGCTGGGGTAGGGGTCTTTGACGCGCCGGTTGCCCGACATCAAATGGGTGATATGCATTGCTTTGACGGTATCGGGGCCGTCAAAATTGGCAGACATGCATTTGCGCACAATATCGGTAACTTGCAGTGCTGCAAAGTAATCGCAGTTCATCCTGAACATCGCCTCAAGCTCACCGACCGTTTCAATGCTCTTTTGTGCATCAAACGTGGTGATCTTATGCGGCAAGGAAAATGCGGGTGCAAAACCCGAAAAGTCTCGCGCCTTAATTGCCTCGCCGGTGCTGTCAAGCAAGGCATCGCTAATCGCGACGGCATCGGGATTGCTCAGTATATCACTCTCAGTCATAACAACTCCTGACAAAGGCTTTCAACAATTTCGACCGTTTCGAGGCGGCTCTTTTCAAAGTCGCTTGTCGTGTTTCCTCACGCATCGCGCCGATGATCGGGAGCGGGTCCGGGCAAAGCGGGTGTGTCACGCTGTTGGTCCCTCCTTATGAGGTACGTGACCTGTCCACGCACTATGGCCGCGCGCATTCAAGATCGCGGTCATGCGCCATGTGCCATCAACATTGGACACCAGCGCCGTAGACGTAAACGGCTCTGTCGCGCGTTGTCCGTGGCTGAGAAGTTCAGTGCGGTAGGTGCACATGACGGTGCCATCCTCGCAGTGTTCAAGCGAA
The DNA here is from genome assembly GCA_965658825.1 of Yoonia sp. Classification (GTDB taxonomy): domain Bacteria; phylum Pseudomonadota; class Alphaproteobacteria; order Rhodobacterales; family Rhodobacteraceae; genus Yoonia. The sequence goes on from CBFHTU010000010.1 coordinate 63,771, forward strand.
AGCGGAGTCCGATGGACCAGATCAAGTTTCATCGTGTGGCAGGCTGTCAGATAAAGGTCGAAATCCGCCTTCAGGTCCGCGAGCGTATACGACACGATCGGGCCATCCTTCGTGACGACGGAGAATGGCAAAAGAACACGGTCCGCCCATGGCTGAAAATCCCCGGAGATAAAACACTCGGAAATATCAGTTAGGAACGCATCGAACTCCTTTTGTGTCATTAGACCCTCTCGATAATCGTCGCAGCACCCATGCCAGAAGCAATACACAATGTGGCAAGGCCCGTGCCCTTGCCCGTGCGCTCCAACTCGTCGAGGAGTGTGCCGATGATGATCGCGCCTGTCGCACCCAAGGGGTGGCCCATCGCGATTGATCCGCCGTTCACGTTCACACGGTCTGCATCCACATTGAACGCCTGCATGAAGCGCAACACGACAGAGGCAAAGGCCTCGTTGACCTCGAACAGATCAATATCGGAAATCGCCATGCCGCTGTCATGCAGGATCTTTTCGGTCACGGGCACGGGGCCTGTCAGCATGATCGTGGGATCGGTGCCGATTTTCGCCGTCGCGCGGATCACTGCGCGTGGCTTCAGGCCCATCGCCTCGCCCCATTCCTTAGAGCCGATCAAGACGCCAGCCGCCCCGTCCACAATCCCCGAAGAGTTGCCCGCGTGGTGGATGTGGTTTACCTTCTCAAGGTGCGGATATTTCATCAGCGCGACCTTATCAAAGCCGGGCATGACCTCGCCCATCGCTTGGAACGCAGGGTTGAGCGCGCCAAGCGACTGCATGTCGGTCTGCGGGCGCATGTATTCATCACGGTCCAGAATGGTCAGGCCGTTGATGTCGGTCACAGGCACGATGGACTTGGCGAAACGGTTGTCCGCCCAAGCTGCTGCCGCACGCTTCTGGCTCTCGACGGCCAATTGATCGGCTTGCTCGCGGGTAAAGCCGTATTCGGTGGCGATGATGTCCGCAGAAATGCCCTGCGGGACAAAATAGGTCTCCATCGCGATGGAGGGATCAACCGCAATCGCCGCCCCGTCAGAGCCCATTGGCACGCGGCCCATCATCTCGACGCCGCCCGCGATATAGGCACCACCGGCACCGCCTTTGACTTGGTTCGCGGCGAGGTTCACTGCCTCCATCCCAGAGGCGCAAAAGCGGTTGATCGCGAGACCTGGGATCGACTGATCAAGGTTTGACGCCAAAACAGCCGTGCGCGCCAGACAGCCGCCTTGTTCGCCCACTTGGGTCACATTGCCCCAAATCACATCCTCGACAGCGTGGCCTTCAAGGTTGTTGCGTGATTTCAACGCGTTCAGCATGCCAGCCGACAGGCGGGCAGAGGTCACCTCGTGCAGGCTACCGTCAGCGCGGCCCTTGCCACGCGGCGTGCGCACTGCGTCAAAAATATAAGCTTCGGTCATTCGTTGTCTCCTTCAGGCGCGATCGGCAGGTGAGCCGGGCATCAAATTATAAGGGTGTTTCCAACCGGGGGTCGCGGCAATAGCGTCCAGCCAGCGGTTGATATGGGGGTAATCGGCACGGTCAAATGTGAACGGCTCAGGGTAATAGAGATAGCCTGCACAAGCGATATCGGCGATGGTCAGCTCAGGCCCTGCCAAGAACGGGGTCTCGGCCAATTGGGTTTCCATGATCTTTAACGCCGCTGCGAGGCGCATCGACAAAAAGCCGATGACATCGGCGTTGCGCTTTGCTTCGGGCAGGAAGTTCATCTGAAATCGCAGCATGCCTGCGACGCCGGAAACCTTGTGATTGTCAAAAAACATCCAGCGCAATACTTCGCGGCGCTCGGCGGCGGATTTGCCGCCCAGTTTGCCCGATTTGGAACTGATGTAATCCTGAATGACGCCCGACTGGGTCAGAACCAGATCGCCGTCTTCCAATACGGGCACTTCGCCCATGACGTTCAACGCGCGGAATGCCTCGCTGCGGGTCTCACCGTTGAAGAAATCGACAAAGACGGGCTCCCACTCCTGATCGGCGAGCGTCAATGTTAGCGCGGCCTTGTACGCGTTTCCACTTTCGCCAAAGCAATGCAGCTTCATGGTCATGTCGAACATCCTCCCAGATGGTGCGCCATTTTGCAGGCGTCGGGTTTTGAGTATTTCAAAAAAGCGAGGCTAAGGACTGCGCTATCAACTCTTACTTAATCACGATGCGTAAATCTTTTAGTGCGGTTCAGGCTGGAGAGCCGATGGCCGTAAAAAGCGAGGCTCCGGCAAATGAAGGGGAACCTCCTTGTTTGTCGGGCCTTTTCCCTCGCCTTTTTTAAATACTCATCTTTCACCGCTTGCGGGCCTCCAACTCGTTTTGAAACATCCGTAACCTCTGGCCAAATGTGTCCTCATTGATCACCGAATTGAAATTCTCGAACAAAAACGACAAGGCCTCGCCTTCCTCCAGTTTGCTATCCGCAGCAAAGCGCTTGAGCCTGCGATAGCCGTCCTCCGTCATGGCGACGGGGAAACGGCGGGTTAGTCTCAGGCGCTTTGGCATGTTCGGTCCAGTCTTTCGTGGGATGGGTTTTAACCCATCATGGGCTTAGAACTGGTCAGCGTCGAGAGCCATGACCGTATCGGCACCCGTATTAATCCGCGCCAAATGCATCGCGGTCGCGGGCAACTGGCGGGCCATATAGTAGCGGCCCGTGGCGATTTTGGTCTCATAAAACGCGGTGTCAGAGGCGCCAGCCTCCAAAGCGTCCATCGCAGCCTTGCCCATCCGTGCCCACATCAAGCCAAGGCAGACATGCCCCATCATGTGCATGAAGTCATAAGAGCCCGCCAAGGCGTTGTTGGGGTTCTTCATGCCGTTTTGCATGAAATACATGCCTGCTGCCTGCAAATCCTTCGACGCGGCTTTCAACGGCTCTAGGAAATCAGCCTTCAAGGCCGCATTGCCCTCGTTCTCTTTGATGAATGTCTTCACCATCTCGAAGAACGCTATCACATGCTTGCCGCCGTCTTGCGCGAGCTTGCGGCCCACCAGGTCAAGCGCCTGTACGCCGTTGGCCCCCTCATAGATCATTGCGATCCGCGCATCGCGGGCGAATTGGGACATGCCCCATTCTTCGATATAGCCGTGACCGCCGTACACCTGCTGGGCTGCAACGGCGTATTCAAAGCCCTTGTCGGTCAAGAAACCCTTGATCACAGGCGTCATCAGCGAAACCAGACCATCGGCCTCGGCGTCCTTGTTCTTATGGGCGCGGTCGATCAGGTTCGCGCCCCACATCGTGAACGCACGGGCGCCCTCAACAAACGACTTCTGGTCCATCAGGTTGCGACGGATATCGGGGTGCACGATCAGCGGATCGGCGGGACCGTCCGGATTCTCGGCACCAGTCACAGCGCGGCCCTGAAGGCGGTCATTGGCGTAAAACACAGCGTTTTGATACGCAGCCTCGGCTTGGGCATAGCCCTGCAGGCCCACGCCCAAACGCGCCTCGTTCATCATCACGAACATCGCGCGCATGCCCTTGTGCTCTTCGCCCAAAAGCACCCCTTCGGCCTCGTCATAGTTCATCACGCAGGTCGCATTGCCGTGGATACCCATCTTTTCTTCGATCTTGCCGACCGACACACCATTGCGCTCGCCAAGCGAGCCATCCTCGTTGATCTTGATCTTGGGCACGATGAACAGGGATACGCCCTTAATCCCCTCAGGCCCACCCGGAATCTTCGCCAGAACAAGGTGGATAATGTTGTCGGCCATGTCGTGGTCGCCCGCCGAGATGAAAATCTTCTGGCCGGAAATCTTGTAAGTGCCGTCGCCATAGGGCACAGCCTTCGTGCGCATCAACCCCAGATCGGTGCCGCAATGCGGTTCGGTCAGGTTCATCGTCCCTGTCCATTCGCAAGTCACCATCTTTGGCAGATACTTCTGTTTTTGCTCGTCCGACCCGTGCACGTTGATGGCGGAATAGGCACCATGCGTCAGGCCCTGATACATGTTGAACGCCATGTTGGCCGAGACAGACGGCTCAAGTGCTGCCATGCTCATCAGATAGGGCAGGCCTTGACCACCATAAGCCTCGTCACAATCCATCGACGTCCAGCCACCCGCGCGGACCTGATCAAACGCGGCCTTAAACCCCGTCGGCGTACGCACAACGCCATTTTCGAGAGCACAGCCCTCTTTATCGCCAACCGGATTGAGCGGGGCGAGCACATCAGAGGCGATCTTGCCTGCCTCTTCAATCACGGCGCTGGTAAAGTCGCGGTCCAGATCTGCGTAACCAGCGATATCCTGCTCGGACACCTTGAGAAGGTCGTGCAACACAAATTGAATGTCTTTCGCGGGGGCATTGTAGATCGGCATATCAGGTCTCTCTCATCGGTTGTGGCCTTGGGGCAGGCTATTTTGTCTCAAGTGACGCCAGTTTGTCGGCGCCCCATTTCATCTGCTCTTTCAACTCGCCAATCGCTTCTTCGAGCTCTTGCTTTTGCGCTTCCATATCGGCGAGGTGACGCGCGGCGGTTTCCAAGGTCTTGGAAAGTTGGGTCATCTGGCTGTCGCCCATGTGATACAGGTCAAGCAGCTGGCGGATTTCTTCGAGGCTAAATCCAAAACGCTTGCCGCGCAGGATCAGTTTCAGACGCGCGCGGTCGCGCTTGGTAAACAGACGTCGCTGACCCTCGCGGATCGGGAACAAAAGCTCCTTGGCCTCGTAAAACCGCAAGGTGCGCGGCGTTACATCAAAGGCGGCGCACATGTCGCGGATGTTCATCGTATCGGTTGTCATAACTCTTTTCCCATTCATGTCTGGCGTGATCCCAAACACTTGCGAGGTCAGGTATCACCATACAAGCTTAATTGACGTTAACGTAATGATACGTCACGTCATTTTAAAGCTGACGAAAGGTCAGCAAAGTTTACGCAGGGTTATGCGCAATAATTGGAAAATGGAATCTGCCCGAAAATGACATTTTTAGCGTGAAATTCCCCGTAAAAGTGGAGTTTACGCTATGAGTGCACGTTAGAGCAATTGTGTTTTGGTCTGGTCGCGCAGGGCTGTCAGTTCGGCCAAAGTCTCTTCAAGCTGCTTTTTCTGCTCGACCAATTCGACAATTTGTTTGTCGGCAAGTGCGATCCACTGCTTCATTTGGGCCGCGGTGCCTTCGTGTTCATAGATCAAAAGCCACTGGCGAATGTCTTCCAAAGCGAATCCGAAACGACGTCCGCGCAGGATCAGGGTCATGCGTGCGGTCTCGCGCGCGCTATAGAACCGTGCGCGGCCTTCCTTCTCGGGGGTTAACAGTTCGATATACTCGTAATAGCGCAACGTGCGCGGTGTGACGTCAAATTTGGCGCACATCTCTTTGAAGGAAAGGCGGGTTGCAGTCATAGGCGGGCTCCTCATGCGCGTAATATAGAGGGCCGCCCATGTTGGAGCAACTTAGTTTAATTTAAGAAGTCAGGCGCAAAAAAGTAGAACCCGTAGGCCATGATCATCGCAGGAATTGTTGAATAGATCGTCGCCCAGAGCGCCGCCTTCGGGTTCAGCGCAATCGCAGGAAACAGTGCGTCGCCGTCATTCGAGATAGCATTGCCCATCAGCGCGGCAAAGGGGACCAGCCCGTTGATATAAAGTGTCGTTACCACAACCTGCGGCCCACATCCGGGAACAAGGCCGATCAAGACGCCGATCAAGGGCAACAGGGGGGCCACGGTCTTAAACATCGCTTCAAGGTCAAGACCGGCAAATGCGACGATATAATCGTAGGCGAGGTATGCCGCGATAACCCAGACAAGGATAAAGGCCGTTTCTTCGGCCATCCGCGTCACGGGGCTGTCGGATGCATTTGTCATCGCCTGCACCGTCGAGACGGTCCAGATCGCGAGACTGACGGCGACACCGGAAAGGCCGATATATGTGGGCAAATCGCCCCAGACTTCATAGACGTCAGCGCCCGTCAGCTGGGTGATCCCGATCACCAGACCGGGCACAAAGATTGCCAATGCAGTATAATCACGCTTGCGGCTCTGGCCGATGAGAGGGGCGAGGTCACAGGTGCCGGTGGGCGTGCCAAGGTAGGGCGTGCGCGATAAGGCATCGACAATGTAGCCAGACAGAATGCCCACGCCAAAGCTGAGCGGCAGGACAACAAGTGCGACGTCCGGTCGGGTCGCAATCAACAAGAAAGCGGCGTCACCCATCGTGGCCGTTAGGGCCGCGACAACCGCGCCAAATCCCACATTGCCCGATGAATAGGCCGCAACCACGATCACTGCACCGCCGCAGCCCGGAGTGGCGCCCAAAAGCGAGGAAAGCGGGACCTGCCAGAGTTTTGCACTCTTGAGAGTGTCTCCGATGTCGAATTTGAAAAGCTTCTCTGCGCCATAAAACAGCAGGAACGTCGCCGAGACAAAGACGGCGACCTGCGTATAGGCATCCACCATCAAGCCGCGCGTCAGCTCTCCCAAGCCGCCCGGAAACGCTGCAAGCACAAGCAATGCCAAGGCGACGGCCAACCGCTTCGGGCGGAAGGGTCCGATGCGGTGCACATCTTGATATACTTTGACGTGGGCCGTGGCATCCATGTATCGCGTCCTGTTGAGAATAGTTCTTAATTGCAGATATAGCACTTGCAACCCGCCAGACAAGTGGCAAGTTGCCCCGACATAATCGGAGTGTCGCATGTCTCAAGAGATCAAAGCCCGCCAAGAGCTCATTGCACGTAAATTCATTGAGGCGATCCCGCATGCGCGCGCGCTGGGCATGCAGCTGACCGAGATCGGCGATGGTCGGGCGACGATCACGATGGATTATGATCCGCGCCTCATCGGCGACCCTGAAACGGGCGTCATTCACGGCGGGGCGGTGTCGGCTCTGATGGACACCTGTTCAGGGGCGGCTGTCATGGCCCACCCCTCAGGCCCGCTGGGCACCGCGACGATTGACCTGCGTATCGACTACATGCGCTCAGCCAAACCAGGGGATATGATCAAGGCAACCGCCGAATGCTATCATGTGACCCGCTCTGTGGCATTTATTCGGGCAACGGCCACAGACGCGGACACATCGCGGCCCGTTGCTACCGCAACAGGGGCCTTCACCATAGAGACCGGAGGGCTGAAGTAATGGCCAAACGTCCAGAGCCTGTGCAGGTCGTCAAGCAACGCCGTGACGCGGCCCTCCAAGGCCTCGTGGCCCGCGTTCCTTATATCCGGTTCTTGGGCATTCAGTTCGAGCGCCACGGCGACGAACTTACGGCTGTTCTGCCCTTCAAGGAAGAGAATGTCGGCAACCCGATTCTGCCCGCTCTGCACGGCGGGGTCACTGCTGCCTTCATGGAGGTCGCCGCAATCATCGAATTGACATGGTCCATGACGTGGGAAGAGATGGAAGCCGGCAAGCCCATCGAGGATTTGGGCACGATCCTCTTGCCGAAAACGATCGACTTTACAGTAGATTACCTGCGATCGGGCCTGCCACGCGACGCCTATGCCCGCGCAAGGGTCAACCGCGTCGGGCGCCGCTACGCCTCGGTGCATGTCGAAGGCTGGCAAGACAACCGCAGCCGGATGTTCGCGCAAGCGACAGGCCACTTCCTGATGCCTGCGCGCGATGGCGATGGCTAATGCGCTGACCCATAGACGGGTCTTGCAGATCGCACTTCCGATTGTTCTCTCCAACGCGACGGTCCCAATCCTCGGGGTGGTTGATACAGGTGTCGTGGGCCAGCTTGGACAAGCCGCCCCGATCGGTGCGGTGGGTATCGGTGCGATCATCCTGACGGCGCTTTACTGGATTTTCGGATTCTTGCGGATGGGCACCGCAGGTCTGACCGCCCAAGCGGCAGGGGCCGAAGACAGCGTTGAAGTCGCGGCCCTCTTGTTGCGGGCCTTGCTCGTTGGATTTGCCGCAGGGTCCGTCATGGTTCTGGCGCAAATCCCGTTGTTCTGGCTTGCGTTCCAAGTTTCTCCAGCCAGTCCGGAGGTGGAGAGCCTTGCGCGGGAGTATATGCAAATTCGTGTGTGGTCCGCACCTGCCACTATTGCGCTTTACGGGGTGATCGGCTGGCTGATTGCACAAGAGCGCACGCGCGCGGTCTTTGCGATCCAAGTGCTGATGAACGGGTTGAACATCGGGCTTGATGTGCTTTTTGTACTGCACTTCGACTATGGCGTCGCGGGCGTTGGCTGGGCGACGTTCATTGCGGAATGGGGCGGGCTTGCGTTGGGTCTCTGGCTGTGCCGCGATGCGTTTGCGGACCAAGGCTGGCGCGACAAGTCACGGGTGTTTGATTTGCCGCGGCTGCGAAACATGGCGGTGGTCAATACCGATATTCTGATCCGATCTGTTCTGCTGCAGGCCATTTTTGTGAGCTTTTTGTTTTGGGGGGCAGACTTCGGTGATGTGCAGCTGGCGGCAAATCAAATCCTGCTGCAATTCCTCAATGTCACCGCCTATGCGCTTGACGGGTTTGCCGCGGCCGCTGAAAGCCTTGTGGGCCAAGCCCTGGGCGCCAAGAACGTCGCCCGTTTACGGCGAGGCGCGATGTTGACGAGCGGTTGGGGCGCCGCGATTTGCGCAGGGCTTGCGTTGGTTTTCGCGATTGCGGGGCCAAGCGTAATCGACACGATGACAACAGCGCCCGAGGTGCAAATCACTGCGCGACACTTCTTGCCCTATATGGTCGCCGCGCCCATCGTGGGCGTTGCAGCATGGATGCTTGACGGCATTTTTATCGGCGCGACGCGGACCCGTGACATGCGCAATATGATGGTTGTGTCGGCTCTGGCTTATTTCGTCGTTGTCGTGCCGCTGATGTGGCTGTTGGGTAATCACGGGCTTTGGGTTGGGCTTTTGTTCAGCTTCATCGTGCGCGGGGTGACGCTTGGATTGCGATATCCACGCCTCGAGGCCAGCGCGAAGGCTCCAATTTTTGATACAAAAATTGGGCCCAAATTTTGAAACAAAATTTGCAGCCCTAATTGAGCAAACCTAACACATCTTCTGGCGGGCGTCCGATCACGGCTTGCTTCCCGACAATCACGATGGGCCGTTCGATCAAAATCGGATTGGCGAGCATCTGCGCAATCAGCGCAGTCTCATCGCCGTCAACAAACCCAGCTTCACCGCGACGCACAATCTGGGCGGCCGTTTTGCCCAAAGCAGTCAGCGCCGCACGCAGTTCCGTTTCGGTGGGCACATCTTTCAGATAGAGCCGAACATTGTGCGCCACACCTTTTGCCTCGAGGATTGCCAAGGTCTCGCGTGATTTCGAACAACGTGGATTATGCCATATCTCGATCATAGAAACTCCTCTCGTCCCGTGCCAACGGCGTCTGCGACATTTGCATAGCCGTCTTTGGCCAGCAAATCTTCCAAACCGCGCACGATCTCATCGGCAAGCGAAATGCCGCCATATACAAGTGCCGTATAGAGTTGGACCGCCGATGCGCCTGCTCGAATTTTCGCATAGGCCTGCGCCGCTGATCCAATGCCACCGACCCCGATGATCGGAAGTTTGGTACGGAGCGACAATTGCGCAACGACGCGGGTTGACTTCGCAAACAACGGCTGCCCGGACAGCCCGCCTGTTTCGGCAGCATGAGGCCCGTGCAGGCCCGAACGGTCCAAGGTCGTATTGGTCGCAATCAGCGCGTCGATACCCGAAGCATCTGCCACGGCGGCCACATCATCCATGGCGGCTTCATCCAGATCAGGGGCGATCTTGAGGAATATTTTCACAGGCCGTGCCAGCGCCGCATTCGCAGTCATCACACCGTCGAGCAGCGCGGCCAATGCCGCTTTTCCTTGCAAATCCCGCAGCTTTTCCGTGTTGGGTGAGGACACATTGACTGTCGCAAAGTCCAGATAAGCGCCGCAGGTCGCTAGAACTTTTGCAAAATCCGCCGCACGATCCTCACTGTCCTTATTTGCCCCAAGGTTCAGCCCGATCACGCCTTTGGGACGGGCGGAGAGACGTGCCGCTATCACATCCATCCCCTGATTGTTGAACCCAAACCGGTTGATCGCGGCCCTGTCCCGTTTGAGGCGAAACAGGCGCGGCTTTGGATTGCCCTCCTGCGGGCGCGGGGTGGCCGCGCCGACCTCAAGGAAGCCAAAACCGCACTTGCTCAGCGCATGGAGCGCCGTCGCATTCTTATCAAAGCCTGCAGCCAGACCCACAGGGTTCGGCAATGCCAACCCCGCCACGGTCGTGTGCAGGCGGTCGGACGTATAGGGCCCCGCCTTTGGGCCCAGCCCCGCATTCAAGGCCTTGATCGCCAGACCATGCGCCAGCTCGGGATCAATCTGGCGCATCGCGGCCACGCCGATTTTTTCTAGTAATCTCACGTCAAATCTCCAAATTGATGCACACCATCCGTTATGGGGAGCGGTCTCGACCAAACAACATCCGACAAGGTCAAATCGCGGAATAAATGCGGGAACATGTCACCACCACGCGAAGGCTCCCACTTGAGCGCATCCAGACCGTCAGCCTCGACTGCGACCAACACAAGCCCGTCGATACCTGCAAAGTAAAGCTCTGCGGTGCGCGCAACTGTTGCTACCGACGAGAAATGGATAAACCCGTCGGCCAAATCAATCGGCGCACCAGGCGTGACACCCGCGGCCTGCAATTGCGCCCATTCATCGGCGCGGAATATTTTGTAAATCAACATGGGCATGTCATGGCCTGTGCTGAAACTTTGGTCAAGAACTCCGCAGTCACAAAGCTGTCGCAAGGGCAACTTATACCAAACCCTGATCGGCATTTGACTCCCGCGTGTACCGTTGCCAAGCTGATCATAATGTAACCGAAGGGGATACTTCCATGCTTTCTCGTATCATGACAACCACCTGCGCAGTGGCGCTGACTGCTTCTGCCGCAGCGGCGGAGTACTCGGTGACGATCCTACACACCAACGATTTTCACGCACGCTTTGAACCGATCAGCAAATATGACAGCGGGTGCTCTGCGGAAGACAACGCCGAGGGCAAATGCTTTGGCGGGACCGCACGTCTCGTGACAGCTGTCGCCGAGGCCCGCGCGCGCACCAACAACTCCATCCTCGTGGATGGCGGTGACCAGTTCCAAGGCACGCTGTTCTATACATATTACAAGGGTGCCATGGCCGCCGAGTTCATGAACAAACTCGGCTATGACGGCATGACTGTCGGGAACCACGAATTCGACGACGGCCCGGAGGTCCTCGCAGGCTTCATGGACACGGTCAACTTTCCGGTCCTGATGTCGAATGCTGATGTCTCTGGCGAGCCGCTTCTTGCGGGCAAACTCGCGAAGTCCACAATTATCGAGCGCGGCGGCGAGAAAATCGGCCTGATCGGCCTGACGCCGCAAGACACCGACGAATTGGCCAGCCCCGGTGATAACGTGATCTTCACAGACCCATCCGGGGCCGTGCAGGCAGAGGTCGATATCCTGACTGCGGAAGGCGTGAACAAGATTATCGTTCTGTCACACTCCGGCTATGGCGTTGACCAAGAGGTTGCGGCCAACACCACAGGCGTTGACGTGATCGTGGGCGGCCACAGCAACACGTTCTTGTCCAACACGGATGAGAACGCGGTCGGCCCATACCCGACGATGGTGAACAACACCGCGATCCTGTCGGCCTATGCTTATGGTAAATTCTTGGGCGAGCTGAACGTGACCTTCGACGCTGAAGGCAACATTACCGAAGCAGTCGGCGAGCCGATCCTGATCAACGGCGACGTGGCCGAGGACGCAGAGACCGTCGCGCGGATTGCGGAGTTGGCCGTGCCACTGGAAGAAATCCGCAACAAAGTTGTGGCTACATCCGCCAGCACCATCGACGGCAACCGTGACACCTGCCGCGTGCAGGAATGCGAAATGGGCAACCTTGTGGCTGACGCGATGCTTGACCGTGTAGCCGCGCAGGGGATCCAGATCGCGATTGCAAACTCTGGCGGCTTGCGGGCCTCGATTGATGCGGGCGACGTGACCATGGGCGAAGTGCTCACTGTGCTGCCGTTCCAGAACACGCTCTCGACCTTCCACGTCTCGGGTCAAACGGTTGTGGATGCGCTTGAAAACGGCGTCTCTGAAATCGCTGACGTGGCGGGCCGCTTCCCGCAAGTGGCAGGCATGACCTTCACGGTTGATCCCGCCGCTGAAGTTGGCAGCCGCATTTCCGACGTGATGGTCGCAGGCACGCCGATTGATCTGGCCGCGACATACGGCCTTGTGTCCAACAACTATGTGCGCAACGGCGGTGACGGCTACAAGATGTTCCGCGACGCAGCCAACGCTTACGACTTCGGTCCCGACCTTGCCGACGTGACGGCAGAATACCTCGCGGCACAAGGGGGCTACACCGCCTTACTTGATGGGCGTATCACCATAAAGTAAGCTTGTAGGCTAACAATAAAATAACCCCCGTCGCAGACCTGCGGCGGGGGTTATTTTTTGCTTCTTTAGAAAAGGTTAGGTCCTGATATTGGCAAGGTCAGTCCAGCCACCAACTTCGGGCTCTGCGATTTGACCGTCCATGGCACCAAAGAACGGTGCGCGCAAAAAGCGCTTCTTCCAAGGCTTGTAAAGCGCCATCGTCAATCCGACCCGGTGCTCCAGCAAAACCTTGATCGCGGGGGTTCTATTGTGGCCGATAAAGACGCTCTCGCTGACACCCACAGCGCGCGTTGTTGCTTTTGCGGTCACCGACCTCAGGCCGGCATGGATCATTGGCAAAACCTCGGTGGCATTGGCCATGCCCTGCTCTGGCGCCGCTCCGACCAAATTCACTTGCCCCGCGTCATTTAGAAAAGCGCCATGCGGCAAGAAGCTTCCATAGGCGATGAAAAACTGTTCGGACAGTTTGAAGAGTTCTTCCATCAAAGGCGTCATCTCGTCCGATTGTTGGTCGGGGCTTAAAATATTCATACTCGAATCTCGCTTAGGTTCATAATGCGCGGAGCGTAACAAGACTTTGCGGCCATTTTATGGAACGTTCCGCGGCGCATCTGCTGGTATGGCCCTGTGCCGTTCAGCGGTTGCATGCAGAAAAATCCGGCTCTAGCCTCACTCACAAACCGGAGGCCACAATGAAAACCATCCAGGCAGGCGATCTGGATATCGCCTATGTCGAGCACGGCCCTGAAGGCGGTGCAGCTGTAATCCTGCTGCATGGCTTTCCCTACGATATCCATGCCTTTGATGCCGTCGCACCTATTCTCGCGGCGCAAGACCTGCGGGTTCTTGTGCCCTATCTGCGCGGGTATGGCGCGACGACATTCCGCCATGCCGACACGCTGCGGTCTGGTCAGCAAGCGGCACTTGCCCATGACCTGCTGGCCTTCATGGATGCGCTGGGCGTCCAAAAGGCGACATTGGCGGGCTACGATTGGGGCGGGCGTGCGGCGTGCATCGTCGCCGCCCTCTGGCCCGAGCGTGTCGCGGGGTTGGTTAGCTGCGGGCAGGGCTACAACCTGCAAGACATCCCCAACGCGTGGAAACCGCTATCCCCTGCGCAAGAGGTACGGCTGTGGTATACTTATTACTTCAACACCTTACGCGGCGTGAAAGGGCTTACCCTCAACCGACGCGCGCTTTGCCAGCACATCTGGGGTATGTGGTCGCCGTCTTGGTCTTTTGATCAGGCCACCTTTGACGCCACTGCGCAGGCTTTCGACAATCCCGACTTCGTCGATGTCGTGATCCACTCTTACCGGCACCGTTTGGGCGAGGTGGCAGGCGATCCGCAGTATGAGGCGACAGAGGCGCTGCTTGCCGGGCAACCCGCGATTACCGTGCCAAGCGTTGTGATGCTGGGAGCCGACGACGAGGTGACACCGCCCAGTCATCCCGACAGCGACGCCGCGCATTTCTCCGGCCCTTATCGACGCGTGCTGTTGGAGGGGGTGGGACACAACCTGCCGCAAGAAGCGCCTGAGGCTTTTGCCGCAGCGATCTTGTCGCTTTGAGCGCCGCGCAAGTGTCTGGTGCGGCACGCGCTTTGCACGCATAATGATGTCATGTGCGGACGAATGGCGATCACCTTGCCCCATGATGCGATGGCCCAGATGTTTGACGCGAGTCTGTCAAACGACCTGCCAGACGTGCCCGACTATAACGTTTGCCCGACGACACAAGTCGGCGTCGTGACCTCCGCAGACGGAGTGCGGCGCTTGCGCCCGATGCGCTGGGGATTCGTGCCCCGTTGGTACGACAAGGTGAACGGCGGACCGCTGTTGATCAATGCGCGCGCCGAAACGATTGCCCAAAAACCGGCGTTTGCAGAAGCCTGCCGGACCCGCCGGTGCCTGGTCCCCGTATCAGGGTTCTACGAATGGGAAAGATCGGAAAAGGACAAACCCTTGCCGTGGTATGTGACCCGTCAGGACGGGGCGCCGTTGGTGTTTGGCGGCATCTGGCAGGACTGGGGGCAGGGCGCGGATGCGGTGACATCCTTTGCGATTTTGACGACGGCGGCCAACGCCGCAATGGCGCAAATCCATCACCGACTGCCGGTCATTCTGGCACCCGATCAATGGGCGCTTTGGCTGGGTGAGGCCGGCAAAGGGGCCGCGACGCTCATGAAAAGCGCACCCGAGGATGCGCTTCATTTCAGCCGTGTTGATACTGCGGTCAATTCAAATCGGGCAAGTGGCGAGGCGCTTATTAAGCCTCTAGCAAATCACACGTGAATCGGGGCATGCAACCGGGGTATCCTGTCGGATAATTTTCAAAGGGTAGGTCGCGGAGTACTGGGCATAGCTTGTGCCGCCAAAATAGCTGGAGACGGCATAGTAGGGGCCATAGAGGTTGATTGTGGTGCTCGAATTCAGCGGCATGGTGACGCTGCTGAACTTGGCGATGTCGCTCGACGTGTACCAGTAGCCATTGGTGTTCTTCAGGCGCGCGGGATAGGGGCCGTAGTTTTGAAACTTCACCGTATCGCCAACCTGAAAATAGATAACGTTCGGAAAGTATCCCGGACCTTCGATGCGCACGATATGTTCAACTGCGCGCGCGGTCGAGCCAAGCAAGGCCAATCCAGAAGTGAGGGCAATTGTAAGCAGGCGTTTCATAGTCTCTATCCTATCCAAGTCGGAATTCGTCTCGAGAGTGTTAACCAGACGACCCTGGAAAGCGCGAAAGACGCAATATTGAACCCGTCCGTGTTTGCGACGTTGCTGGTCAAGACCGGCAAAGCCGACGGTACGCTTGGGGGGGCGGCAACTGCAACGGCTGAAATCGTTCGGACTGCCATTCAGGTCATCGGGCCTGCCAAGGGTGCGAGAATGGTATCCAGCTTTTTTCTGATGCTATTTTGCAAAGACCATCACGAAAAGAAGGGCGCGTTCGTGTTTTCTGATGCGGGTTTGGTGATCGACCCGAGTGCGGCAGAAATGGCGGACATTGCGCGTGCGTCGGCGACGTCTTTTGCAGAGTTGACAGGCGACACACCCCGCGTTGCAATGCTGTCCTTTTCGACACGCGGCAGTGCCAAGCATGAGCGCGTATCGAAAGTTACCGAGGCGACGGCCATGGTGCGCGAAGCATCTCCAGAATTGATCGTGGATGGAGAACTGCAGTTTGATGCGGCCTTTGTGCCAGATGTTGCGCAAGCTAAGGCGCCGAATTCAGCGCTTGTGGGTAATGCAAATGTTTTTGTTTTTCCTAGTCTCGAGGCTGGAAACATTGGTTACAAAATTGCCCAACGCATGGGTGGGGCTCAGGCGATTGGGCCTATCCTTCAAGGATTAGCAAAGCCGGCAAACGATTTGTCACGCGGCTGCTCTGCCGAAGATATCCTATTTATGATCGCGGTGACTTCGGCACAATGTCAGGCACATCCGTGAATTTATTGTGACATGAAGAACGAACACAAAAAGGGAAGCAGGAATGTTCCATATGTAGAAACTACCGAGGCTGGTGACAACACCCCAAACCCGATACCAATAAATGCAACAGAACTGCAGCGCGGCATCATATTCGTTGGCCAACCACGGCTTATGGTCGGAAGCATCCGTTAGGGCACGGAGCTTCGGTTTCAGGGACCACTAGAGACGCCGCATATGGCGGTCGGTCATTTCAGAAGGGCTGAGGTGCCCCTAGATTAGTAGACGCTTTGCTTGGTAATTTTGGAACCAAGGAGAGACGGATATGAACAAGGGAA